>JBMHCE010000001.1:0-161656 GCA_049890075.1 Chitinophagales bacterium
GCGATTTATGAAAAACTTGCCCAAGGAAAAATTGATATCTGCATTGGAACTCATTCCTTAGTGGGTAAAGCGGTTCAGTGGAAGGATCTAGGGCTTCTTATTGTCGATGAAGAACAAAAGTTTGGCGTTGGCGTCAAAGAAAAACTTAAAACCATCAAGCTCAACGTGGATACCTTGACCTTGACGGCTACACCGATACCACGAACCCTGCAATTCAGCCTCATGGGGGCAAGGGATTTGTCTGTGATTCGGACTCCTCCCGAAAACCGTCAACCCGTGCATACCGAAGTCCATACGTTTAGTACCGAGGTCATTGCGGATGCCATACAATTTGAGCTATATCGAGGGGGGCAAGTCTTTTTTGTCCATAATCGCGTAAAGGATATTGAGGAAATCAAGCAAATGCTTGAACGGATGTTGGGTAATGTACGCATCGCTGTGGGTCATGGCCAAATGGAAGGTCAAGCGCTTGAGCGTGTAATGGTAGACTTCGTTGATGGTCAATACGACGTCCTATTGTCGACTAATATTATTGAAACGGGATTGGATATTCCCAACGCAAACACCATTATCATAAATGGAGCGCATATGTTTGGCTTGTCGGATTTACATCAATTGCGCGGACGGGTGGGGCGTTCGAGCCGAAAAGCCTATTGTTATCTATTTACCCCTCCTGTGTCTACGCTTTCACAAGATGCCCGATTACGCTTAAAAACCATTGAAGAGTTTGCTGATATAGGAAGTGGTTTTAATATCGCTATGCGTGATCTAGATATTCGCGGTGCAGGTAATTTATTGGGTGGAGAGCAGAGCGGGTTTATGAATGACTTAGGTTTTCAGACCTATCACAAAATTTTAGATGAAACCATTCAAGAGCTAAAGGCCACGGAATTTGTTGAGCTCTACAAGGCAGAAATCGCCGAAAAGAGAGAATATGTTAGGGATTGTCAGATTGATACGGACCTTCCCATGCATATCCCTAATGACTATGTAAATAGCGTGCCTGAACGCCTTTCCTTGTATACTTCGCTCAATGCACTTAATGACAACAAAGGGCTACAGGCATTTTTAGACGATGTGCAAGATCGCTTTGGAAAGGTCCCCGAAGAAGTAAAAGAGCTATGCAACGCAATCCGACTTAAATGGGTTGGAAAAACCTTAGCACTGGAACGAATCATAGCAAAGAAGGGAAAGCTAACCTGTTACTTTACCTCTAATCAAAAGGCAATGTTTTATGCATCAGATGCTTTCGGTAAGGTCATGGCCTATGTAAACTCCAATCCTGCTGCCATGCGATTGAAGCAAACAGAAAAGCATTTAATTCTTATTGTAGATCACGTCTCCACCGTAGAAGATGCTTATCAAAAACTGCGATCGATGGAGGCCTATGTATATGGGGATGCTTAGCCCTTGATGGCAATCATTGAGATTTCAACTTTCACATCTTTGGGAAGTCTACTAACCTCTACGGTTTCGCGTGCTGGTGCATCTTCGCCTATGTAGGAACCATAGACTGAATTAACTGCGTTAAAGTCGTCCATGGACTTGAGGAAAATACTTGTCTTGGCTACATGGTCAAAGCTCATTCCAGCAGCCTCTAACACAGCTTGCAAGTTTTTCATGACTTGGTGGGCTTGGTCGCTGATATCATCACCGGCATAGTTCATCGCCCCGTCATAAGGGATTTGACCGCTTATAAACAAGGTGTTTCCCGCTAAAATCGCCTGACTGTATGGTCCAATCGGTGCTGGAGCATTTGAGGTTTCAATAACTTTTTTCATAGTGTATGGCTTAGATTTACGTTGTGCAAGAAAAGATAGGCATTCATACCGATATACAGCGCAAGGAAGTCTCCTACATTTTTCATCAAGTGTTTACTGATTGGTTAGGTGTGAGCTGGTCCTTTACCGATCCGTCTGGACTTGATTCGGGTCAATATGCATTCACGATTTCTTATGCCAAAGAGCCCAATAGCGAAGCTGACTTATGTCTTGGTCGCAGTGATTGGTCTTTTCATGCGGACGAATGGATGAATTTGCCGCTGATATCAGATGCTGGACTTGTGGGCTTTAAAAAGGTAGTGCAAGGAGTGCTTGGTTTTGATTTTTTTGCGACACTTTTTTTCACCTTAACCAGGAAAGAAGAAGCCTACAACTCTGAAGATTGGGATCACCATGGACGCTATTCTTATGAGTATTCCCTACTTGAGTCTCACCATCTTTTAGATCGTCCCTTTTTAGAGGAATACATTCATTTTCTTGTGGCACAAATGACTAAAAAAGGTGTGGTGGTAGATTGTAAACCACCACGTCATGTGCTGACGATGGATTTGGACTTTGCTTTTCAATGGTATGCAAGACCTCTTCCACTTGTGTTGGCATCGTTAATCAAATCACCGAGTCGTTACCCTGGATGGAAAACCTTACGCTCTATTCGTAAGGGGCGACAGCGTGATCCTTATGATATTATGGAGAGGGTTCATCAATGGGCTGAGGTGCAAGACATTGGCCTTAGAATATTTATCCCAGTAGGAAATAGAAGTAGCATGGATCGACATGTTGACCCATTCAATAAGGGGTTTGCAGCATGGATGCAGCCATGGAGTGAGGTTGTTGATTTTGGACTTCATCCAACCTACGCCTTGGGATCTTGGGAGTCATCTCGACGGTGGGAAGTCCTTGCAGATGAAATCAAGCGTTTTGAAGAATTAGTAAATCAACCTTGCCATCATGTACGTATGCATTACTTGCGATGCAGACCCCATGAAGATTATCCAAAATTTTTAAGCCTTGGAATACAAAATGATTGGTCGATGGGCTATGGTAATCGTTCGGGTTTTCGATCAGGTATAAGCCGTTCATATCGCTTTTTTGAAGCAGATAAATCCTTTGATAAACTCCTAAGAATTCATCCTCTACCGCTTATGGATTCGACCTTTGTTCATCACATGGCTTCCAACGGTTTGGAGGTTTGGAAGCAAAAGATGGGAGCGTACCTTGGCCATGCGAAGAACCATGCTTATCCTTTAGTGTTTAACCTGCATAACAACCTTATTGCCGACCATAATGAGTATTGGGACGCTTTTACAAAGTCCTTAGAAAATGCATAGTCCATTGAAGAATACACAACCAATGCCTACAACTTGGCGCTGGGTAACGCGCGAGGAGATCGATGATAAACGATGGAATGGCGTGGTACACTTTGCACCTAATGCTATGCCTTATGCCTATACGTGGTATCTCGATGCAGTTGCCATGGAATGGGATGGGCTTATTGCAGGGGATTATGAGGCTGTATTCCCGGTCCCCTTTCGCCAAAAATGGGGTATATCCTACGCCTATCAACCTCCGTTTACTCAGCAATTAGGAATGTATAGTCAACAGGGAAGTCAAGTGATCGACATTGAAGGGGCTCTCTCATTACTTGTCGAACGTTTTCCTTTAGTTGAGATTCAGCTAAACTCGGGAAATGCAGTGCCCGATCATTTTAATACCAAGCCACGACCCAATTTTGAACTGGCGTTAAATGCGCCTTACGAGGAAATTGAGGCAAAGTATTCGGGAAATCTAAAGCGTTCATTAAAGAAGGCTGAAAAATTTGCTATTCACACGACACAAAGCATTTCTCCTGAGACGTTTACGTCGTTTTACTTGCGGCATATGCGATCTAAAGATGTGTCCATTGATAGCACCACTAAGCACACCATGCACAGGCTTATTTATAAGGCACAGTCCTATGGCTTGGGAAGTATTATTGGTGCTTATGTAGAGGATGAGCTTGTTGCCGCAAACTTTTTTTTATCGGGCCCCATGCGCATTATCAATCTCATGCCCGTTTCTTCGCCCAAGGGAAAGGAAGTTTTTGCGATGCATGTTATTATGAATCAGTGTGTTATCAAAAATGCTGATCAGATGAAATATTTGGATTTCGAAGGCTCTGCCATAGACGGAGTAGCCCGATTTTACAAAGGTTTTGGCGCTGAACGCAATGAGTATGCATTCGTTCAACACGAGGCATTATCATTTCCGTACCGTTTTTTGCGAAAAATTTCAAGGAGAAAGTGACGTTAATACCCTGTAGATAGAAAATCCTTGTTATCTTTAGTAGCTACCAAAATCATAGGATGATGCGTCGACTTTTAATGTTTCTTTCTTTTTGCGCTTTATTAAGTACAGCGAAATCTCAAGACATTCACTTTAGTCAATATTACGCATCACCACTGACGCTTAACCCGGCATTGACTGGGCTTCACGGCGGGGACTTCCGAGCAGTGGTCAATTACAGAAGCCAATGGTTTGCGATTCCGACCTTTTCTTCATGGGCTCCATACACTACAGTTCAGGCCTCTTTTGATGCTCGTCTTTTTCCTGAAAGAATGAGAGAAAATATTCTTGGATTAGGGTTGGCTTTCTACAATGACGCTGCTGGAAACGGGAATTTAACAACGCGTGCAGGGCTGCTCTCTTTATCCTATCACCAAGGGCTTGATCGCTTTGGTCGATCCAATTTGGGCTTAGGCTTACAAACAGGATATGTGGCAAAGCGCGTCAACGAAGGAGATTTAATTTTTGAACAGCAATGGGATGCTGGTGCCAATGCCTTTAATCCATTGGCGTTTAATGGAGAGTCTTTTCAAAATGGAAACATCAGCTATCCAGAGGTTAATGCTGGCGCTCTTTTTAGCTCGCAGCCCAATGAAGAGTTTGGATACATGTTCGGTGTAGGAGTAAATCATGTACATCAGCCTAACGAAAGTTTTTTAGGTGAGGACAATAAGCTTAATACTCGCATAAATGCTCATGCGGCAGCGCAAATTAAGGTGGGTGATTATTCTTACATCACGCCTACGGTGCTCTATATGCTTCAAGGCAATGCCCAGCAAGCGAATGTAGGTTCCGGCTTTGAATACGAATTAGCAGATAATGTATCAGCCTTTGCTGGAGGCTGGGCTCGTCTAGTAGGAGGAATTAATGGCTTTGGAATTGATGCATTAATCGGAGTGATTGGTGTAGAGGCTTACAATATGCGTGCTGGATTATCCTATGACGTTACGCTATCTGATCTTCGAGTTCCTACAAACTCTAATGGCGCTTTGGAATTGTCATTGATTTATACGCATAACAAGCAAGGACCAATGGCTATTGACTACAATCGTTTTTGTCCTAAGTTTTAAATACAGCGTACTTGAGAAAACCTATTCTTTTAGGCCTTTTAAGCCTGCTTGTTTCCCTAACTCTTCAAGCGCAAGCTCCGGGCTGTCCGAATATTGTAGCTGGTCCTCCTATTACGCTGCAGTGCACAGACTCCTGTACGCAACTATCATCTACCTTCTTGGCAACGGGAGAAACAACGTCTTACGCGGTTTCATCTATTCCTTATGCCCCGCCATATCCTTATGGGTTGGGAACACCTACTTCGGTTAATACCGATGACATTTACAGTGGCCTAATCAACTTGCCATTTACGTTTTGTTTTTTTGGCAATACCTACAATCAGCTGGTCATCGGAAGTAATGGGGTAGTTTCTTTTGATGCTAGCCTTTCAGGAGCATATAACCCCTATTCTTTTTCTAATAGTATGCCGAGTCCTATCCTGCCGACCAATTCAATTATGGGGGTCTATCATGATATCGATCCTTCGGTGTGCGGTACGATTCGCTATGCAAATTTGGGTAGCTATCCGTGCCGAACCTTTGTGGTCAACTTTGACAATGTCTGTCATTTTAGTTGTAACAATTTAGTAAGCCGCCATCAGATCGTGATTTATGAGTCTACCAATGCGATAGAGGTTTACGTAGAAAACAAACCGACTTGTGCAACATGGAATTCAGGAAATGCACTTATTGGCATCCAAAATGCAGCAGGTAATGTTGCTTACACCCCCCCTAATCGTAATACAGGACCATGGACGGTTAATACGCCGGAGGCCTGGCGCTTTTTACCCAATGGCACACCGAATTACAGTATAGAGTGGGCGGATCAAAATGGTACGGTAGTCGGCAACGGAGCTAGTGTCCAAGTATGTCCTACAACTAATCAAGTCTACACTGCAGAAATTACCTATACCAATTGCGATGGGTCAGTTGTTGTGGATACGGATAACCAAGCGGTCAATTTTACGTCCAATCTTACCTTAAACACGGTACTTGTGGATACCAGTGATTGTGGCCAATCAAATGGTAGTGCCCAAGCTAGTGTAGTTTCTGGAGGTGGTGGAGCGGTCCAGTGGCTATGGGATAACGGTGAGACAACCGCTTTAGCAGTAAATCTATCACCTGGGTTTCATTGCGTAACGGCTACCGACGCAAGTGGCTGTTCCGATTCGTCCTGCATTTTTATTCCCGTCCGCGGCCCCTTTATTGATTCTATGACAACAAGGCCAGATACCTGTGTGGCTGGCGTGGGTTCAGCTACGGTAAATTTCACCGGCGGGCAAGCACCGATTACTTTTCAATGGGACGATCCATTGGGGCAGACTGTTCCTACAGCTGTTGGGTTATCACCAGGCTTGTATGAATTAACTCTTACGGATGCAGCAGGTTGTGTGCTCGTTGACACGGCGGAAGTTTTGCCCTTGGGCGCGGTTCCTGCCTTAACAGCAGGGAGTGATACAACTTCTTGTAATGGCAGCAGTGATGGAAGGGCTTGGGTTCTTGCTACTGGAGGGGACGCGCCGTATACTTTTCAATGGAATGATGTGTTGTCTCAGACTGCGGATACGGCTTTAGCGCTTTCTGCAGGGCAATACCTTGTTGCTGTGGCGGATTCAAATGGTTGTTCGGCTTCTATAAATGTCGACGTCTTTGAACCCAACCCACTCAACATAAATTCTTTAGTAACTGATGAATCCTGTGGTATTTTGGGCGATGGAAGTATTACTCTACTGATTTCAGGAGGTAGCGCACCCTATCAAACCATTTATCAAGGCCAGTCTACTGCGGGATCAACATTTACTGCAGATAGCCTTACTACAGGGTCGTATTTCTTTAGAGTTTTCGATGCCTCAGGATGTTTTGATACGTTAACCTTGTCCGTAGGAGGAAGTGGTCCTTCGCCAGATAGTGTGGTGTTGGGGGCTGATACGTGTTTGGAGGGTCGGGGCAGTGCGACTATCTATATTTCAAATGCTAGCGCTCCTGTGACCTACCAATGGAGTGACCCGCTAAGTCAAACTACCCAGACGGCAACGGGGCTATCAGCGGGAGTATACTCTGTTCTAGCAACGGATGCCCTAGGTTGTGAAATACGTGATACGGTGACCATCGATACTCTTGGGGAAAGTCCATCCCTTATCATGAGTTCTGATTCGGTAAGCTGTTTTGGATTTAGTGATGGTATAGCCGTGGTGCAGTCGCTCGGAGGTGTTCTTCCGGTTACCATTCAATGGAGCGATCCGTTAAGTCAAGGAACAGATACTGCTTTTGGTCTAGTTGCAGGCAACTACAACGTAGTGGTTTCAGATGCTTTTGGTTGCTCAACGGTTGATTCAGTAGAGGTAAGTAGTCCAGCGCTTTTAACCATTTCTGAGACTGTTACTAATGAAACGTGTTTAGGGGTTTCTGATGGTGTGATTGAAGTAAGCGCTTCAGGGGGGTCAGGGCAGATTACTTGGTCTTTGGATACCTTGACTCAAGTTGGATCTGCCGTTCAATTCGATAATTTACCTTCCGGCACCTATCAAGTAACCGCGACAGATGGCAATGCATGTCAAGCTAATGGAAGTTATTCGATAACTCCAGGTACAAACATCAACCTCAATCTAGTTGGCAGTAACGTGGCCTGTCAGGGAGGGAGTGGTGGACAGATTACCGTCTCTTCTACAGGAGTCTCCGTATTTGAGGCTCGTCTCTTGGATAATAATGGACTTCTTCTTCAAAGTAACGCCACCGGGGTGTTCAGTAACTTATCTGCAGGCACTTATCAGATTGAATTTATAGAAGATGGTACAGGGTGTCGAGGAGATAGCTTGTTTACGTTGTCTGAACCAATAGCCAATGGATACAGTGCTCAATCTGTAGCAACTACTTGTAATGGCGATGAGGACGGTAGTCTTGAGGTATTTGTGAGTGCTGTAGATACGTCGAGAACCTTTTCCTATCAGTTACTCAATGTAACTGGTATTCAGTCTAGTCCACTATTTGAAAATCTAGCCTCGGGGCAGTATGAAATTATTGTAACCGATGATTTAGGATGTTCGGATACGCTCAACCCAATAAGAGTAAGTGAGCCTCAGGCAATCGCTCCGTTTTTGGCTGATCAATACCTTGATTATGGCGATACCATTGGCTTGGCGCTTGATAGTCTGTGGAATGGTCAAGCTCCCTTTGAGTATCTATGGACTCCATCTTTTGGATTGAGTTGTGATGATTGCAGCAATCCAATAGCCACACCATATGTTACAAGTGATTATACGGTACTGGTTACTGATAGTTTAGGATGTATTGGGTCCACTGATTTCACCTTGTTTGTAGGTGAGCCATTGGATCTCTATGTACCCAACGCCTTTACGCCAAATGGCGATGGTCAAAATGATGTGTTTGAAATCTATGGGGTGGGCATCTCGCAAGTTGATTTAACAGTCTATAATCGATGGGGCCAAGAGGTATTTAAGTCATCGAGCAATAGTCCTCAGTGGGACGGCATGTATAAGGGCAAAATGCAGCCTCCTGGCATGTATTCCTACCTTGTAGAGGTGTGGTTTTTAGGAGATCATGTTGTAAAGCAAAAGGGAAGTGTCGCCCTCATTCGTTAATGCCAAGGCTTTATTTAATTCCCAGTGACTTAGGTAATCCTGATTGCATGGATCCAAGGCTGGTTGCAACCATTACGCCAATCGAGTATCTTATCGTCGAACGCCTCCGAACGGCTCGTCGGTTTTTACGAAAAATAGGGGATAAACGAAACTTTGATGAGGATATAAGCTGGCTTGAATTAGATAAGCATAATCCGAACGTAAAACACATTCGTAAAACCCTACAGGAGGCTAAATCCAAGGCTCAAGATGTGGGTGTTCTAAGCGAAGCTGGCAATCCATGCATTGCCGACCCCGGATCCGTGATTGTATCAATAGCCCATGAATTGAACTTTGAGATTCAGCCGCTCGTCGGTCCTTCAAGCATTCTATTAGCCTTGACTGGCAGCGGGCTTAACGGCCAGCAGTTTTCATTTCATGGATACCTTCCTGTGGAACAAGCTTCTCGTAACAAACGAATCCGTGCTATGGAACAGGCTGTCAACGCATATGGTGCAACCCAACTTTTTATGGAAACGCCTTATCGTAATATGGCCCTATGGAAGGCCCTGTTGCATCAACTTAATCCGGCAACTCTTTTACATGTTTCTTGTGATTTAACTCTAGATACCCAGTGGATTAAAACAAAAAAAGTCTCAGACTGGAAAAACGAATCTGTTGATTTCCATAAGCGCCCCTGTATTTTTGCAATAGGCAGAAAAATGAGAATGAAATGATTTTATTCAAAGACAAGCTACTAAGCGAGGCAATTTTTGAAGAACACTTTGTATGCGACTTGAGCGCGTGTAAAGGAAAATGTTGTGTTGAAGGCGATACGGGGGCTCCATTAGAATCGTTTGAGTTAGCTGAACTTGAAGGCGTGCTGGATACCGTTCGACCCTATCTAAGTAAAGCCCATCAAGATGTATTAGATGCTCAGGGTCCTTATGCGCTAGATGAGGAAGATGGAGTATTTAAGACGTCATTACATGAATCGAAACATTGTGTGTTTGCCATTGAAAAAGGAGGGGTTACGCTATGTGGTATTGAAGAGGCGTACAATGACAAAAAAGTAACGTTTCGCAAACCCATATCCTGCCACCTCTACCCTATACGAATTACAAAGCTCAATGATACGGAGGCCTTAAACTATGAGGAATGGGAAATATGCAAAGCAGCCTGTGCTTTAGGTGAGCAATTAAAGACACCGGTTTACGCCTTTGTAAAAGATGCTTTAGTCCGCAAGTATGGTGAGGCATTTTTCGAAGAACTCGAGCAGTTAGCTGAGTATCTTAATAGTGAGAAATCCTAGAATACAGTTATTCTTCCCATTGTTCTAAAAAGTGTTGGGCTTCCCCGGCCTTTTCTCCATCGAGATCAATAACCTCTTTTATGATAACCAAGGCTTGGTTAAGTTTACCCAGTGCATAATAGGCACGTGCTGTATAATACATAGCCTCTTCATTTTTAGATTGTTCAGTCCAATTAGATTCCTCAAATCGGTTGGTAATCTCTTCAAACTGTTCTTCAGCAAATGCACTACTCCAGTCATATACCGGTTCCGGTGCGTCAGAGGCCGTCATATTGTCTTGGGATAAAGAGACTTTTTCACTGCTTCTGTAGGTCAACTCTGGCAATACTTCTTCTGTTATAATCTCATCTGTCATTAACGTATAGACTAGGTTCTCTTCCTCTTCAATACTTGCAGAACCTTGATCTGTTGACTGATCCTCTATATCATTAGGTATATCAAAAACAACCATTTCTTCCGACAAGTCTTCTTCTACCGTCATATCTTCCATTTCTTCTTGTTCTTGGGAGACTTTGTCGTCAAGTATATCTAAAACAAGGGCAGGTTCTGCTGGTGGTGGAGGTGGAGGGATGGCATTACGTTGTGTTTCCGTCTCAGAATGGGGACGATTCAACACCTCATCTTTTGCACTATCAATTACCGAAGACACTTCATCAGGGATCGATTCATCAGTAAAATTCTCTTGCATTGCCTGAGAGGAGGGTGCTGAGCCTTCGTTTTGCGGAATATCTTGAACTGGTGTCTCCTGTGCCTCATAGGAAATGGGACCTGCGTTGTCCGTAGAATTAATGATTTGGTTTCCGATGACAATTAGCAGCCCTGTACATGCAGCAGCTGCGGCATAGCGCCATAGTGGGATAGTTGCTGGTTGTTTTGATGGCTTTCTTTTTTGTGATTCAATACGCTTATGAATGCGCGCTAAGGCCTCGGTTGCTCCATCTTCTCCTAGACGCTCCAACCCTTGTTTGGCTTCCCATTCAAGATCGGTATAGGCTTCCTTAGATTGCTCTTTAGAAAAAACCTTTTTGAGAAAGGAACCGCTGTTCGGACTATGTTTTTTGTGCTTACTCATGATTCTTTCTTGCTTCTACACGAAGGGCAAGATTGCGCTTGCCATTTTGAATGTAGCTTTTAACCTTTTTAAGATCATAACCTCTAATTGCTGCGATCTCTTTGTAAGAATGTCCCTCTAAATACATCATCCGAAGGCAAATTTGTTGCTCTTCGCTGAGATGATTGAGTTCTTCTTCCATAATATCAAGCCATCGATCTTCAATATATACCTGATGCAGGTTATCACTGTATTCCATATGGCTTAACTCGCTAATTTCAATAGAGTACTTCCCCTTGTTTTTGCGAATTATCTGTAGGCAGTGGTTCCGGCTGACCTGCATAATCCATGCTTTAAAGTGAAGGATATGCTGTTTTTGAAGTGGTTTTTGAATATGAGTGTATATGTCCATTACGGCATCTTCTGCATCAGCAGAATGCTCGAGATATCGAAGGCAAACACCTAATACCTGTGCAGCGTAGCGCATAAACAGCACAGCAAGGCTGTCATGGTCTTTGTGCGCCTGATAGGCTTCTAAAAGCTCTGCATCAGATTTTTTTTTCATAAACTCTTAAAAAGCTACAATAAGATATACTTTCTCACGTATTTATAGTACTCTGTGCGAAAGGAGAGATCGCAATAGAGTTCATAGTCTTGGTTCGGTGCGGCGCTTCAGTCAAATGAGGCGCCGCATCTTTTTTAGGCCTAAACTTACCAGTTACTTCGTGGGTTGGGACTCTATATAAATGGATTGAGAAGGGAATGCAAAGCTTAGACCTTCTTTGGCTACCAAATCCATGATTTCAAAAATCAATTGTTCTCGAATATCCAATTCATCATCATAGGTATTAGCATCCATGTAGATTAGGAGTAGGACATCTATTGAGGATGCATTTAAGGTGTGCAAGTGTACGGAGCTATTCTCGAGATCAACGTGCTCAGACCGAGCATATAATTCCTTTATGGCGCGACATAGGTTTTGGATCGCTTCGGGCTTTGAATCATAGGTTAGGCCAAGTACAGTTTTCCATCGCCGAAGGTTGCGTTCTCCTAAATTATCAATGGTCATGTTGGATAACTCACCGTTTGGAATCGTAACCAGTGATCGGTCAGGTGTGCGTAGCCGCGTAGAGCGAATACCAACACTTTCGACAGTTGCCTCAACGCCATTTACCTTAACATAGTCACCGATTTTAAATGGTTTGTCAACAAAGACAGTTACCGAGCCTAAAAAATTCTTTACGGTATCCTGGGCAGCGAGTGCTAGGGCTAAGGCACCCACAGAAAGTCCTGCCAAGATGGCCGTAAGGTTGATGTTAAAGACAGTGAGCGTGTATACTAGTCCTGTTCCGACCACCACAATATTCAAAATTCGAATAACGACAGGAAGTAACTGATCATCCATTTCATTATCCGTTCGTTGCACGATTTTAGTTAGGTAGTCGTGCAGAATATCGACGGCTTTGAGAAAGCCAAAAACGAGTGCAATGCAGCCTGAAAGAAGAAAGCCTATCGTAATGTAATTGTAGAGGAGCGGGTTGAGCTGTAAGCTAGAACTAGCAATATCTAGACCTTTTATAACAAGAAAGATGCTAAAGTAGCGAAGCATGTCCATAAGCTTCTCTCGCTCTGGTGCATATTGCTTTAGTGCTGAGCGGAAAATGATTCCTACAAGAACACTTAGTAATTGAGTTAATATAAAACGAAGTACAAACGCAGCTAAAACCAAGATGCCTATACCTGTCCATTGCCAAAGGGCAAGTCCTATAAATGATCTCGTGCCAACATTATAGGGCAGCAAATTTTTGAGAAAATCTACACCAAACGGATAAATTGCCTTATACGCTTTGTCCAGACCTCTAAGGGTTGCTTCAGAATACACCCAGTTACCATTCGTATCCCTCACAAGATACAGGGAGGCGTCTAAGGGAGAGAGGAAATAAACATTTTGGTTATTAAAATTGGTATCGATATAGTTGGGATCTTGAGGGATAAGCTCAGGATCGAGGTAGAGGCCCATGCCATCAAAGAGTTCCTTTAATTTTATGGCGACGGCTTTTCGTTGGTTTAGATTTCCGACAGATTCGGGGATCACTTTGGCGGATTGTTCTGGATTATAGCTGTCATCCTGAAGATAAATCAGATGCGTTTCAATAGCATTTTTAGGCGACATAAGGTCGGGATCAGCGCCCTGGCCATAGCTCGATGTACTTGCTAAACCAATAAGCAAAACGATAAGGAAGTGTTTTAAATGCAAAAGATTTAAGGGAATCATTATAATAGTTCAGTGGGTTGCCAGAATAGATCTTCAAAGTTAACAACTTGGTTGTTTTCGACCTTTACACCTTCTTCTTCTAAGCGTTTATGCATGGGATAATCATTATCAAAAAAAGCCTGACCTGTGAGCATCCCTTGCCGATTTACCACGCGGTGTGCTGGTAAATCAAAAGATGAATATCGACTCATCTTTAGCAGGCTTCCTACATACCTTGCTGATTTAGGGCTTCCGCAAAAGGTAGCTAAAGCACCATAAGTTGTTACTCTCCCACGTGGGATGCGCATAACGGTATCGATAACCTTTTCGGCAAAATCAGGTGAGGTTTTCATGCAAATAGATTAAACTCAACATACATGATTGTTTTCTTGGCTTCTAAATGCATGGCCTCGTAAAATGTTTGGATCTCTTGCAAACCCCAAACGCTGCATGGACCGGCATAGATATCATCAATTTGATGTTTGATGATTAGGTTTTGCTCATGGATTACCCCTAATGTATACTCATAGAGTTCGGGACTATCCGTTTTAAGGCGTATGGTAGCCTCAGGGCTACATATTTTTCGATAGCGATGTAAAAAAGGCGGTGAGGTAAGTCTTCTTGACGTTGAACGGTTGCGCAAAAACGGATCGGGAAAAATGATGAAAATACCATCGACTTCACCCGGTTTAAAAAAGTGCTCAATCAGTTCAATTCGGCTTCGAACAAATGCTGCGTTACTCAGCTTTTTCTCGTCAACATAACCCGCACCTTGATGCATTCGAGCCCCCTTTATATCCATGCCGATATAACCATTGTCAGGATATTGCTGGGCCATACCTACGGTATATTCACCCTTTCCACATGCAAGTTCCAACACCAAATCTCCACCTGTTACTCCAGTGGTTTTCTTCCACTCTCCGGCCAGATCGACCACTTCATTTTTACTGTCAAGCAGCTGAGGTTGGTCAAACGAGAGGTTTTCGTAACAGAAAGGGAAGGATTTGTACTTCGCAAATTTTTTGAGTTTGCCTTTACCCATGGTCTTTTAAGTTTCGTAACCCATTTAATTGGTGGAGACCAGATGGACGACAACATCTCCTTCATTGAGGAAACTCACTGAATCGGGAGTAAAAACCTTTTGTTTCCCCTTTTTATCTATAATCATCACAGGATATATCTCCTCGCGACTTATCCAACTATCTTGAAGATCCGCTTTTGATATTGTTCGGTCTGTAAACTGATTGGTGTTGCTGAAATCAGCCATTATCTTAGGAAAGTGTAGCCTTCCTTTACCCATGATTCGGGATGAACTAGATAGGCTGCTGTTTTCTGTTTCCGTCTTGCTGCAAATCCTGCTCACATTGTCTTCTCCAAAGATTTTTTCAAATTTCTGACAAGAAAAAATGTTGACATCGTTACTTGGGGTTAAGGCAAGCATTTGCCCGACATCCTCCGTGGTGAGTATATCATCCATCTTGTCGGATAGGGCATTAACTTCTAGTGACCGCAATCCCTGGTTTTCTGCATTCCGAACATTTTCCTGATTAGTGTCGGCAAGAGTAACTGGCAAATCTTTTTTGACTAGATGCGCTGCAAGGCTTCGGGCAAAAGGGTGAGCTCCAATAATGAGCAAACCATTGGATTCTCGCTTTTTGACCTGGAGAAGGTTGGCTACTACACCTGAAAACAGTCCATTTAAAAGCACCGTCCCCAATATGATTGAAAAGGTAAGAGGCACAAGTAGCTCTGCATCAGCCCTAAGGGAATTTGGAAGATAACCATTGTCTATCCCATTGTTAATCTTGAGCGCAAAAATCGCGGCGACAGCGGCGGCCACAATACCCTTTGGCCCGACAAAAGCGATAAATGCCTTTTCCTTCCATGTCAATGCAGAGCTTTGGCTACTAAGCCAAACAACTATTGGTCGCAAGACAAGGATAATGATTAGAAAGACAAAGATTATGTTCGGGTCCTTAAGCCGTTGAATATCCTGTCCGCTTAGATTGGCCGAAAGCACAATAAAGAGTACAGAGATGAGTAACATGGTAATACTCTCCTTAAAGTCAATAATCTCATCTAAATAGTCTGCATTGGGTTTGTTGGCAATCATTATTCCCATGATTGTCACCACCAAAAGACCTGACTCATGTTGTACCCAGTCTGCCGTAGAATAGGACATAATGACAAAGGCTAGTACAAAAACATTAATCAAATAGTGCGGTACGAGTTTTCTTGTAATGCATTCATGTAAAACCCAACCAAAAAGCACCCCTCCACCTATGCCGGTGAGCAACATAATTAGTAAGTTCTGAATAACATCGATTGCAGAATGATCCGCTCCTGAATGCCCCATGGCCATAAAGAAAATCTCATAAATCAAAACCGCAAGAAGTGCTCCAATAGGGTCGATGGTTATCCCTTCCCACTTTAAAATGGCTGCCACCGAAGGCTTTGGGCGTACGGATTGAATAATGGGCTGGATCACTGTAGGTCCCGTAACGACAATCAAGGTTCCAAAGAGTAACGCAACTCGATAGTCAAGCCCAAGAATATAAGTGGCCGCTAGGGCTCCTCCTGCTGTCATTATGATTGCCCCATAAATCAACATGTTTCGAACGGTGGCCACAAGACCTTTAATCTCATGAAACTTTAGCGTCAAGCCTCCTTCAAAAAGGATGACGCCTACAGAGAGTGAGATAAAATGAGACATGGTTGCTCCCGCAAAAATTTCTTGAGGTACAATTAGTGAGCTCCCACCAAATAGAGCAGGAAGCGGCCCTGCGCACAGCCCGATAAGAATAAGGGGTAGAATCGCAGGAATTTTGATTCTCCAAGCAAGCCATTGCGCTGCAATACCAAGAATTAAAATGCTAGCAAGGCCCATCATTGAACCTCCCGTTTCTGCGCTCAGCAATAGGGTAGCGATGACTGATTGTAAATCCATAAAATGATTCATCCATGAATATGATAAAAAAATGCTGTAAATGGAACTTTTTTGGACCTTCTCTTACATATTAACAAAACAATTACTGCATTCTTAGCGTATCTTTATAGACTGAGATGAAACATTGTTTTCTTGCCATAAGTATCTTCTTTTGTTTTTGCTTTACGAGCCATGCAACACACTTGGTAGGAGGCGAGTTAACCTACACCCGGATTGCCAACACGAATAGCTTAGAATTTACCCTTACTATCTACAGGGATAACTACAATGGCAATCCCAACGCAAACTTCGATGATCCAGCTACAATTTCTGTTTTTGATGATGCTGGAAATTTCGTGGTATCCTTTTTTCAGTTTTTAGATGTTGACGAGACGATTCCCATTGAACTTAACCCTTGTCAATCTTCTCCACCAGATGTTGACACTGAGATAGGACAATATGTCTTTACGGTCGATATGCCTACGGCTATACCAGGCTATGATCCCAATACATTTTACACTTTTGTCTATGCAAGATGTTGCCGTAATGGGGCTTTGGTCGATAACCTGCTGAACCCTGGAGAAAGCGGTTTTACCTCTTCTGTTGTCGTTCCTCCTATGAACATTGTAAATAGTTCACCTGTCTTTAATGAACCGGTAGAGCAATACTTATGTGAGGATAGGTTGAACACCATTCTATTCTCCGCTACGGATCAGGACGGAGATTCTTTAGTATATACTTTTTGTAGCCCCTTGTTAGGCTTGGGTAACGGCCAAGGAAATAATCCGCCAATTGCCGATGCTAACGATCTCAACGCACAGGGTGGTCCACCAACCTTTAATGGATATACCTTTTACGGACCTCCATTTTCACCCGTTACATTTGGCCCTGGATTTTCGCCCAATGATCCTTTTGGCCAAAATTCCTCGTTTATCGACCCCGTTACAGGGATTGCGCAGATTACGCCGCCTAACTCAGGAACATTTTCTATGTCGGTTTGTGTGGAGGAATATCGCAATGGAGTATTGCTCTCTACAATATCGCGTGATTTTCAGTACACAGTAAGTTCTTGCGACTTCCCGGAAGTCGATATTGCCTACGACCCAAGTATCCCTCAAGATTCATTGACGGGGCTCTTTACCATTGATGCTCAGTGCGATGATGGAACAGTCTTCTTTGATTTAGGCGTTGATTTTGGCATCACAGAATATTTCTGGGATTTTGGAGTTCCTTCCCTCACTGATGATACAGCCAACATTTCCAATCCCTCTTTCTTTTATTCAGATACCGGGACATTTATTGTAACGGTTATTGGGACTTCAGGGGACGGATGTGCGGATACCGCTACAGGAATTGTCCAGATGTATCCAATTTTTCGGCCTGGATATTTTTTAGTGGATTCATGCCTGAATCTTCCTGTTGTGTTTACCGACACTTCCTTTGCCACAACGGGATTCATCAACTCATGGAGTTGGGATTTTGGAGACACCTTGACCAATTCCGATACTTCCAATATCCAAAATCCAACCTATACCTACACGGAGGCTGGAACCTATGTTTCCAGTCTAGTAGTAACGACAAGTAAAGGGTGTCAAGAGACAGTATATGACACAGTGGTGGTCCATCCCTTGCCGGATTTTGCTTATTCCACCTCGCTTCCTTGTGAGGGAGACTCGATAGACATAGTTAACGAATCCACCATTCTATCAGGAAGTATTACCTCCTATGAATGGGATTTTGATGATGGTAATGGATGGTCAAGTACAGCCATTGATCCTCAGATCTTTTTGCCTGCAGGCACTTATGACATCCAAGTGAATGCCATTTCAAACCTTGCTTGTAGAGATACGGCTACGATTCCTTTGGTTATAAACCCCTTACCAAATATTGTGATCACTCCTGATACGGTAATTTGTGAAGGAGATGCTGTTGCTCTCAACGTTAGCGGTGGGCAAGACTATTTATGGAATGCATCACCAAGTCTAATAGGCGAAACAACAAACCAACCCACGGTAAACCCTGACTCACTAGCTCAATATGTAGTGCTAGTTACTACGGCAGATGGTTGTTTTGATGAAGATTCAGTAGAGGTAGGCGTAGCGTATACTGAAGCAAATTTTCAGGCACTGGATACCTGCTTAAATATTGCCTCCCAGTTTTTGGATGGTTCAACTACCACAGAAGGCAGTATCTCTGAGTGGTCTTGGGACTTTGGTGACTTGAGTGTTTTGTCGGATACGTCCAATGCCACCAATGCAAACTATTCCTATCCTCAGCCTGGTTTCTACCAAGTAAACCTATCCGTTGAATCGTCATTGGGGTGCACAGATAGCGCGCTTCAAACCATAGAGGTTCTTCCCATACCGAATGCAGATTTTGTATTTGGTGATCGATGTGAAGGTTCACCGGTCTTTTTTGTTGATTCTTCCTCGCTTGACTCAGGTACACTAATTGCCTACAATTGGTCCTTTGGAAGTCAGGGATCATCATTAGTACAAAATCCAAACTTCACCTTTAATTCGTCGGGCACCTACAATGTTTCACTCATTGTGACATCATCGCTGTTTTGTCGAGATACACTCTCGATACCGATGACGGTTAATCCCTTGCCAACGGTTGTTCTTACGGCCGATACGTTTATATGCGGTAACACCTCGCTGCAGTTAAATGCTTCTGGTGGCGTGAGTTACCAATGGAGTCCTGTGTCTAGCCTCAGTAATCCTACGATTGCTAGCCCGATTGCTAGCCCAGTTTCGGCAACAACATATACCGTTGAAGTTACTGATGGGAATAATTGTATTCAATTGGATTCTATGAACCTTGGGGTATACCCAGTACCCAATATTGATGCTGGTCCGGATACCTCAGTTTGCCTTAACATAAACCTGCCTCTTGTTTTCAATGATGAAGTGCAGTTGCAAGCTAGCGGCGCACAATCCTATACTTGGTCCCCGTTGGATGGGCTTAACAATGCTCTGATTAGTAATCCTATTGCCTCTCCTGATACGAATATCTTATATGTTGTGGAGGGTATAGATTCTAATAATTGTCTTGGTCGAGATTCCATATTAGTTACTGTGTTAAATCCTGCTCTGGACCTTATAAGCCTCTCGGTCGATTCCACATGTTTTGGAGATACGGCACAGGTAGATGTAGCTGATCAAGGATTAGTTAGTGAGTATTTATGGACGCCTTCGGCTGGACTAAGTGATTCTAGTATACGTCTTCCAATTTTTACACCTCAGGTAACGACAACCTACACCCTACAAGTAACTAATTATTGTTATGGCGATTTGGATAGTATTCGTATAGAGGTCCTCCCACTGCCGCTTATCACAATACCTGACGTGGATTCTGTTTGTATTGATGCCTTGCCTTATGAGCTCTCTGCTCCTCCTGGGTATGATGGATATTCCTGGATAACTAGTGATCCATCCATAGTTGACCCTACTGCAGATACAACCTATGTAAGCCCATCTTTTGATGAGACCTACATTCTTGAGATTGCCGATGACATAGGAAGTTTACAATGCGTTAACCGCGACACATTACAGCTCGAGGTTAACTATCTCCCAGATGTCACGATTCTTCCTATTGGGCCTTTTGTTTGTGAAGGCGTGACCTATGTATTAGACGTTTTTTCAGATGAAGCCATTTCGTATCAATGGCTTCCTGACCCTGCTATTGATTCAAGTATAGGAAACCAGGCGTTTGTTACCCCGACGGATACAAGCTGGTATACAGTAGTTGCCGCTAATGTCCACGGCTGCGAAAATGCAGATAGTATTTTCCTTCCTGTTCAATTCCCCATATCAGTTGATGTAGTCAGTGATACTGCAATTTGTATTGGAAGTGAACTAACACTCGACGCATTAGGCGCGGAGACCTATCAATGGACGGAGGCGGGTAATGATCTTTCGCAAGACGCTACGCTAGTGTATCCTGTAACGGGAAGCACCTTGATTACGGTAATTGGTTCTAATGCTTGCTTTGATGACACAGTAGTCATCGATGTCACAGGGCTAAATCTACCGCTCGTAAATGCAGGTAGTGATACTACGATTTTCCGAAATACTCAAGCAGAACTCCTTGCTGACGGGGAGGGAAGTCTTGCTTGGATAGATGATCCTAGCATCCTTAATCCAGGAAGCCTTGTCATCGACGTTGAACCCCTAGAAAACACAACCTATATCCTTTCTTCGCTTGGAGGGAATGGTTGTGAGAACTATGATTCGGTAACTGTATTTGTGGAAGGAAAAAATGCCCTCTATCTGCCTACTGCCTTTTCTCCCAATGGAGATGGCGTTAATGACTTCTTTCATATTATCGCTTCCCTAAACCTTACACAGATACTAGACTTTAGCATTTGGAATCGCAACGGGGGGCTGTTATTTAACACATCTGATATCAATGATATGGGTTGGGATGGGCGTTTTAAGGGCAAAGACCAACCCCTAGGAGTATATGTTTGGTCTATCCAAGCCTTGTCGTATGATGGAGAGATCGTTTCCTACAAGGGTAATGTAACGCTCACGCGCTAATGAAAAAAGGAAGTGCTTGGTTAATGCTTTTCTGTATTGCATGGATTATTGTTTCATGTGACGGGGTAATAGGAAAAAGAAAGGCCCTCTCAAAGGGTCAACGTATTTATATAGAACAGTGCCAGCGCTGTCATGGGGCCCATGGAAATGCCCAAATCAATGGGGCAAAAAACCTACAGTATTCCGAACTGAACATGGAGGAACGCATCCATATTATCACCAATGGCAAAGGGGTAATGCCGGCCTTTTCGGGAAACCTTAACCCAGAGGAAATCGCTTTCGTCGCATCCTATTTGGATTCTTTACCTGTGGCCCCATAATTCATGAAAAGGGAATCATCAAAGTGGTCGGTTTTGGGTTTGATGTCCGGCAGCTCATTGGATGGTTTAGATGTTTGTCATGCTGAGTTCTCCATTCTAAAGGATAAATGGTCATTTGCAATACACTCACTAAAAACCTATGCCTATCCAAAGGAATTGGTCGATCGCCTCGCTCAGGCCCCGGTGGCTAGTGCGCGCGATGTATTTCTCTTGGATGCAGCATTAGGACATTTTTTTGCTCAACAAGTTGAAAGCCATGTACAGCAAGAGGGTATAGGTGACCTAGATTTAATTGCAAGCCATGGTCACACCATCTTTCATGACCCAGCCGTGGGAAGCTCCCTTCAAATAGGTAGGCCTAATGCCATGGCATCTATTGCTCAATGTCCTGTCATCTATGATTTTCGTTCTTCTGATCTGAGCTATGGTGGCCAAGGAGCTCCCATATTACCTTATTCAGAAGAAGTACTTTTTCCAGGTTACGACGGCTATTTGAATCTTGGAGGCATTGCTAATCTGAACATGCCCAAGCTCGGATTAGCCTTTGATATCGCACCTTGCAACCAAATCATAAACCATATGGCTCGTCAACTCGGTCATAAATATGATCACAATGGACAGTTATCACAAGGTGGACAGGTGATTGGTGAGCTACTCGAACACCTTAATGCGCTGAGTTACCTATCTCTTGATCCGCCTAAGTCTTTGGATAATTCATACACAAAAGAGATTCTTCAACACCTCGAACAGTATGGTATTGACGCTCCTCAAAACACCTTGTACACCTATATCCATTTCCTATCTATGGAAACCGCTCGCTGGATAGAGTACGGTAGCCTGCAACGAATTATGGTCACAGGAGGTGGGACTTTCAATGATACATTGTTTAATGGATTAAGTCAGACATGTCAATGTGAGGTAGTTAAGCCAGAGCATCAAGTCATCGAAGGGAAAGAGGCTCTGTGCATCGCATGGATGGGTCTAAGTCGTTATCTTGAGACAGTAAACGCTAAAGCGAAATATACAGGAGCAAGAAAGGATACAATTAATGGAGCAATTATCTTACCCTAAAGGGGATAGTATTTTTATTACTGGGGCAACAGGTCTTGTGGGGGCTCAGTTTATACGCAAACTACTGGGAGAAGGCTACCGAGTTGTGGCCTTGCGCCGAAAAGAGGTTCCTGATCCATGGCTGAAAGAAATTGATGATCAAATCGAATGGCGCCTTGGAGATATCAATGATGTGCAGTCCTTGCTTGAAGCTATGAATGGGTGTCAGCATGTGATTCATGCGGCAGCTATGATTTCATTTTTACCCAAAAGACGTCAACTGATGATGGAAACCAATATCCAGGGTACTGCCAACATGATTAATGTTGCGTTGGAGTTGAAGATGGCATCTTTTGTTCATGTTAGCTCGGTTTCTTCTCTCGGGCGCTACAAGATGGATGGGATTATCGATGAATCTAAACAGTGGAAGGACCATAAACAAAATACGGGGTACGCTATCAGCAAATACAAGGCTGAGTTAGAAGCATATCGAGGCTTTCATGAGGGATTAAATGTTTTAATTGTAAATCCTGCGACAGTAATTGGTTACAGTGATTGGACGCGTGGCTCTTCCCGCATGTTTCAATTGGCCTATAAGGGTAATAAATTTGCACCGAAGGGGCGCATGGGTTTTATAATGGTGGAGGATGTAGTTGACTTAACCCTTAAACTGCTTAAGCGTAAGTGCTTTGGTGAGCGATTCATTCTTACCGCTGAGCAACACAGTTTTACTGATATACTGGGGATGGTGGCTAAAGGTTTTAACAAGCGTCCACCCACGTTAACAGTGACTCCATTTCTCGCTGGATTTGCGTGGAGAATGCATGCTGTGCAATCTTGGTTTACGGGGTTAGAGCCGGGAATATCAAAAGAAACAGCACGCTATACCCAATATGATTATCACTACAGTAATACCAAGGTTATGCATGCCGTTGATCACAAGTTACGCGACGTTGAATCGGGGATACTGGAAGTTTGTGCGAAGTATCTCAACCAAAAGTAAAGAGCCATGCGACTAGTTCATTCCATTGCCTCATGGATTATGAAAAAACGGCTGCATTCGATTGAGCTTTTTATGCAGTATCCAAACGAGGTTCAAGGCGATGTGCTCGAGCAGCTTATACAACATGCCACACCAACGTCTTGGGGAGAGACCTATGATTATTCATCCCTTATGGGAAGAACTGATTTTGTACAAAGAGTGCCCTTGCAGGATTACAAGAGTCTTGAGCCTTGGATTACGCGCATGATGGAAGGTGAACGGCATGCCCTTTGGCCTGGAAAAACCAAATGGTTTGCGCAATCATCAGGTACGTCAGGCGGCCCTAGAAAGTTTATCCCTGTATCCAAAGCATCCTTGGAGAATTGTCACTTCAAAGGAGGTAAGGATATGTTAGCACTCTATTTGGCAAATCACAGTGAGTCTGCTTTGTTTGAAGGTAAAAACTTGATTGTTGGGGGAAGTGCCCAAGTGCACGAGTTAAATCCAAATGCCTATTATGGGGATTTATCGTCTATCATTATTCGCAATTTTCCATTCTGGGCTCAATTTCGTCAGGCTGCTCGAAAATCCTTGACGCTTCTACCCGATTGGGAAACAAAGCTTCAACAAATCACCGAAAGGGTCTGTGAAGAAGATGTTACTATGTTGAGTGGTGTTCCTAGTTGGAATGTAGTGCTCTTACGACGCGTCTTGGAGTATTCAGGGGCGAAGACAATAGCTGAGGTTTGGCCCAATTTAGAACTCTATGTATGGGGTGGGATGTCGCTTGACATTTACAAAGAGCAATTCAATCGCCTATTAGGCAAGCCCATTAATTACCTTCAAACCTACAATGCGTCGGAGGGTTTTTTTGGGATACAGGATTGCTTTTCCGAAGGAACCGAGGATATGTTACTCATGTTAGATTACGGGATCTATTATGAGTTTGTACCAGAAAACCTATGGACCGATTTTCAGCCAAAAACGCTGGCCATTGATGAAGTAGCCCTTGGCAAGCGCTATGAATTAGTAATCTCTACCAATGGCGGCTTATGGCGTTACAGAACAGGAGATGTGATCCGATTTACGAGTCTATATCCCTTTCGAATACAAGTTGCCGGTCGGACAAGCTACAGCATAAATCTTGTAGGCGAAGAACTTATGGAATCCCATGTGCAACAGGTTTTGCCTCGAGTCTGTAAGCAACACGATGCCGTTATTGAAGAATACACAATCGGCCCATCAACGCAGGTGGTTCAAGGAATTGCCCGGCATGAGTGGCTTATTGAATGGAATAGAGCTCCAGCAGACGTAAAGCGTTTTGCTCGAGATCTTGACGCAGGCCTCATGCAGGCCAACTGCGACTATGCGGCCAAACGGCATAAGAGTTTGGTGTTAGAAGAACTGCATATCACGTCTCTGCAACCAAGACATTTTTATCAATGGCTAAGTCAAGAAGGCAGACTGGGCGGTCAAGTGAAGGTGCCCCGAATGCGCGGCGACCGTAGTATTTTAGATAGTGTATTAACTACGTCTACATTATGATGGTATTATTATCTCCATCCAAAACCATGGAGCTTAGAAGCCACCCATCTATTACACTTACGCAACCTGTTTTTGACGAAGTGGGAGCGGGCGTCTTTAGAGACATTCAGGGTGTAAAAAAAGAGGAGCTTCAACAATGGATGAAGTTGTCACCAGCATTAACGGAGGCTGTGTATGCCCTATATCACAAAGAAAATAGAAAGCATGGAATGGCCTTATGGTCATATACAGGAACAGCTTTTTCCGGACTTGATGCTCAGACGTTTTCTCCCGATGATCTGCACTATGCACAAGATCACTTAGGCATTCTTTCGGCAATGTACGGGTGGGTTCGCCCTTTAGATAGTCTTTGCCAATATCGACTGGAAATGGCTTTACGAAGTCCTAAAACAAATATACCCTATCACGACTTTTGGCGTCAACGAATCACAGATGCGCTGTGTGCTCACGTCAATGCCTTAGATACGAAGTATATACTCGACCTTATGTCTGCTGAGTACAGCAAATCAGTGGATTGGACGAGGTTTACATGTAAGATTATAAGTTGTTCCTTTTTGCAAAAGTCCGCCAAGGGATTAAAAAACATGGCGGTTCATAGCAAGCGCGCCCGAGGACTCATGGCACGATATGTTATACAACATCGTATACAAGAAAATCATCATCTAAAGAAGTTTTCCGAAGAAGATTACCACTATTCAGAGGCTGAGAGTTCTGAAGATAGATTAGTCTTTATCCGATAAGCCGTAGTGCTTTTCCATAGCATTTAACTGGCCTGAGAGCCTCCCTGTAATCCAATGGAAGTACATGATAAAATCACTTGCTAAGCTGTAGAAGGGATAGGTAAATGTTGCGGGTTTATTGCGCTCAATCAGTCCATGGCCAATCCAAGCAAAGCCATATCCAACAATGGGTACAAACGCCAACAGGATCCAGTTCTGCCATAAAATACTTAGGACGAGCAAGGCAATGACTCCTGAAGTTCCTATATAGTGGAGTACTCTATTTGTAGGATGGCGGTGCTCATAGAGATAGTAGAGATAAAAGGATGATAATGAGGTATGTTTTTTGTCGATGTCTGATGAATGCTTTCCCATAAATACTAATCTTGAGTTGATGTCCAATGCATGGCACGTTGTGTTGCTCTCTTCCAATGATCGTAGCCTTCATTATAATCCGAAGCACTGGGAGAAAACAAGGAGGCATTGAGTTCTCGGTTTTCGGAGAAAAAGTTGCTGGGTTTCGCCGCTAATTTTGCCGCGCCTAAGGCGGTTTGCTCTTGATTGGAAGGGAGGTGGATGACTATCTGGCTAAGATCACTTTGAAACTGCATTAAAAAGGAATTTGCCGTCATGCCTCCGTCAACATAGATAGCAGACGGTTCTAAACCAGATGCATGTTTCATAGCAAGCAACAAATCTTGATTTTGATAAGCAATGGACTCAAGTACAGCACGCGCGATCGCCTGTTTAGACGTATTCCTTTCTAAACCGATAAGAAGCCCTCGAGCCGTTGAATCCCAATAGGGAGCGCCTAAGCCCGTAAAAGCGGGGACAAAAATCAGCAGTGGATTGTGTGCCGTAGCCTCTGCACTTTGTGCTGTTTCCTTGACATGTTCGATTAAGTGGACATCCTCTAACCATGTCATAGCACTTCCTGCATTGAAAACACTTCCTTCTGCAGCATAGGTAATCTTGCCATGGATTCGCCATGCGACTGTCGCTAAAATCCCGGAGCTTGGGTCAAGGATTTTTTCTCCTGTATTCATCAACATAAAACATCCAGTTCCATAGGTATTCTTAAGCATTCCTTCCTCTATGGCGTCATGTCCATACAAGGCTGCTTGTTGGTCTCCTGCAATTCCACGAATCGGAATCGCTGCTCCTAAAACATCGGGATGAGTCATGGCTAGCTCCCCAGAGGAATCTACAACCTCAGGCAGCATAGACATAGGAATACCGAAGAGCTTGCAAAGCTCGCCATCCCAATTCCCCGTCTTAAGATTAAACAGCATAGTACGAGAGGCATTGGATGCATCAGTGATATGAGATTTTCCTTGAGTTAGCTTCCAAATCAACCATGAATCAATGGTCCCAAAGCAAAGATGGCCCTCCTCTGCAAGTTCACGGATTGCTTGCGATGAGTTTAGAATCCATCGAATTTTACTAGCAGAAAAATAAGGATCAATAGGGAGTCCAGTTTTGTCGCGAATATCATTTTCTAACCCCTTTGATTTCAACTCATTGCAATAAGCCAAGGTGCGACGATCTTGCCATACTATGGCGGGATACACCGCCTTTCCATTTCTTCTATCCCATACTACGGTAGTTTCTCGCTGGTTAGTGATGCCAAGGGCCTCAATAGAGTCCTTTGCCTTGCCTAATGCTTTGCAAGCTTGCTCAAAGGAGGCTAAAGAAGTTTGCCATATCTCCTCAGGATCATGTTCTACCCAACCGGAGTTAGGAAAAAACTGCTCAAAAGGCATCTGTCCGCGGCTTACCTCCTCCTTTTGCGCATTGTACACAATGCATCGACTACTCGTCGTTCCCTGATCAAAGCTTACAATGTATTGTTTTCTCATTGGCAGAGCATTTTAACCTGTATCTAAAGGCGGATTGTCATTTTTCTAGAGTAATTTACGAATAACCAGTTTATGAAATGGACACGGCATGTAAGCGTATTGTTATTCATGATAGCATCAATTGCTCAAGGGCAGTTCAATGCCATTGAAGACGATACAGCCGATACAGGTAATGTTTTTGTTTATGAAAATCCGAAGGGATTTGGTAAGGTCCTAGACTTGGTGAATCTTCCTCAAAAAACCAATCGTTCTGTTTCTGTGCGTGAGGATTTTATTCCATTTGAAGGCATGGAGATTGCTTCTATTGAGGTGATTGTCTTTGATGAAAAGAATCAAGTCATAGAGGATACAACCCAGTGGGACCCTAATCTCCACTTTGTGTCTAAACCCAATCAGTATCGATGGAATGCTCAACTTGTGAAGCGACAGCTTATGTTCCGTGAAGGGGACTTGGTAGATGCGCAGTTAATGGTCGATAATGAGGTAGTTCTTCGTCAACGCACTATTTATCGTGATGCAGTTATTCAACTGCATATCATAGATAACCATCGTGTGAAAGTTCATGTCCTAGTACAAAACAATCGTCATTGGCAGGTACTTTTTGAAGGAGGTCCTGGGTCAATTCAGCTGGGTTTTGGAGTCTATGACATTTTCAGTATTCCTCAAACGATTCAGGTGGCGGCAAAAGGAAATTTCAATAAGTGGAATCCATATTCTGTCTTTCTTCATCATAGTTTGCGAAATGTCTTTAAATCAGGATTGGACGTAAAGACGACAGTACTTCATGCGAATACCAGTCAAGAGTTTGAAAGTAAAGTCCAACGGAAGTTTTTAGCTTTCAACACGAAGTGGGCTTTTCAAGGAAAGGTCAGTTTTAACAAGTCCAAGTTAGTTGATCGCAGCTTTGAAGCACCCTATGATTTGGTATCAAACCGTCAAAGCCTATGGTTGGCGAGGTCATTTAGTGCCCGACACTTGGGTAATGCATTTTCATTATCGCGTTGGACGGTGGGTCTCCGCTATTTACGCAGAGGATACAGTCGAATTCCTGAAAGTCAGCCCTTTTATGAAAGTGAGCAGTTTGTCGCCTTAGGCGTTGGCTTAGTAAGTAGAGATTTTTATGAAGTGGAAGAGCTAGTCCAATTCCGAGCCTATGATTACCTAACCAAGGGTTGGAATATCGCCTTAATCGGAGGGTATGAGATAAGTGAGTACCGAGGAAAGCGTTTGGGCTTGGCATTGAAAATGAATGCCTCTAAAGTTTATCCAAATTTGGGCCACTTAACGGCAGGTATTCATGCTAACCTCTACCTTAAGTCGGGCGCTTATGATCAAGCGTCTTTTCGGCTTTTTGACCAATACATTTCCAATCCCATCTCGTTGGGAAAGTTAACGTTTCGACAATTTGTAGCGACATCGGCTACAATGAGTATGAATCGAACACCTAATGATTTCTTTAGTTTTAATTCAGTGCAGGGACTGGATGGAAGATTACTTAATTATTCAAGCAGCTTAGTGGCCAATTTCGAATCTGTTTTTTATACGCCAATAACTTGGTGGAATTCAAGGGGAAATTTCTACGGATTTGCTGATTTTGCTTTGACGACATCGGGCAGTCCTCGTGATTTTGATAAGAGCATCTTACACCACGGATATGGAGTAGGTATTCGTTTTCAGGCACGTAATCTAGGGTTGAATTTTGTCGATATAGCCTTTGGATTTTATCCAACCTATCAGATTGCGGACGCGCCATTTTTCAATTATCTTTTCTCAACTACTCCTCGCCTTTATGAGGTTGGCAGCTTGAGATCCCCGAGTTATTACAGTCCTGATATCTAGAAGAAGTACAGGAACTATTTGTTGTAGGCTATAAATAGCAGTGCGCCAATTCTATGTGAAACAGCGCTTAGCGTGCACTCTTTTCCTTGGAGAACAAAAGAAACCGGTCCGACCTTTTCTGCTTTACTTAACGGAGCCAATACCCCATTGGCTAGATCAACATCTGGAAACAATACCTTGTTTGCTTCTTCAGGAGAATAATGGGATTCCTTCAGGGAGAATATAGCTTGCAGATGACGTGAAGCTTCAAAGGTGTTGTCTTCCTTCCAATACAGCACAAAGCCAATGTTTTGGCTAATCATCATAGAATCTAAAACCTCATTCAGTAAGGAGGTCTCATCATTGATTTGGTTAAACTGCTTATTGAGATCTGAGCGTTTGCTCGCATACTTAATCGAAGAATCTAAAATGGCCCCATCGAACCTTCCTTTGACTAAAAAATCTTGAGCCCCCTTGCTCACGGCATTTTCTCCTGTCTTTTCATCAGATAGTCCGGTCATTACAACAACAGGAATGTCGGGCCTCGATTCAACTACGGTGTCTAAAATGCCTAGCCCTGAGGCATCGGGTAGATGGAGATCAAGAAGAATGACATCGATCGATTCACTTTGGAGTAACTCAAGGCCTTTTGCGAGACTTCCAGCGTCATGAATTACATAGCCTTCAGGATCAATTTCCTCTAGATAGAATCGAATAAGAAAAGCATCACCTGGGTTATCCTCAATAGCTAAAATATGTAGCGGTCTTTGTTCACTCATAGCGTGCAATTTTTGCTGTGCTCAACCAAAACGTATGAATCGCAGTAATCGTCTTTATATAGTCTTCAAATTCTATGGGTTTAACGACGACAGCATTGGCGAGTTGTTTGTACGCCGATCGAACATCCGAGTTAAGGCTGGATGTGGTCATAACCACGACAGGAATCAATTGTAATCGTTCATCCTCTTTTACCTTCCCAATTAATTCCAAACCGTTCATTCCGGGCATGTTTAGGTCAACGATTAATAGATTGGGGTAGGAGTCAGGACTTGTTTCTAGAAGTCTCTGCAGCGCCTCTTGCGCATTATCTATATAGGTTAAGTTTATATCAAGGCTGGTACGTAGGATGGCTTCTTCCATTAAAATGGAATCCCCCAAATTATCATCAATCATCCAAACGTTGTTTTGCTCCATGACCCTTGTTATTGAACAATATAGTGAATCTTTACGCCTTCTAATGTGTAAAACTGCGTTATCCGTGCACTTGGCTTTTCACCCTCGACAAGTATCTTGCTTGAACGATGGCAGCAAAGTATACTGAGGATAATATTCGGACGCTTGATTGGAAGGAACACATTCGTCTTAGACCTGGAATGTACATTGGAAAATTGGGAAATGGGCAGTCCGCAGATGATGGTGTCTACATCTTGATAAAAGAGGTTATTGACAACTCTATTGATGAGTTTATCATGGGCCATGGTAAACGCATTGATATCCAGGTTAACGAGGACAATGTTTCAATTCGTGACTACGGGCGGGGAATCCCACTAGGAAAAGTAGTGGATGCTGTGTCAAAGATTAATACTGGCGCGAAGTATGATAGTGCAGCTTTTAAAAAGACAGTGGGTCTAAATGGAGTAGGAACTAAAGCGGTCAACGCGCTCTCCTCTAAGTTTACCGTTGAGTCAGTGCGTGATGGTGAAGCCTTGCAAGCTACTTTTTCCTGTGGCAATCTCGAAGAAGAAAAGCGGATTAAAAGCGATAAGGAAAATGGAACGTCCGTTCATTTTATTCCAGATGCTACCATTTTTAAAAACTACAGTTTTCGCACTGAATTTGTAGAAGATCAAATTCGTCACTATGCCTATCTCAATAAAGGACTCTCTCTTTATCTAAATGGCCAACGCTTCGTATCAAAAAATGGACTTCTTGATCTTTTACAAGATAAAACGGAGGCAGAGCAGATCCGATACCCCATCATGCATTTTGAAGGAAATGACATTGAGGTTGCCTTAACCCACGATAATCACTATGGAGAGTCGTACTACTCTTTTGTCAATGGTCAATATACTGTACAAGGGGGCACCCACGAGGCAGCGCTAAAGCAGGCAATTGTAAAAACAGTTCGTGATTTCTACAACAAACAGTTTGATCCTCAAGATATACGAGCATCCATTGTAGCGGCAATTTCCATTCGCATGCAAGACCCTGTTTTTGAGAGTCAAACCAAAACGAGGCTTGGATCGACCCAAATCGAAGAGGGAGGAAGCTCTATGTATTCTTTTGTCCTCGACTTTTTGAAGAAAGCTTTAGATGATTTCTTACATAAGAATCCTGATTCTGCTGAAGCGCTTTTAAAGCGAATAACACAAAGTGAAAGGGAACGCAAGGATATGGCTGGTGTTAAAAAGCTTGCTAAAGAGCGGGCTAAAAAGGCCAACCTTCACAATAAGAAACTGAGGGATTGCAAATTCCATTATAACGATAAAGGCAAAAGCATTGAGGACGAGGATAAACAACGCACAACAGTCTTTATCACCGAGGGAGACTCAGCAAGTGGCTCTCTTACCAAAGCAAGAAACCCCCACTATCAGGCAGTCTTTAGTTTGCGGGGTAAACCGCTAAACTGTTATGGATTAAAGAAGAAGATAGTCTATGAAAATGAGGAGTTTAATCTCCTACAACATGCCTTAAATATTGAAGAGGGATTGGAGGGACTTCGCTTTAACAATGTAGTGATTGCCACAGATGCAGACGTCGATGGTATGCATATCCGACTATTGCTCTTGACCTTCTTTTTACAGTTTTTCCCTGATTTGGTGCGAGAGGGCCACATAAAAATTCTTGAAACTCCACTCTTTCGAGTGCGCGATAAGCAAACCACGATGTATTGCTACAATGAAACAGAAAAGCAGGCTGCCATTAAGAAGTTAAAAGGAAAGCCAGAGATCACTCGATTTAAAGGGTTGGGGGAGATTTCGCCTAATGAATTTGAAGATTTTATTGGAGATGGTATTCGCTTACGCCCAGTGCGCATAGCACAGGATCAATCGATAGATGAGATTTTAACGTATTACATGGGGAAAAATACTCCCAGTCGTCAGGAGTTCATTATTGAAAATTTGAGGGTCGAGCTGGACGAAACAGAGCGCTCTGCATTAGCTTCCTAGTGCTGTTCACAAGAGGGTAGTGGATGATTTAAATCCTCTAGATCGGATGGATAGACGGGTATTGCTTGGTTTTCAAATTTGGGACTTCCAGCGTTTATCCAACAGGTAAGCCATGCGCTTGCCACTGCATGCACTGATTGTCTGAAGCGCTCCTCAATATGGCCTTTACATAGCTTAGAATACTCTTGGCAAAATGCCACGCTATAGGTTCTATGAGCTTTACCTTGTCTATATCGGTAACTGTATTTGGGTATGGTTGGGTCCTCGGAGACACAGTACTCAGCAGAAAAAACAGCAAAGAGCAAATTATGACTATCAAGGATGATAGACCATATCTTTTCTAAGGGATTCTTCCAAAAATCGAGACTTTCGTCAATCCAACAATCATATTGTACAAATTCCCATTCGGGAATAGCACTCTCCCAAAGCCCATGGATACCATGTTGCTCTGAACGCTGGCCGTTATAGTTTTGAGTCGTATGAAGGGGTACATGAGCATCTGATATGTAATGACCAAGTTCTCCAGAGATTCGGAGTATGTCTTCCACATGACCATCTTGCATTGCTTGGGTTAGTCGATGCATCATAAAAAGACAATGCCACGGTAGAATACCATCTTGTCCAAAACTATGCGGCTCATTTGTGAACTGACTATATCGCTGCTTAGCTCCCTCGTAGTCTAACCCTACCAATCCAGGATCTAAGGCAGTATAAGTGTCTAAGTCGATGAAGTGTCGAGGTCCTTCTTTTGGATCGACGTATCGTCGATTGTCGGGTTTTGTAGCATATATTTTCAGGGTATATTCATTGTTCTTATATAGGGTCATAAGTTCAGGTGGCAGTAAATAAATAGCATGGCTATTGATCTTTTTATGCATGAAAAATCCCCATGCCTTACCTTCGTAGGGCAGTGTGCTGAGGACAAAGAATACTGTAAAGAATAACTCGAACTTTTTAAAAAAGAATGATTTCATACCCCAAACATTCGATTTGTTTTGGCCTTGCCCTGCGTTGTTTAGTATTGCACATTTCACTGTTTGTAGGTATGGGAGTATTGTCCAATGCACAGGCCCAAACGGCATCAAATCAACTAGAATTTGGTGTTTCTAGCGGACGAATTATTCCTCATAATGCAAAGTTTAAGCCAGTAATCGATGGTCCAAGCTTTCTGTACCAAATCTCCTGGCTTCGTCAGAAAGAAGATAGCCTTGCTTGGAGAAGAGCAGCAAACTTTCCTTCTGTTGGCTTGACTTTGGTTGTGGCCGATTGCGCCCCCAATGATATTTTCGGTTATGCTGTGGGGGTGTCCCCGTTTATTGATTTGGCGTTAAGACAGCGGCCTAAGTCTCGACTGGATCTCCGATTAGGAACAGGGTTAGCTTACTTTACTAAGTGCTATGACCCAGTAACGAATCCTGATAACAATGTTATTGGTTCGCACCTTAATACCATAGTCCACTTTGGTATTCACCATCAATGGATGGTAAGTTCTCGACTTTCTTTGGGCCAAGGAATTGATGTCTTTCATTTTTCTAACGCCCGGACGACGCTACCCAACTCAGGGATAAATGTAGCCACGGCTAAACTTTTTGTACGGTATGCTTTAGCCAATACAACTCTACGGGATACCCATGCTTCTTCTCGTCATAACCAAGATGGTATTGTTGAATTACGACCTCACTCCCTGTCGCTTCGCTATGGCCTTGGACTTAACCATCGAATCGTTGGAGGTCCAGTCCGACTGATTCATTCTAGTATTGTACAATACATGTATTCTACAGGACCGCTGCATTCCATAGGATTTGGCCTTAAACAGAGTTGGGATATGGGTGAATTAGAGGCGTTAAATTTTTTAAATCAAGGAGAGGATTTTAAGCTTGGGGCAGCGAGTAATGCAAGCGTTTTTATAGCAGATGCTTGGCGATTTGGAGCTACAGGTTTAGAGTTAGCCGTGGGTGCCTATCTATACGATCGATCTTTGACCTATTCTCGTCTATGGTTTAAAATAGGCATTCAAGGTTTACTTGGTGGAAGAAAGCGCCTAATGCAAGGCGTATTGGGGTGTCATATGAAAAGCCATTATGCGGTGGCGGAGTACGTCGAATTACAATCAGGTATTCAGTTTAACTATGGTAAAAAAAGACGATAGACTTCCCCTTCTTGATTTCCTAGGTAAAAAGTATGGGTCGACTCTGTATGTTGAACCGCACTCCATTGAGCGGTAGGGATTTCCATTGTAATCCATGTATTTCCAAAGTCACGCGTCCAGAGGCACAAACCGTTATCGCCTACGGCTAGGCAATTACCATCATCACTACATGACATAGACCGCATACCGGTTATTCCTTTGGGCATGCCGCCACTTATTCTTGTAAACGAATTGCCATTATATATATATCGTCGACCACTAAACCCGAGGATTAAACATTGCTCTTCACGACATTCGATATCTATAAATACATCGCCTTCCATTGGAATTGCTTCCCATGTTTGACCTAAATCCGAGCTCAATAGACCACCTCCAGCCCCTACAGCGATCAAATGTCCTGAGGAAGCTTCCCATCCAAGGTCATACAGCGCAAGGTTTTGTTTTGTGCTATCCCATACAAACCACAGCGAGTCGGCTACGTGACAGCTACCACGATTATATCCTTCTCCAGCTACAGCAACAAAGCGCTTATTAGAAAACCAGTGCGCTGCCTGCAAAGGAGCATAGCTTGGATCATTGGCACCTTCCCATGTCATCCCTTGATCAAATGACACGTAGCGTAATCCGTCATAGCCGATGACTAATAGGGAATCGGTATCTCGCTGAATGAATTGTTCTAAGCCTTTACCTGTGGTAAGCAAAGTGTCAAAGGTTACTCCATCTTCGGATTGTAATACAAATCCCGAGGCAAAGGTGTTTCCTCCTATCACCCATAGCGAATTGTTGGATGGTGATTGCTCGATATCTCGTATAGGCTCACCAACGGACAGTATGTTGTCGAGAGAAAGAGGAAGGATACGTTCAGTTTGACAAGCGCTCAGTAGGCACAGGCTTGCGATAAGGAGCTTAGGCCATTTCATGGCAAACTTCAAGTATGGTATCGGTTGCAAAGTCGATTTCCTCATTACTTATAGGCAGGGGTGGGGCAATTCTCAAGGCATTTGGTGCAAACAAAAACCAATCGGTTAACAAACCCTTGTCAAGGCAGCGTTTGATTACTTCTTGATTAAAGGCAAAGGATTCAAAATGAATAGCCATCCAAAGGCCTTTTCGTGATATACATCCAAGCGGTAGCTCACTTAAGTTGTCCTCAAACCGTTGCCCTTTTGCTTCTAACGAAGCCAATAATGGTCCATGATTGAGCAGGTCAAATGCCGCATGACCTGCAGCACAGCTTACAGGGTGCCCTCCAAAGGTGGTGATATGGCCTAGAATAGGTTTTGTTTGTAGGGCTTCAAATAAATGTTTATCCCCAATAAATGCTCCGAGTGGCATTCCTCCACCTAGTGCTTTAGCCAATAAAAGAATGTCAGGACAAATGCCATGTTCATCAATGGTAAAACGATGGCCTGTTCGCCCAAAGCCGGTCTGAATTTCATCAAAAATCAGCAGACATCCCCACTTATCACATGCCGCGCGTAATGCAGGAAGAAAGTCTGGAGGGGGCACTCGAATACCACTTTCAGCCTGGACAGGTTCAACAATTACTGCCGCGGTTGACCCATTGATTGCAGCAACCCCTTCTTCTGCTCCATAGTCATAGATATAATGACCTGGAATCAAGGGTCTGTAGTTTTGCTTAAAGTGCTCATCGCCCATAGCAGAAAGCGCTCCTGCCGTTGAGCCGTGGTAGGAATTTTTGAAGGATATGATTTCTGTTCTTCCCGTAGCGCGTTTGGCAAGTTTTAAAGCACCTTCGGTGGCTTCAGTACCCGAACTGACGTAGTATACGGTGTTTAAGTTGGACGGTAAGTGGTCGGTGAGAGCCTTGGCATAAGCAGTCTGGCTGTTTTGAATTAGTTCTCCATAAACTAAAACATGCATGTGCTTCGCTGCTTGATCCTGGACGGCCTTAACAATATTGGGATGAGAATGACCCATATTGCTCACAGAAATCCCTGAAATCAAGTCCAGGTATGATTTGTTATTTGGATCAAAAAGATAGCATCCTCTTGCTCGTTCAATTTCAAGAGCTAACGGCGCATCATTGGTAAACGCGATATGGTTTTGAAAAAGCTGTCGAGCACTTATTCCCATAAAAAGTTGAGATTACTCTACAGCAATTTGACCTTCTTGAATCATATTGCCTGTTACCTGGTCGATGGCGCGATAAAAGTAAATACCTGGCGTCCATGCGCTTACATTAACACCTACAGTTGATGTTCTCGGATTAAAGGCCTGTTGAAGCTTTTGACTTCCTTTGCTATCATAAACTTCAATAGCTACGGCATCGAAGTCAGAATCCATTAAGCCGAAAAAGAGTTCTTCATGGCTTGGATTAGGATACACTAAAAACTGATTGTTTGGTTGTTCAATAGGTTCGCCAATCGAGGTTGGATTACCCATGTCAAGGCCACTGGTATCCTTTAGAAAATAGGTAGTGTACAGCTGCATTTCGTCGTCTGATGTAAGGCCAAACTCAACATCTTCGGGGCCGTCATTAATCCAAGTTGTTCGTGTGAGAAGAAAATCCCCATCGGTCATTGGTAGGAAGTTGTCAAAAAATCGAAAAGGTAGATGGGCATAATCGTAGTTTTCTACAGAACAGCCGGGAATACCATTGGCACAACCTGCATCATATTGCTGATAGGTTTCAGTATCTAAAAAGGGCGAAGGCGTAACGTACATGTCAAAGTCCTCTCCATATTTATGGGTGTGCCCTACCATTGCCCAGAAGAAGATCTCATCGTCACTACCTGCTCCTGCCGTGCTTAATAAAGTAGGGAGGGTCACCGGAAAGTCTATAACAGTTGCCTGACCATCATTGGGAATATCGATATTTAAATTGAAGGCCATTGAAGAGTACATAATTTGCGTAGCAGTACCTGACGGCTGGGTTTCAAAATTGATGTAGGCCTCACACTTCATTGGTTGATTGAGGTCGTAGTTGATGTAGTGGCTATTTAAATCAAACACCATGTCTTGCCAAAACTCAAAAGCTGTTCCGTCAGGTAATGTCAATGCATTGGTATATTGCTCGGTGGCTACAACGGAGAAACTTTCATTATCAATCCCTCTTAACCCGGCAGGAGTCGATTGTCCAAAGGTTGGATTGCCGTTAAAGTCAATGTATTTGTAGGTTATAAAGTGATGAGAATAGTCACCCATAGTTGTCGACACCTCAGTGACTTCAACATCCTCCGGCAGGTTCGTTTCATATTTTAAGAAATGCTCACGCTCGCCACCTGCTTCGAGGAAAAATGGTCCGAAATGAACTTGGAAACCATTTGCTGGCGGTGCTGGCGGATTAGGAACACTTTCAATACCACCGTTTTGATAAAAATCATCAATCAATGTGGTATTCACCACATCTCCACCAAGAGGAGAACCGTAAAGAATCCACTGACGGACTAACTCAATATCCTCGTCAGTCATACTTCCCCCGATGGGCATATCCGATCCTTCGGAGGCATCAAGAACTACATCGGGCGATAGACCATTATTGATTTTTCGAAATAAGTAACTTCTGTAAGGGTCTCCGGGATAAATTAACTTATGCCCTTTGCTTGCTGCTTCTGAATTGTTTGGGTTGACATCATATAGATTATTGTAGACGTCCTGAATCCTTGCATTCAAGTTCCCTCCGCTTCCCTCTAGATCAAGGCCACCTGCCTGGCTTGCACTTGAGTGACAATAGCCATTAGCACAGTTGGTCTGTAAAACATCATAGACCTTTCTCGCTGTGCTTTGAGCACTTGTGTGAAAGGCTACAACCAGAATTAGAGATGAGAGAAGTAGACGCATGGTTATATTTTTTCTAAAATACTAATTTTCAATAGGTTGAATAGTGTTCGTAGGTAATTAGTGGAGGATTAGAGAAAAATAAAGCGTGAAAGTTATTTTTAAGGCGTAGTATGGGTATAATTCATCCTTCCTTGTTTTTTATCAATTTTGCTGTATTCGGTAAAATTCTGTGGCTCAACATGATTAAATATCCGTCAGTTCGGCGTTGGGTATTTTGTATGATCCTCGTGCCCGTAATGCTGATTTATTGGTCTTTACTCATCGTGGGAAGGTTGCTTGACGAAATACTGTTTTTCCCCTACCGTTGGCATGAGGTTAAATCACCTGTATATATTATAAGCAATCCGAGAAGTGGTACAACATTCTTGCATCGTCTGTTTAACCTTGATGATAAGCGTTTTTGTACTCCACTTCTTTATCACACACTCTTTCCTTGTATTTTTTGGATTCGTTTGTTTGATACAATTGCATGGGCCGATTCAAAAATTGATGGCCCGTTGCATGCCCTTTTAGGTTGGATTGAACGTAAGGTTTTTAAGGGATGGAAGGATGTACATCCTATGGGATTCACGATGCCTGAAGAGGATGAAAATCTTTTTGTGTCCACCATGATAAGTCCAGCACTTATTCTTGCATGTCCTTTTGTAAAAGACCTTCCGGAATTGCGTTTTGTAGATACTATGCCTAAGCGCACGCAGCAACGTTTGAGAATTTTTTATAAAAACTCGCTACAGCGCATGCACTACGCAATGGATCCTTCCAAGACCTTGCTTGTGAAAAATGTATTTAATACGGGGCGTTTGAAATGGCTAATGGAGACCTTTCCCGAGGCTAGGCTGATTTATCCAGTGCGTCATCCGTACAAATTTGTACCCTCTGTCGTAAGTATGTTTACCGGACCTTGGAGGCTTCATAGTCCTGACATACTTGATGATAGCGAAGAGTGCCGGGATTTTGCCCAATTGGCTATTGATTATTGTGCTTACATGCAACATATTAGGCCTTCATTTGCTAATGACCGTTTTTTTGTCATTGATTATAAGGTTATCAAAGAAAATCCATACCAGGTCATTATGGATTTGTACAATCAAATGGGATTAGATTTGCCGCCGGAGGTCGAAACTGCCCTTCAAGAAATATCCAAAGGGAATAAAACCTATACAAGTAAACATCACTATTCCTTAGCGCAATACGGGATGTCCAAAAGCTATGTATACGAACAACTGACAGAAGTTTTTAATGAGTTTGAATTTGAAGCTTGATATGAATGCACAACGAACAATAGGAATTTTAGCCGAAACAAAATCACCACCAGATAGTCGAGTAGTCTTGCCTCCATTGCTATGTAAAGAGGCGATGAATCGCCATCCTTCATTAAGGATTGTTGTCCAATCCTCTCCGTCGAGATGTTTTTCAGATGATGAGTACAGAGATCTAGGAATTGAAGTAGTAGATGACGTATCATTTTGTGATGTTTTGTTAGGCGTAAAAGAAGTTGCCATCGATCAACTTGTCGATGATAAAACCTATTTTTTCTTCTCCCACACGATTAAGGCTCAACCCTACAATCGACGCTTGCTGCAAACCATTCTAGCAAAAAACATCGAGCTCATTGATTATGAATGCCTTCGGAGCAAGGACGGGCCAAGGGTGATTGCCTTTGGCCGTTGGGCCGGTATCGTAGGGGCTTACAATGGCTTACGGGCCCTCGCTATGCGCCTATCCTTAGGGGAATTACCCGCGATGCATAAATGCTTTGATCTTGCCGAGGCTTTGGATGCCTTACGTGCCATCGATTTTTCTTCGGTACGGCTTGCAGTTACAGGAACTGGTAGGGTAAGTCGTGGGGCAGAAGAAATTGTGAAAGCTGCAGGCTTTGAGGAAGTAAGTCCTTCATCCTATGCATCTAGTGAACATAATGGGCAATACGTTATGTTGCCAACAGAATCCTTGTTTGCGCATGATGAATTCGGGTTTCAAACGTCTTTTTATGCGGACCCAAGCGGTTATCGAAGCACGTTGTTACCCTATCTCCAATCGACAAATCTTTTGGTTAATGGTATTTATTGGGATAACCGTGCACCCTCATTTTTTACCAAGGAGGAGGCTCATACGTTATTGAAGTCAAATCGACTGACAACTATAGCGGATATAACTTGTGATATTGCGCCTGAGGCATCTATTCCTTTAACCATTCGACCATCGATTATTGGAGACGCTGTGTATGGAGTGGAGCCCCAATCATTAACTGAATTGCCTCCATACTCAAGCAATGGGTTGGACATCATGGCGGTTGACAATCTACCCAATGAATTACCTCGAGATGCTTCCATGGATTTTGGAGCCATGTTTATCGAGCACGTGCTTGATGCCATGATGACCAACGATTACTCAAACCACGAGATGATTAAACAGGCAACCATTGCCCAAGCAGGGAAGCTCACCTCTGCGTATCAATACCTGACTGAATATGTAAACGCCTAACTATGCAAGAACTACCTTTTCATCGCCTGTTAATTGGATTAGACTTAACAGCTTCCGATTCGACTCTGTTGAATTATATAAATCAGGTGCTGCCATTTATTCCTGCGTCATCGATAGATGTCGTCCATGTATACCCATCCTTGCTGGCTGATGGCAATAAAGATGCGCTAGAGGATAAGATCAAGACGGCTATGCAAGACCTTGTTGAACAGCATCTGACCACAGATCGTGCGGAATTTCAATATAGTGTTCAGGAAGGATCTCCTTCAGAAGAGATACTCAAAATAGCGTCAAGTCAAAAAGTGGATTTGATCTTTCTTATGAATCGCGTTGGATTAAAAGGGTCGGCGCTTCTTCAGGATCTCGCCAATAAGTCAAATGCAAGTTTATGGATGGTTCCAGAGGGCTATGATCATTTTCAGTTTACCAAGTTTTACCTTCCCTTGCAATTTAATGAGCACAATGCGCACACCCTTCGATTGGCCTATGGTCTAGACGAAGCCGATAAGGGCTTTAATTTGTTTGTTTGTGAACACCTTTACGAAGTTCCTTCAGGATACCATTACTCAGGAAAACCCTTAGAAGAATACAAGGCCATCCTAGAAGAACAAAGACAGCAGGACTTTCACCGTTTTGTAGAAGAAAACACCCTTAGCGCCTTAGGGTTAACATGCAATGTCCTCAGTGTTGATGGCATGTCAATTGCGGAAACCATTTATGCCCAGTCTCGTAAGATGGGCGCTGACCTTATCTTGATTTCAGCAAGAGGTCGGAGTAAAGTTTCATCATTTCTCTTGGGAAGCGTAACCAATGAACTTGTTCTCTTAGATCCTGTGGCACCAATGATTTTAGTTAAAAATCCGAAGGGAAATATGGGCCTATGGCAGGCAATCCAGGAGATTTAGCTTTTATTGATAGTCCTTTTTAAGGATTGATCGACAAAGAATAGGAATCAAAAATAAATCGGCAAAGACGGCACTAAATAGGGTCAAGCTAACGAGTAAGCCGACATACATCATGCCCGGTGCTTTTGCAAAGAGCATAACAAGAAAGCCAAAGAATAGGATTATACTAGTTACAATGATGGGGCGGCCTGTTTCCAGCGTCGTATGGTAAAGCGCTTTTTCTAAGTCTTTTGACTTACCTAATTCAAGGCGAAGTTTTGATAAAAAGTGGATCGTATCATCAACGGCAATACCAAATGATATGGCGAAGATCATGGAGGTTGTTGCATCGAGACTAATTTGCATGACTCCCATTACAGCTGCTCCAAAAACCAATGGGAAGACATTGGGAATTATAGAAATCACAAGGAACTTCCAATTTTTAAACAAGACAGCCATCACTAAACCAATGATTAGTACTGCTCCGGAAAGGCCAAAGAGCAGATTTTGTCTTAGATAGGCGTTGTTTTGATCAATTAGCGTTCCTGTTCCTGTGATCTGAACCGATAGTTTACTTGGGTCAACGTGCTCTGCAAAATGCCGTTGAAGCCGTACATTTATTTTTTCAATATCGGAAGTACCTAAATCTTTTACTGTAGAAGATATCCTTCCCACTTTCCCGTCTTCACTTACTAAACCAATACGTGCAAAGCTGGTTGGAGGAAGATCGGCTTTCAACGCCTGAAATGAGCGGTAACTCATAGAATCTGGTAAGGCATAGTCGTCAAAGCTCTTCCTTAGGTTTTTACCGTAGTTAAACTGCTTGTATACATCAAGAATAGACAGGGTGGTGGAGAGGTCCTCCTCTTTATGCATCGCCTCTACAATGCTGTTTATCATGACGAGGATTTCATAGTCATCAAGGGAGTAATCGCCTTGTGCTTCTAGGAGAATCTCATAGGGTCTAAAACCGCTATAATGCTCCTCAAAAAAGTAGAAGTCGTCGGTCAATTTTTCTCCTCTAGGGAGTCCTGTTGCAATATCTAGGTCTGTGTTTATTGTGGAGATTCCCCAGAAGCACAGGGCTAGAAAACCAATAAAGCCGATGGTAATAGCTCGACCTTTGCGCAAGGTAAAGTGGTAGAGTTTTTTGAGTTGTTCAGTGAAGAATGAGTCGCCAAAGTCTAGATTCTTGAGTTTTGTTGGAGGAATGTAAGTGAAAAGTGCTAGGGTTAGGAAAATGACCACTAAAAAGGTAATCATGATTCCGGCGGCAGCGGCAAGTCCAAAGATTCGTATCGGCACTACTTTGGAGGTAAACAAAGAACAAAAACCAATAGCGGTAGTCGCTGAGGTAAGAAAGGTTGCCAAACCAATGCTTCGCAAAGTAGACTGAATGGCTTCTCCTTTTGTCTTACCTGACTTGACTTCGGTGATATATTTTGAGGTGATGTGAATCACATCGGACACACCAACTATGAGTATGATAACAGGATACAGGGCACTAATCGGGTCTATATCGACTTGAAAAAGCCCAAGCATTCCCGTAAAAAAGGCAAGAGCCACAAGCATGGTAATCAGAGAAAACCCAATGGACGTTGGATTTTTAAAAAAGACAATAAATGCTGCAATAACTAGCGCTACGGAAAGAAGAGAGGTCTTTACGAACTCTACAATTGCAATTCGCTTACCCTCTCGTTCGAAGTTGGCTCGTCCAACGTAGTGATGGTCCCCTTCCCATTGAGTGCTGATGATTTGATGAACCTCGTCCATAAAGGCGACGGATGAATCAAAACCCATGGAGTCAACAAACAATATAATGGCGGCACTCATGGAGTCATTTCCTAAGAGTCTTCCATAGAGCCTGGGGTCTTTCTTAACTCGCTCGATATCCTGAGAAAAACTGGAGTCGAAGCGCACAAGAGGAACTGCAATGGGACTTAATGTTGGCGGTTGGTTTGTATTTGGCATAAAGCCGGCTACTCGCTTGATAAACAATATATCTTGAAAGGAAGTAATGCTTTGCGCATTGCGCACATTGGTCATTTCAGTAAACTGCCTCGTGATGGTGTCAACCAAGGTTAACTGCGTTTCACTTAATATTTTACCTTCTTTAGATTCAAGGGCTATAAAGAGAAAATCGTCATCTGATCCAAACGTCTCTCGGTAGGTTTCAAAAGCTTTTACTGAGGAATCATCTTTTGGGAAAAAACGCTTAAAATCAAAATTGAAACTCAAGTTTTGCGGCAAAGAAAAGTATACAGCAAAAACTAAAAGAACACAGAAAACGCCAATAATGGAGGCTCGATACTTGTGGATAAACATTAGGCCTTGACTCGTCGTTGTAGAATAGGATTAATCACTTTTACATAACAATCGATTTCAGATTTTGTTATCAAAATGATCTCGAAAAAAATGTCACGTTGATGGAACAATATCATGCCTTACTTCGCCAAATTCTAGACCAAGGAGTGGTCAAGGGTGATCGCACGGGTACAGGGACTAAAAGTGTCTTTGGTCATCAGTCACGTTACGATCTTTCGAAAGGTTTCCCTTTAATGACTACTAAAAAGGTATACATGAAGGGCATCATTCATGAATTGTTATGGTTTATTGCAGGCGATACGAATATTGCTTACCTCGTACGCAATGGAGTCAATATTTGGAACGAGTGGCCTTTTCAAAACTATCTTAACCAACAAGGCTTTGCCGATTCAATGCCAAAGCATGGCCAGGCATGGAAAGAAGAGCTAAAAACATTTGTCGAACGAATAAAAACGGATGATGAATTTGCGCAACAATGGGGAGAATTAGGTCCAGTTTATGGAAGGCAGTGGCGCAATTTTGAGGGAGTTGATCAACTTGCTAAGGCGTTAGACATGATTCAAAACGCTCCGAATTCTCGTCGAATCATCGTGTCTGCTTGGAATCCACCTGAGATCGATGAAATGGCTAAAGCTGGTCTTCCTCCGTGTCATACTTTGTTTCAATTCTATGTGGCCAACAACAAACTATCTTGTCAGCTTTATCAGCGCAGTGCGGATGTTTTTCTAGGAGTGCCTTTCAATATCGCAAGCTATGCCTTGTTGACGCATATGATTGCACAAGTTTGTGGCTTGGGCGTAGGAGATTTTGTGCATACTCTTGGCGATGCTCATTTGTATAGTAATCATATGGATCAAGCCAAAGAGCAATTACGTCGTGATTTCCGCCCTCTACCAAGGCTTGCGTTAAATCCTTCTGTTACTGATTTGTTTGCGTTTACTTATGATGATATTGTGATTGAAGACTATAATCCTCATCCACCCATTAAGGCGCCCATTGCCGTCTAAACTCCTCTAAAATGATGTCAATTCCAACGTATACCCTTGTCGCGGCACTCGGTCAACACCATGAATTAGGTGATGGCAAGGACTTGCTATGGCGACTACCTGAAGATTTAAAATTTTTCAAAAAAGCTACGCTTGGTGGTCTAGTTATTATGGGACGTAAAACATATGAAAGCCTGCCTCCCAATTTTCGTCCACTCCCTGGCCGAGAAAACATAGTGCTTACCCGACAGGAGTCGTGGAGTATGGAGGGCGTTACTGCGCTTCACTCGTGGGACGCGATTCATGATTATGTCCGAAGCCAAGACAAACCTGCCTTTATCATTGGGGGTGGTCAGTTATACGATCATGGTCTTTCTATTGCACAAACCATGTTGTTGACGCGAGTGAACGGGAGCTTTGATCAAGCTACTGTCTTCTTCCCAGCGTGGAAGGAAAAAAGCTGGTCTATGGAAGTGGTTTATGAGCAGGAGTCAGACGATAAACACGCCTATTCCTTTGTGATTGAACGATGGGAGCGTAAGGTGTCTGATCTGTTACCTTAGCAGATCAGCGTACTTCATAAATTTTTGCCAAACAGTAGGGCAAGAGTACATTAAATAGATACCATCAATATCTTCTGCGGACTCCATTTTGCTAAACACACTCATGTGTTCGCTAAGCTGGCTTTCAGCATCTGATTCACTGAGCATGCCAGACATCATCTCGTTAATGATTCGGTCCAAATCGTTTAGAGCATAACATACATTATCAGCATCTTGACTTGAAAACTGCAATAGCCCACTGGCTTCTAGGCGTTTCAGGCTCTGGTTCGCTTCTTTAGGACAAGATTGTAGATAGGCAATCAAACGCTGTATACCCTCAGTTTGATCCGAATCAAAGAGTTGGTGTAAACTAGGGCACTCATCAAGAAGGATCTCATCCATTTCATCATTTGATAACGTCCCTTTCTCATTATCTATAGTGAGGCTTGCCATACGATCGACACACTGGCAGCTATCTTGGGCGGTAGCTAGATTAGTTGTTAGGCTCATTGTAATGAGCGTTATACATGCAGTTAGGGCTCTAGATAATTTCATAAAATTGCGTTTACACTTAATAGGCTTTGGCAAAAAGCACTTTTTCGACAGCGGCTTCTCCAGTGAATAAACATTGTTGACCGCTTGGGTCAGCTTGTTTGTCCTCAAGACGAATACAACGCGCCGTGGCTTTAGTGTCTTTTCGAATCATTTCTTCGGTACTATCTTGACCATTCCACCAGGCTTCTACAAATCCTCCTTCAGCAATTTTAGACTTAAAATCCTCGTACGTACTTGCTGTTTTTATCGACTCTTCAAGCTCTGCCTTTCGACGGGAGTACAGGGCATCTTGCATCGCATGTAGCATAGCCTCAAGGTTTTCAGAAAGCCCTTCAAGGGAATAACTCTCCTTTTCACCTAAGTCTCGGCGCATGACCTCAACTTGTTTGTTTTCTAAATCCCGAGGTCCAATAACAACACGTATTGGATAACCCTGAAGTTCATATTGGGCAAATTTGAAACCAGGTCTTTTGGTTTCATCTACATCAACTTTTACGCGGATTCCAAGCGCCTTTAAATCATTTGCTATGCTGTCGGCTGTTTCAACGAGTGCCTTTTGGACATCTTTATCCTTTGTCATAAAGGGAACAATCACTACTTGGTAAGGAGCCACTTTAGGAGGAAGTACAAGGCCCTTATCATCGGAATGGCTCATAATCAAGGCACCCATTAACCGCGTAGATACTCCCCAAGAAGTGGCCCATACATAATCAGACTCACCTTCTTTGTTTAGAAACTTCACGTCAAATGCTTTGGCGAAATTTTGACCCAAAAAGTGTGAGGTTCCCGCTTGAAGCGCTCGGCCGTCTTGCATTAAGGCTTCTATACAATAGGTCTCTTCTGCCCCTGCGAATCGCTCATTTTTTGTTTTGACTCCTTGGATAACTGGGATGGCCAACACTTCCTTTACAAAATCAGCATACACCCCGAGCATCGTCTCTGTCTCTTGAATCGCCTCTTCTCGGGTAGAATGCGCCGTGTGACCCTCTTGCCACAAAAATTCAGCAGTTCGCAAAAAGAGCCTCGTTCGCATTTCCCATCGCACAACATTTGCCCACTGATTAATCAGAATAGGCAGGTCTCGGTAAGACTGAATCCAGTTTCGGTAAGAATTCCAAATGATGGTTTCGGAAGTTGGTCTTACGATTAGTTCTTCTTCGAGTTTCGCTTCAGGATCCACGACAACTCCACCATTAGGATCATTTTTTAATCGGTAATGAGTAACGACTGCACACTCTTTGGCAAATCCCTCTACATGGTCAGCCTCCTTGGAGAGATAGCTCTTGGGAATAAAGAGTGGAAAGTATGCATTAACGTGCCCGGTCTCCTTAAATCGGTGATCTAAGTCTTCTTTCATAGCCTCCCAGATTGCGAAGCCGTATGGCTTTATAACCATACATCCTCTTACATCGGAATGCTCGGCCATATCCGCTTTGATAACAATGTCGTTATACCATTGGGCATAGTTTTCTGCCCGTGTTGAAATCCCTTTACTCATTTTTGGTATGCTCTTTGTAACAAGTCTCTGCGATAAATGTATTGATTATTCAACGCTTGCGCTATGCGAAATGTAGTATTTCTTTTTCTGATGGTTTTTGCATCGACTTCCTGGGCACAGTTCGATGATGTGTATTCTTCTTCGCCTTGGAATTATGACGAGGAGATAACAACCTTCACATCGATTGACGAAAGCTATAATGCTTCGGTCGATGACGCAACGATTTATTCGGATATCGATTTCTACAACGATGAGTATTGGATGTATGACGACTATGATTTCAGGTATTCACGAAATATCAATCGCTTTTATCAGCCTATATATGGCACTACGTTTTATGACTTTCGTTACACGAACGGGTTTTACTACACATACAATCCTTGGGATTGGGGTGTAAACATATATGTCAACACCTCGCCTTGGAGGCCTCGGCGGTGGGGATGGAATGCAGGTTGGAATAATGTATGGTGGGGTGGCGGTTTTGGCCCGACATACAGTGTTACCACTTTTTACGGGTGGGTAAGCCCTTGGCCTATGTATAATTCATGGCATACTTCGTGGGGCTATGGTGGAATGGGTTGGAACAATACATGGTTTGGTGGGTATTCAAACTGGTATGGTCACCAATACTGGGCCTACAACAATCCGTTCTGTTCGGGATTTGGATTCGATTATAATGATTGGTATGCCAATGCTGGCAATATTCATTACGGTCCTCGATTAGGTGGCACATCTTATGGTAATCGAACTAAGAATAAGTCCTTTGTAATGCAGGAGGACGGCTTTGATAATCCTAGAATGCGAGCGCAGGGCTTATCATTATCTTCTTCTGCTGCTTCGACAGAGAAGCGATCCTCGCAAGAGGTAGATGGAGCTCGAATAGAGACTCTTTCTAGCCGTCCAAGCAGCACACGTCTAAACAATCAACCCATACATGCGCCGAACGCTACTGGCTCATTACAAAATGGAACATCTGAAAGTCATGCAACTTCAAGAGGGGAAAACAATGTGTTGAGCAATGACAGGAACCAAGAGGGTGTCTCTCGCGGAAACTTTTCATCTCAAGAAAACACGCCTTCAGATCGCAAATCAGAGAACGTGAACTCAAGCTCCAATAGGTTGCAGGAAAACAACACGTTGCAACAAAGCAACAGCAATCAGCCTTCGCGTGGGAGTAACACGCAAAACAATTCTACTATCCAACAGAATCAACGTCAACAATCGTCTCAAGGCAACGGCAGTTTCTCAAATACTCGTGGCTCGAATGTCGGCAAATCTTCTTCAGGAAATAACAGGTCCAATCAAAGCAATCTAAATCGCTCCAATGGAGGAAGTAGAGGGAATATGAATAATGGAGGAGGGAATAACCGCTCTAACGGAGGAGGAAATAGCAATCCACGTAGCCGCGGAGGTGGACGATAACAAGTAATAATCAAAAAAATCTATGCGAAAAATAGGATATCTAACCCTGGTGTTTTCATTGGCTACCCTTAATCTATGGAGTCAATTGTATTCTCGTCAAATGCTTCAAATGACCGATTTAAATCCCCACTTTAGAAGTGCACGGTATAGCGGAGTGAGTGGAGCATTCTCCGCCATTGGGCCTGATTTGTCGAGTATCACAGACAACCCTGCAGGAATAGCGCTAATCAAATCTTCGCAGTTTAGTTTTACTGCAGGGGGCGTTGTTCATCAAAGTAGTTCCTCCTATATGAATTCAACCGCTGTTGCTGATCGAATAGGTGTTCCTACCTTCAATTCAATAGGCTTTGGGGTGACAACCGAAGGGAGTGACCGGTGGTCTGTTGGACTGACGCTTAATCGACTAGCCGATTACAATCAATCGTTGTCGTTTTCTGGATTCAATCCTATGAATAGTATGGCGGCTTCGCATGCAGTTACGGCAACAGCGATTACCAACTCCCTTGGATTGCCTCCTGATGGGCTTAGCGATAGTAATGCCCCCTTTGAGGTGACCAATGCGTATCTCGGCTGGCTTGTAAACTGGGATTCAACAAGTAACAGCTACCAAGCTCCGGCTTCCGATTCAGTATATCAAAATGGACGTTATGAAAGCCGTGGAGGATTTTACGAGGCGGCCATGAGCCTGGGCAGAAGTTATCTTGGCGATCGAGTCCATGTCGGATTTTCTGTCGGCATTCCGTTTATGAACCACAAGAACCGCTTAATCTTTAATGAAGAAGAAGGGTCTTCAACCAACCGTGGATTTTACCGAAGCGAACAGCGAACCAGAGTACAAAATGAAGGCTTTGGAATTAACGCGAAGTTTGGAATTGTCTTAAAGCCTGTTAATGGTGTTCGCTTGGCGGCGGCAGTCCACTCGCCAACAAGAATGTTTATTACAGAAAACTATAATGCGAAGATTACCTCCTATGTTGATACGCCTGTTACCCCTACTAGTGGGTTTTGCCTTCCCTGTGAGGAGGCTTCTCCTCGAGGCGTATATGAATATTCCATGCGCATGCCATGGAGGGCTAATGTTGGCTTAGGTTTTGTGATTGACCGTGTAGGGTTCTTATCGATGCAATATGAATGGACAGGACTTAATGAGGCACGATATTTCTTTGGGAATGGATTCGGTGAATTGGGTCGGGAGATTAATAACGACATCGATGAAAGGTACCGCAATACCCATAATGTACGCTTGGGGGTTGAACTTGCTCCAGGTCCTTTGAGGTTCCGAGCAGGGGCGCATGCCACGTCATCTCCTTTAGCTGGTGAAGAACTCAACGGCTTGTTTTGGAAGCATGGCATCTCAGGAGGATTTGGTGTGGTAGGAAGGAATATGGCATTGGATTTTTCCTACGTCCAAAATCGACAAAATCAACAGGATATGCCTTACGACAACTTCGGGGAGGCATCACCTCAAGTCCTTTCAGAACTTACACGACATTATGTAGGGGTTACGCTTAGCATGCGCTTACAATAGTAGTCTAGACAATATTGACTTCACGCTCTAGCTGAATGCCATATTGATTGTGTATGTCTTCCATGATGGCACTTGACAGGGAAAGAATCTCTTGCCCATTACCCTCGCCATGGTTTACAAGGACTAATGCTTGGTTTTTGTAGACGCCCACTTTGCCGTGCGTCTTACCTTTCCATCCTGCTCGATCAATCAGCCAACCCGCAGGAACTTTTATGGTATTGGTTTGAGCAACTTCATATCCTGGAAGGTCGGGATAGCGGTCTTTGAGTCGATTAAACTGTGTTTTGGAGATTACTGGGTTTTTAAAAAAACTTCCCGCATTGCCAATTTTATCCGGGTCAGGGAGTTTGGCTTGACGAATCTCAATGACAGTTTTGGCTATGTCGTGAATGGTTGGTTGACTAATATTTTTGGAATCTAGGTGGTCCAAAATGCCGCCATACGTGGCATGGATTACGTGATGGTTTTTCGTCAACTTAAAGGTTACTTCATGGATAAGAGTGCGTCCCTTTAGCTCATTTTTGAAAATGCTGTCGCGGTAGCCAAATAGGCAGTCTTCATTATCCAATACGAGACTCTCGTTGTCGAGCAAGTCATGGGCTTTCAATGATACCATGACATCTTTACATTCAACACCATAGGCTCCAATATTTTGGATCGGGGCAGCACCAACATTTCCAGGGATGAGTGCAAGATTTTCTACGCCTCCCCATCCTTGTTCGAGGCAATGCATCACAAAGCTATGCCAGTTGACTCCTCCACCAACTCGAATCCATAGATGATGATCAGTTTCCTTGTCAACTTCAATGCCCTGTAATTGATTATGGATTATAACGCCATTGTATTGTTTTGTAAAGACCACATTGCTTCCGCCACCAAGTACCATAAACTGGTTTGAAATGGAAACAACATCGCTGAGATCTTTGATATACCAGGGATCTCTCAGGGCATAATAATAACGTGAAGAGACATCAAAGCCAAAGGTGTTTTTATCCTTTAAACTCTTATTGCCTTCTACCCAGTGCAAACTAAACGGGATTTATTGCTTACTTGGCTTCTGCGAGCTTTCCGTAATCCGGAGTTAAAATGCGACCGCAATGCTCGCAAGTTGTTACGCGTTTTTCAGCGTCAATATCGATTTGAATTTGAGGTGGGATTTTCGCAAAGCAACCACCACAACTTTCCCGTTCAACTGAAACAACAGCTAGGCCATTTTTGTAAGAAGAGCGAATGCGTTCGTAAGCCTTCATGAGTCGGTCTTCGACGTTAGCTTTTGCTGCATCGCGTTGCTTAGCCAATGCTTTTTCTTCCTTTTCAGTTTCTTTGGTAATCGTCTCTAATTCCTTGATTTTCTTATCCAGCTCTTCCTTCTTAGAAACCAATAACTCCTCGATTTCTCCGAAACTTTCTTTTCGGCTTTCCAATAACTCCGAGGACTCGCGAATTTTCTTTTCCGCCAATTGGATTTCAAGTTTCTGGATACTTACCTCTTTTGTGAGGGCTTCATATTCCCGATTGTTCTTGACATTATCCATTTGCTTCTCATACTTATTGATAAGATCATTGGATGCGTCAATACTCGCTTTTCTCGCATTGAGTTCGGTTTCCAATTCAGCGAACTCTTCATTGGTACGCGTTATGCGATTTTCGATACCCGCGATTTCATCTTCTAAATCTTCGACCTCCAAAGGAAGTTCCCCTTTGAGTCGTTGAATTCGATCGTACTCTTTATCGATAGCTTGCATTTCATATAGTGAACGAAGCTTTTCTGATGTACTTTGCTGTTTAGTCTTTTTTGCCTTTGCCATCTTTTATAGATATAGAATAATGTACTGGATTGGTGTTAACCGTTGTTGAAAGGACGGCAAAATTAGCAAAATTCCGCGTTAAATAGTCTTTTATTTCTTGGATAACCCAATGCTCACTCTCATAATGCCCAATATCGCATAAAAGCAAGCTGCTGTCCGCTTCAAAAAAGTCATGATACTTTAAGTCTGCCGTCACATATGCATCAGCACCTTTCTGCCTGGCATTTTTTAAAAGATCGAAGCCAGCTCCACCGCAGATAGCCACTCGTTTAATCTTACTTTTTATAAGAGGGCTATGTCTAACGAGTTGTAAGCCTAGGTGGTTTGTTAGGTATTGAATGAAATCATCTGGGGAAAGGGGTTCTCGTAACTCGCCTATCATGCCACTACCATGGTTTTGATTCTTGTTTTGCAGCGGTACGATGTCGTAGGCTACTTCTTCGTATGGGTGATGTTCTTGGAGGGTTTTGAGGGCAGAAGAAAGCAGTGTATCGGTTAGCAGGACTTCTAGTTTCTCTTCCTCTACTTCGGTAAACTCACCGGCTTTTCCAATACTTGGATTAGAGGATGCGCTTCCTTGAAAACTTCCAACGCCAGATGAGACAAAACTTGCTTTTTCATATTCTCCAATGCTGCCAGCCCCAATGGAAAAGAGAGCGTTTCGTACAACTTGAAGGTCTTTGGTTGGGACAAAAGTGATGAGTTTATACAGATTGGACGCCTCATCTAAGACAGAACGATTGGATAGGTTAAGTCGATCGGCGAGTGCTTTATTCACGCCATCATCCACTCGATCAAGATTGGTGTGAATCGCATAAATTGCTATATCGTGTTTTATAGCAAGAATTATTGCACGTTGACTGTCGGTCGTAGGTCGTATTGATCGTAATCCTTTGAAAATTATAGGGTGGTGGGCTATAATCAGGTTAGCTTGTTGATCTATTGCTTCTTGTACAACACCTTCCGTAACATCTAGGGAGACTAGGGCCTTATTTACTAATTGATTAGGATCTCCTACTAGTAAACCACAGTTATCATAGCTAAGCGCTAATGAAGTCGGCGCCCATTGCTCTAAGCAATCGGTAATAGATTGAATTTTTTGCATTATACAGAATACATTAATCGGTGGAGAATTTCGTTAATAAATGTAAAAAAGCCCTCTTATATGTGGTATTTTCGACGTGGTAAAATTATGGTATGTCAAATTCACTTTCAACAGATAGCCTCATTGATCTAGGGTATCTGAACCTACATCCAACCCACAACCTATGTAACGCTAGTCCTGAAGAATTAGCACAAATCTCGGTAGAATCCTACGGCTGTGAGGTCGCAGATAATGGGGCACTTGTCGTAATGACAGGTCGCTTTACCGGTCGCTCTCCAAAGGATCGATTTATCGTTCACGATACTATTACACGTGGGACAGTAGATTGGAACGCTATTAATCAACCGATTGAGCCAAAGTACTTTGCAGGACTGAAGGAAAAAATGATTGCCTATCTCAATGCAAAAAATATTTTTACTCGTGATGCATACGCTGGTGCAGACAAAGACTATCGTCTACCTGTGCGCGTAATTACTGAGTATCCGTGGTCCAATATGTTTGCTTACAATATGTTTTTAAGACCAACGGATGCTGAGCTATCAGCATTTTCTCCTGAGTGGCATGTTATCTGTGCACCAGGTTTTGAGGCTGATCCAGCCGTCGATGGCACAAAAGACAGTAATTTTTCAATAATCAACTTTGCTGAGAAAACCATCCTTGTCGGTGGGTCAGCGTATACTGGTGAGATTAAAAAAGGAATCTTTTCGGTGTTGAATTATACCTTACCTGAATATGATAACGTTCTTGCCATGCACTGTTCTGCCAATATTGGTCATGGTGGAGATACGGCTCTATTTTTTGGGCTTAGTGGCACAGGTAAGACTACATTATCTGCGGATCCCAATCGCGCATTGATTGGTGACGACGAACATGGATGGACGGCATCAGGTGTGTTTAACTTCGAAGGAGGATGTTATGCTAAAGTCATCGACTTGAGTAAGGAAAAGGAGCCTGACATCTTTAATGCTATAAAGCCTGGTGCTATTCTTGAAAACATTGTCTTTAAGGATGATAACAAGGCGGTAGACTACGCCGATGGTTCAATTACTCAGAATACACGGGTTTCTTATCCAATCGATTATATTAACAATATTGCGGAGCCGTCAATGGGTGGAATTCCAAAAAATATATTCTTTCTTACTTATGATGCCTTTGGAGTTTTACCTCCCATAAGCCGTTTGACAGTGCCTCAGGCGATGTATCATTTCATTTCAGGATTTACGTCGAAAGTTGCGGGTACTGAAGCCGGTGTAACAGAACCTCAAACAGCCTTTAGTGCTTGCTATGGTGCTCCTTTCTTGCCACTTCATCCGTTCAAATATTCTAAGATGTTGGGGGAAAAGATAGAGGAATCAGGGGCGAGAGTTTGGCTTGTAAATACTGGACTTAGTGGTGGAGTGTATGGTGTGGGGAAACGAATGTCTCTGCCTTACACGCGTAGTTTAATTAGTCAAGCGTTAGATGGATCACTAGATCGTGGAGAGTTTATGATCGATGAATTTTTCGACATGGAAATACCTATGGCTGCTGGAGAAGTCCCTGCAAACATCTTAAACCCTATCAATACCTGGGCTTCTAGAGAGGAGTATGCTAGGACGGCGAATCGATTGATCAAGGCATTTGAAAGCAATTTCGAGCAATTTCAAGCGGCTTGTTCTGATGAAATTTGCGCAGCAGCACCCAGCGTGAAATAACTGAATCCAATACCATGCTCGAAGGAGTAAATGCTTTATTTTATACAAGTGATTTAAGCTCCAACGAGTGTGTAATCGAGGGTCAGGAGGTAAAGCATATCACCAAGGTTCTTCGTAAGCAAGAGGGCGACTCGATTTTTTTGACCGATGGCAAAGGCAACGTTGCTCAAGCCACAATTCGTCAGATTGGCAAGCAAGAATTAGTCCTTGAATCTAAGGAAATCACCAAGGTGCCTCGACCCGAACCCCAAGTGACCTTGGCATTTTCTGTGTTAAAGCAACCTTCGCGAATGGAATGGATGATTGAAAAGGCAACCGAATATGGCGTATCAGCTTTTCAACCTATACTTAGCGCCCATTGTATTCGAAGTCACTTTAATCCAAAAAGGCTGGAGTCAGTGGCACTTAGCGCCATGAAGCAGTCTCTTCAATGCTATTGTCCTGAGATTTATCCCATTCAATCCTTTGATTCCTTTGTGAAGGATACCTCAGATTCTATTCGGCTCATGGCGTATACTCCCGAGCGAATCAAGACTTTACAAAGCACTTGGCCTACGCTATCAGGTGCTAAAAAAATCACGGCAATTGTAGGCCCAGAGGGTGGGTTTTCAAAAGAGGAAGCTCGTCTTGCATCAGCTAGTGGGTTTTCGTGGGTGTCTTTGGGTCCAAACCGCCTGAGGGCGGAGTCAGCATCGCTTGCGATAATCCAACAAATCAACGTATTTTCCAAGCTATAATGAGCGGATTATCAAGAGTTATGTGGATGGTGTGTATATGGATAGGGTTGTTGCCCTTCACAATGCAGTCTTTGTCCGCCCAATCCTCTTTTTCAATTGCCTTGCTAACGTATAATGGGGGAGGAGATTGGTATGCTAATCCATCTGCTTTGCCAAACTTAATTGCTTTTTGCAATCAAGAGCTCAATACCAATATTGACCTGACGGTTGCTGAAGTCAATCCTGGCGATCAAGCAATTTTCAACTATCCTTTTATCCATATGACGGGACATGGGAATGTTACTTTTTCAGCTCAAGAGAGAGAAAATCTGCGAACCTATCTCAACCATGGAGGCTTCTTACATATTGACGATAATTACGGAATGGATGCCTTCGTGCGCCGAGAAATCCAACAGCTTTATCCTGATAAAGTGCTTAAACCTGTTCCTGTAAATCACCCGATTTATACGAACATGTACCCTTTTCCTGAAGGTCTTCCTAAAATTCATGAGCACGATGGGGAGCCCGCTGAGGCACTCGGAATTTTTGTTGACGGCGATTTAGTTTTACTTTATACCCATGAGACTGATCTCGGCGACGGTTGGGAAGATGCCGACGTTCATGGCGATAGTGAGGCCTTACGTCAAAAGGCGCTTAAAATGGGTGCCAATATTTTAGGATATGCCTTATCAGGGGCAGGCGGTAATTAAGCCATTCCTACTTCTTGCTGCCATCCAACAATTTTAGATGTTCGCTTCTTCATAACAGCGATTGCTTCTTCCCGACTTGAAAAGGCCCCATCGATGTTTACTAAGTGATCGGCAAGCTTATCGTAGTTTTTGCGCATTAGATTAAACCATACTCCTCCAAACTCGATACCCTCAAAAACCATAGCTTGATGTTTGGCATAGGTCGCTCGGTTATCTAACAAATGGTTTGGATGTTCTGTCCAGTGCAAATTAGGCTTAACGTGATGGCTAATATGGTATCCATCATTCCAGCAGTTGTGATTGTATTGGTGGTTAATACAGGTTACACTGTTTTTATACTCATTTCCTGGATCTTCTGGATCAACAAAGGCGTGCTGTGCCCAGTTTCCAAGCATCATGGTAATACGTGTCGTAACAAAAGGCAGTATAAAGACAAAAAGGGTTGCCCAAAAATTAACAAAGCACAGCCCAACTACAGAACCGATGTAAAGGAGCTCTCCAAGTATGGCTTGGTTTCTAATTTTTCTGCGGCTCTCACCAATCTTGTTAAAGTAGATTACCAAGCGAACCACGCCGAAAAGAAGAAAACTAAACAAGTATTTGGCAAAATCTCGTCCACTATCGCGCTTGAAGGGCATGGTTGTACTATCGTCATCTGGTAGATTACCTTCAAGATGATGCATTGCAATGTGGTGGGCAAAGTAGGTTTCTGGGCTTTGTCCCATGAAAGGCCCTAAAATCCATGGTAAAAATTTATTCCAGACCTTGTAATCCGTTTTAAACCATGGTCTATGGCTCGTACAATGCAGCATCAGGCCAAAGGGGCTTTTGTTTTTCATCGTGATTAACAAAGTGTAAATCACAGCAGTTGGCCAAAAGAGCCAAGGAATATTTGCGAAACCATACATAACCACTACGCAGGGAAACACAATGGCAAGGAGTTTCATGGTGAGGTAGATAAATGGGAGGTCTCTTGGGTCTCTCATTCTCTTTAACCAGAATGAATCGAAACGATTCGGATTTGTTTTAACCTCGTATGTCTTGTCAGTTAGTTGGGCTGGAAATGTTCGTAGCTGTGCCATAACACAAAAGTCGTTAATACTGAGGCTAAAACCAAAAAGCGCGAAAAGTCTTGACAATCAAAACGTACCTTTACCTTGTTATCATTCATCTTTTACGCTATGGAATATAGAAGATTAGGGAAGTCGGGACTTCAGGTAAGCGCTTTGTCTCTAGGAAGTTGGCTCAATTTTGGAAAATTCATTGATGCCAAAATGGCTAAGGAGTTAATGGTCTATGCCTATGATCACGGCATTAACTTTTTTGATAATGCTGAGGTTTATGCAAGGGGTAAATCTGAAGAGGTTATGGGCCAAATATTAAGCGATGTATCCTGGGATCGCTCTACCTATGTTGTGTCAAGTAAAGTGTTTTGGGGTGGGAAAGATCCCGAATCGATGGCATGGCCCAATCACAAAGGGCTAATGCGCAAGCATGTAGTGGAAGCTTGTGATGCCGCATTACGCCGTTTACAAGTCGATTATCTCGATCTATTCTTTTGTCACAGACCAGATATTCATACTCCAATTGATGAGACTGTTTGGACCATGCATAATCTGATACAACAAGGAAAGATTTTGTATTGGGGAACTTCTGAATGGACTAGTCAACAGATTACGGAAGCCCACTATGTCGCAGAGCGATATAATCTGATTGGCCCGACTATGGAACAACCGGAATACAACATGTTTAATCGAACGAAGGTGGAATTGGATTATCTGCCGATCTATCGACGATTTGGCTTAGGGACTACCATCTGGTCTCCTTTAGCTTCCGGATTACTCACAGGGAAATATATAGATCAAGTGCCTAAGGGCAGTCGTCTTGATCAGGAGGGCTTTGACTGGCTTCGCGAACGAACACTCGGCGATGAAGACAAAATGGCGAAAGTGGTGAAATTGCATGCCTTAGCTCAAGAAAGGGAGTTGTCTCTTACACAACTTTCTATTGCATGGTGCCTTAAAAACCCCCATGTTTCAACGGTGATATTAGGAGCAAGTAACCTTAAGCAGTTGCAAGAGAACATCCAATCCTTAGAAATACTTCCTCTATTGACAGACGAGCTTATAGGAGCTATAGATGATGTACTGGGCAATAAGCCTCAAGAGCCTACTTACTAGCTGAAAGCCAAAAGCCTTACTTAGAGCGTTACCGCAATATTGATGTGGTTGTTGAGGCATTCCACAAAACCATCCTGTATATCAAAGCTTGTGTCTTTACCGTCGTGTTTTACACGAATTGAGCCTTTTTCCAACGAAGCCATAATGGCTGCGTGGTTGTTGAGAATCTCAAAAGAACCGCTTGTTCCAGGTAGCTTAACGCCTTCTGCACTTCCTTCAAAAAGCACGGATTCCGGTGTCATGATGCGAACCGTCATGATTTAGGCATTTGCAGTTTCTGCTAACATTTGCTCGCCAGCCTCAATTGCCTCCTCGATCGTACCCTTCAAGTTGAAGGCTGCTTCAGGAATATGGTCAAGTTCACCATCCATGATCATATTGAATCCTTTGATCGTATCCTTGATGTCAACAAGAACTCCCTGCATACCAGTAAACTGCTCTGCTACGTGGAATGGCTGAGAAAGGAAACGCTGCACTTTCCGCGCTCTGAATACTGAAAGTTTATCTTCTTCGCTTAATTCATCCATACCAAGAATGGCAATGATATCCTGAAGTTCTTTGTAGCGCTGAAGGATGGCTTTTACGCGTTGGGCACAATCATAGTGCTCATCGCCTACAATTGAACGCTCCAAAATTCTTGAGGTGGAATCCAATGGATCAACCGCTGGATAGATACCTAAAGAAGCAAGTTTACGACTCAATACAGTAGTTGCATCAAGATGAGCAAATGTCGTTGCTGGTGCTGGATCCGTCAAGTCATCCGCAGGTACGTATACCGCTTGTACTGATGTAATCGAACCTCGCTTGGTAGAGGTAATTCGCTCTTGCATAAGTCCCATCTCTGTAGCAAGTGTTGGCTGATATCCAACCGCTGAAGGCATACGTCCAAGAAGGGCCGACACCTCAGATCCCGCTTGAGTAAAACGGAAAATGTTGTCTACGAAGAATAAGATGTCACGTCCTCCGGCATCTCCTTCATCCCCATCGCGGAAGTGTTCAGCAACTGAGAGTCCTGAGAGGGCAACACGAGCACGTGCTCCTGGAGGCTCATTCATTTGACCAAATACAAGGGTCGCCTGAGACTTAGCTAATTCATCCATATCTACTTTGCTAACGTCCCAACCACCTGCATGAAGTGATTCTTCAAATTCTTTTCCGTAGCGAATAACGCCGGATTCAATCATTTCTCGTAAGAGATCATTTCCTTCACGAGTTCGCTCTCCAACTCCTGCAAAAACAGATAGTCCTGAGTGAGCCTTGGCAATGTTATTGATCAACTCCATGATCAATACGGTTTTCCCTACTCCTGCTCCTCCGAATAGACCAATCTTACCTCCCTTTGAGTAGGGCTCGATAAGGTCGATTACCTTGATACCTGTGTAGAGTACTTCAGATTCTGTCGAGAGATCTTCGTACTTAGGGGGCTTGCGGTGAATGGGCATTCCATCTTTTTTGTCAAGAGGCTCACCAATACCGTCAATCACATCGCCGACTACATTGAAAAGTCGACCTCGTATAGCTTCTCCCTTTGGCATTTTGATAGGAGCTCCCGTATCGGCCACTTCCATTCCTCTGGTCAATCCTTCAGTAGCATCCATTGCAATACAACGAACACTATCCTCTCCTAAATGCTGTTGGCATTCGAGAATGACCTTTTCGCTATCACTTTTAATAACTTCTAATGCATTGAGAATTTTCGGTAACGCTGTGTTTGAACCTTCAAATCGAACATCAACTACAGGGCCGATGATAGAGATAATTTTGCCGTGATTTGCCATAATTTCTGACGATGTTATTTTTAACGTTGCCCAAAGGTAACTTACCCTTTGTTCTATTCAAAGTAGAATTGCACAAAATTGCTTAAGTCAACCATGAACTTGCTAGATATTACCCATGCGTCCGCAACCTTAAGCCCGAGAGTGGCTGAAGTTTTGCTTCCCTTGCCGCTAGGTAATGCGTTGACCTATGCCATTCCACTTGCTTTGGAAGATGAGATTAAGGAAGGGTCCATAGTTTTGGTCCCCTTAGGAAAGCGCAAAGAATACGCGGGGCTTGTTACGCGCTTGGATGATGTGGAAAAAAACACGCAAACTGCGGTGAAACCCATCAAGCAAGTGATCTATCAGGGACAATGGAGTACGCCAGGTCAGCTTGAATTATGGCGCTGGATGGCTGCCTATTACATGGCTAACCTTGGTGATATAATGCAAGCAGCTTTGCCAACCCTGCTTAAGATCTCTAGCGAAACATTGTATGTGGCCTTAGTCGATTCGGTGGACACCATGGATGATGATCAGGTCTTAGATGAAACTGACATTGAAATTCTTTCTACGTTGACCACTCATGGTCCCCTTGCTCAATCCATGATCATTCGCCATACTGGGCTGGCCAATCCGCTAGCTTCGCTTAAGCGATTAATGAAACTTCGACTCGTAGCAATCAAAGAGTCGTTGGGACAAACCTATTCTCCTAAAAGAGCTGTTCGTTACCGTTTAACAAAGGAATTATTGGAGTCTCCCGAGGCTTTTGACAACGCGTTGGCCCAATTACATCGTGCACCAAAACAACAAGAGGCCTTCCTTAAACTTAGCGTTGGACAACATGAAGAATCCTCGACAAATGCATCCCACAAAACGGCATTAAATGCGCTGACAAAAAGAGGATGGGTTGAAAAGTATTGGATCGACCTCAATCGTTTGGAAGAGTCCTACATTGCTCAACAGCCAAAAGACGTTGAATTGTCTTCAGAACAATCGTCAGCGCTGGCTTCCATCCAAGGCATATGGCAAACAAATTCCAATAAAGCCATTTTGTTACAAGGGGTCACAGGGAGTGGCAAAACAATGTTGTACATCGAACTCATTAAAGACTGTTTGCGCCGTGGAGGCCAAGCGCTTTTTATGTTGCCAGAAATTGCATTGACCACTCAAATGATTCATAGGATACGTCAATACTTTGATTGTCCCATTGGGGTTTATCATTCAAGGTTTTCTCCAGCCTATCGGGTTGAGCTATATCAGAAGGTTTTACGTGGCGAGATTTCAATTATCCTCGGCGCGCGATCTAGTGTCTTTTTGCCCTTCAAAAAACTCGGACTCGTAATCGTAGATGAAGAACACGAAGCATCTTACAAACAGCAGGACCCAACGCCAAGATATCATGGCAGGGATGTTGCCCTAATGCTTGCTAAACAACACAAAGCTTCGATCATTTTGGGTTCTGCAACACCAAGTCTTGAAAGCCTTCAAAATGTAGCATCGGTCAAATGGGAAAGGGTAGAGCTTCACAATCGCTTTAATCAGTTGGCCATTCCGACCCCTCAGCTAATCGACCTGGTTGACGCCAAAAAACGACACCAAGTAACGGGACAGTTTAGTAAGGTCTTAATTGAAGCAATTCATGCATGTTTAGCCCGAAAAGAACAAGTCATTCTCTACCAAAACCGCAGAGGTTATGCCACACTAGCACGCTGTAAAACATGTGAATCAACGGCTAAATGTCACCAGTGTGATGTGAGCTTAACCTATCACAAATATTCTGGAAATCTTCGATGCCATTATTGTGGAAGTACAGCTCGACTAACCTCACGATGCGCTTCATGCTCTTCTCAGCAATGGGAACTCTATGGATCAGGTACGCAGCGTATTGAGGAAGAAATTGAATCCCTCTTCCCACAGGCGAGAATACTTCGAATGGATAGAGATACTGCTGCCTCGCGGAAGCGCTATGAGGCCATGTTAAAGGGAATTGAAGAATACAAGTATGACATCTTAATTGGCACACAGCTGATCGGAAAAGGATTAGACTTTCAGCGGGTTACATTAGTTGGTGTACTGGATGCCGATGAAATGTTGCACTTTCCAACGTTCAGAAACAATGAGCGCTGTTACAATACGCTCAAGCAATTAGCTGGTCGTGCAGGAAGAGGCCAAAAGGCTGGACAAGTCTTGATTCAGTCACGGCAAGTAGACCATCCCGTGCTCAAGGCATTAACTGAAGATTCTTGGGAAGCCTTTATTGAACATGAGCAATCCGTCAGGGAGCAATATAACTATCCACCCACCTTTCAGTTTACCGTTTTTGAGTTTTCCCATAAGGATGTTCAAAAGACTGCTGCTGCTGCTCATTACTTTGCAACAGGCATGAAACAACGGTTAGGTAGCGATTGTGTTTTAGGCCCATCTTTGCCCCCTGTTGAGAGGGTTCGAAATACTTACCGACGGGAGGTGATTCTAAAGACAGTGCGTAATTCATCGGTAGCGAAGCAATGGAGGAATGCCGTAAATGAGTTAGAGCAACATCGAAAGTCAGAGCATGCCATTCGGAGTGTTCGATTAAAAATCAATGTTGATGCGGGATAGTTACTTTTGTACAATGCAACGTGTACTGTTTCTCCTTATGCTTGTTTTGGTTTGTCTTCAAGCTTGCCAAACAGACGACAATATCTCCAGATTTGATGTAGTCTATACTGTGCGTTTTGAAGCAACTTGGTCCGATTCTACGCATCCTAATGCTTATCCGGCCAATGCTCACTTTAGCCCTTTGGTCGCTTTGTCGCACACGCCAAACTTTTATGTTTTTTTCTCAGGATACCCTGCGTCCGATGGACTTCGTATTCTAGCTGAAACAGGACAGACTGATAGCATCATGGATGAGTTTTCATATTCTATCAATACAGGACAGGCCTTGGATGCACGCGTAGGGCCTGATGTTGATAGCCCAGGACAGGGTGAGTTATCCATTGGAGTGACGGCAACAAGGCACGCAGTAACGGTACTGTCGATGATTGCTCCAAGTCCCGATTGGTTTGTTGCGGGTAGAGCCGTGCTTTTTGATGCGCAGGATGGTCAATGGTATGACAAGGTTACTATCGATGCCATTAGTCTTGACGGAGGAAGTGACGCAGGAACTGACTTTACTTCGCCGAATATGCCGATGGATTCCGTATCGGCAGTTTATCCAATTACGTCAGGTCCTTTGATTCAACCTGGGGATAATCTTGTGCAAAACATGGGTAAGTTTATTTTTGAGCGCGTCCGGTAATGAATCTTCGAAACCATATTCCCAATGCATGTACACTGCTTAATGCTTTCTCGGGCATGTCGGCTATCTTTTTCTTAAGTCAAGGTGAGATAGATAAAGCCTTGCTTTTTTGGGGAGCTTGTTATGTTTTTGATGGCTTAGATGGTTTGTTAGCGCGTTCATTGCAGGCGGAGAGTGATCTTGGGAAACAGTTAGATTCTTTAGCTGATGCGATTAGCTTCGGAGCCTTGCCTGCTTACTTTTTGTTCACCCTATGTGAAGCAGGGGATCCATGGCTTTCCCTCGGATGTATCATGTATGTCGTGGGTGTCATTTTGCGCCTTGCTCGATTTAATGTTGAAGAAAGTAAAACCATCTTTTTTCAAGGCCTATCGAGCCCATTGGCTGCTCTCTTAGTGGGGTGGATTGGAATAGGGCTAGGGCCTTTGCCTTTAGTTTGTTATCCTCTGTTAGCAGGTCTACTGGCCATTCTAATGAATGCTCCACTTCCTTTGCTTAAAACCAAAGGGTTGCGCTATGTACCAAAGGCCTTTTTGATAGTTGCAGGAATTTTTATTGCTGTTGCAATGGGCCTACAAGTGCTGTTTGAAACTTCATACCTAATACCCCTTGGACTCTTGTTATATTTACTTTTGAGTTTAAGTACATTCAATCGATTAAAAGATAAATCATGACCTTCACTGCAAACGTTGAGATCCTACCTCATCCAGAATTACTAGACCCCCAGGGAAAAGCGGTTTTACTAGGACTATCCAACTTAAATATTACGGCGATTGAAGACGTGCGTGTCGGAAAACATATTGTCTTAACCATTGAGGCGAATTCCATGCAAGAGGCGGATGCTTTGGCTAAAGAAGCTTGTGAAAAGCTATTAGTCAACCCTATTATGGAACGCTATTCCTATGAAGTCACAGAAAACTAGCCTATACCTTGTGCCTACTCCAATAGGCAACCTTGGTGATATTACGATTCGGGCGGTAGAAGTGCTGAAATCTGTTGATTTTATCTTGGCGGAAGATACACGGCAGACAAACAAGCTGCTCAACCATCTTGGAATTAAAAAAAAGGTATATGCTCATCATAAGTTTAATGAGCAGGCTTCCACAAATGGCATTCTAGATTTATTGGATCAAGGGCATTCCTGTGCATTGGTTTCAGACGGCGGAAGTCCTTGCATCAGTGACCCAGGATTTTACCTTAGTCGTGCATGTATTGATAGGGATTTCCTTATCGAGGCCTTGCCTGGTCCTACCGCTTTCGTACCGGCTTTAATGGTATCGGGTCTTCCAATGCATCAGTTTGTCTTTGAAGGGTTTCTGCCTGTAAAAAAAGGTCGCAAAACAAGACTAGACCAGCTAAAATCGGAGTATCGAACCATGATATTTTATGAATCCCCGCATCGTTTATTAAAGACATTAGGTCAATTTAATGAGGTATTTGGCCCCACACGACGCATCTCGGTGAGCCGAGAGCTCACCAAGATGTACGAAGAAACCCAGCGCGGCACCATCGAAGATGTCCTATCAATCTTTCAGGGGCGAGATGCCATCAAAGGAGAATTCGTAATCGTCGTAGAAGGCTGCTAGGCAGCCGGCACTGAAACGCGTTGGACAAGAAGCCAATCTTCTATCTGAATCTCTGTAGAAGTCCGTGTCTTGTCATTGTTGTCTTTGAAAGTGCTTTGAACAAGCTTGCCGAGGATGGCTACTTCATCACCTTTGTTGACATATTCAAAGAGATTACTTGCTGTTTTTCCCCAAGCTACTAACGAGTGCCATTGCGTGCGCTCCTGTCTTTCTCCTTTTGCATCAGTGAAATATTCGTGGACTGCTAGGCGAAAACGTATAAGTTTTTTATTGCCTTCAAATTCTTTATACTCAGGGGTGTTTCCTAGCCTTCCAATAACTTGTACCTGATTGCGTAAACGATTCATAATAGATAATTTTTAAATGAACAATGCCTCGAATCTAGGGGGCATTTGGACTATCTTTTAGATTATGAAGTATTGCGTATGGCTGGATTTGATTTCGGTTATTTCCCGATAGAATTTAGATTTATTCTGTAGAACATAGAGATTTCCCCTGTCTCGACATTGATATTTTTTACTTCGACATAGGGATTCTCATCGTCAAGATAAACATCGAGTATAGGGGCATTGTGCAAGGTGACATCAGGTCCCTCCACTCGGTTGGGAGCTCTTCCTGGGCGTTCATTTTTGTTAATACCTGCTGCCATGATTTCGTAGGTCTTATAGTCTACATTTCCAGGACTTTCTAATACCTCTACATAATGTTGATCTCCAGTCAAAAAAAGCACGGGAACATCTTGACTTTCAATGAGCCCCATCAAGCGTTTTCTACTTTTCCCCAGCCGCACCATGGCCTCCCATCGCATCGGTCTATTGATTAGAATTTGGTATCCGCAGGATATAAAACGAAGGTCTACATCATCTTGTCGTAGGGCTTGCACCAAAAACTCCCATTGGTTTTCTCCTAGCGCATCCGCATTTCTTCCTGGTTTATCTCGGTTAAAGCGCCCATCTAACTGGATAAACTGGATGGTTTTTTCGTTAAACGTAAACTGTTTAGCATAGTACACACCATCCTGATTGCTTGGTATTTCTGCTTCGAGCTCCCAAAATGACCGATGAATGTTTTTGGATTTTTCTTTTAAACTGTACTCTTTGCCTGCATTGTTTAACCCATAATCATGATCATCCCAGGTCACTACAAATTGAGAGACTTCTTTTAGAGCAGAAAACCCCTCTTTTTCCCTAAGTATCTCTAATTGATCGATGATGTATTGCGGGTTATCCTTGGTGTCGGCGTAGACATTATCACCGATCCAAACGGTTACGTCAGGTTGAAGCACTTCAGCGATGTAGGGGAGAGAAGGGGCTGGAGCGTGTTGATTGTGGCATCCGATCATTGCTATTCGCGCATCGGCATTTCCCCTTTCGTGCTGGGCTTTAATCTCTATGATTGAAGTACAGGCAAACTGAAGTGTGAAAAAAAGCAGATAGAATAGTCTCATACAGGTATTGACGCCAGATTAAAAGGTTTGATTAAATCCAAAGACTAATCGAGGATAGATGTTTTGATTTCCAGTACCTGGATCGGAGACCCAAAAAGGACAATCTATGCGAAAGGTAAACGGTTTTAGATTGTAGAGTTTAAAGAAGCGTTTCCATGTCAGGGCCAGACCTAATCCAGCATCAGCGTAGATTGCAGACCAGTTTCTTCCACGAGCCGTTGGATCACTATTGATTAGTCCCGCATCGGCAAAAAGGTATACGTTGGCCTCGTAGTTTCTTCGAAGTTTACTGTTTTTTATGTTAATCAAACGATCAAAACTTAACTCGGACGAAACACTTAACCCCGACCGTCCCGAAACTAAGCTCTGTCCCGATTCATCCGTTACTAATCGACCTGCATAACCTCTAAGATTCATGCCTCCAGCATAATGAAAGCCTGTAGTGGAGTTGTTTTGGTAAGGCCCGATTTCTTGTTGAGGATAGAATCCAACGCTTCGGACAAACTTGTTATCCATCATGGATTCGGGATTCCCACCTGCTAGGTATACGGCGCTTTCAGGCGGTGTTTTTCCAAAACCGAAGCGACTGTAAAGACGATTTTTCCAATCAAATTTTCCGATTTTCATATGATCAGTAAACGTCGCTTCGAGGTATTGGTAATTCCAGTCAGGCGTCATAGAAACCCTTCCTGATAGTTTGAGTTGGCTTTTGCCCGGCCGTGCCTTTCGGAAATCTTCGGAGGTATACTGCAGGTTAAGTCCTGCATTCCAGGCGCCACTGACCCACCAAGCACCTTGCTCTGGGTTTTGAAGGTAGGATAGGTCTTCTTCATTGGGCCTAATCATAGCAAAGCCTTCTAACCTGAGCGTTCCTTTTCCATGAAGCTCCTTTTGAATGCCAAGGCGTTGATCAATAAGCCCATCTAGGTATTTTGACTTGACATAGGCGGTTGCGCCGTCGATAAATTCATAAACTGGCGTTGCGTAAGAAAGTCTGTAGTTAATCCCTTGGTATGCTCTTCTGCTATTTAAGAATGCAGGGCCCCCTTGATAGGAACGCTGCAGGGTTGGCCAAGAAAGATTACCCCAGATTGTGAAATCAAAAAAGCGTTTTCGTCGCATATAGTTTCCTTCTACATGGAGTCCAAGCTTAAGTCCATCTACACCGTTCCACCATAGGTCGGGACGCCATTCCATAATGTAATGTTTACGGCTAGGGAAGTTATAGACGTGGCTGTTAAAGCGCCAAATAGTGTTTCTTTTTAGCCTGTTGTTAAAGGCATTGATGTCGGCCAAGCGGTTTGTTGTATCAATCGTTGCATTGGCGAGTTTATCCTCAAGTTCTACGGTAAAACTGTAGGTAGGGTGAAGCTTATCCCACCCGGTCCACTTAGGAAGTATTGTGGCTTCTGTGGACTTTTCAAAATATTGGTTAGGAATGTGAAAATCATAGGTCGTACCCGATTGGTCCTTTAGTTGAAGATCTATCGGCATTTGCATCCTTCCATGACGCTCTAGGGTAATGGTGTAGGTGTTTTCGGCTGTTTCTTTTTTCGAAGAAATACTGTAGTCGATGCTTTTGTTGGTTTCAATCCACTGATCAAAGAACCAATTCAAATCAACGCCCGTGAAGTCAATGATGGAGTGTCGGAAGTCCTCGGGATAAGGGTGAGCATAGGACCACTGGTCAAAATAGTGTTGCATTGCCGCCAAAAACAAGGAATCGCCTAAAACATATTGAAGATTATAAAGCATCACCGCAGTCTTATAATAGACATGACCATATCCCCCGCCATGACGAAGTGCTCCATCAAATCCATCACTATGCGTATTCAATTGAGGGTCTTGTCCGAGGGTAGCGTCCATCATATATCCGATATATACCTCGCCTTCACGGGCCTCTACTGGCTCCTTAAATTTTCGGAGGTATGGTGTTGATGGTGTATTCGTTACATAGTTAACACCATCGATGGCTTCAAGGCCCCAAGCCGTTAGAAATTGGGTGAATCCTTCATCCATCATGGCCCGATAGGTCTCGTTATTGGCAACCATTCCATAGAACCAGTTATGCCCCACTTCGTGAACTAGAAGATCGCGATATCCAGGATCTTTGTCACCATCCAAGGTGAGCATTGGATACTCCATGCCATCGCGAGCATCGGCTACGATCATCTTTGGGTAACCGTACATACCAATGTCCTCGGAAAATACCTGAATAATGGCTGCGGTGTATTCCGCTGCATTTTGCCATCGACTACTGTGTGGCTCTTGACAGAGGGCATAGGTTTTTACTCCTTGCCACTCCGATTCTCCTATTCGATAGTGAGGGTTTGCGGTGAAGGCAAAATCATGCACATTTTCCGCATAGTAATGCCACTGCTTGCGCTCGCCTTCAACATAGGGAGTAATGGTCGATGGCGCTTCGCCCCAAGGCTTGTCTTTGAAATTTTCAATATCAAGTTTTGCTCTGAGTTCTGCTGGTAATACTTCATCGCGGTTTTGTAAAAAACCGGTTGCTCCAACTACGTAGTTGGAAGGAAAATCCAAGGTAACATCAAAGGTTCCGAAGTCTCCATAAAATTCTCGACTGAGGTGCTGGTCAACATTCCATCCAAACTTCTCGTCATATACAGCAATTCTTGGATACCAATGAGCTCCGTTGAATTGAATGGCTCCGTAAGAGTTAAAGAGCTTCATTCGGCGACGACTGCTTCCAAAACCATAGAATGTTTGAAAATCAAAATGTAGGGTAATTCCATCATTGGGAAGCAATGGCTCATTGAGGTGCACAAATAATATGGTATTATCCATTGAAGTATCTACAACATCTCCGTTAACTCGCATATTGCTTACAACCGTTCCGAGACCCATTTCCTCATAATCGCTGTAGATTGGATCGACGCCATTATTCTTTTGAAGATTGTCATAATATGCTCCTGGTTGAAAAGCGTTTTGGTAAAGATGAAATGCCACTGTGCTCAGAGTATCTGGTGAATTATTGGTGTACACTAATTCAGTTGTGGCCTCAATGAAATACCGTTTTTCGTCAATCCTCGCCGTCATGGTGTAATGCACATCCTGTTGCCAATACCCTGGTTTTATCGATTTGTTTTTCCAATAGTTAGGGTTTGATTCACTAGCAAATGAGTTCGGCCCAGCATTTGGATTATAATCCTGGCCAACGGAATACTCAGTGGCGAAAAATGTAAAGGCGAGAAGGAAGTATTTATGTAAACAGCGCATAATAATTGACTCTTAGTAAACCACCACAAGGTAAACAATGCCAGATTCACCAGAAAACAGATTGTATAGAATTCAACGGGCGATTGAATTACAGGCAGTGGAAGGTATTGGCCTTGTCTATGCGCGTCGGCTATGGGAGCATCTAGGTCCTTTAGAACACTGGAAAGAGGTTGATTTTACCATGGTACAACACAAACAAAGCCACACTTGGCACAACCATCTTATAAAGCTTGAGCGTCAAGGGTATGCCAATCGCCAACTTGAAATACTCCATCAATACAAGTGGCAAGTAGTGTTAATCGATGATAAGGAGTATCCTCCGTATCTACGTCATTTGGTCGATGCTCCCTTGTTATTATTTGTCAAGGGCAATCCATTGCAACTTTTGCGCCAACACATCGCTATTGTGGGTACGAGGAAACCATCAAAGCAGGGTCTCTTAGTTTGTGAACAGATTGTGCATTCCATTGCCTCCTCAGAGTACAAGAATGGATGGAGTGTTGTCAGTGGTCTTGCGCGCGGCGTCGATGGACAGGCGCACAAAACGGCCATCTCTGAGCTACTTTGTACCCTTGCCATTTTAGGGAATCCACCACAGCATATCTATCCCCCTGAGCACTTAGGTTTAGCTGAAGACATTGTATCTAATGAAGGACTTCTCGTAACAGAGTTTCTACCTGATGTAATCTCTCGGCCTTATCACTTTGCGCAAAGAAACCGTGTGATTGGGGGTATGGCTCGATTGACTATTGTTATTGAGAGTGCGCTAAAGGGTGGCGCGCTTATCACAGCGCGAAGAGCCTATGAGGAAAATCGCGATGTTTTTGCTGTGCCTGGTCGGTGCAGTGATACAAGCAGTCTTGGATGCAATCGCTTAATTGCTCAAAACATAGCTCAACTTATCGAAGATCCCAAAACATTTTGGTCGTCCTATGTATCGTGTATACAATATGGTAAGACAGAAGGGATGTCATCATTAAGTGTTGAAGCCCAAGCGGTATTAGATTATATTGCTCAATGTGGCAAGGTAAGCCTAGAGGCTCTAGTTAACATGTTTGGCAATCAATTTCCTGTATGCGAAACCTTATTGGAGTTGGAAACATCAAGAATTGTATCTTTCCAAAAAGGCGGATATTATTCACTCTATGGGCCAAAAACGTCATTCACGTAATCTTCTTTTGCTACCCTTGTCGCTTTTCTATGCGATTGGCATAGCGCTGCGTGATTTAGCTTTTCGTTGGGGAATCAACTCAATTATCGATTATGAAATGCCCATTATAGGAGTTGGCAATCTAACGGTTGGAGGCAGTGGTAAAACACCGCATACCTTTTACCTATTGCATCACCTCACTCAAAAAGGTCTTCCTACGGCTTATCTGAGTCGTGGCTATGGCAGAAAGAGTACAGGATATCGTGATGTTAGTTTACAATCTTCTGTAGAAAATAGCGGTGATGAAGCCTTACTAGCCAAGCATAGATTTCCGCACACCAGGGTGGTTGTTTCCGAAAGCAGAAGCCAAGCTATACCTGATGTGTACCATGGAAGGCCTGTACAACAAGTGACAGTATTGGATGACGCGTTTCAGCATAGAAGTATTAAACCGGGGCTTCAGGTTTTACTCACTCGATATGATATGCTGTTTTGTGAGGACTATCTGTTACCGTATGGCAGATTAAGGGAGTTTCGCAGTGGATACCACAGGGCGGATGTACTGGTAGTTTCGAAGTGCCCTGAAGGCATTGGACTCGAAAAGCAAAATGAAATCCGTGACCGTTTACGACCTCTGTCCTATCAATATGTCTGTTTTACCACAGTAGACTACAACATCCCATATCTGGTAACCGCTCATAGTGCGGAAGCTCTATCTCAGTGTCCTAAACCTCTCTTGGCGATAGCAGGCTTAGCAGACAACTCCGATTTTTTTGAATACATGCAATCGATGCATCCTTCGGTTAGTTGTCGGGGATTTCAAGACCATCATGCATATTCTACCTATGATATTGAGTCTATTCTAGAGACAAAACGTCACCTTGAAGCCAAAGGAAGTGAGGCCATTTATGAAATTCATACAACAGAAAAGGATTTGATGCGCCTTAAAGATCACATACACCGCTTAGAGAAAAATGGTGTTCGGCTGATTGTCCATCCGGTGGAAGTTCGAGATGTCACCCTTAAAGGTCCTTTACTTCTTGAGCTTGTTGACCATTATACAGATTATGCGGTACAGCAGGCAACGAATGCATTTCCTGAGTCACCATCGCCCGATGCATAGAAATACATGGACTGGAGGCGAGGTACTAACCTTTCAAAGCGTATTTTTATAGTATGGAATTGTATACTCAGATTGAAGAAACAAGACAGTGGCTTGAAGAAAATATTCAGGTCAAGCCTAAATGGGGTATTATCCTCGGCAGTGGGCTTGGTGGGCTAGTTCGTTTAATCGAAAATGCTCAGCGTATTGAGTATAAGGATATCCCACATTTTAAGAGTTCTTCAGTAAAGGGACATCAAGGGGCCCTCATTTTTGGTCAACTTGAAGGAGTGGATGTAGTCTTAATGGCTGGTAGACTTCACTATTATGAAGGGCATTCCATGAAGGAGGTTACCTATCCCGTTCGCGTAATGAAAGCACTTGGTTGTCATTCTGTTGCCGTTTCAAATGCTGCAGGTGGAGTACAAGAGGGAATGCGAGTTGGAGATCTAATGATCATTAATGATCATATCAATGCTACACCCGAAAGTCCTTTACGCGGAGTGAATGACGATAGACTTGGACCTCGGTTTCCAGAAATGATCGAACCTTATGACAAGGAATATATTAAGACCGTACATAGCATTGCTACAAAGGAAACGATTGATGTAAAAGAAGGAGTCTATTATGGCTTATCAGGCCCAACGTTCGAAACGCCAGCAGAATATCGAATGATCTATCGATTGGGTGGGGACGCAGTGGGTATGTCTACGGTGCCAGAAGTCGTTGTTGCCCGACATGGGGGTATGCGTGTCTTCGGGTTGTCGGTTATAACAGATATCGGATATCCTCCTGAAAATGTCGAACACGTTGATCATGAATTCGTTTTAAAAGCTGCCCAGGAAGCTGGGTATAGGGTGGAAACACTCTTTCGAGGTTTGATCCGTGCTCATGGTTAAACGGTATGGTAACCATTTATTACTGATTGCAAGTTTAATATGTTGCAGTACGTTGCATGGCCAACGAGAAGAAGGCTTAGAAACGGATAGCTTCTACTATGGCTCGGCGCCTTGGAAGGTGCTTTCCATCGACACGTCATTATCGAGCATTTACAACTTTGACTTTGCGTCGGCTTTTAATAGCTTCTTCGTTGATTTGGGCAATACAGGAAGTCCACTTCAGAACATGACGATGCAACATCAGCCTCCTATACACAACCTTGAATGGCAAAGTCATGCTCATGGCCTATCCCCCTATCGGATGCCACTAGATTCTATTCAGTGGTATAAAACAAAAAAACCCTTTTCTCAAATTGCCTATGCGATAGGAGCTGAGCGTCAAAATGTATTCAGTGCACAACACAGCCAACGGGTTAACCAAGGCTTGGACTATGGACTTTCCTTTTACCGTATGTCATCCATAGGATATTACCCTGAGGAAGAAACACGCAATGCGGCCTTTTCGCTATATAATCGCTGGGCCTCCAATAGTGGCCGCTATTCCGGAAATCTCACGATGAACTTCCATCGACTTCGTAGAAAGGCGAATGGAGGAATACAAGAGGATTTTATTGGAAATGATAGCCTAAGATTAAGTTCACCAAGCCTCTACACTCCTGTCCTAGATGGTGCGATTCAAAGTGATCGAGGATTTAATGTCTGTCTAGAAAGTCATCTAAACTTTGGGTTTGAAACCTTCCGACAAGTAAATGATTCGCTTCAGGTCTCTGCGTTTCAAGTACAAAGCCTCTTTGGGCATAAGCTCGCTTTTTCTACCTGGTCTAATCGTTTTGACGATCCGCAGAGTGGCGATGATTCTCTATTCTATGCATCGTATGCATGGCTTGATGCAGATACTTTTCGCTTTAGCTATCAATCCAAAGTACTGGAGAACAGTTTGTTTTGGCGTCGTCATCTGACCCATAGAGGCATGTTGGAATTTGAAGCAGGTCACCGTTATATTCCATGGAGTCTTCAAGGTGTTGACCAGCAGTTTCATGAGAGCTTTACGCAAATCCGATACATTCTTCAAAAAAACCAATGGTTATGGGAGAACAAGGCACATTTGATTTTTTCTGGCTATCAGAGAGGTAGCCAGCACCTTGTGTCAGCACTCCATCATGAAACGTCGTTGGGCTTTGTACATATTGAGGCATCTTTTCTTCGTAATGTCATGAATCCCGTTGATCGCCTTGCGGACCCTACGTACACTGGAGGTTTCCAAGTGAATTCGCGGCCCATGACCTTTGAGGGTAGATTAACCTATGGTCTTGGTAAGAACTTAGTCCTTTCCGGTCATTATATTCTTGATCGGAATCCGGTTTTGGTAGATAGCAATAGGCTTACCTTTCAGTTTAATGGATCAGTCCACCGTCTTGCTGGAAGCCTTTCCTACAGTCTAAGTGCATTGAACGGTTGGTTAAATTGGGATGCTTTAATGGGTGCACAGATGACGTCGGAAGATGTATATGTTATGCCAACGTTTTATACCCGCCACAGAATCTATGCGCAACAAACGCTTTTTCAATCAAGGCTTATATTAAATCTAGGCGCTCAGGTAACTTGGAACACAGCCTTTCCCCGTATGACCTATGACCCTTATCTATCCCGTTTTGGGTTACCAGTAGATAGGGAAGCAAGTGCCATGCCCCCAAGACTTGAAGCCTTTCTTGGAATCAAAGTCAGCCACATGAGGGTTTTTGTAAGAGCACAATACCTCAATCAGTACTTAGGGCCTACAGGATACTATGGGATTGCTCAATATCCTGCACGACCACGAAACTACACGGGAGGACTTGTTTGGCGGTTCTTTGAGTAAATCTGCATTTTCTCGTAATCGTCAATTACGTCTTCTGCTCTTTTTTCTCGGCAGCAGGAAAGAGCACATTGTTAAGAATTAGACGATAACCTGGAGAATTGGGATGATTTTTTAACTCAGTTACAGGATCGCCTACATAGTGTCGGTAGTCTTCCGGATCATGCCCGCCATACCATGACCACATCCCTAAGCCAAACTTGCCATGAATATACCGGGCTTCTCCAAAGGCATCGTTTTCTGCAAGAATGGTCACATTCGATTTTAGTCGAGATTTCCGAAAGGCTGTGGTCTGTCCCATAAATCCTTTAACTATACGCGTATGGCATTGGGTTAGCATGGTCGGAATTGGATCCCATTTGGCTGAAAAATTAAAGAGTGAAAAATAATCAACCTCTTGAGGCACTTGGCGTTGGAAGTTAGCATCTATATCAGAGTACTCGTACTCCATAGGGTTCGTGCGAAGATTAAAATCTTTAAAGGCTAGTGTCTTGGAAAAATCAAGTTGGTTTTGAGCGTTGGGAGCCATGGGGTCGCCATCAAACATGGATTCACAGATATCGGTGTTTTGCGCGGCTAAGGCAATGTCATAACTATCGGTTGCCGAGCACATAGCAAACATATATCCTCCTCCGGCCATAAAGGCAGAAATCTTTTTGACTACGGCGAGCTTAAGCTGAGACACTTTTCCGTGCCCATGGTTATGGGCTGAGGCTTCCATTTCAGCGACCTCTTCTTTGTACCAGGCCTGATTTCTGTAGGATGCATAAAATCGACCATACTGTCCTGTAAAGTCTTCGTGATGAAGATGCAGCCAATCATAAAGTAGTAATCGCTCATCTAAAATCTCATCGTCATACAGTACGTCATAGGGGATCTCGGCGTATGTGAGGACGAGTGTAACGGCATCATCCCAGGGTTTTTTTGATTTGGGTGAATACACAGCTACTCTCGGAGCCTTTTCAAGTTTGACTTTTTCTGCATTAACAGAAGGGCTAGCGATTTCTCGCAGGATGTTATCATAACTAGCTGTTGAGACCACTTCGAAATCAACTCCACGAATACGGCATTCAAGTTGTAAGGATTGATTGTCAGGAAAAGCAAAGCTTCCTCCACGATAGTTTAGCAGCCAATCTCCTGTATATCCTTGTGCTAACGCCCAGTACGTTATACCATAAGCTTTTAGGTGATCATTTTGGTCTTCATCCATTGGAATAAGCAAGGTTGCTCCTTGGATCTGAACAGCGAGAAGCACAAATATTCCAGCTATTTTCAAAAATCTAGGCACCATAGGAAAAGATTGTCTTTGCATACTATAAATCTAACGAAGAAGAGAGAAATATATTTAGGCTTTATAGCCTGCGTTAGATGTAATCATCTAGCCGAAATAAAAAAAGCAACTTTATAAATAAAGCTGCTTTTTAAAGAGTTGTTGGTTAGTTAAGGGTAAAATTATGGTTTGTTTAATCTTTTGAACAAAGCGTTAAACACTATCAACTCGGTAATGAATTTATAGTAGGCATTTTGTTCGTACAATACGCCAATTGGCGTATATCATGGTTCTAATCGAAAAATGTAGCGAATTTGACACAATCGTTAAAGCGCTTGATACCTAATTTCTTCCAGATTCTGTTTCGGTGCGTTCGAATGGTATTCACTGACACAAACATTTTATCGGCAATCTCTTGATTGGAATGCCCTTTTACAATGTAACGCAGTGCTTCCTTTTCCCTTGCAGTCAGCATAGAAAACTTCATATAGTTTTCCCGGGCAAAATCATTCTCACTGAGCACTTTTTCAAGATAGGTAAGGGTATTGGTCAGTTGATTAGCCTCGACTTTAAATTCGATGAGTGCTTTTCCTTCTTTATCTAGTCCCTTGTATGTTATACTTATCTCTTCTTGAATATTTCGTGGTGTATTGCTCCAGTCAACTTTTTGGTCTAACCATGCTCGCGCTTCCTGTTCCGTAGCAAAATGTTTAGGTTTTAAGGGTGCATCAGGATCTTCACTAAATAGTTTTAATACATCCAAATGCGTTTTCACAAACTGGCCAATTACAAACGCCATTTTATGGTGGCCATCGGGAAAGGTGTCAAGAATCTTAGAAACCGCGCGCATTCCTTCCTGAAGCCATATTCTGTTATCGGGATCTACTTCGAAGTTAAAGTCCTGTTGTAACCAAAGGATTTGTGATGGTTTAACTTTTAACACCATCTCAACGTATGACTGCATCTCCTTTTTAAAGGCAGCACTGCTTGGTGGCGATGCAGCCCAGTGGTTGACTAGCCGGTCTGCCTGAGCTTCGTAAAAGGTGGTTATATATGTTCCTCTAAAGAATTCCACTTAATAGTAACATCTTTTAAAGCAAGATGGTTTCTTGCCTTTGGTTTGTGTTGGTTATTACGAATCTAAAGGTGGCAAAAAAGGGGAACAATACGCTTAATGGCGTATATCTGAGATTTTTTAGGATTGGAACTACTCTACAGTAACACTCTTTGCCAAATTTCTAGGCTGATCCACATTACATTCCCGCAATACCGCAATATGGTAACTCAGCAGTTGGAGTGGAATGGTATTGAGCAGAGGACTCAAGCATTCCAAAGTCTCGGGTACTCGAATGATATGATCTACAGATGCCTCAAGGTGCGGATCTTGGTGGCTTGCAAGGGCAATAATTTTTCCTTTACGCGCCTTTACTTCTTGAACATTGCTCACCACTTTCTCATAATTTGCTCCTTTTGTCGCGACAAAGACAACTGGCATTTCCTCATCAATAAGGGCAATTGGCCCGTGCTTCATTTCAGCAGCTGGATACCCTTCGGCATGTATGTAGCTGATCTCCTTGAGCTTTAAGGCGCCTTCAAGGGCCACAGGGAAGTTGTATCCTCTTCCGAGGTAAAGGAAGTTTTTAGCGTTGTGGTATTCTTGAGCAATTTCTTGTATCTGGGCATCAAGTTTTAGGCATTCCTCAATTTTTGATGGGATTGCCTCTAATGCATTTAAAACTTCGCGAACCTCATCTTGATTCATTTGATCTCTCAAGTTGGCAAGAGCTAGTGCCATAAGAGTAAGAACGGTTACTTGAGCAGTAAAAGCTTTAGTTGAGGCTACTCCTATTTCTGGTCCCGCGTGAGTATACGCTCCGGCATGACTCATACGGGGTATACTACTGCCGACAACATTACAAATCCCAAATACGGTAGCGCCCTTGTTTTTCGCTAGTTCCATGGCAGCTAGAGTGTCTGCGGTCTCACCACTTTGTGAGATGGCTAGCACTAAATCATCGGAATAAATCACAGGGTTTCGGTATCTAAATTCCGAGGCATACTCTACTTCAACTGGGATACGCGCAAGATCCTCAAAGAGATACTCAGCTACTAAACCAGCATGCCAACTTGTTCCGCAGCCTACGATGATAAGTCGATTTATGCCCTCGAGTTTATCTTTATATTCTTTGATGCTCCGCATCATAAACTCACCATTCTCTGCATCAAAACGGCCTCTAAAAGAATCGAAAATGGATTTGGGCTGTTCAAAGATCTCTTTCAGCATAAAATGCTCAAAACCTCCCTTCTCAAGTTGTTCTAACTCCATTTTAAGCTCCTGGATATAGGGTGTTTGAACCACATTATCCACGGTGGTAATCACAAGCTCTTCTCGATTGACTTCAGCAACCTCACCATCGTTGAGGTAGATTACTCGGTTAGTGTATTCTACAATAGGAGTGGCATCTGAGGCAAAAATGAATTCACCGCGCTCCTTACCAATGCCAACAACTAATGGAGACCCTTTTCTCGCGGCAACGATGGATTCTGGATTCTCCTTTGAGATTACCACAATGGCGTAGGCTCCAATAACTTCAGCGAGTGCTGCCCGAACGGCATCAGCAAAGTCTAGTCTGCCGTGATCAGCAATGTCTTCTATGAGGGTTACCAGAACTTCCGTATCGGTTTCACTTTTGAAGGAATATCCTCTCTGAGAAAGTCTATCGCGCAGTGTGCTGAAGTTCTCAATAATCCCGTTGTGTACAAGGGTAAACTTGCCATTGTGAGAAGTATGAGGATGGGCATTAACTTGATTGGGTTCACCGTGGGTTGCCCAGCGCGTATGACCGATACCTAGATGACCGGATACATCAGTTTTTGCGCAGAGCGCCTCAAGTTCAGCGACTTTCCCCTTTTCCTTAACGGTTAGAATTTTGTCTTTAAAGATGGCCACTCCAGCGCTGTCATAGCCTCTATATTCAAGACGTTTTAATCCATTGATGACGACGGGATAGGCTTGGTTCGGCCCGATGTATGCCACAATTCCACACATACTACTCAGTTTCGGTATAAATTACACGAATTTTTATTGGCTGAGAAGCATTGTTTCCACCACCGAGAGCGATTTGTCCTGGAAGGTGATTGCTTAAGGTAGTAAGCACGAGACCTACGCTGTATGTAGAATCTTGAATTTGATTGCGAAGGTAATTGGTGATGTTGAAGGTATAACGATTAAAGGTGATGCCCCCTTCGGATACTTCAACTTTTCTTCCTCCAAAGGATGTGCTATTCGTAGACGAGTAGTCGGGAAGAAAGAATAAATCGCTTGAGTCTTTCGTGAAGTACAAAAACAAGTTTTCTGGAGGCCCATAATCTAGGGCGTCCTGTGCATCTTGTTCTACTTGATTGAATTCAATCTCTGCTTTGTTTATAATTAGATCGGATAGCGTATCCAGTCCTTGTATACTTATGATGCTTTGAGCAGTAGAGTATGGTGCTAAATACAATATGCTGTCTGACGAGTTGTTGTCATTTAAGGCGATCTCCACATCACTTCCGCTAGCTACGTTTACGTAGCGATTTAAGCGAGTATTCAAGCCACCGCCATCAAAAGAAAAATCCAGGGATAATCCTGTTGTGTCATCATTACTGTAATACAATGTCATTTGACTGCTTGAGTTAAGTAAGTCGACTACAGCAAGACCGTCACCATAGGGAGCGGTAGAGTCTGTTAGGAGATATAATCCCTTGAAGAAATTCCAGAAATTTGAAGTTCCCGCGAAGGCATCAGTTCCCATATTTGCCACGAAGTTGTCTCCGAAACTAGGGTTAAGGGCAATCCTCAGAAATCCCTGCTTGTAGGCCCCGTCAATCAAGAAACTGTCGATCAAATTTGGAGTGTACTGCAGCGCTTGGCCAATTGGCGTTGGGCTAGTGGCTAATGACGAAGATGTAGAGTAGGATTCTGTGGAGAGTATCTCTTCGGATATTTCATAAACATAGAAATCTTGTGGAAGCGTCCACGGCCCATAGAGTTCACTGAGCTTCACATATAAAATACAGGAATCGGCAAAAGCATTTGTGCCGGGGTCAACATTGTAGGTTTCTGGTAAGAGTTGGCTATAGATGCTGTTACGCTGGCCTCCAAAACGCTGATCAAACATGGAACCAACCGAAGAAACCCCTATGTTTTTGCCATTGAATGCAGAATCAGGTGTGTTGTTTATTGACTCTATAAAAACTTGACCCTCCTCGGAATCTATGGTTAGTGTATTATCTGGATACAGGGGGCTCGTGGGGCCTAGGATAATATCTTTTTCGCATCCTGCAAGAAGTAGCAGGCTTAGTAAAAGACTAAAAAGAGAGATGAACCGAATAGGTTTAGACATTTTCTTCCTCTCGAGAAACATAAAATTGCGCAAAGACTTCTTCAGCCTCTTCCGCTTTTTCAATTTCAACTACAGGTTTTTTAGAATCTTCTGAAGCTTTTCGGACTGACTCATCAACCCCTTTTGTAAGCGCAATGTGGTCAGCATAAAAAATAGCCCCTTTGTGTAAGTCTTCTTCTGAACCCGTACCATATGGAGCTAGGTGCTCTTCGGTCAGTGCCGTGTCTTCTAAAAATTGATCAGAAAAGTCTTCTGCAATCGACCCAGCCATTTCATTAGGATACGCCGTGTACATCAACTGAGCATCTGCAAAAACAGGGTTGTCAGCATATTGCGTCTTCAACAGCGCAGGAATAACACTTGTCATCCAGCCGTGGCATTGAATGTACTTCGGAGGCCACCCAAATTTGATAACTGTTTCGAGCGCTCCTTGACAGAAGAAAACCATTCGGTTGAGGTTCTCGTCATGAAAATCGCCGTCTTCATCACAGTAGATGTTTCGATCCCAAAACAAATCTTCATTATCAAGGAAATAGACTTGAAGGCGCGCTCCAGGTAAGGCCGCTACCTTGATAATCAATGGATAGTCATCCCCATCTACTTCGATATTAATCCCTGACAAACGCACTACTTCGTGCAAACGATGTCTCCGTTCGTTGATGGTTGAAAAGCGGGGCATTAACACACGAATCTCTAATTCTTCGTCATGTAGACGAAGGGGAATCTTGGATACCGTATTAGCAATCTCAGTTATCGCGACGTATGGGTCGAGTTCGTGGGTTATGATTAAAAGCCTAGACTTTTCCATGTATTACGTACATTGAATTTGAAAAATGAACCTGAAGGTACGATTTTTATATGGTAAAGTCAATAAATACAAGGGATTATCATGATTGGCGCATGCAGTTTACCCTAGAAAATTCGGGTATTGGCTTCGTACCTACCATGGGTGCTTTACATGAAGGTCATCTTTATCTTGTTCAACAAGCTAGGCAGCAATGCAGTCATGTAGTCGTGAGTATTTTTGTCAATCCAAGACAATTTAATGATGCGAATGATCTTAAAAATTACCCCATTCAACTTGAAGAAGATGTTGCGTTGTTAGCCAACGAAGGTGTTGATGTTGTTCTTGTTCCTTCCGTTGAGGAGATATACCCTGCGGGCGACACAGCTTCTCTTGATATGTCCTCTTATATCCACTTAGCAAAAGGTTTAGAGGGCGAGCACAGGCCGGGTCATTTTCAAGGAGTAGTGGATGTGGTAAGTCGTTTACTGACCATTGTTAAGCCTCAAAAACTATACTTAGGTAAAAAGGACTACCAGCAGTTAAGAGTTTTAGAGGCTATGACACGTCGGGAAAAGTTTGTCCTAGATGTTATCGGCATACCTACACAACGGTCCGCTTCGGGGCTAGCGCTAAGTTCTAGAAATGCTTTGCTCAGTAAAGCAGGAATAGCAAGAGCATCTCAAATCTATAAAGCCCTTCAATGCGCAAAGGAAAGTGCATTATGTGGTGATAGCGCGGAAGTTGCATGTGGTAAAGGAAAGGCTGTTTTGCAATCTGCTGAGGGGGTAAAGGAGGAATACTTTCTTATTGCAAATCGACATACAATGAGTGTGAATGAAGTCGGTAGTCCTAGAGAATGGGTAGTCTTTTGTGCTGCGCATGTCGAAGGAGTGCGCTTAATTGACAATGTAGAGGTATTTGACTGAGCGTTTTCTACCTTTGTGCCATCATGATGTTACAGGTTTTTAAATCAAAGATTCACAGAGCTACAGTTACTCAAGCAGAATTGCACTATGAAGGCAGCATAACTATTGATAAGGCACTTATCAAAGCAGCGAATATGGTAGTTGGTGAGCGAGTGCAAATTGTCAATGTAAACAATGGTGAGCGCTTAGAGACATACATCATTGAAGGGGAGGAAAATTCAGGTGTAATTTGTTTGAATGGTCCAGCAGCTCGACGTGTTTCGGTGGGTGATACGATAATTATCATTTCGTATGCATGGATTAGCCAAGAGGATGTGGCGACATGGGAAACAACAACCGTCCATCCTATAGCCCCTTCAAATTCCTTGGTTTGAGTAAGCTAAAAAAGGCTTTACAGATTGTAGCATCCTTAACCTTAGGAATAGGTATTCTTTATTGGCTTTTTACCAAAGAAAATCTTGATTGGGTGAGCTTCAGAACGGAGTTGACTACCATCAATTGGTTTTGGATTGGTCTTGGAATCATAAATCTTCAGCTGAGTTGGCTCTATCGTGCGATACGATGGCAGATGCAAATTGAGGCAATTGACAGGCGTTATGCGCTTCGTGATTTATGGGCGGCCTCTGTTGCCGGGGTAGCTATAAACTACCTTATTCCTCGTTCCGGCGAATTGTTAAAGTGCGCTTGGGTTGGCAAGAAGACTGGCAGTTCTACACCTCGATTGATTGGCACAGTAGTTACCGAACGAGCCATTGATGTCCTATGCCTCTTACTGATTATTTGTGTAGGATTTTTCTTAGAATCCGATGTATTGATTTCCTTTTTACTTGAAGAAGCTAAGGTTCCCTATTGGTTATTGTATTTGGGACTATTTGGGGGTTTTCTCGGTATTGCTTCTTTGTTTGTGATCAAAAGACTTGCAAGGAGTAAGGGAGGGATTTTTGCCAAGGCGTGGGGTCTTGTAATGGCTCTTTGGGAGGGTGTTCTATCGGTAAACAAGCTCAAAAGACCCTTTCTGTTTATTGCCTTGACCCTATTGATTTGGACCTCTTATGTTCTGATGCAATACTTGGTCTTCTTTGCCTATCCGCCTGCTTCCAACTTCGGGTTTGAAGTGGCGCTTATTGTATTCATTTTTAGCTCTTTTGGCATTGTAGTTCCTACTCCTGGGGGAATTGGTTCATTTCAATTTTTTGCCCAAACCGCCTTGGTTATCTATGGAATGGCGAGTGCCTCCGCCCTATTTTTTGCCAATATCATGTTTTGGCCATTTGTGATTTCAAATATTGTATTTGGTACTATTGGTTTTTTAATCCTTTCGAATACGCCAGATCAACCCAACGCGAGTAAACCGATCGAAGTGCAATGAGTCAATTTGTTACACCACAAGAGCGAGCTTCGGAGCAAGTCAACGCATGGAAAGCTGAAGGGGCGAAGATTGTATTCACCAATGGGTGTTTTGATATTTTACATCCAGGTCATATTCATTGCCTGCAACGCGCTAAAGCCATGGGGGACTACTTGGTTGTTGGATTAAATGGTGATGACTCTGTGCGTCGCTTAAAAGGAGAGGCGAGGCCTTATCATGACCAAGATCAGCGGGCTATGCAACTTATGGCGCTGTCTTGTGTAGATGTCGTTGTATTGTTTGCTGAGGATACGCCTAAAGAATTAATCTATAGCCTTAAACCTGATGTTTTGGTCAAAGGAGGAGATTATACAGACAAAGAAGTTGTTGGCGGGGACTTTGTTCGTTCGCTTGGAGGTAGGGTAGAGATAATCGATTTATTACAAGGTCATTCTACAACGAAGATTCTGAACTTTGTACTTTCACAAAAAAAGGGTAATCATGACATTTAAGCTCACCGAAGAACACTTGATGATTCAAAAGGCAGCAAGGGATTTTGCTGATAATCGATGTAAGGAAGGCGTTATCGAACGCGATCGCGATATGATCCATCCCACCGAACTTATCAAAGAGCTTGGAGAGTTGGGCTTTATGGGCATGATGGTCGATCCAACATATGGAGGAAGCGGATTGGATACCCTTTCCTATGTGTTAGGGATGGAGCAAATTTCTAGAGTCGATAACTCGGTTTCTGTAGCCATGTCGGTTAACAACTCGTTGGTTTGCTGGGGTATTGAGACATTCGGATCAGAGGAGCAGAAACAAAAGTACCTACCCGACCTAGCCCAAGGCAAAAAGATTGGGGCATTTTGTTTGAGTGAACCAGAGGCAGGATCGGATGCAACGAGCCAGCGAACTACTGCCATTGATCAAGGAGATCACTATTTACTCAACGGCACAAAGAACTGGATTACAAATGGAGGATCTGCTAGTGTCTTTTTAGTCATTGCACAGACAGATGCTGAGAAAGGTCATCGGGGGATTAACTGCCTCATAGTCGAAAAAGACATGGAGGGTTTTGTGGTTGGAGCAAAAGAAGACAAGTTAGGTATTCGCTCATCCGATACACATACGTTGTTATTTAATGATGTCAAGGTGCCAAAAGCCAATCGGGTGGGGGAAGATGGCTTTGGATTTAAGTTTGCCATGAAGACCCTCTCAGGAGGACGAATTGGTATTGCTGCTCAAGCTCTTGGTATTGCTCAGGGTGCCTATGAATTAGCTCTGGCATACAGTAAAGAACGCAAAGCCTTTGGAAAGGAAATTCACAAGCACCAAGCCATTGGGTTTAAGCTGGCGGAAATGGCTATGGAAATAGAAGCTGCCCGCTTGTTAGTCTACAAAAGCGCTTGGCTTAAAGATCAAGGTGAAAACTATGACCTGGCGAGTAGCATGGCAAAGCTTTATGCTTCAGAAGTTGCTATGAAACAAACCGTAGAGGCCGTGCAGATTCATGGAGGCTACGGCTACGTTAAAGAATATCATGTGGAGCGCCTGATGCGGGATGCAAAAATCACGCAGATTTATGAAGGAACTTCAGAAATTCAGCGTCTTGTAATTTCTCGATCTATTACGAAATAGGGTTAGCGAATCGCTTCCTCTAAATCATCGATTGACATCTCGAAATCAAAGGCGTCATACACCTTGTAGTAATTGTCTGGGTCTGCACACTCGCGGTAGGCGTAAATGGCAAAGTCTAGACGATCGCTTTCAAAATCAAATGCCATCATTATCTGCTTGATTTGATTGGCAGTAAGACAATTTGAACGCGATACCTGCTTGGCAATAGCCATTTTTGAATCGCTAAACGACTTATCTTCAATTGACGCTAATGCATCATTGAAATCACTACTTGCCATTGTACAAGGTGGTGCTACAGGAGTCGGCGCCGGCACGTATTGTGTTTGAGGACTCGTTGTTGTTGTGGTTGTTGTTGTTGTGGTTGTCGTTGTTGTGGAATTGCTAGAACCAGAAGAAGGCATTCCATCATTGATGGTTACATCCATATCAAAGCCCATTCCTCCAATATTCATATCCATAGAGACATTTTCTTGATAGATATCATTACTTGAGGATTGCTCTATGATCTGAACATTGGTTGTTGTCGTTTCCTGAACATTCACTGAAGTAGATGAGCCCATGGAGGAATTACCTTCATTCATGTTGATGTCAATATTCATATCCATGCCCATACCTCCCATATTTACGTCCATTGAAAGATTCTCTTGGCCTTGATTTACGGGTGCACTAGATTGATTGTTTGTCGTAGTCGTTTGTTCGGTTACTTGAACCGTAGTTGTTGTCGTTTCCTGTGGAAGAGGCGTACTGTGGTATTCTATAATTGTAACTTCTTGACTTTGAGGCGGTGCTGTCTCAATGGGCACTGCGCTAAAAGCACGTAGAATAAAATCTCCTTTGCGGTTAGCTTTAATACGATAGCTAGTTGCACAATACGATGGACAATCGATGCCTTTAAGCATTAAATTTCCTCGTGTGATGGCAGGATACAGGCTATTGGCAAACTCAATTCGTACAGAAGCCAATTCAAACATTAATCCGTCAACTTGAACATTCGTCGATGCCGTACCATTTTGGCGGATACCGTTTACTTCGAGATAGAAAGGTTCTCCAACTTCGGAGAAAACAGTCAGTTGGTGTTGGGCAAAACTTTGCATAATGCCCAGGCATAGAATGCTTAAGAAAATATTTTTCATAGTTGTAGGTTGTTTAAAAAATGGAGTTGGATGTTGCCAGATCTTAGTCGAGGCTTCTTCCTGAAACGGATCGTGTATTGACGCGGCTTCTTCTAAACTCACGCATTTTTACACTGATTGTACAGTTGTAGTCTCGCATATCATTAGGAATAACTTTAGCCATAAACTCATCACCATGGTAAATTACTTTACCAGTTCCTCGGTTAAAGGAATTGATTGCATGTAGGTAGAATCTTCCCTGCATGGTATCTCTAGGATTGACTACGTTGGGTTTACGCACAAAAGTGAGGTAATGATTATCATCTTTTTCAAAACTTACACGCAGGGTGTCACCGTTCGAAGAATACCCTACTAAAAGACCTTTCGTTTCTTTTGGGAATATCACACGCTCAGTCGCTGTTGCACTTTCTGCTGTTATTCTTCCTGTTTGAACTTGGGCACCTTGTTCTGTCTCTTTTCGTTCAAGTTGAACTTCATGGGATAAAAAGAAATAGATATTTTCTAAATCCACATAGCTCAGATTGGCATTAGCTCGCAGATTTTTATCATAGGGAACTTGACGTGCACAGCTGGCTACGATCAAACCAATACAGAGGGAAGCAAAAAATATAAGTTTACAATTCATGGTATTATTCATGGCAAATAAGCGTGTTGATTTCAAATTATGTGCCAAAAATACGCAGAATTAGGACTTGCCATACTTTTCTTCAAAAGCCTTCTCCCATTCAAAGACCTCATCTCGAAGGCGAGCAGCTTCTAAAAAGTCCATATTCTTCGCAGCCTTTCGCATAGCCTTTCTTCGATTTTCGATTTCTTTTTGCCATTGATTTCGATCTAGTGATGCTCTTGATGTGGTCTCTACCAATTCTTCTTGTTGCATAGAATCCGCCTTCGGTTTTCGAATTTCAAGTACAGAAGTCGACTTCATGATCTCGGCTTTCGACTTCTTGACGGACGTCGGCGTGATGTTATGTTGTTGGTTATATGCCAATTGGATTGTCCTACGGCGTTGGGTTTCGTCAAGCGTAGCTTGCATCGATTTAGTGACCTTATCTGCATAAAAAATCACCTTCCCATGGACGTTTCTTGCAGCTCGTCCCGCGGTCTGAATCATTGATCTGCGGTCTCTGAGGAAACCTTCTTTGTCCGCGTCAATAATGGCAACAAGAGAAACTTCAGGTAAATCAAGTCCCTCCCTAAGAAGGTTTACACCCACAAGTACATCAAATTTTCCAATGCGCAAGTCACGTATAATTTCAACGCGATCTAAGGTATCGATACCTGAGTGTATATAGCGGCAGCGCACTCCGGCTTTAGCTAAGAACTTAGCCAATTCTTCAGCCATGCGTTTGGTTAGCGTGGTTACGAGTACTCGCTCATCGATGGCCGTTCGCTGTTGTATCTCGTGCAACAGGTCGTCAATCTGGTTTTTGCTAGGTCGAATATCTATTGGTGGATCAATAAGGCCTGTTGGACGTACAATTTGTTCGACAATTACCCCTTCAGAACGTTCTATTTCTTCGTCCCCAGGAGTAGCGCTCACATAGATTCTTTGACCGATTAAATGATTGAATTCCTCATAGTTTAGCGGCCTATTGTCCATAGCGGCAGGAAGCCTAAATCCGTGCTCGACGAGATTGATTTTACGGGCGCGATCTCCAGCGTGCATGCCACCTACCTGAGGAAGGGTAACATGGCTTTCGTCAACGACAAGCAGAAAGTCCTCTGGGAAGTAATCTAATAAACAGAAAGGCCGTTCACCAGGCTTTCGCTTGTCGATATATCTTGAATAATTTTCGATGCCACTGCAATAACCCAGCTCTCGAATCATTTCTAGATCAAACTCGACCCGCTCTTTTAATCGAGCTGCTTCCAAGTGAAGTTTCACCTCATTAAAGTAGTCGACTTGGTCTACTAGGTCATCCTGAATCTGATGAATCATGGATTGCACTTGTTCCTTAGGGGTGATGTAAAAGCTAGCTGGAAAAATTACAGCTTGATCAAGTTCTTCGAGTACGGCATTATCCTTAGGATCTATTTTCTGAATGCCTTCTATTTCATCATCAAAAAAGAGCAGACGATAGCCATAATCTGCGTAGGGTACATTGATGTCAACAACTTCTCCTGTCACTCGAAAGGTAGCGCGGGAAAAGTCGGCTACCGTTCTGGAGTATAGGGCATTGACTAAATCAAAGAGCAGCGTGTTTCTGCTGATGGTTTGGCCTTTATTGATGGTTATTACGCCCGTCTTAAAATCCTTGGGATTTCCCATACCATAAATGCAACTTACCGAGGCTACCACGATGACGTCTCGCCGTCCTGATAGCAAGGAGGATGTTGTGCTCAGGCGAAGTTTGTCGATTTCCTCATTAATCGAAAGATCTTTTTCGATATATGTATCACTTGAGGGTATATAGGACTCAGGTTGGTAATAGTCGTAATAGGATACAAAATATTCTACGGCATTATCTGGGAAGAATTGCTTGAATTCTCCATAGAGTTGAGCAACTAATGTTTTGTTATGGGTCAGTACCAGGGTTGGACGCTGAGTTTGTTCTATAACATTGGCAATGGTGAATGTCTTTCCAGAACCTGTAACGCCAAGAAGAGTTTGCGCTAAGCTGCCTTCATTTAGGCCATTGACCAATTCTTTGATGGCTGTTGGCTGGTCTCCTTTAGGGGTGTACGATGATTCAAGTTTAAACATAGGATTAGACAGACAAGAAATTTACCACTATTTCAAACATTACTAAAAACAAGAATGCCCTATAAGTCGTTCAATAGATTCGAGGGGAAAATGGTACTTTTGACGCCATTAAAATAGATTCATGACAATTTCTGAACTTTTAGTTGTTACCGGTATCTCTGGCCTTCATCTGATGGAGGGTAAACGAGAGAATGGCTTGATTATACGTGGCTTATCGGGCGATAAAAAGCGCTTTGCTTCCTCGAGAAAGCATATGTTCACACCCCTTGATAATATCACGATTTATACAGACGATGAAGGACTTCCAATTGTGGAAGTTTTTCGACGAATGAAGGATTCTTCAACAGCATTGCCTGCTGGAGGTGATGGTAAAGCATTAAGAGGGTATTTCACAGAAATTGTACCTGAGCATGACCCAGAAAGGGTCTACTCAAGTGACATCAAAAAAGTCATGTTGTGGTTCACTCAGCTCAAGGAGGCAGATCTTCTCCATTTGCTTGATGAGGATCAAGAGGAAGCTTCTTCAACGGACTCAGAAGAATCTTCAGCACAAGAAGATCAAGAGGCTAATGAGTCCTCAGAAGACAAAGAATAAAACATTTATGATACACGCAGAAGAAATACAATCCGTTCCGAGAAATTTTATGCCTGAGGTATTCACCTTAGAAGCATGGGATGGCCTTGAGCCGTTTGTAAAAGACTTGGAGCAGCGCGAAATCGACAATGAACAGGACTTCAGAAAATGGTTGGCCGATCGCAACGAGGTAACTGTAGTCTTCGAGGAAATCGCTCGCTGGAAATATATCCATACATCATTAGATACAAAAGACGAGGTTGCCAAGAAAGAACGAGAGTTTATTATTGCCGAGATCCGTCCAAAGTGGGCTCAATACAGTCATACCCTTAATCAAAGGTTTAATGAGTTACAAGGCAGGTTCCCTTTACAAGATGAGGCCTGTAACAACTACATTCACGCCGTATCCACCGATATTGAAATGTTTCGTGATGAGAATGTATCGCTCGGGACGCAAATTGAGTTAAAGGCTCGTGAATATGATGCCATAAGTGGAAATTGGTCGGTTGATATTGATGGTGAGAAGAAAACCCTGCAACAAGCTAAATCCTACTTGGAATCTGACGATCGTTCTATTCGAGAAAACGTTTGGCGTTCTGTAGCTGAAGCTCGCTACAACGACAATGAAAAGTTAGATACACTGTATTCAGAGCTCGCTGATATGCGTCAGGAAGTAGCTCGAAATGCGGGTTTTGAAAACTTTAGAGACTACAAGCATAAGGCCATGCACCGGACGTCCTGGCCGGTCCAAGCTTGTTACGACTATGCTAATGCGGTTGAAAAACATGTCATGCCCATTGTGAATGCGATTCAAGCGCAACGAAAACAAGATCTTGGGTATGATTCGTTGAGGCCATGGGATACTGAGATTGATTCAGGGGGAAACCCACCACTAAAACCATTTTCCACAACAGCGGAGTTCGTTGAGCGCGGAGTTGCCTCCCTCAAAGATGTAGATCCTTTTTTTGGGGAATGCATCAGTAAGATGGACACAATGGGCCGTCTTGATCTTGAGTCGCGTCTCGGCAAGGCACCTGGCGGTTACAACATGCCATTGCCAGAAACGGGTATTCCTTTTGTTTTTATGAACCACGCCTGTCTTGAATATGACGTTCGAGTGCTTGTCCATGAAGCAGGGCATGCTGTGCATTCATTTTTGTCTCATGAATTGAGCCACGACTGGATGAAAGACACACCGTCGGAGGTGGCTGAACTTGCGTCCATGTCTATGGAGCTCTTTACCATGGAGCACTGGGAACATTTTTACCCTAATCCTGAGGATTTAAAGCGTGCGAAAAGAAATCATTTAGAAGGGCTATTAACGACACTGCCTGCGGTGGCGAGGATTGATAGTTTCCAACATTGGATATATACCAATCCGGGTCATTCTGTGCAAGAACGGCATAAAGCATGGCTTGATCTCACTAGTCGTTTTACAAGTAACGTGTTTGATACATCGGGTTTAGAGAAGTTCGATGCAGTTAACTACCAGAGAGTTCTGCATATCTACCATATTCCGTTTTATTACATCGAGTACGGCTTGGCCCAGTTAGGGGCGATTGCCATGTGGCGTAATTATTGCCAGGATCCTGAGAAGACAATAAAGCAGTATAAAAATGCACTAGCCTTGGGATACACAAAAGATGTTCCTTCTATCTATCAGGCAGCGGGTATACAATTTGATTTTTCTGATGATTATGTGAAAGAACTTGCTTCCTTTGTATATGATCAATGGAAACAACTAGTATGAGAATTATAGGATACTTTTTGCTTGTAATGAGCATGTTTGTTATCGCCTGTGGTGATGATGACATAGTCTTTACACCCGACGAAGCGATATATTTTGTTTCGCCGGACACCACGGCAATAACACGGACGGTCAATGATGTAGTAGAGGTAGATGCTTATTTTAGTTTAGATTCAGTAATTGACAGTGTTTTTGTAGGGTATCAAATTGATACTTCGAATCAGCCACCGATGAATCTTTCTCTGAGTGATTTAGATGAGATTACTGAGCGAATTGGTTTCTCAACCCCACGGAACCAGCATCAACTTCAGTTTTCATTACCTATACCTTCAGGAGGAAGTGCGAATCCAGTAGTCCCAGGAGATGTTGTTCGATTTGTTTTTGCTGTGCAGTCAGGAAACCTAATCGTCACAAAAACGTTAAGGGTAGATATAACCCTTTAAGACGTTAACAATGCATCTGAATTTAGAGAACTCCAGAAAGAGTTATGATCAGCATCGGTTAGAAGAGCAAGTGATTCCTGATCATCCGTTTGATCTTTTTTCACGTTGGTACAAAGACGCGGAGAAGGTGTCTTCAATTGAGGCCAATGCCATGGGGCTAGCCACAGTTTCTTCTGATGGCAAACCTTCCCTGAGAAAGGTTCTTCTCAAGGAAGTAAAGGACCATCGTTTTGTCTTTTATACCAACTACAAGAGCCGCAAGGGAAAGGAAATTCAGCATAATCCGTCCGTTGCCCTATTGTTTCATTGGGAAGCTCATGAGCGTCAAGTACGAATCGAAGGAGTAGCTCATATGTTGAATGCCGAAAAGTCCGATGAATATTTTGCATCAAGACCTCTTTCTAGCCAGCAAGCTGCAATTGCTTCGCCTCAAAGTGAAATCATAAAGGATCGAGATGATTTGGAACAGCGCTTTGCCAAAGTTGCTCTAGAGGAAAAGGCATTGGTCCGACCTGATCACTGGGGAGGGTACGCCATTGAGCCCACTGTCATTGAATTTTGGCAAGGAAGACCAAGTCGAATGCACGACCGTATTGCCTATACAAAGAATGATGGTAAGGATAGTTGGTCAGTACATCGCCTTGCGCCGTAAAAAACTTCTTAAACAAAAAAAGGAGTCCCGAAGGACTCCTTTGCACGTTTAGAAAAGAGGTTTCTTAGCTGTTTACACGGCCAGCAAGCTCTTTACCCGCTTTGAATCGTACTACTTTACGTGCAGCAATGTTTAACGTTTCACCAGTTCTTGGGTTACGTCCTTTGCGTGCAGCGCGCTCAGAAGTAGAGAAAGTACCGAATCCAACAAGAGTTAACTTATCGCCACTCTCTAAAGTAGAAGTTACTCCATTGATAACTGCTCCTAAAGCTTTGCTAGCTTGAGCATTAGTGATACCTGAATCTTCAGCGATCTTAGAAATTAATTGTGCTTTGTTCATAATAGATAAAATTTGAATTGAGTCAAAAATAGAAGTATAGAACGTAAATTCAAGGCCTGTAAAGGAATCAATATGTGTATAAATCGCCGACAATAGGGCTTTTAGCGCAATTCCTTTTTATAACTTGTTGAGAATAATACGACTAGCTCTGTATAGACAGGCTAGTCAAATTGTGGATAGAAGAGAAAAAAATGGAGAAAAATGCATTAGAAATGGCGAAAAATGGTGGTTTCAACCTGATTCAGGAGGGAGAATTCACTTATATCGATGAAGGTGAGGGGGATGTTTTGCTCCTTCTGCACGGTTTGTTTGGTGCCTTGAGCAACTTCCATGAAGTGATAAACCATTTTAAAAAGGACTTCCGAGTGGTTTTCCCATTCTTACCGCTGTATTCGTTATCGCTTAAAAAGTCGACTGTCCGTGGCATGGCAAATCATGTAGGTCAACTCCTCGACCATTTGTCAATTGAAAAGGCTCACTTTTTAGGCAATAGCTTAGGAGGGCATATCGCACTTGTGTATGGAAAGGAGAATCTTGATCGATTACAATCCCTGACCTTAACAGGTTCATCGGGGCTTTTTGAGAGTGCCATGGGAGATGGTTATCCCAACCGGGAGAGCTACGAGTACATAAAGAGCAAAACAGAATACACATTCTATGACCCAAAGACGGCTACCAAGGAATTAGTCGATGAGGTTTTTGAAACGGTCAATAATAGGGGCAAGGTTATTCGCATAATCACTATGGCAAAAAGTGCTATTCGTCACAACATGCGAGATGAGCTTGCAGCTTTTACTATGCCTGCTCAGATGATTTGGGGAAGTGATGATCGAATCACTCCACCTTTTGTTGGAGAGGAGTTTAACAAATTACTACCCAATTCAACTCTGGATTTCATCGATGAATGCGGTCATGCTCCCATGATGGAACAGCCTGAAAAGTTTAACAAAATATTAATGGACTTTTTAACGTCATTATAGAGAATGTACGTAGCGGAATATATCGACCCTTCATTTGAAGCGCTTAGCCCATCAAATACGGCTCGTGAAGCCCGACTAATCATGGAGGCTCAAGATATAGAAGCTCTTCCAGTAGTCGGGGATGACGGACGCTATGTTACCATGCTCAGTCTAGACGATGTTGACCAGTTAGGGGAGGAAACATCCATTGAGGTGTTAAGCGGAAGGTTTCAAGCCCGTTTTGTATTTAAGGACAAGCATGTTTTTGAAGCGATACGGCTCATGCTTGATCATGACTTAGATTGCCTGCCTGTAGTTGATGATGCCTCGCTGGTATACGCCGGGCTCATTACACGGTCAAGTGTGCTTGAAAGTTTGATGGCTTTTGTCCCCTTTCATAGAACCTCTTACATCATTACCGTTGAGGCAGAAGCTAGAGGATTCAGTATGTCCGAGCTATGTCGGTTAATCGAATCCAATCGAGGCCAAATAGTAGGCACGCTAATGCATAATCATTCTGAGCAACATGGTCCACTTTGTATCACCATAAACCTAGTAGCCGAAGAGCTCAATCCGATTTTTGCTGTGTTGGAGCGCTATGATTATGTCGTGAGGCGATCATACCAAGGAGAACAGCCGGATGACTATCTCAAGGATAGATATCAAAGCTTAATGCGATTTCTAGACACCTAAAACTTACCTATGAGAGTTACCTTGTTTGGCAGAGCATCTGTTGCTCAGAAAATGAAGCAGTTTGAGAATGTAATTCAACTCTTACTAGATGGTGGTCACGAAGTATTGTTAAATGATTCACTGTATACTCTCCAGAAAGCGCTTACATCCCAATTTAACGTGTCAAAAATCGATGCTCCTGATGATGCCATTGATTATGTATTAAGTCTTGGTGGTGACGGAACTATGCTCGAAGCCGTTACTTGGATAGGTGATAAAGCCATCCCTATTCTCGGCTTGAATTTTGGTCGGCTCGGTTTTCTTACAGACACGGTAGCCTCCTTCACAGCGGATACCGTCAGGCGATTACAAGAGAAGGACTTGGTGATTGATGAGCGCAGCATGTTGCTTTGGACTAATCCTGAGGGTGAGCCGATTCGTCGTTTCCCGCACGCACTCAACGATATAACCATTCAACGGGCGTCATCTTCTTCTATGATTACGATTCACGTAACCATTGATGGAATACCCTTAAATTCTTATTGGGCAGACGGCTTAATTATTTCCACCCCTACGGGTTCAACAGGATATTCTCTAAGTTGTGGCGGTCCAATTATTCATCCATCGACTAAAAACATTGTGCTAACACCCATAGCACCCCACAATCTTAACATTCGACCACTGATCTTAGATAAAGGGGTGAAGATTGCTATCGAAGTAGAAGCCCGAGACCCTCAATTTTTGGCGACTTTAGATACGCATTCAATTCTCTTGGATACCTCGCGTTCTGTAGAAATCTCCAGTTCACCTTATATAACTAAGATATGCAGGTTGCAAAATGACTACTTCACAGGAGCTATTCGTGATAAGCTATATTGGGGTATCGATAAGAGAAACAGCCATGCATAAAACATTTGTATCCATCGCTCGTTAGACACTAGACTCTTACCTTTAAAGCTGTTATGCGTTTTATAGTTTTCGCCATATTCTTCTTAGTCACAAGCTTCGGGACTCTTTCAGCTCAGAATATTGAAGGGGGTTTACTTCTAGGGAATACCCAGTACTTTGGTGATCTTAACCCTAAAGCTCGATTTAATGCTCCAAGATGGCATGCTCAGGCTTTGGTGAAGTATAATATCGACGATCGTTTTGTATTGCGAGGCAACATGACCTTTGGTAGACTCTATTATTCCGACAAACTAAGCGGTGATGCGTTCAATGCACGAAGAAATCTCTCCTTTAGAACCAATATTTTGGAGGTCAGTGGAGGATTGGAATTTAATTTTCTTGAGTTTTCGATGAGCAAGAAATCCTATCGTTTTTCTCCCTACCTCTTCATTGGGTTAGGGTTTACGTATTTCAATCCTCAGGCGGAGTTGAATGGAGAATGGTATGATCTACAACCTCTTGGTACAGAAGGTCAAAATGATGTGAGTTACTCCAATGTCAAGCCTTACAAGCTCGTGACGCCCATTTTGCCAACGGGCTTTGGTTTTAAGTATAACTTGAGTAGAAAGGTTAATGTGGGTGTGGAGTATGTTCATCGTATAGCATTCACAGATTATCTTGATGATGTTGGAGGAGTTTACCCCAGTCCATTATCCTTACCCAACGGGGGGAGTGGTGTAGCAGCTGCCTTATCCGATCGTTCTGGTGAAGTAGGATCGCCCATAGGAAATGAAGGGTTTCAACGAGCAACATCAAGTAAACGCGATGCCTATCTTATGGGAGGGGTTTGGATTACCTACCTTTTATCCTATGAAAAGTGTCCTAAAATCTCTAGACTTCCATAGATTTTCTAAATTCGCCGTTGAACGCACATTCCTTGGAATTACCCCACGATATTAACCCGAAAACTGTTCCTCAGCACGTTGCCATTATTATGGATGGTAATGGTCGTTGGGCCAAGCAACAGGGGAAGATGCGTATTGCAGGACATAGAGAAGGTGTAGAGGCAGCAAAAAGGGTAGTTAAAGCACTGTCGACTGCTGGCGTACAATATGTAACACTCTATGCGTTTAGTACGGAAAATTGGAAGCGTCCAGCCCTTGAAGTTAGTGGCTTAATGGATTTGCTAATGCTCACGTTAAAACGGGAACTAAAAGGCTTCATGAAAGAAGATTTTATTCTGAGGACGATTGGTGATATAGAACAGCTCCCATCCTCAACAAGGGAAGCCGTTAAGGAAGTCGTGCAGCAAACCAAAGACAATAAGGGTATGGTTATCAATGTAGCCCTGAGCTACGGTGGTCGGTGGGAGATTGTCGAAACGGTAAAGCAGTTAGCAACAAAAGCAATGCATGGAGAGATTGATCTTGGAGACCTTGATGAAGGTCTGTTTAGTCAACATCTTCAAACGGCTGACATGCCTGACCCAGACCTGCTTATACGGTCTAGCGGAGAGCGACGATTAAGTAACTTTCTTATTTGGCAGGCTGCTTATAGTGAATACGTTTTTGACGAGGCCTTTTGGCCGGAATTCGATGAGCATAACGTCTGGAGTGCTCTACGTGATTTTCAGGGCAGAAACCGTAGGTTTGGAACTTCAAGCGATGCTTCATGATGCCTAGGTTCGGTTTACGATATATCCTTTTGTTTGGATGCTTATCTTTTTACGGCGCGGTATGGGCTCAAAATGATAGCACATCGTCCTCGTTGGACATCAATCCTTGGGACTTTAGCGACCCAAAAGAATATATTATCGCAGGAGCTGAACTAGAAGGCAGTAACCTCAATAAGGGTGTGTTGCTCAATCTCGCAGAGATCCCCGTGGGCTCAGCTATAACACTTCCTGGGGATGATTTGGCTATGGCGATCAAGCGGCTCTGGGACCAGCGAATTTTTGCAGGAGTTTCAATTTTTATTGATTCTGTGCAAGGCGATCAGATTTATTTGAGGCTATCCATTACCGAACGGCCCCGCTTATCGCGGTTTGTGATTACCGGCGTGAAAAAAGGCGATGCTGAAGAGATTCGGGAGATTCTTAACCTTGGTATAGCCTCAGTCCTACAAGAGTCGGATAAAAACGAGATTCGCTATAAAATTTCGAAATATTACACGGATAAGGGTTTCTACAAGCCAAGCGTCACCATGACGGAGCAAGAAGATACCATCATGGCCAATAGCGTGCTCTTGCGCATCGAGGTAGATCGCGGTCGAAAAGTGCGCATCGATGAGATTCAAATCGGGGGTAACACGGAAATGACCAGTCGCCAGATTAAGCGGAGTATGAAAAATACTCGTGAGCGTGTAAAGTTTGAGCTTCAAGAGCTGCTCAACATTCCAAAAAACAAAATGGATTCTGCCTTTACTGCGTTGGATGTTATAACTGATTTGTCCGCAAGTAGAGCATTCAAGTACGGAGACCGTTTTGTTAACCTGAACATCTTTAAATCCTCTAAATTTTCTCCTCAAAGTTTTAAGGATGATAAAGAGGTCCTTCTTGCACGCTACAGAGATAAAGGGTATCTCGATGCCAAAATCACCTTTGACACGGCCGTTTTTCTACCCGATGGGAATGTCTTCATTGCCATGGAGATTGAGGAGGGTAATCAATACTATTTTAGAGATATCACCTTTTCAGGCCAAGCAAAATATTCCGACTCACTCTTATTACAGATTCTAGATATAAAGAAGGGCTCGGTGTATAGCGAAGGCTTGCTTAATGAACGTCTATTTCAAAGCCAAAACAGCGACGATGTAAGCTCGTTGTATATGGATAATGGGTATTTGTTTTTCAATGTTACCCCCATTGAACAGCGCGTAGAAGGTGACTCAATTGATTTATTACTCAAAGTGTATGAGGGCCCACAGGCTACCATAAACGCAATCAATATCTACGGAAATACGAAGACCAATGAAAAGGTTATCCGTCGCGAGCTCTACATAAAGCCCGGTGATAAATTCAGTAGAACGGCGCTCATGCGCTCACAACGCGAGCTTGCCAATCTCGGGTATTTTGATCCTGAGCAAATGGAGATTCTTCCCCGACCGAATCCGCAAAACGGAACAGTGGACATCGACCTGAAAGTCGTTGAGAAACCCTCTGACCAATTGGAGCTTTCGGCAGGGTGGGGTGGCCGCGGTAATGGCGTTGTGGGTACACTCGGTGTTCAGTTTACTAATTTCTCTCTGCGCAATGCGTTCAACGGGAAGGCTTGGTCTCCTTTGCCTTCGGGAGACGGTCAAAATTTAACGGTTCGTGTTCAATCCAATGGTAAGCTCTTCCAATCCTATAATCTAAGTTTTACTGAGCCATGGTTGGGGGGGCGAAAGCCCAACTCATTATCTCTAAGTTTCTTTCGCCAACGGCTTAACGATTTGGATCTTAACAGGGCAGTTGAAGGAAGCTTAGTGACTACTGGAGGTTCTGTAGCATTAGGGACGCGCCTTCGTTGGCCGGATGATTACTTCATCGTTCAAACATCATTAAACTTTCAACGCTATCAACTAGACAACTTCAATACATTTGATTTTAGCTTTACCAACGGACAGGCAAACAATATAAATTTCTCAACTACCATTGCCCGAAATTCCATTGATCAGCCCTTGTTTCCAAGTAGAGGTTCAAACATATCATTAACCCTGCAAGCAACGCTACCTTACAGTCTGTTGTTTAAAGGACGACGAAATATCGACTTCAGTGATCCAACCTTAGATGACGAGATTCGTTTCCGTTGGGTGGAATTCTACAAAGGCCGCTTTGATGCAGAGTTTTATACACCGCTAGCGGGCAAGTTAGTGCTGTATACCGCAGCCAAAATGGGATTTCTAGGGACATATAATCAATCCCTTGGACTCACGCCATTTGAGCGCTATGAATTAGGGGGTGAGGGCTTCCAGCAAACAAGATTTTTAGGGAGAGATCCGATTGGTCTGCGAGGTTATAATGTGATTACACCAAGTGGAGGAGCACCTATCTTTAACAAGTTCATCATGGAGATGCGTTATCCGCTATCACTAAATCCTTCAGCGACAGTCTACACCCTTGCCTTTTTAGAAGGAGGGAACTTTTGGAATTCGATTCAAGATTATCAACCATTTAATCTAAAGCGTTCATTTGGCGTGGGATTGAGGGTCTTCTTACCTATGTTTGGTTTGCTTGGATTTGATTATGGCATAGGCTTTGATGATGACGACTTAGATGCCGCAACAGGCGATAACCTCTTTCAGAAGTATGGCCAGTTCCGGATTATTTTAGGATTTGAACCTCAATAGAGAAAATATGCGAAAATTTTTAGGGTTACTTTTTATTGCCTTGAGCTTTCAAGGGCTCAGTGCACAACGTTTTGTTTACGTGGATATGGAATATATGTTCAGTCAAATTCCAGAAGTACAACGGGCGCAAGAGGAATTGGATGTCAAAGCCATGGAATGGCGTACCACGATACAGAATATGATGTTTTCTGTCGATTCGGCTTATAAAGCTTTTCAAGCAGAGCAGGTTCTTATGACTGAGCGTATGAAGGCCGATAAGATTCAAGAGATCGAAGACATGGAGCGATCAATAAAAGTCTATCAACAAGAAAAATTTGGTCCTGACGGAGCGCTTTTTGCTGAAAAGGATGCCCTGCTTCGTCCTATTCAAGACAAGATTTATGATGAGATTCAGCTATATGCTGAAGAGAAAGGATATGACTTTATTCTTGACCGATCAGCAAGTACCATGGTATTGTTTGGATCGGATCGTTACAACAAAAGTGATGATATCCTAAAAAGACTTGGATATACTATCGCCAAGTGATTTTATATTGATTGAAAAATAGTTTCTTTACACCACAATAATTTACAATGAAAGCATTACGATTTATTCTTCCGCTTGCCATGGTCTTTGGTTTTACCTTGACGAGCACAGCACAATCAACGAACATGGGCTTAGTAGACCAACAGGCTATAGTGCTAGAAATGCCGGAATACAGCACGGCTCAAACCAAGTTCTCTGAGAAGGAGGCAAGTAAAATGAGAGAAATCGAAACCCTATATCTTCAATACCAAACCAAGATGCAGGAATATGAGGAGTTAATGATGTCAGGCACCCTATCTGGTGGCGCACAACAGGCAAAGGAATCTGAGCTCATAGACTTGCAAACTCGTATTCAAATGGCTGAAGAGATGGCACAAGAGTATCTTTTAGAGTACAATGCCGATCTTATGGAACCCATTTCTGAAAAGGTGAATACAGCTATCCAAGCGGTTGCACAAGCCAATGGGTACACTCATGTCACGGATTTATCATTGTTTTATGTTTATCCGGAAGGCGACGATATAACAGGTAAGGTTAAAGCCCATTTAGGTATACAATAAGGTAGCTTGAGTTCATCGAAGATTGGTGTTTTTGATTCGGGTATAGGAGGGCTACCTCTTGCTTTTGCCATTCGTAACACCTTTCCTTCCCATGATATAATCTACTTTGGCGATACAGAACATTTTCCATTTGGAGACCGTTCAGCCGAATCAGTAGAGCGATTTAGCCATGCCATGGCTAGATTCTTATGTGCTGAGGGATGTGATGTCCTCGTTATTGCATGTAATACAGCAAGTGCAGTGGCCTATGACTCCTTAAAGCTAGCCTTGGGCGACCAAGCGATTGTACTTAACGTAATTGATCCGGTTGTCCAAGAGGTTTGCTCATCCCAGGCAAAGCATATTGGGGTAATTGGTACTTCGCGCACAATCGAGACCAATATCTTTGAACAAAAGATTAAGGCGAGTTGTGGAAGTAAAATGGTAAATAGCTTGCCGACACCACTGTTAGCTCCAATGATTGAAGCGGGTTATTACAATCATCCTGTCAGCGAGCTGGTCATTCAGGACTACCTAAATCATCCTTCTTTTAAAGATATCGAAGGGTTAGTGCTTGCTTGTACTCACTACCCATTAATCCGAGAGGATATTAGTGCGGTATTTGGAAGTCGGTTTGAAATGTTTGATGCCCATAACGCCTTGGTCTCTGCCTTGCGCGATTGTATCCAGAATACTTCTAGTGACATCAAAGGAAGTACTACCTTTTATGTGAGTGATTTAACCAAAAGTTTTCAGAAAACTGCAGAAATATTTGCTGGTGGTGCAGTGGATTTAAGACAACACAGATTAGAATTATGAGAATAGTATCCGTCCTATTGGCCTTTTGTTTTTATGTATCCTTATTGGGTCAAGGAATCTCTTTTTTTGAGGGAAGTTTCGATGAGGCAAAGGCACTTGCCGCCAAAGAAGGCAAGCTGATTTTTATGGACTCTTACGCCAAATGGTGTGGTCCTTGTAAGCGAATGGCTCGGGATGTGTTTACCGTAGAAGAAGTGGGTGACTTCTTTAATGCCAATTTTGTCAATTTGAAAATGGATATGGAGACAGAGGAAGGTCGTTTGCTAAATAAGACCTATCAGGTAGCTGTCTATCCGACGCTTTTTGTCCTTGATGCAGATGGCGAAATAGTTCTTCGTGAAAAGGGCTATCGGGATGCGCGAGGACTCCTGCAAGTTGGTCGTAAGGCCCTTCTTCCTAGTGATTCTGAAATGCTGGATATGGCAGATCAGTTTCAATCCGGTGAATATGATGTACTCTTTTTAGTGGATTACCTACAGGCATTACAATGGACAGGAAAGGATGGGCAGTCAAATGTAATGGCGAAGTTGGCTGAACGTGTTTCTCCAAGCGATATGCAGATTGAAAAAGTTCAGAAGGCATTTCTAGGATATAGTCCAGTAGCTTCTGGATACTATCCAACCCAAATTCTTAAAGACTATCAAAACGTCTTTATCGACCGAGTAGGTCAGGAAGCTTTTGAAGATGCGGTACTCTCTATTCTCAAAGGGCTATGGTATGGAGCGACTAAGGAAGAGTATGGTCGGTTTATGACTACCGAAGATTTTGATTCCTATTATGATGTATTTAAGGCCATCAACAACAAACGATATAAGAGCGAAGTCTACTTATGGAAAATGGCTTTTGCTGAAGCCTTTGGGGATTGGGATGGCTATCTAAAGGCGGCAAACACCTATTTTAAATCAAAAGCCGGTAAAACTGATGCTGAGGCGCTTATGAATGCATCCTGGTCGCTCTATCATCTAGATTCAAGTCACGATGATCAGGTTTTGGCTTGGACGGCGCGGGTAATGGAAATAGTTCCAGATCATAGTGAACCCTACTTTCTGCAAGCTTATCTTCTGATGCGCCAACAGAACTATGACAAAGCGGATGAGGTAATGCAGCGTTGTATGGCTTTCTTAACAGAAGATAGTCCAGCGTATAAGGATGCATCCATCATCAATGCAATGCTAGAGTCTCAATTGAGCCGGTAGGGCTGCTAATGCTTTTGCTAGTCTATCGTGGCTTAGCTCCTTTTGAGGCAGCATCGTATAATTTGATTTCTTTGCTATTTGTTTGGCTAGGTAAACTTGCTCAGTTTGCCCAGGCGTTGGAATAACCAATGCATCGATATCTAGGCATAGTAAATCCATGAGTGTGCTGTACCCACTCCTGCAGATTAACGTTTTGCTTGCATTGAGTTTTGCGGCCAGTTCCTCTCCATAAAGATGATTATATACATGAATATGGGGTGGTAAATCGAGCGGGATAGGACCTTTGTTCGGAAGTCCTCGAACTAGAACAATTTGAAGGTGGTTAAGAGGCTCAAGGAGGTTAGTCAGGCGTTCTTCTAGTTGACTACGTGTAGGCTCAGGACCGGATAACATAAGACCTATATCATAACTGTACGACCGCTCTTCCTTTGGGATTGAATAGGTGGCGAGGTCAGATAGAAAGCCTGTATAAGTTTTATCTCTTGAATGTGTGCTAAGTTTACCACTTAAATGATCCGGTGGGGCATGATCAGGAACCCATAGAGAAGTGAATGGTTCCATGTAATGATCCAACGTTTTGTAAAACAATCGTGCAATAAATTGAGGAGTCGGCACAATAGGTCTGAGCTGATGGCTTAAAAAATGAGATGGTATATCACGATGATAGCATCCATATCGATTATCAGAGATAATCTGTTCAATAGTATGCTCCTCGCAAAAGGCTGAGACAACGCGGTGTTCATCTTCAATCGCTCGAAGGATTTTTCGAAATTGAAAGGCCATATTTATGATCATATTGTTCGAAGTATAATGAACGTTGTACGGAGGTAACTCCAAAAAGGACTGATCAGGGAAACGTTTTTTGAGGTGGTCTAGAGCAAAACCATCGCTAGCAATGATTACTTCATGGTCCTCTTGAATCAATCGCTGAATCAGTACACTACTCCGACTTGCATGACCAAGCCCCCAATTAAGTACACAAAAAAGCGTTTTCACTGTATATTACTGTAGAATTCTATGCTTGAAAATATGCAACAATATCAAAGGATGCTATGCCTACTCCTGTTAGGAGCACTTTTGTTAAGCCAATGTTCAGTAAATAAACAGAGTAAGTGCCCATGCAATAAGCGCAAATCGGCAGCGACTTTGGTTGTGTCTACAGACCGAGTTTAGCCATTAGATGGGGTCTTGTCGGAGACTCTTTTACGGCATCAATCCCCTCCGGACTTCCCTGATACATAAGGTATCCACCATCATCACCACCAACAGGCCCCAATTCAATCAGGTAATCTGACGACTTTATGATATCTAAGTTGTGTTCGATTACCACCACACTATGTCCTTTTTCAATTAATGCTTCAAAGGCAGCTAAGAGCTTAGCGACATCATGAAAGTGAAGGCCAGTAGTTGGCTCGTCAAAAAAGAAAAGAATGGGATCTTTTTCCTGGCCTTTAACGAGAAATGAAGCTAGTTTAACGCGTTGTGCTTCGCCACCGGATAGAGTAGAGCTTGATTGACCCAGTTGGACATAACCCAATCCAACATCTTGCAAAGGCTTTAATCGATTTCTGATTTCCGCATTACTCGTAAAGAACGCCATGGCTTCGTCAACCGTCATGGACAATACATCATAGATGGATTTACCCTTATAAGTAATCTCTAGAATTTCATCTTTAAACCGCTGGCCTTTACATGATTCACATTCCAAGCGAACGTCAGCAAGGAATTGCATTTCTACAATTTGGAATCCATCACCTTTGCATTCATCACACCGACCTCCGTCAACATTGAATGAAAAAGCTTTTGGCTTATAGCCTTCCGCTTGGGCTTTTGGAAGTTTAGAGTAGAGCGTTCGAATCGCATCATAGGCTTTGATGTACGTGACTGGATTAGAACGTGAACTTTTACCTAGGGGTTGCTGGTCGATCATTTCAACGCGCTTTATGGCAGAGATATCTCCAGATAACGAGGAAAAGCTTCCAGGTTTTTCACCGAATCCATCAATTTCCCTCACGAGGGCTGGATAGAGTATTCTTTTGATGAGTGTTGATTTTCCTGATCCACTAACTCCTGTTATGGCAACAAGTTGATGCAGAGGAACAGAAACGTCAATATTTTTTAGGTTAAAATGGCTTGCTCCCTTTACATCGATTCTGCTCATTTTTTTCCTGCGCTGCTTGGGAACTGAGATTTCTCTTTCTCCTCGCAAGTAAGATGTTGTCAGGGTTTCTACGTCAGCAGGAGGTGGCATTGCTCCACTATACATGATTTCTCCTCCAAACGTTCCTGCTTCAGGTCCTACGTCAATCAAAAAATCTGCTTCGCGAATAATATCCTCGTCATGTTCAACCACTAACACCGTATTCCCCATGTCTCGAAGCGATTTCAGGACTTTGATTAAATCTGCAGTGTCTCTTGGGTGAAGACCAATACTAGGCTCATCAAGAACGTAGAGAGTTTGAGTTAGGTTACTTCCTAACGACCGAGCAAGTTTTATCCGCTGTGCCTCACCTCCGGAGAGCGTATGTAGCATTCGATTAAGTGTCAGATAGGATAATCCTACGCGATCCAAAATGCGAAGGCGGTGCGATATCTCCTCGAGAATTCGTTTAGCAACATCTTTTTCGTAAGCCCCTAATTCGATTGAATCAAAAAACTCAATCATCTTGCCTATAGACATATGTACAACTTCATGAATAGGCGTATTATGGACAAGTACATAGCTGGCATCCTTTCTTATGCGAGCGCCTTGACAATCTGAGCACTTTGTCCTTCCGCGATATCTGGAGAGCAAGACGCGATTTTGAATCTTGTAGGCCTTGGATTCGATGTAGCGGAAAAAGGCATGTATCCCAGGAAAGGCCCCTCCTCCATTCCAAACAAGTTGCTTTTCTTTTTTAGAGAGTTCTTTATAGGGTTGATGAATGGAAAGTCCTTCCTTTTGTGCCTCTTTAAGCATAGGCTCGAGCCACTCTTTGGCGCGCTCTCCCTTCCAGCACGCAATGGCTCCATCTACTAAGCTTAATCCTTGATTGGGTATCACAAGTTCTGGGTCAATTCCTATGATTGAACCAAATCCATTGCAGGTTGTGCAGGCACCTAAAGGATTATTAAAGTTGAAGAACTTTTCAGACGGTTCTTCAAACAGCATCCCTGACGCTTCAAAACGATTGCTGAAAATCTGTTGTTCAGCAGGATTATCTAAATCAATCAAATGGCAGTAGCCTTGACTCTCTAGAAAGGCTTGGTCAATAGAATCATTCCACCGAGATTTCTCCTTGTTAATATTTGGTCCGCACTTAAGCCGATCCACAATGATGAAAACCTCCTCTTGTCCGGAAGGTGTCGGCAGGGTGTCGTCTAAATTGTAGACAGTGTTGTCTATAATAATGCGCACATAGCCTTTTTGTCGCAAAAGGGCTATTTCTTGTTCTACGTCATCGACGAAGGAATAGGGGAAGGCTATCGCAATGCGTTGGCCATCGGGATACTTGATCAGGGCATCAAAGACATTGTCGGTTTGGTGCTTAGTAACCAATTCGCCGGTTTTGGGATGATATGTTTTGCCAACACGCGCATATAACAACCTCAGGTAGTCATAAATCTCCGTGGTTGTTCCTACGGTAGCCCTTGATGATTTACCACCATTATGTTGGTTGATGGCTATGGCAGGACAAAGGTTTGTGATCTTCTCAACTTTTGGTTTGTTTATTCGCTCCAAAAACTGTCTTGCGTAGGAGGAGAGGCTTTCGATATACCTTCGCTGACCTTCAGCATATATGGTATCCATACATAATGATGACTTGCCAGAGCCTGATACACCAGTGCATACTATTAAAGCATTTTTAGGAAGAGAAACATCAACCGATTTTAGGTTATGCATCTCCGCTTTATAGATGTCGATAGAATTTTTTTTCATAAAAAATCAATAAAAATTGCCCCATTATAAAATTTGGCAAAGAATTTGTCGTATTATAAGGGAACAACAAATAAACTGCCTTTGATTTAGACTCTTACTCTTTTTTACATTTTTCTAAAATTGATTGATTATGAGTCTAGTTATTTCTGATCAGGCACTCGTAAAGCAATACATTGCTGGCGACGAATCCTCCCTCGAAAAGTTAATTGTACGACACCGTGACCGTGTTTTCGGTGCAATTTACAACTTCACAAAAGATGTCTATCTCACAGAAGACTTGTTTCAAGAAGTGTTTATCAAGGTCGTAAACAAGTTACGTGCAGGAAAATATAATGAGGAAGGTAAGTTTTTGCCTTGGGTACTGCGTATGGCCCATAATCTTTGCATTGATAATTACAGAAAGACTAAGCGCCAGGTTTCGATTGTAACCAGTGAAGAATTTGATCTTTTTGAGATTCTACCAGTGGATAGTACCAATGGAGAGGAAATGATTATTGATCAGCAGCTCAAGGACAAAGTCCGCCATCTGTTAAATGAGCTTCCAGAGGAGCAGCGTGAAGTGGTGTTATTGCGCCATTATTTTGAGTTTTCCTTTAAAGAAATATCTGAACTGACTGGTGTTAGCATCAACACAGCGCTTGGTCGGATGCGTTATGCCTTAATCAATTTGCGCAAGGTTATAGAGGATAAAAAGATTGTATTCTAACTTGAGCTAGCGTTTTGCGTTTTCAAAATGGGAACCTTTTTTAGTGTAGGCAATAACTCCTCACAATATGTCGTTTTAAGGGAGTAATCGAACAAATGCGTATGATAAAAGATGTTACTCTACAACAATTTTTATTGGTATACTATCAGGAGGCGGACAATCAAACGGTTCAGGCTGTTATGAATGCTCTGTTCACAAGACCTGATCTACGAAATGAATGGGAAGAGATCGTAGATATTCTTGAAGCGCTAAAAAGCCCAGTTCCCACTCCTTCAGAGTCCTCTTTGAAAATAATAATGGACTACAGTCAGGAATCTAAAAATGAATCGAGCAATTCGTCGACAGCATTAGATGTGTTTTAAGCACGTTAAGCGCCTGTTTTCCACAATAAATTGACGAATTACACATTCTTTTAAAGACTTTACTCTTTACCACATATCCTATGTGTTTTGCTATATTACTTTTATCCCTGTAACAGTAATACATATATAATGGCAAAAACAGATAATGTGGCGAGCCACAAGGACAAGGCGCTAAAACTAACCCTTGATAAGTTAGACAAACAATACGGTAAAGGAACCGTCATGAAGTTGGGTGAAAGCCCAACAGTTGAAGTAGATGTTATTTCTACTGGATCAATCGCGTTAGATGCAGCACTCGGCATCGGGGGGCTTCCCAGAGGCAGGGTAGTTGAAATTTATGGGCCTGAATCATCGGGTAAGACAACATTAACGCTACATGCTATTGCAGAGACACAGCGTCAAGGAGGAATCGCTGCCTTCATCGACGCGGAGCATGCTTTTGATAAGCACTATGCTAAGGCATTAGGCGTTGACACCGATGAGTTACTGATTGCTCAACCGGATTGTGGTGAGCAGGCGCTTGATATTGCGGAGCACTTGATTCGCTCAGGAGCTATTGATATCTGTGTTATTGACTCTGTGGCTGCACTAGTTCCGCGAAGCGAGCTTGAAGGCGAAATGGGTGACTCAAAAATGGGTCTGCAGGCAAGGCTTATGTCTCAGGCTCTAAGGAAGTTGACTGGAACAATTAATAAGACAGGTTGTACTTGTATTTTCATTAACCAGTTACGCGAAAAGATTGGGATTATGTTTGGTAATCCTGAAACAACGACAGGAGGTAATGCACTTAAGTTTTACTCTTCCGTTCGTCTAGATATACGTCGAATTGGTCAAATCAAATCGTCTGATTCAGTCGTAGGAAATAAGACACGCGTCAAAGTGGTTAAAAACAAAGTAGCTCCTCCATTCCAGATTGCTGAGTTTGAGATACTCTATGGACAAGGAATCTCCAAAACTGGAGAGATCTTAGATCTTGGAGTTCATTTTGGTCACGTTCAGAAGTCAGGATCTTGGTATGCTTATCAGGACACGAAACTAGGCCAAGGAAAGGAAGCGGCTCGTCAGTTGCTCGAAGATCATCCTGAGTTAGCTGAGGAAATAGAAGCGTTGATTCGTAAAGAGATGGAAGGGGACAAGTAACTCACTATTCTTTGATCGCGCTCATAAAAAAAGGCTTCCCATTTGGGAAGCCTTTTGATTTTTGAAAAGCGCGTAATGTTATTTAAGGCCTTTCATTACGATTGTTCCAGCAAAGTCGCCACCACCATTAAGGGTGCTAACGAGCGTATCGCCTTGGAAAACACCATCAATGCCAAAACTTAGATTCGCCGAAGCAGGAATACCAAAGACATTGAAAGCAAAACCAATGCTTGTTTGAGGGATGTAGTACTCATTGCTGTTTCTAACCTCACCTACGATTTCTACAGGAATTGTGAAATCTGAATTCAAATCGCCAGTAGCCTCTAGTGGTAATGTTACATTAATGCGCACCTCATCTGGACCATCCTCTGCACCTTGTGTAATTACAGCAGTTGCCGTCTTTGGTGAAGCTTCTGTTCCTGCATCAAGCGTAATGGAAGCAAGACCGCCAATTGAGCCAGCAAGTTGTCCATACATTTCTACATCATAGGTTCCAATGAACTTCGTGTTTACTTGTTCTGTACAATTGTCACCTTCAAAGCCATCTGGACACCCAGCCGCGTTGCCGTCATCTTCACCACAAGAAACGAACCCAAGAAGAGCGATTGCAGAAAGTAAAAGAAATGAATTTTTCATAAGGATTAATTTGAGTTTTAATGTTTTTCTAATCCTCACAAAGATATGGATTATCCAATGAACTTGCAGGCAAGTAGACTTAAGTCGTCGGGATAGGGCTGTTGTCCTCTGAAGCGGTCAGCATCTTTCAGGATGTGTTCTGCTAAACCTTGCGGATTCTCTTTTGGAGCATGTTGAAGTGACTGTTGAAGGCTCTCTAAATCATACATAGCCCCGTCCTCATTTTCTATCTCAATGAGCCCATCCGTATACATAAACAACATGGCACCGGGTTCGATCGCTACTTCTCCAATCGTGATACTCGGCAAACTAGTCAGCGCACCCAATAATGGGCATCCTTCCTTTAATAGCTTTTGCTCTCCATTTTGGAGTAAGATTGGTGGATTGTGCCCTGCATTGATGTAGCGCATGATTTGGAGTTCATGGTCGTAAACTCCTAAAAACATCGTAATGAATCGAGCTGATTTCGTGATCTCTCGAATTTTGAAATTGAGCATATCCACTATTTGTTCAAGAGGATATTCTCTACTGATTAAGGCCCTGAGGTTGGCTTGAAAGTTACTCATTAACATGCCAGCAGAAAGTCCCTTTCCGGAGACATCGCAAATGCACAAGGCATATTCGTGATCACTGTATTGGAGGTAATCGTAATAATCACCACCAATTTCACCATGGGGCTCGTAATGACCATAAGCCTCAATACTCGGAGAAATGTCAAGCTTTGTTGGAATAAGGAGTTGCTGAACCTCTGCAGCCAAATCCATTTCCTTTTTTAACTGACTTTGTTCTAATTGGCGTTTAAACAAACGTTTGTTTTCCAAGGATACCACAATAATGTTGGCCAAGGTCTCAATGAGCTTTACTTGATCATTGGCTGTTTCAATTTCTCCTTCAAAGAGCGGGCACCCAAGAAGAAGATAGGCGAGGGGTTCTTTCTTATGCGAGATTGGGATGAGCAAATCAAAGTTTTCAAATCCCTCAAAAGGGAAGTTGGTGATTTTTTGAATGAACTGAAATCGTTCTAGATCCCTTTCAACATTAATTTTTTGGATGGCATCCTCTGCATTATGCTCCATTCCGCATACCCATTCTCCATCCTTAGCAGTACGTGAGAAAAGGAGAATCTTGTTGACATCGAATTGGGCCCGAAGAATAAACTCAAAGATTCGAAAAATGGCATGTTTAGAGTAGTTGTTATTGACAGCCTTGGTGACTTCGAGCAGCGAATTTATTTGATTTTGTTTTACAGCAAGCATCTGAAGGAGTTCTTCCTTCGATAAATTGGTATCCACTTGCTTTTTAGTAATCATTTACTGATAGAGTTATCCTTTGATTTAAGGGTTAATGATAACCCTTCGGCCTTTCCAAAGGTAGCCTTTTCCATTGGATGCAATACTTTGAAATCCCAACACGAGGTTGTAGAATACATTGATGACCTGAAAGATCGGCATTAAGAGAAAATCCCAAAGACTAAGAGGATATTGCACATGCCTCCCACCGTTTACAATGACTACACCATCAATAATGGTTTTTGCGGCCAATCCTATGACAGCGGTTAAAGCATAGGTTGGGTGCTGATTGTAAAGACCTATGCCAAGTAGGACTAGGAAGAGTGCCATGGCAACTTGAGTAAAGAACATGAGCATCATAATGGCAGTTATCTGCTTGGACGGCATCGTAAATGTTTTAGAAGCCCATCGTCGTCGCTGGTTCCAGAATGTTGGTAGATCAGAAGGGAATTTCGTCTTCATGATTGCCTTGGGATGGAAGCTAAATGCGATATCGTTTGGATATCTACCATGTACCTTTCGCAGTAGAATAATATCGTCTCCTGACGGTTTTTTCTCCCAGGGATAGAAGCCATTGATTTCTTCAAAAACCTGTCTTGATAGTAGAAGATTAGCTCCATTGGCCATAAGCGGAATACCTGCTATTAAGCTACCCCCGCTTATTACAGTTAATGCTGACTGCTCCAACATAGCAAAGTGTCGTGTAAAGCCTCCTTGGTTAATAGGTTTGATGCCAGCTAGGACCATTTTACACTGGGATTTGAGATTGATCTCCTCGGCAAGGGCTTTGAGCCATCCAGGTTGCGCAATACAATCCCCATCGGTAAATGCAAGAAATGAAGCTTTGGAAGCCTTGGCGCCCAAGGTTAAGGCGCGCTTCTTATTGGGTAGATTAGCAAACGATGCGGATAATTCGTTGCATAGGCGTATAATCTTAACGGTAATCGGCCAATGCGCATGCTCAATCTGCTTGAGTACAGATAAGGATTCATCTTCATCTGAGAAATCATCGACAAGTATGATGCGGAAGCGATCTTTAGGATAGTCTTGTTGAGCAAGGGATTCTATGGTATGGTAGAGTTGTGCCTCATTACGTACAGCGATTAGTATGTCAATGGTGGGATAAATGAAAGTTTTTTCTGCCCTCCTTTCCTTGTCTTGCGTGCTTGCCTTTCTCACCTTGTTTATGCGGTAAGTATGCCAGTGCCACAACACCCCTACAGTGAAAAGGCAATAGACGAAAACAATAGTTAATGTTATATATAGAATCACTATAAACATTTGTTGGAAAAAATGTTGAGTATGCGTGGAATCAATACGCACAGAAACGAAGTGTAGGTTCTATTTTTGACCACCAAAGCCATTTATGCCAAAAGATACATCGATTCAGCACATTTTGATTTTGGGTAGTGGCCCAATTATCATTGGACAAGCCTGTGAGTTTGATTATTCAGGAAGTCAAGCATCAAGAGCCATTCGCGAAGAAGGGATTAAGGTATCTCTGCTCAACGATAATCCAGCGACGATAATGACGGATCCCATGATTGCGGATCATATCTATTTGAAGTCGTTAAAGCCAGAGACCATTGTTGAGATTTTATCTTCGAGCGACATCGATGCAGTCTTGCCTACTATGGGTGGTCAAACGGCATTGAACCTGGCTAAGGAATGCTCAGAGCTTGGTATTTGGGAAAAGCATAATGTTAGGGTGCTGGGTGCAGATTTAAATGCAATTGAGAAAACGGAAAACAGAGAGGAGTTTAGACAGTTTATGATGGATATTGGCATTAAGATATGCCCATCAAAGGTTGCCAATAGCTTTTTAGAAGGTAAGTCAATTGCTCAAGAGTTAGGTTTTCCATTGGTCATTAGACCTTCATATACTCTAGGGGGGTATGGCGGAGGTTTTGTCTTTGGTCCTGAGGATTTTGATGAAAAACTCACTCGGGGTTTAGAAGCTTCTCCAACTCACGAAGTACTTATAGAAAAAGCCGTAATTGGGTGGAAAGAATATGAACTTGAGTTGCTTCGTGATAGTGCTGACCACGTAACGGTGGTTTGTACGGTAGAGAATCTCGACCCCATGGGAATTCACACAGGGGATTCTGTTACTGTTGCTCCGGCTATGACGCTTCCTGATACTGTGTACCAGGACATGCGCAACCAAGCAAAACTGATGATGAAAGAGTTGGGTTCTTTTGCTGGAGGCTGTAACATTCAATTTTCGGTTAATCCAGAAACAGAGGAAGTTTACTCAATAGAAATGAATCCGAGGGTATCAAGATCATCGGCACTAGCATCAAAAGCTACGGGGTATCCTATTGCAAAAATCGCTGCGAAGTTAGCTATAGGTTACCGTCTCGATGAGTTAGACAATCCCATTACAGGAAATACCTCGGCATTGTTTGAGCCCGCATTAGATTATGTTATCGTGAAGATGCCTCGATGGAACTTTGACAAGTTTAAAGGGGCGGATGCTACGCTTGGTTTACAAATGAAATCTGTGGGTGAAGTCATGGCTATTGGAAGAAACTTCCAAGAAGCCCTTCAAAAAGCTTGTCAGTCTCTGGAAAACAATCGGATTGGATTGAGCTCACCTAAAGGAGTTTATCTAAAAACTGATAAGATTCTTGAAGGCTTGAAAAATCCCTCTTGGGACAGGATATTCTTAGTTAAAGAAGCTTACAAGCTCGGAGTGCCAACGGCAAAGATTCAAGAGTTAACGAAAATTGATATTTGGTATCTCAAGCAGATTCAAGAGTTAGTTCAAATTGAGGAGAGCTTCCGAGGTAAGTCAATGGATGAGGTTTCTGATGAGATGCTCTTTAGTGCTAAGCTGAAAGGATTTAGTGATGCCCAGTTGGCTGAGGCTATGGGTAACCTTTCTGAAGATGAAATCTATGATGAACGTCATGCACGCGGCATTAAGAGAGTCTATAAGGTGGTCGATACCTGTGCGGGAGAATTCAAAGCCAAGACGCCGTATTTCTACAGCAGTTTTGGTTTGGAAAATGAAAGCGAGGTCACAGAAAAACCCAAGGTGATCATTTTGGGATCGGGACCTAATCGCATAGGGCAGGGTATAGAATTCGATTATTGTTGTGTACATGGAGTACAAGCGGTACAGGAAGCGGGCTACGAGGCCATTATGGTGAATTGTAATCCCGAAACCGTATCGACTGATTTTGATTTGGCCGATAAGTTGTATTTCGAACCGATTTATTGGGAGCACCTTAGAGAAATTATAGATTTAGAAAAACCCCATGGTATAATCGTTCAGCTTGGTGGTCAAACGGCCCTTAAACTTTCTAAACGAATAACAGATTACGGAGTAAAAATCTTAGGATCGAGTTATGATGCGATGGATATGGCGGAAGATCGAGAACGATTCTCTGATCTTTTGAAGGATTTAGGCATTCCTTATCCAAAATATGGTGCGGCTAAAACAGCAGAAGAAGCTTTAGTTGTCGCTAACGAGGTCGGTTACCCTGTTCTTGTTCGTCCTTCCTATGTTCTTGGTGGACAGCGCATGAAAATTGTGATTAACGATGATGAGCTGACAACAGCAGTTTTGAAAATCTTGAAGTATCATCCAGATAACAACATCTTAATTGATCACTTCTTAGTTCGCGCTAAGGAGGCAGAAGTAGATGCCATTTTTGATGGGAAAAATGTCCAGATCATGGGAATCATGGAGCATATTGAACCTGCGGGAATTCACTCAGGGGATTCCAATGCTGTTCTTCCCCCTTTCACCCTTGGCGAGTTTGTGATTAAGCAAATGGAAAAGTTTACCGCGGAAATTGCTAAGGCACTTGATGTAAGGGGCTTGCTCAATGTGCAGTTTGCCATTAAAGATGATGAAGTTTACGTTATTGAAGCTAATCCAAGAGCCTCAAGAACGACGCCTTTCATTTGTAAGGCCTATGGTATTCCCTATCTAAATATTGCCACCAAAGTTATGGTCGAGGCCAATTCGCTGGAGGATTTCACCATGGAGCCTAAACTTGATGGCTATGCCATTAAGGAGCCTGTTTTTTCATTTCATAAGTTTCCTGATGTCAATAAAGAGCTCGGGCCTGAAATGAAGTCAACAGGAGAGCGAATCTATTTTATAAAAGACACCCTTGACCCTTACTTCAGAGACTTGCATAAAGTGCGTTCTATGTACCTTAGACGGTAGAACCTAGTTAACGTAAATGCTGCTCAATAAACGCCCAAAAGATTGGCCGGCCGAAGGCAAGCGCCTTGATCTTGCTAAGCATGACCTTCCCCATAGCTCATCCTCCACAGAGTGGTGGTATATGCATGCGCATTTGGATGGGAAAAATGAGAAGGGGGAGCCTAGGAAGCTTGCTATGTTTGCCTCATTTTTTCTTCGCCTTCTTGAAGTAGATAGGAAAACGGGTCTGCCTAATTATGCGTATTCCCTAACCTGGGCCATATCCGATTTGGATAACAAGACCTATCATCCTATTTCTTTAGTTGATAAACAAGCACCAAAGATTGGATTGGAACGGTTGCAAAAAGGAGATGTAGTGCGCGATCCTTATTTAAAGAAAGCTGCATTAGAAGTAGTAAAGCGCGGTAAAGTCCCTTTCCCAGATGAGATGTTTACAGGTAAAGCTGAACTGTCATGGGAAGCGCTTGATATAAACTATGATGGTAACCGGTTCACCAAAGCAGACGATTCCTCTTACTCACTTCATTGTAATCATAGCGGGAAACAACAGGGAATTCAACTGAACTTTACGCCACGATGTGCCCCGTGTTTACATGGCGATAACGGAGTGGTTGCCGGAGTAAAGTCTGAGGATATGTTCTACTATTTCATTCCAAAAAACGATGCTCAAGGGAAGGTTTTCTTGCAAGATGAAGTAATCGAGGTGGAAGGGAGTTTGTGGTATGATCATGAGTTTGGATGCTATACCGAAGGAAACAAGCGCCCAAGTAAAGCGGATGTAGGTTGGAATTGGATTGCCATTCAGTTTGATCATGGAGAGCAGGTGACAGCGTATGATTTGCGCAATGATAAAACAGGTGCTTCAAAGGGGGCTTATCTCATTGCTGTCGACAAAGAGGGGAATCAACAATCGTCTTATGATTTTTCTTTAACCCCTAAGAATAATAAGCGCTGGACCTCGCTTCGAACCTTTAATGAATATCCTACCCATTGGAAATTAAATTGTGAGGCCCTTGATTTAAACGTTGAGGCGTCTGCAGTTTTTGATGCCCAGGAATTTGGAACGGTGCTTTCAAAACCAGCATTTTGGGAAGGAAGGCTTGATGTAAAAGGACAGTGGAAAGGAAAAGCGGTAACGGGCAAGGCATACTTTGAGCGAAGTGGGTTTCACAAAAACGAAACCCTCCAAGATTTTTTCAAGGCTGTATCCAAAGAGACCCTAAAATCAGTTCAGTACATTATTCCCAAGGCCATGGATACTGAAAAGTTCCAAGAGCTGGTCGCTGTTAAGGGAAATACCCTTTGGACACAGGGAGTTCAGCGCGATGTCTTCTACGAAGCCTTAATCAAGCCGATACGGACCATAACAGATCGCGGGGGGAAATCATGGCGTTCATATGCTACGGTGGCTTGTTCAGATATCGTAGGAGGGAATGCTCAATTGGCCAAAGATTGGCTTGCCTTGCCAGAACTTATGCATGTTGGCTCACTGATGGTCGATGATGTTCAGGATAAGTCGGCCTTGCGCCGAGGAGGTCCTGCTGCACATCATATGTTTGGAGAAGCTATAGCGATAAACAGCGGGTCTGCAGCCTATTTTTTAGGTCAGATTTGTGTGTATATAGCGGATATTGATCCTGAGCTTAAACTGGATATCTATCACTTATACTTTGAGGCATTACGCGCCGCTCATACAGGTCAGGCAATGGATTTGTATGGACTGGATTACTTGATGGATGACGTGGTAGAACATGGTAAAGGGAAATTGCTGGTCCAGCGCGTGAAGGCAATCCATCGACTTAAATCTGCTGCACCAGCCTCATATCTTGCTCGAATAGGGGCCATGCTTGGTGGAGGAAGCAAGGAACAAATCGAAGGCCTGGCGAATTATTTTGCTGCATTAGGTATCTCCTTTCAGATTATAGATGATACGTTGAATTTGAAGGGCTTTAAGGATGGCCTAAAGACTAAGGGAGAAGACATTACGGCAGGTAAGGTTACCTATCCAATGGCTCGTGCCTTTTCCATGCTTTCCAAGAAAGATCGCCGTGAATTGTACTCTATATTACAGTCCAAAACAGAGGATATTAAGTTGATCGGTCGGGCGATAGAACTTTTGGATTCTTGTCGAGCAATTGATCTTGCTGAAAAAGAGGCTAGATCCAGTTTAGAGGCGGCTTGGCGGACGTTAGATCCTCTTGTAGAGGATAGTATGGTCAAGATAAATTTACGAGCCTTTAGCTGGTATGTGCTAGATCGTACCTATTAATCATCTTTTAGATATCACCCAGTTGGGGTCGAATGATAATGTCTTCTACAACACTTCGGCTTGATGTATTATGGCATTCAAAAACAAGTTGAGCAATATCTTCAGCCGGCATTAAGCGCTCTTCATCAAGTCCGCTCTCCGACCATGAGCGTGTCCAAGTAGCCCCGGGGTAAATAGCACTGACTCGTATGTTTTTATCTTGCGTTTCTAGTCGCAGCGCCTTGGCAAAGCCTGTCAGGGCAAACTTAGAAATGGTATACATTGAACCTGCGGGATAGGCTGATAAGCCGGCAATAGAACTCATAAGAATAATATGGCCATGTCCTTGTTCAATCATTTTTGGAAGCAAAAGTTGATTGAGGTGGTAGGCAGAAAAGAAGTTAACCTCCATCATGTCACGCATGGCCTGAAGGTTGTTTTCTCCCACTAAGTCACCAGGAAGAAAGATACCCGCATTGTGGACGAGCACATCAATCGTCCCACTTGAGGCAAGTACTTCTGAAGCAAAGCGATCGACATCACTTTCTTTCAAGAAATCAGCCTGTATAGCTCGAACCTCTTGAGCATGATCACCTGTTGAAGGTAACTGCTCAATATTGTGTTTTGCTCGATCAAGATTTTTCTGATTCCTGGCACACAGAGCGATATCAAAGCCATTGGCATAGAATTTTTTGGCAGTTTCTAGCCCAATCCCTGCACTTCCTCCTGTGATTATTGCTTGCTTCGACATAAATGTGGTAGTATTTAGTGTATTTTCCATTAAAATAAGACGAATTGAAAATCATTCGGAGTTTAGGGCGGTATTTAATGATGTTAGGGCAAGGATTAACTCGTCCCGAGAAATTCTCTATGTATGCCAAAGAAACATTTCGCCAAACGCATGATATTGGAATTGGTTCGTTACCCATTATCGCCATTATATCCACTTTTATTGGTGCGGTAACTGCTGTGCAATTTGCTAAACAGTTTCTTGATATGACCTTGCCATTGCCCATGTCTCTTATTGGATATATTGTTAGAGATTCGCTCATCTTAGAGCTAGTGCCTACCATTGGGTCCTTAATGCTGGCTGGTAAGGTTGGATCCAATATCTCTTCGGAACTAGGTTCTATGAGGGTAACTGAACAGATTGATGCGTTGGAGATAATGGGGGTAAACACCAAGTCCTATCTGATTATGCCTAAGATCTTGGGAGCTTTGCTTATTGTACCCTTGCTTTTTGCCTCTGCTGTTATCTTGGGAATGGTGGGTGGATACCTTGCTGGGTATTTTGGGGATTTCTTCTCATGGGAGGAGTATAAGTCAGGCCTTCAAGACACCTTTACATCGTATTATACGGTGATCTTTTTATTAAAGTGCTATGTCTTCTCTTTCCTTGTGACCAGTGTAAGCTGCTATCAAGGATATTATGTAAAAGGAGGGGCGCTTGAGATTGGTGCGGCGAGTACTAGGGCTGTCGTTAATAGTTCGATTTTGATTATTGTTACGAATTTCCTAATTGCTTTTCTCTTCCTATGATTGTTGTAGAAAACATAAAAAAATCCTTTGCTGAGCAATCGGTACTCAAGGGAATTTCTGCTGAGTTTTACCCAGGGCAATGCAATCTCGTGATTGGAACGAGTGGGGCGGGGAAAACGGTCTTCTTAAAATGTTTAGTCGGTCTGCATAAACCCGATACTGGAAACATTTTGTATTCGGACCGAAAGTTTAATGCCTTAAAAGCTAAAGAACAAAAAAAGTTACGTCAGGAAATGGGGATGCTCTTTCAGGGGAATGCCCTATTTGATTCGATGACGGTGGAAGAAAATATTCGCTTCCCGCTCGATATGTTTACCTCAAAATCAGATGAGGAGAAACGTCATCGCGTTCAAGAGTGTCTCCAAAAAGTAAACTTAACAGGAGCGGGAAAAAAGTATCCTGGAGAAATATCAGGGGGTATGATGAAGCGAGTAGGCATTGCACGAGCAATTGTCATGGAGCCTAAATATCTTTTCTGCGATGAACCTAATTCAGGACTTGATCCTAAAACAGCCTTAGTCATTGATGATTTGATTCGTGAATTGACTATCGAAAACAACATTACCACAGTGATTAATACCCATGATATGAACTCGGTTATGGGTATTGGTGACAAAGTGACTTTTCTACACAAGGGCCTTAAGCACTGGGAAGGGAGCAAGGACGATATTCTTAACTCGGATAACAAGGAGCTCACTGATTTTATTTTTGCATCAGACTTTTTAAAGCAGTTAAGAAATAAAGCCAACTTGTAGATAATTTTTTGCGGTTGATGGTCTAAGGAATACCTAGGTTTAATACCTTCACTATGCAAAACAATAATCCATGTCAGTACTGGTAAACAAAGACTCAAAAATCATCGTACAAGGCTTCACAGGTAAAGAAGGAAGCTTTCATGCCGCTCAAATGATTGAATACGGAAGCCCTGTTGTTGGAGGTGTTACTCCTGGTAAAGGCGGGCAAATGCATTTGGATCGACCCGTTTTTAACTCGGTCGACGAGGCAGTGCGTAGTACAGGAGCTGACGTCAGTATAATTTTTGTGCCACCTGCCTTTGCTGCTGATGCGATTATGGAGGCGGCAGCCGCAGGGATTAAAGTAATCATTGCAATTACTGAAGGGATTCCTGTTTTAGATATGGCAAAAGCCAAGCGGTTTATTCAAGACTATGATTGTCGTCTCGTTGGACCTAATTGCCCAGGGGTGATTACAGCAGACGAAGCTAAAGTCGGAATCATGCCAGGATTTGTTTTTAAGGCGGGCAGAATAGGGATAGTTTCTAAATCAGGAACACTTACCTACGAAGCGGCTGATCAAGTGGTAAAAGCAGGTTTAGGCATTTCTACAGCAATTGGTATTGGTGGGGATCCCATTATCGGAACAACGACTAAGGATGCTGTTGAGCTTCTTATGAAGGATAGCGATACGGATGGCATCGTAATGATTGGGGAGATAGGAGGGACCTTAGAGATTGAAGCAGCTCGTTGGGTTAAAGAAAATGCTACGAAACCTGTTGTTGGATTTATCGCTGGGCAAACTGCACCTGAAGGCCGTCAAATGGGCCATGCTGGAGCAATTATTGGCGGTAAGGATGATACAGCCCAAGCCAAGATGAAGGTCATGGCTGAATGTGGCATTCATGTAGTAGAATCTCCTGCAGACATTGGAGAAACTATGCAAAAAGCATTGGCGTAGGTCCCGTTTATTATTGCGTACGAGCGTTAAGTCCAAAGCTCTCCCAACGTAATCCGTTAAATAGTCTAACATACATTACTCCGTTATAGGAAGGCAGAGGAAGGCTATTCCCTTGGCATGAGGCAAGGCGCTGTCCAAGCAGGTCATAGATTTCAATCCGTTCAATGGACTCATTGTTAAGGGATAGGACACCTTGATTTATGTCTATTGCGAAATGGTTGCTCACAGAAGAAATGGATGTAGAAACCGGGGGAGGAAGCTCACCACCAATACTATCTGCCTCGCAGTCATAGTATCTGTTGCACATCACGGCTTTTAAAAATCTTGCAGAACGCTCAACAGGCTCGCTTTCATACAGATAGGATACGTGTGAATTCGTATTGTAGCTCTGAAGACAATGATTTAAACCTAAGGTGTCTAATCGGCGGTCCATGACTTCACTTCCGCTTACAATGAGGCCAGTGGGTATCCCAAACACATTGACTTCACGGCGATCATAGGGTACGATATTATCGCCCACATCATGAAATGAGATCATAGGCACTTCGTTGCCATCAATCCATTCATTCAAACCAACAGCACCACTGTAGTTCACCACGCCATGAACTTTTTCAGAATACCCATCATTTCCGCTCAATCCCGAAAAGCCACCGAGACTATTCCAAGTTTGTGGAGTGAAGTAATCAAATACGCTATCCCCTTCAAAGAGGTAGGCTGCATGAATAGCTGAAACGGCTCCCGCTGAAACACCCGCTACAAAAATTCGATTGGTGTCAATACGATATGGATTGCCCTCTTGGGCTGATTTATAGAGCCAGCGTACCGCACCCCTAGTATCATGTGCTCCGCGTAAGACAGCTAAAGCAGTTGATATGGATGAAGGAATAAAAAATCCAATACGATAGTCATAAGCAATGGCAACATAACCCAGTGCAGCATAGTCTTCACAGAGAAATCCGACTTGGTCCCTGCTGCCGCCTACAAAACTTCCGCCAAATCCCCATAAAATAACAGGACGAACGGCAGAGCTATCGCCACTTGGTTCATAGATGTCTAATAGTAAGTCTTCACTTTGCCCATTAACTCCTGTGTTATTGCCAAAGAGAATACCTGGCGTTTCATCAACCGTAAACGCTGGCAAGAGATATTGGTCATCGTCGCAATTAAACGTTTGTCCTTGAAGAAAGCAAGGAAGGGATGCTAGAAGAAAGAGAGCAATGTATCGATTCATATACGTTAAGCAATTGTAAACAAAATAAGGATTTACCCATATATCTCATGTACTCCACCTTACCATTTATTACCTTTAAGACATGAACAATCCAACTAAAATCATTTTAATAACAGGCGGTAGCCGTGGAATCGGCTTAGCCATAGCAGAATTCTTTCTTAACCAAGGGCACACAGTCTATGCAACTTCGAGAACTATTGAAGATTTTCAAGACGTTAATCCTGCGATAAAACCTATTGCTTCTGATGCATCTGATTATGCATCATGTGAAGAAACAGTAAAACACATCGTGGCAGAAGCAGGCCGGTTGGATGTGCTCGTAAACAATGCGGGAATAACGCGCGATAATCTAATTATGCGCATGAAAGAAGAGGATTGGGATGCAGTAATCAACGTCAACCTAAAGTCTGCATATAATCTTTGTAAGCACGCTGGGTATCAAATGGTTCGACAAAAGTCAGGACGCATAATAAACATTTCTTCAATTGTAGGTAGAATGGGTCAGGCAGGGCAAGCGAATTATGCAGCATCTAAAGCGGGCATGATTGGTTTGACGAAATCACTCGCTGCCGAGTTTGCTGCGCGTAATGTTACAGTTAATGCAGTAGCACCTGGTTTTATAGAGACGAAGATGACGGAAGTTCTTCCAGAAGATGTTCGTCAAAAATATTTGGATTCTATTCCTGCGCGCCGCTTAGGACAGCCCGAAGAAGTTGCTTCACTGATTAGCTTTTTAGCTTCTGATGCTGCAGGGTATATCAATGGGCAGGTGATTAACGTTTGCGGAGGGCTTCACCGTTAAGTAATCCATGGCATTAGCACTTGGCCCAGCAATCTTCTTTTCAATTCTTGCAGGAGTTGGCTTTGCTCTAGCTCTTTATTGGAGGGAGTCGACCTTTGACCAAGAGGATGTTTTAGCACGGCGTATTCGATTGGCGAGTGCCTTTCTTCGCGTACTATCTAGTGCAATCATTGTCTTTCTATTACTCAGTCCTTGGTTGGAAGAAGAAGAGATTCAAGAGGGTCAGGTTACAGTGCAACTATTAATTGATGGATCAGCGTCCGTGGATTTTGTGGACGATTCGTCGACAATAGACTACCTAATAGCTACACTAACTGAGCAGTTTGAGGATTCGATAGTGCTTGAGACACGTTATTTTTCTAATGGAATAGCGAAAGAAAAGCGCAATGTACCATTACCCTATGAAACAAATATCATACAAAGCATAGAGGACGTTGAACGTACGTTTTCCTCGTCATCTGACGCCATCATTTTGGTGAGTGATGGAATTCATAATGCAGCGGAAAATCCTTATTCATTGTTGACGAAAAAGCCAGTCTACACGCTCGGGGTAGGAGAGATACGCGGAGTAGAAGACTTTAAAATTGTTGATGTACGTCATCCAAGAGTGGTGAATGTAGGCGATGAAGTAGAGATCCATGTGGATTGCCAAGCCAATTTGCTGGAAGGGGCATCAATAAGCCTTGATATCCTATATGACGAAGGCGGTATCCCTCTGGTATCTCGCGACTTTACTATTTCTGGGGATATTCTGGATACTACCATAACCCTCATTATTCGTCCTGAGCAAACGGGAATAGCGGCGTTTAGTGTGGAGGCCGAATGTGGAAGAAATGAGTTGACGCAAGGAAATAACACGTCTTCCTTTTTTGTAGATGTAAGGGATGGTAGACAAAATGTATTGCTTTGTGCCGCTGGTCCTCATCCTGACATCCGGGCGATATACGATGCTCTTTCTGAGTATCAAACCTTGAACGTATCACTCCACTATCTCAAGGATGGACCTCCTCAATGGGCTGGTCTTGATGGTATTATATGGCATAATATTCCTGATGCGCGGTATGGTAATGCATTGATAAATAGCGATAGCAGAATTCCCCAGTTATTTATGGTGGGTGCAGCGACTTCGGTGGAGCAGTTTAATGCGGCAGTCGACGGAATAGTACTACCCGCGGGCAGTGCCTGGTCTGCCAGTCGAAAAACTGATATTCAGCCGTCATCTATACCCTTGATTTTTACGGGTGAGATTCAACAAAGATTGTCTGCAATGCCACCGCTACGATACCCTAGCGGGGTGACGCACAAGCTTAACTCATTTGCCCAATCTATAATTACCGAGGAATCCCTGGAACCTGTGTTAGCCGATCTTTCAAGGGATGAGAAAAAGATTTTTGTGCTTATTGGCGAAGGGTGGTGGAAATGGCAGATGGCTGAGCGACAAGCGCATGGTAATGCTGATGCGTTTAACAAGTTCTTCGGGCAATTGACCAATGAACTGATTCAGCGTTTTTCTCAGGAGCGTTTGTTGCTTTCCTGGACTCCTAGTCGTCCATTGGAGGGCGAAGAAATTGTCTTTTCGCTTGATGCCTTAGGAGAGAATTATACCAAGGTTATCCCCCGTAGTGTTGAATTTAAACTAGCAGATACTAAAAGTAGTTGGGATACGACCTTTACGGCCGCAAACGATAAGAATGAATTGGTGCGATCTAGTCCTATTATGCTGAGCTCCGGGATGTATAGTATAGAAGCTAGTGCACAGGTTGCTAACTCCACCCTTACGACAAGTGCTGGTTTTACTGTCGAAGCAGACTTGCGGGAATATGATGTAACCCGCAGGGATACCGCACTACTTCAGCATATAGCCCGATCGTCTCAAGGGGTATATTATGGAAAGGAGAAAATCGATCATCTCGTAGCGGATGTGATTGACGAATTGGGTGCATTGAATAAAAATCAAGTGATTCGTTCTACCCAACCGAGGGTTAATGAAATATTTTGGTTGTGCCTTGCTCTCTTGCTGTTTGGGGCTGAGTGGGTCCTTCGAAAATATGCAGGCTCATTTTGACCTCCTTGTAGACCTTTCAGTTAGATGTAAGCTCTATAGATGGCATAGTAGTGGCTGAATGCCCCTCCAATTACAAAAAAATGCCACGCTAAATGGTTATAGGGGATATGGTTTAAAAAGTAAACAAGCAAACCGACTACATAGGCTCCTCCTCCGATATACACCCAATGCTGAATCTCAACAGGAACGGAGGACAAAAACTCAGGGAATATGAAAACGATGAGGCTAGCCATAAAGAGATAAAATAGTCCACTGAGGGTATCCCACTTTCCTGCAAAAAAGATTTTAAAGACCGAGCCTATCGCAGTAATCGACCAAAGAGTTATCATGAGAATTTGCCCAGAATCTGTATTGATGTACCGATAGAGCAGAGCTGTATAGGTGCCGGCAATCATAGTATAGATGGCTATATGGTCTAGGATCATGAATTTCTTGCCATAGCGGGTAAACTTGAATCCATGAAAGAGCGTCGAGGATAGTAACATAAGGAGAAGACATCCTATGTAGAGTCCTATAACTAATGATGTATTAAAGCTCTCCCATTGAACTGCTGAAATAAAAAAGGGTAAGCTGACAAGCACAGCAAGAAAGGCTAACCCATGCGACCAGGCATTGGCAGGTTCCGATTCAATAAATTGAGGAGTAGGTTCAACAGGTTGTTGCCAAGGCCAAGATTTAGACATTTACAGAGCGTTAACTATAGATAAAAAGCTTTTTACATTCTTTTTGTTCTTGCCGAAGTCTACAAATTGGGTAAATAGGATGCAGCGACTTTCTACAACATAGCTTCTCTTATCGAATTGAATTTTACACAGCTCACCTAGTGTCATACTGCCACTCGCTGGAATTTGTGCAATGAGTTGATGGCGTTCCACATCTTCTTTTAACAGTTTCCATCCCTTTGTTTTGAGCGCTTTTTTCATCACCTCAGAAAAGGCTTCGTATGCGCTGAAACTATGGTCACGTCTTGTGCTATACTTTGCGGGGAAACCTACTGCCATAACATAATGAGGTTGCCAAGATTTGTAGTGAAAATCTTTACTGAAATAGCTAGTAGGATAACGCCAAAGATGCGCCGTAACACAGATAATCCAGCTTCTTTAATCTTTCCTTCAATAAAAGGGATTAGTTTGAGCACAAGAAAGACAATCAATAAGTTAAGTCCAATGGCTAAGGACAGTACCTGATTTGAAAATTCTGCTTTTAGGGAAAGAATTGCTGTAATAGTACCTGCTCCTGCAATAAGAGGAAAGGCAATGGGTACAATCGCTGAAGACATTATGTGCTTTTCTTCTTTAAACAAACGATGGCCAAGAATCATCTCAAGTCCTATAATGAATATCACAATAGAACCTGCAATAGCGAAGGACGGGATATCAATTCCTAACAGCGTAAGTAACTTGTCACCTGTAAAGAGAAACAGAAACATCAGTAGGCCGGAATACAATGTTACTTGCATAGAATGAATATGCCCCTGTGATTTTTTGATATCAATGAGAAGGGGAATTGATCCCACAATATCAATTACGGCAAATAAGGTAAGACTTGCTGTCAGGAGTGCATTGATGTCCATAATGTTTGAAATTGTGCACAAAGCTACATCTTCTGAAATCTCTAGAGCCTATTCAATTTCTTAAATTTATATAAAGCAATTGTATGCCACATTATTATCGACTCGGGGATATTCCATCAAAACGTCATACTCAATTTAGAAACAAAGAGGGCGTCTTGTATTCAGAAGAACTTGTGTCTACCGAAGGATTTGACAATATCTATTCGTTGGTCTATCACTGTCATCCACCCACTTTGATTAAGGAAATTGGGCAAAGGAGGGATGTGCGTCCTGAAATTGCGGTCGACGAACATATTGCGCATCGAAAATTCTTTGGCTTTAACCTTGCGTTTGGCCCCAATTACATTGAAGACCGAATTCCCTTAATGGTCAACAATGATGTTCAACTCAGCATGGCCGCACCCACGGATTCTATGGTTGATCAATACTTTAAAAATGCCACAGCGGATGAAGTGATTTTCATCCATCATGGTGAGGGAGTCATGCACTCCATTTATGGCGAACTGCCTTTCAAACCGGGTGATTATGTTGTAATTCCAAGAGGCACGATTTATCAAATGCGATGGACAACGGCAGAAAACAAATGTTTGATTATCGAGTCTTCAGGGCCAGTGGTTACTCCCAAACGATATAGAAATCAATTTGGACAGCATCTTGAGCATTCTCCATTTTGCGAACGCGACTTTCGAAAACCGGAACACCTAGTTACTCATGATGAAAAAGGAGAATTTGTGATTTCGATTAAGAAAAATGGATTCATTTATGATGTGGTTTATGCATCACATCCTTTTGATGCTATTGGATGGGATGGTTATCTCTATCCTTATGCCTTTAGTATTCATGATTTTGAGCCAATAACAGGTCGGGTTCACCAACCCCCTCCAGTACACCAGACATTTAGCGGTCGAAATTTCGTGATTTGTTCTTTTGTGCCTCGACTCTATGATTATCACCCAGAGGGTATTCCAGCGCCATATAACCATAGCAATGTGGATTCCGATGAAGTACTTTATTACGTCGAGCCGAAATTTATGAGTCGAAATGACGTTGTAGAAGGTATGTTAACATTGCATCCTCTAGGTATTCCTCATGGCCCGCATCATGGGGCGGTCGAAAACAGTATTGGAAAAAAAGGAACAGAAGAGCTAGCGGTGATGGTGGACACCTTTCATCCCCTGAAGCTTACAAAACAAGCCCTATCTATAGAGGATGAAGGATACCACAAAAGTTGGGTGTGAAGCAATTCATTAGATATCTTTCTCTAACTCTGTTCGTTGTCCTTGTATCCAAGGACTTATCGTTTTCTCAGCGCGAGAGCTCAAAGCGGGTCATTCTCGTCTTAGATGGTACCTATACGATGAGAGAAAACAATTCATTAGGTGTTATGAAGTCCTGGGCCAACACAGCGATAGACTACTTTAATGATGGCGATTCCTTGTGTATCATAACTTTTTCCAATTATGCAAAGGTTAGTGTTCCGTTTTTACCTGTCCAACACAGACAGTTTATGCTCAATGTTGTTGACGAGATAACGCCAACATTGGCTACCTATGTTTATGACGGGCTATCCCTTGCCCTTGAAGCCCATAATTGGGCAAATCCTGATCAACTTCGTGAAAGTGTCATCGTGCTCTTAAGCGATGGACTTGCTCCAAATGATGATCGATTGGATGCTATTGCCTCTGAAATCGATTCACTGAACTGCATTTTACATGTTGTTCAAACAACATTTGCCGAGGATAAATATGTGAATCAGTTAAAGACCCTCGCTGAGAATGCAGGTGGGGTCTATCTGCAAGGAGTTTCTTTTAAACCAGAGCGCATTGTGCCGCTGATTCGGCACTAAATCGGGTAAAAGGTAAAAAGGATTAGTGCCCTATCTTTAGGGTAAGGGAAAAGAATAAAAATTATGGAAAGTTTTAGATCAAGCAGTAAGGATCGATTGGTAGAGGCAGAAGATTTTTTGCCGCTTCTTGGTACGGATCATATTGAATTTTATTGCGGTAATGCCAAACAGTCAGCATTTTACTACCAATACCTCTTTGGCTTTGAGTTAGTGGCCTATGCAGGTCCGGAGACTGGAGTACGAGATAAAGCTTCTTATGTTCTTCAGCAGAATAAACTGCGTTTTGTTCTTTCTACCGCATTGCGCCCGGATCATGAAATTAGTGACCATGTTCGCACTCACGGTGATGGAGTTAAAGTACTTGCCCTTCATGTGGATGATGCGCGGAAAGCCTTAGAGGAAACTCGATCAAGAGGAGGACAAGTAGTAATGGAGGCCAAAGAATTCAGTGATGAACATGGTTCTGTTGTGATTTCTGCGATAAAAACCTATGGTGAGACCATTCATAAATTTGTTGAGCGCAAAGCCTATAACGGGATATTTATGCCGGGTTATCAACCACGTAAATCAACGGCACCAGTTCGGCCTGTAGGTTTAGAATATGTTGATCACTGTGTCGGCAATGTTGAGTTGGGTAAAATGGATGAGTGGGTTGCCTTCTACGAAAAGGTCATGGGATTTTCTTTGCTCCTCACTTTTGATGATAAAGACATTTCAACGGAGTACTCCGCCTTGATGTCTAAGGTTGTGTCTAATGGTAATGGATATGTTAAGTTTCCAATTAATGAGCCAGCTGAAGGATTGCGCAAGTCGCAGATCGACGAATACCTTGAGTTTTATCAAGGGGCAGGCGTTCAGCACATCGCTATTGCTACCAAGGATATTCTAACAACGGTTCAAGCCTTAAGAGATCGTGGGGTAGAGTTCCTTCATGTTCCTGACACCTACTATGATGATCTTCTTGAACGGGTTGGAGAAATAAAGGAAGATATCAATGCGCTTCGTTCTCTCAACATTTTAGTAGATCGAGATGATGAGGGGTATCTGCTTCAGATATTCACTAAACCTTTAGAAGATAGACCGACGCTTTTCTTTGAAATCATTCAGCGAGAAGGAGCACGTTCTTTTGGTAAAGGCAATTTCAAGGCCTTGTTTGAAGCTATTGAGCGTGAGCAGGGTTTGAGAGGGAACCTCTAAAACGCTCTAGTATAGATAAAAGAAAAAGGCCTGGGAAACCAGGCCTTTTTAGTTGGATTAAAGTGTTGTAAAAAAGGTGGCTTATTCAGCAGCCTCGTCCTCTTTGTTGTCTTCCTCAGTAGCAGCTTCCTCAGCGGCAGGTGCTTCTTCGGCAGCAGCTTCTTCAGCAGGAGCTGCTTCAGCAGCAGCTTCCTCAGCGGCAGGAGCCTCTTCAGCGGCAGGAGCCTCTTCAGCGGCAGGAGCCTCTTCAGCAGGAGCCACTTCGGCAGCAGGAGCCTCTTCAGCAGGAGCCTCTTCGGCAGGAGCCTCTTCGGCAGCAGCCTCTTCAGCAGCAGGTGCCTCTTCAGCAGGAGCCTCTTCGGCAGCAGCTTCTTCAGTAGCAGCTTCTTCAGCAGCAGGTGCTTCCACTACAGCAGCTTCCTCGGCAGGAGCTCCGTCTTCATCAGTAGTAGCTTCTTCTTCTGCAGGCGCAGCTGCTTCCTCCAATTTCGCTCTTCTTGCAGCTAGGATAGATGCGCTCTTCTCGAGCTCTTTTTTAGCCTTGGCTTTCTTGCTTTCTTGGATTTTTTGAGCATTAGCTTCCATTGCCTTCTGAATTTCAGCTTCTTTGTTAGCTGACCATTCCGCAAACTTTGCTTCAGCTTCTTCCAATGTGAAAGCGCCTTTTCTTACGCCACGCATGAGATGCTTTTTGTAGAGCACCCCTTTGTAGGAAAGAATTCTTCTAACCGTCGGAGTAGGCTCTGCACCATTCTCTAACCACTTGAGAGAGGCATCCACATCTAAATCAATGGTAGCTGGATTGTTTACTGGATTGTAGCTTCCAACGCGCTCAATGTAGCGTCCGTCTCTTTTAGCGCTTGCGCTTGCTGCTACGATGTAATAGAATGGACGTCCTTTTCGTCCGTGTCTTTGAAGTCTTAGTTTTACTGCCATAAGTCTAAATTATGCTTGTAATTATTTAATTGTTTTTCCAAATGGATTGCGAATATAGGCTTTATCGACGAGATTTCATCATCGACCGCATCATTTTAGCGCTTCCGCCTCCTTGCATCTTCCGCATCATCTTTTTCATGTCCTCAAATTGCTTGATGAATCGGTTCACTTCTTGGATGGAATTACCGCTACCGGACGCAAGTCTCTTTCGTCGAGATCCGTCGAGTGATTCAGGATTAGCTCGTTCATATGGAGTCATCGATTGCATAATGGCCTCTACCTTTTTGAAAGCATCATCGCTGATCTCAACATCGCGCAATGCTTTACCCATACCGGGCATCATGGACAGTAAGTCCTTCATGTTACCCATTTTTTTAATTTGCTGCAGCTGACCCATAAAGTCATCGAAGTCAAACTTATTCTTGGCAATCTTCTTCGATACTTTTCTAGCCTCCTCCTCGTCGAAGTCTTGCTGAGCCCGTTCAACAAGCGTTACAATATCTCCCATTCCCAAAATCCGTCGCGCCATGCGGTCAGGATGGAAAAGGTCTATTGAGTCAACTTTTTCTCCGGATGAAGCAAATTTAATGGGCTTTCCTACTGTGTATTGTATGGAAAGGGCCGCTCCCCCTCTTGTATCCCCATCAAGTTTAGTCAGTACAACGCCATCAAAGTCAATGGTTTGATTAAAGGCATCTGCCGTGTTAACGGCATCTTGTCCCGTCATTGAGTCTACCACAAAGAGCGTTTCTTGTGGTTGGATAGCACGTTTCACTTCTTGGATTTCAGTCATCATCACTTCGTCCACTGCTAAGCGCCCTGCTGTATCAATGATCACTACATCATGGCCGTTCTTTTTTGCGAAATCAATTCCGGATTTAGCGATGGAGACAGGTGATTTATCTTCTTTGTCGAAGAAAACAGGAATGTCAATCTTTTCTCCCAAGCTGATAAGTTGGTCAATTGCTGCCGGGCGATAGACATCACCTGCCACCATCAAAGGTGATTTTCCTTTTTTTGATTTTGCCCAGTGTGCTAGTTTATGAGTAAAAGTGGTTTTACCTGAACCTTGCAATCCGGCAATAAGTATAACTGCTGGACTTCCGGTGATTTGAAAGCTTGCAGCTTCTCCCCCCATAAGATCCCGTAGCTCATCTTCTACGATTTTAACGAGCATCTGCCCAGGCTGCACAGACTTGAGAACCCCTTGGCCAAGAGCTTTTTCTTTTACGCTATCTGTAAATGTTTTGGCGATTTTATAGTTAACGTCCGCTTCGACTAGGGCTCTGCGAATCTCCTTAGTCGTTTTGGCAATATTAATCTCGGTGATCTTGTGTTGGCCTTTTAGAATACTAAAAGCCTTATCCAGGCGATCCTGAAGTGTATTAAACATGTCTTTTATTTATTCATCTCAACCCCTCTGTTGAGGGAGTCAAAAGTATAGTAATCTTCTTAAAGTATGTTGCCTTACATAAAGCGCACTTTTGCTTTTCTGACAACCTTCCAAGTACCCTGGCTTTCTCGGATTCCTCCAGCACGCTCAAGCTCTATGCTTCTGGGTTCCGGATGATCTGGATTTACAGGGACGGCAAAATGGGCAAGCGTATGTTCCCAATTGGCCAATAAGTTACGTTGAGAGGTTGGGTTTGTGACAATTTGAAACTCACCGTAATCCGCTTCCTCATCCCGAAGGAAAACCCTAATAACTGCTTCGGGGCTGTAATCTCTCATCATTGAGGACGATGGGAATTCACCTTGTGCATTAGGTGCACTGAAGAAAACTACGGAGCGCTGACCTTCTATATTAGCTGGATAGCTCACATGACCGGGGTTTTCGTCTTCTGGTCGCTTGGTTGCTTCCTCTTTATGTTGCTCTGGTTGCTTTTCTTGAAAGTCGGTTTGAGGTCCCCCTTCCTGATCAAAGGGAATCTCAGCTTCGCGTGACTCCGGCGCGGCATTTTCGATACTAAGTTCTTCTGGGGTTTCTTGTGATGCAACCTCCATTTCTGGTTTCTGAACTTCTTTCTCCTCTTCCATTAGCGTTCTTAGCTGTCTCTCTCTTTCACTTAGCAATCGCTTGAGTTTGTACTGTTCAGCATTGAACTGGGCGCTCTCATCCCTGAGGCGTTTGGTAGACTGTTCTAAGTCCTCTTTCTCTAGATTTAACTTATAATAGAGAAAGGCAAGCAAACCAATAACTCCAAGCAGCAAAAGAATGATTATGATAAATACCAAATTGCTGTCGCTTTTTTTCTCAGTTACTTGTTCTCCTGTATTCTCTCCACGTACTTCATTTTCACCATTCTCGATTTGCGAGTTACTCGGAAAATCGTTAGTGCTTGAATTCTCTTCGATTTCAGGAAAGTCAACAACTTCTGCGATGTCTACGACTTCTGGTTTTCGAGCATTGATAAAAATATCAAGCCAACCTTGAAGTTCTGCAGCGACGAATTCTTTACGCTCAGCATTCTTGTCAAGAAAGGCCTTTAATTTTCCTTCATCATATAGCTCGGTCATCAGTGCTTCTGCGAGCTGTTGAGCATCTAAATCAAGGTTTGCTGTAGTGGGCAAATCCATGATTTGAAGAGTTAATGACTGATTCGCTGAGGGTAGGTTATTAATTCGTGCTTGTAAGTCATCTTGGGTACAATCCCCTCTTTCGCAAGGCTCACTAAATGTATTGAAGATTTCATCCCGCCCTGCTTGGGATAGTGACACTTGATTACAACTAAGTATGATACAGGTCGTAACATCATCCCTTGTGATTTGGCCGTACAGGTGAGAAAATGACGAGCTTAGGAGTAAAAGACTAGAAAGAATAGTCGGTAGAGTATATTTTTTGATGTTCATGTAACGAAATTATGATTCTTTGTAAAGGTTGAGCCATTTGACTAGGGCATTATATACACGAGCTGGTCGTTCCTCCGAACGTTGCATAAAGCTTTGTACAAGAAGATTTTCCTCTATGGATGATAGGATTAGCGCGGCAAGAGAATCGCAAGGCAAATCCATGTCGAATGAATAATTGTTTCTTTTAAGAAAGGTCGACAAGTTGCGATTGGAGCTTGGTAGATTGGGTAGGAACTCTACAATTTCCACTAAGTCACATCCTTTGTCTTCGCATAGAGTTGCTAGATCTCTATAAACTGCTTCTTGACTACTCCCCACCAGTGAGATTTCATTAAAACTGAGAATTAAGCTTGATTTAATGGCTTCATTGTTCACTTGAGCATGCAGTGAAGATGTGGTATATAGAGCAAGAAGAACAATAAGAAATCTCAGCACAGCCATGGTTTAAAAATAAGGCGAATCATGTACTTCTAACGCAGATTTACCAAAGAACACATACAAGACCTTAAAAAAAAGGTTAAATGCAATGCGGCTGTACTTTTAGCACTTTATGCCACCTTACGCTCCATAAATACAGAGCCAATAAATCCGCAGACATTTCAGGCCACAAATCACACTTCGTCTGTGACTTATTGAAGACGATTGCATAAAACAACGATACCAGGGATTCTATGTAATCGTTAGTGCTAAAGAACTCAATATCTTAGCAGACGTAGATGAAAGTTTTAATCCTCTCAAAGAAACAAGTTCATCCGCCTACGGACGGAGAGTCAATGGCTGTTTACACGCTGGGTAAAAGTTTAGAACATGCCGGAGCGGAGGTGGTTTGGTTTTCTTTGGATTCTTCACGAAGCTTGAGTGGTCTTAGTTATAAGCAAGAAAATCAGGCTTATACTATGCCTATCAATACGGCAGTGGCTTCTCATTTCTTTTCCTATCAGAGAAAGTATCCCTTGCAGGTAAGGCGTTTCTATAATGCAGAAGCCGCGTCTCATCTACATGAGGTTGTTGCAAAGCAAAAACCTGATGTTATTCAAATTGAAAGTGTATTTCTTGCTACGTATATACCTGGTTTGCGAAAAGTAAGTCATGCTCCCATTGTTTTACGCCTTCACAATATCGAAGAAGAGATTTGGCAAAACCGGCTTGCGAGTGTTCGTGGATTGCACTACGCACTGTATCAAAAAATGGCGAAAGATATAAGGCGATTTGAACATTGGGCCTGGTCCAACCCAGACCTTGTTTTACCCATATCCCCCGCTGACAATAAATTGGTAAGTTCGAGATATGAAGAGATCAGCACACAGATTGTACCTATCGGGGTGGCAGCTGATCATATTGCACAGCCTAATCGGGTAATGGGCGGAGGGCTTCGTCTTGGGCTGATTGCCTCCTGGGATTGGTCTCCTAATGCAGAAGCTGCCGAATGGCTGATAGACGAAATTCTACCACGGCTTGAAGTTTTAGATGATTGGACATTGCATCTTGCGGGGCGCAATATGCCAGCTTGGTTGGTAAAAAAGCGATCAAAACGAATTCATATACTGGGCGAGGTCAAATCTGCATTGCACTTTGTTCGGTCCATGGACTTAATGATTATGCCGTTTAAATCAGGGGGAGGAGTTCGAGTAAAGGTGTTGGAGGCTCTTGCTGCTGGTATTCCCTGTATTGGTACAAAAAAGGCATTCCAGGGCTTAGATGTTCGTGACAATCAAGAGGTGCTTGTAGCAGGTGACGCTGATCAATTTGTTGAGGCGGTTTGCAGGATATCTAGTGAAGAGGGGCTTTGGGAGCGCTTAAGGGAACAGGGTATGCAGTATGTTGAATCGCATCATAATCCAATGGCAATTGGAGAAATGCTATATGCAAAGTATTCAAATTTTTTAGACACGAGGCAATCATGATCGTAGCAGGTGTTTTGTTTTTCCTTTTGTTCTATACCTGGATGGTTTTCCCAGGTTTTATGCTTTATGCCCTTCCTAAAGTGAATCGAAATCAAAAAGATGCCCCTTTTTCAAAAGAGCCCATGCGCTTAACGGTTGTGATGTTCGTGCATAATGAAGTAGATGTATTGAATGATACCCTTACTGCACTAGCTGATTGCCCTAATGATTTATGGGATGCTGAGTTTATCATAATCTCTGATGCATCGACAGACGGAAGCCATGTTGTGATTGAGCGATTTCATTCCCTTGACAAACGATTTACTCTTATTCACAGTGGCGAGCGACTTGGCAAACCAGGCCAGTGGTATAAACATCAAAATATGTTGAGGGCTCGAGAAGGGCACTTGCTTTGTTTGGATGCTGATGTAATCATACAATCGGAGGGTTGGGCCACGTTATACCGATATGTGCAACAAAATCCTGATGCAATCATTGCCGGTCGAAGTAGGAGCCAATCGGATTCTGAAGAGGTTTTCTATGACAGTGAGTCCCTTTACCTATCCTTGGAGACTCGATTAAAGCTTGCCGAAGGAGATGTGTTTAACAGTGCAATCGGTGTTTTTGGTGCTTGCTATATCCTGCCTTGCAAAAACCTTCCAATCATGCCGGAAGGGTTGACGGTGGACGACTTCTTTATCGCTTATGCTCAGCTAAAGGCAGGTAAATCTTCTTTAGTTACTCATGATATTGTGGCTCATGAATATGTCTCAGGGAATATGGGTGTTGAGTTTCGAAGAAAACGAAGAATAACCTGTGGGAACTGGCAAAATCTTTTGAAGATCATCAAACTACCTGGTCGAGTTTCATTGAAAACAAAATGGCTGTTGTGGTCGCATAAAATTCTGCGGTGGCTAACACCCCTCTTGGGTCTGGGCCTTATATCCTCTGGCTGTTTTCTTGACAAGGTTTTACAACCCTATGGATACTTTTTGAGTTTAACATGTATTGGTCTAGTCGTTCTTGGTATGGGCATCCATTATCTATGGGGAAAGTTGTTTGCTCGAAGCCCTAAACTTCTTCGAGGATTTAGCTACTTCATAATTATGAATATGGCCGTACTTTGTGGGACGTTTGATTTTATGATAGGGCGACACCACGGTGTATGGAAGCCTACACAAAGAATGCGCAATGAGTAAAGCTATGCAAGAGAGAACGTTGGATACGGTAGAGTCTGCTATTGAGGCAATCAAGGCTGGGAAACTAGTTATCGTAGTTGATGATGAGGATCGTGAAAATGAAGGTGACTTTATCACAGCCGCCGCTAATGCAAATCCTGAGGTAGTCAACTTTATGGCTAAAGAAGGACGAGGGTTGATTTGTGCTCCGATTACTGAAGCCAGGGCAGAGGCGTTACAACTTGATCTGATGGTGGGTAAAAACACAGTACTCCATGAAACGCAGTTTACGGTTTCCGTTGATTTGTTAAAGGATGGGGTGACTACGGGGATCAGCGCTCAAGATCGAGCAAAGACTATTCAAGCGCTAATCGATCCTGCAACACGGCCAGAAGATTTAGGTAAGCCAGGGCATATTTTTCCACTCAAGGCAAAAAATGGCGGGGTGCTTCGCAGAGCAGGCCATACTGAGGCAGCAGTTGACTTAGCTCGTTTGTCGGGTTTTGAGCCTGCTGGAGTCCTTGTTGAAATTCTCAACGATGATGGATCTATGGCGAGGTTGCCCGATTTGTGGAAAGTTGCTGAAAAGTTTGATTTACGAATTATCTCCATCGAAGACCTTATTAAGTATAGACTAAGGCACGAGTCTTTGGTAACTAAGGACATGGAAATAAAGCTTCCGACAAAATATGGTGACTTTCAATTGCATGGGTTTACTCAAGAGAACACAGGAGAGTTTCACTTCGCTCTGACAAAGGGCACATGGAATGAAAAGGACGCGGTGTTGACTCGGGTCCACTCTTCTTGTTTGACAGGCGATCTTTTACAGTCTTTGCGCTGCGATTGCGGAGATCAGTTGAGTTCAGCCCTTCAACATATTCAACATGAAGGACAAGGGGTTTTGTTGTACATGCAACAAGAGGGAAGGGGCATAGGCCTACGAAGCAAACTCCAAGCCTATGCCCTCCAAGAAGAGGGTATGAATACGTATGAGGCCAATCAAGCGTTGGGTTTTGATATGGATCAGAGGGATTATGGAGTAGGTGCGCAGATCTTAAGAGAACTTGGTGTGCGAAAAATGCGGCTAATGTCCAATAACCCAACCAAGCGCGTGGGTCTTATAGGATACGGTTTGGAGGTCGTCGAGGCGGTTCCTATTGAAGTTGCTCCAAACGCTCACAACGAGACATACTTAAAGACAAAACGTGACCTTGGAGGTCATACCATAAGCTAACCCTTTACGGATGACTACACTCGGTGTAATTGGTTCTGGTGTAGCTGGGCTCGCTTCAGCGGTGCTGGCGGCCAATAAGGGCTATGATGTCTCAGTCTTTGAGGCTAATGCTGTGTTAGGAGGAAAGGCTGGTGAAATTCGTGAAGCAGGTTTCCGATTTGATAGAGGTCCTTCTCTTTTTACCATGCCTGAAGTACTGGATGAAATTTTTGCCGCTTGCGGCAAAAATCCTTCTGATTATTACAGCTACTCGAGACTACCTGTTATCACAAAGTATTTTTATCCAAACGGTAAAGTATTTCATGCGTATGCAAATGCTGAAGAATTCGCCCAGGAATTTGAACGGGTCTTCGGTGAAAAAAGTGATCATGTATTGGAGTATCTCCATCATGCTCAAAAGGTTTTCGAACTGACCGAAGAGGTTTTTTTGAGGCATCCTTTGCGAGATGCTTGGCGTTATATACCAAAGTATGTTCTTCCCAAAGCAGCTTCGCTTAGACGTCTCAAGGCGTTTACGTCCTTAAACACACTTCATAGGAAGTTTTTTACGACTCCTGAGGCAATTCAATTGTTTAATCGATATGCCACCTACAATGGATCAGATCCATATAGGGCTCCGGGCACTATGGCGGTGATTAGCCATTTAGAGCATAATCATGGGGCCTTTATTATGGACAAAGGAATGCACCATGTGGTTCAATCGCTAATTCAGTTGGGTAAGGAATTAGGCGTGACATTTCATATGAACAGTCCAATTGATGAAATTTTGCTCGAGGGAAGGCGAGCCGTCGGTATTCGGTCAGGAGAACATCATCATTTGTTTGATCGAGTGATCACGAATATGGATGTACAACCTACCTATAATAAGCTTCTTCCTTCGCTAAAGCCTCCAAAAAAAGTGATTAACCAAGAGAAGTCAACCTCTGCCTTAATATTTTATTGGGGTGTACAGGGGGAACACGCCAAACTTGATGTACATAACATCTTGTTTAGCGCAAACTATAAGGAGGAATTCCAGGCCATACAATCGGGTATTGTGAGTGATGATCCAACGGTCTACATCTATATAAGTAAAAAGCACATTGCAGGTGATGCGCCGAGTCAAGCTGAAAATTGGTTTGTTATGATCAATGTCCCGCATGACTCCGGGCAGGATTGGGATGAAATAGTAGCACGAGCTAAGGATAACATTTTAGCCAAGATTGATTCTGTGCTCGGTATTTCGTTGGCTAAGGCAATTCAGTTTGAGCAGGTTTGGACGCCAAAAGGCATTGAGCGGGATACTTCGTCGCATGCTGGGGCCCTGTATGGCAATGCCTCAAATTCTCCATTTAGTGCGTTTTTTCGACACAGCGAACGAAATCCGTCGATAAAAAATCTTCGCTTTGTAGGAGGGGGTGGACATCCAGGGGGTGGAGTGCCTCTATGTTTGTTGTCGGCCAAGATTGCTATCGATAGCTTGTAGATCGCAACGTTTGCTAAAAGTACTTGAAGAGATAAATGCGTGTTGCATCAATGCCTTACCTTAGAACTATCGAAGGAGTTCGATCGATAACCAACCATGACGACTAGCAACAAGAATATTTTTATAGCAGGGCTTCCAAGAAGCGGAACGACTTGGGTTGCTAATATCCTTGGATCCGCACATGGTGTACGACTGCTTAAGGAGCCAGATAACGAAAAATATAGCTTTATCGGTCGCCAATGGAAGCAGTCTCTTCATCGATTTCCGTATGCTTCATCCAGTCAAGAGCAAAATCGTCAGATAATTGAATTCTACCAATCCATATTTAATGGAAAGTACCCGGCTAATCAGTCTGTGGTTAATCATGCGCTTAATCGAGTTTTCCGTCATACGGCGAGTAATAATGAAGGACATATACTTCGTAAAGAGCTTAGGTTGGCGCAAGAACAAGGCCGATTTTCCTCAAATAAGAATTTGACAAGCTTCCTGTTTAGACTCACATCTGATAACTGGGCTTCTTATTCGCGGCAAGTTGTTAAATCCGTGCACGCTGGATTATGCCTCTCGCTAATTGCAGATCATTTTGACCCTTGGATTGTCCTTCTTTTTCGCCATCCTGCTAATATTATCGCTAGCTCTTTAGAACTGGATATAAAAGATGCTGATCGTGGTTTGATCAATAGATTAGAGCTACAGTCGGTATTGGAAGACTACTCGGATGATATTCAACGCTTAGAGGACCCGCTATCTAAAATGGGCTTTCAAATTGGATTATTCTATTATCTGTGGGAACAAGAAATTGTCAAGCGCCCTTCTTGTATAATAAGGACACATGAAGACCTATGTGTCGACCCTGTCGCACGTTTTGAGGATCTTTTTAATGCATTAGACCTTCCTTGGAATAAAACGATAGCTAATACTATTCAAACGATGAATAAGCCGGGTAAAGGCCTAAAGACGTTTCGAGTACTCGAGGACCTTAACAATAAATGGAAGAGGGTGCTCAATAATGAGCAGATTCGTAAGATTCAACAGGGATACTCCATTCTACCAGTAAAACATTATGAAGACTTTGCCATCTGATCGACATAGAATTTTTATCGTGGGGTGCGCACGCTCGGGTACAACGCTGTTGCAATCTATCTTGGCCTCAAACAAGGCGATTGCCTCGTTTCCGGAAACACATTTTTTTCGTGGTACGATTCCTAAGTACAGGGTATTACAGTGGTTTAAATTTTACAGCAAAAAAGATCAAGAGTTTGTTAAGCACTTTTTGAAAAAAATTCAACGAGAGGATTTGTATGAAGCAATTCCTAGGCAAACGATAACCACAGCGCGCTGGGTAGCTGAAATGCTAGACCTTATCGATCGTATCCCTGAAGACAACCAGACAACAGCTTGGATTGAAAAGACTCCCATGCACCTTTATTTTATTCCTTTGATTCAACGTGCAGATCCGAATACCAAGTTTATCCATGTCGTTAGGGAAGGAAAGGATGTTGTAGCGTCTTTATATGAAGCAAGTCAGCAATATCCCGATTCCTTTGGAGGAAAGCAGAGTGTGCAGGATTGTATCAAACGCTGGAAACGAGATATCAAAATCCATAAGCAATACATAAAACAACCCAATCATTTTTATATCACCTACAATGACCTTCTGAATAACGCAAGCCATGCGATCTCTGGATTATGCGATTTTATCGATGTAAGGTTTTCAGAGGATATGCTGTCTTTTTCGAAAAAGACTAAAGCGTTAAAGTTTGAAGAGGAGCAGTGGAAACCTGATAGCAGTGATGAGATAAAGGCAACGAATAAGTTTGATACCATTTTTTCAGCGGAGCAAAAAGAATACATTCTCACTGAGCTATCATCCGTAACATTAGATGATTTTACCTCTTCTTTATAGGGTAACTATATGGTCGCTACAAGGTCTTTAGGATGTCGAGGAGTGTTGATGCCTTGGTATTGAAATCTTTGACTTTGATCTTTTTATGGACAACAACCTTTTCTTGATACAAGGCAAGATTCTCTAGAAGGATTTGAATTGAGGATTCAATACTCTCTGCATTATTTTCTGCATAGAGCGCTGAATCGCCGTAGTAATCCATTAGAGTTTTTGTTTTTGAGAGGATTGACGGTTTCTCGAGGGCAAGGGCTTCATAACCTCCAGATAAAAGGGTCATTTCGCGCGTTGTAAGTACCGCTATGAAATCGGCATTTCCTAGCATACGTTGGTAGTCATTATCCGATACAAAGCCAGGAAACTTTATATGTTCTGCCATATATGGGGTGAGGTCGAATTTGGCTTTCTTGAAATTTCCCGTAACATAAAAAGTACAATCCTTAATGCGACAAGCAGCTTGTAAGAACGCTTCAATGGGTTCGTCATTTGCAAACCTTGAGACCAACACGCCTACAGGAGAGGACCCAGGCTGTTGTTTGGGATATTCTGTGAAATCTGGTATAGCATCTTCAAGAACAAATAGTTTCTCGGCTAGGTTAGGCTGCTTCTTTGCAAGGAATTCTTTGGATTCTTGATTATGAATGATGACAATTGGACACTTTCCCCAAATCCACTGCGCAATGATTTTTTTTATACCATAGAAGTGGTCTGTGTAGGCTGCTGTATGTAAATCTGGGATTACCTTTCCTTTACATGTTATCCAAGTTGCAATTTTCGCAATCAAGGTAATGTAGGGATGTGCATTAAACGTAAAGATTACCTTGGGCCGATTAACCACAATCCAACAGAAGGTCTTTATGGCATTGGTTAACAAGGAGAAGGCTAAGGTTATTTTTGAGTTATCCTTGCGATCATAGCGCTTATATTGTGCGTTAAAGCGCTGGGCTAATTCTTCAGAGCGTCTAGAGATTTTAGTCCAGGCAAAGAAAACATGCTGATTTTTAGGTTCTGCTGTGCGCATAAAACTTCTTCAAGACTAAAGCTACTAGTTCAGCTACATTTAATGCTGCTATTCCATAAAAATGCTGTGTAGACTGGTAAAGTTGATTAGTATTCCAAGCGGTAAAACTCATAAACAGCCTCTTTTGATCTAGGTGAAATCAACATTGTTTGCCGTAGTAAGTCAAAAAAATGTGCGTTTTGTTAAAATTTTTTGACAAAAGTGAGAACAAAAGTTAAACAAGTGTGTTTCTAAGGCGAAACAAATAATTATTTATATGAACATTTTAGCTATTTCTTATGAGGCTATTGAAGCGTTCGGTGGTGAGTTCTCCGGAGAACAACTCATTGCGTTTACGTTTTTTATAGGCTCTATGGCCATGATGGCCGCGACTGCATTCTTCTGGTTGGAGATGCGTAACATTGACGCCAAGTGGCGTACTTCACTACTTGTATCGGGTTTGATTACATTCATTGCCGCGGTACACTATTACTACATGCGTGATTATTATATCATGGCATCTGCCGCTGGTGCAGAAAATCCTTCGCCAACGTTCCTACGTTATGTTGACTGGATTCTTACTGTTCCATTAATGTGTGTTGAGTTTTACTTAATCACAAAGAAAGCTGGTGGACAAATCAGCACGATGTGGAAACTCATCTTTGCTTCTGTAGTAATGCTTGTAACAGGGTACATCGGGGAAGGTATCTTCCGTGAGGACGCTTGGTTATGGGGTCTTATCTCAGGTATCGCATACTTCTACATCGTTTACCTAGTATGGTTCGGTGAAGTTGCTGAGCTTGCTGGTAATGCTGGAGGTGCAGTTCAAAAGGCAAACAAAGTCTTAGGATGGTTTGTACTTGTTGGATGGGCTATCTACCCAATTGGTTACATGGCAGGAACACCAGGATGGTACGAAGGTATCTTCGGTGGTCTTGATATGGACGTAGCATACAACATCGCTGATGCAATTAACAAAATCGGTTTCGGTCTTGTTATCTATGCTCTAGCTGTTGAAGATGGAAAAGGTGCATAATTAGTAACGCACTTATTAATATCTTAAGGGTGGTCACAATGACCACCCTTTTTTTTTACCTATGAATATTTTATCCCTTCGTACAGTTCAGTTCGGCATTACGGGATGTTTCTTGTTGCCGATGCTCATGGGATGGACTTATCCTGTTTGGTTTACTGTTATAGTGCTTGCTGTCTTAGTAGGGTTGTTTGGCATTTCTCATGGAGCGATAGATCATATATTAGCTAGTGACGTGCTAGGCTGGATAAAGCCCGCTCATCAAGTCCGTTTTATGGGGCAGTATTTGATTGTTATGCTCTTGTACGGTCTTCTATGGCTCTTTGCTCCAGTAGTCGGGTTTTGGCTCTTTTTACTGTATAGTGCTTGGCATTTTGGTCAAAGTGATGCGTTATTGATATGGAATGTTTTGCCCAGGGCCTTAGGAACATCGATTGCGATGTCATGGGGGCTTATGGTGATATCTTCGATCCCGATGTTTCACAGCACAGAACTTGCTGAAGTCTTACCCTCATGGTTTGTTACAGAACTTTCTTCTTCAACCATTGTATCAATCGCTCACCGAATCTTTTTACTATCCTTAGGTTTTCTTGTTACCTGTATTTTGAGCGCCTTGGCGTTCTATGGCCTGCAGATTCGAGTTATACTAGATTTTGCGATTACAAGCCTAGTTTCTCTCTATGCTCTTGTTGTGTTACCCATGTGGGTTGGCTTCGGATTATACTTTAGCATTTTTCATGCACTTCCTTCTCTTATTAATGAGTATAAAGCATTACGGTCCAATGAGCGTGTAGAGTCTACAAAACACTTTGTAAAGATGTTAGCGCCTTTTACACTGGTGGCATATCTCGGCCTAGTAGCCATTGTGATCTATGCACAAAGCCATTCGTATTTCTATGCCCTAATTGCCATTTCTGTGTTGGCCTTTCCGCATAGTGTGTTAATGCACTTCCTTTATGTTAAGCTGCGTTTGAAGGCCGATGCTTGACGTACATGTAGATGGCAGTATTGAGCAGAAGTAAGGCAAAGGAATAGACAAAGTCATCAAGGGGAATGTTTATCTGCGTCCAGGATAGCCCTGCAACTTCTTGAAGACGACTTCCTACATTTTCTGCGTTATTGTACCATACAACCTCTTCTAATCCGAAGGAACCGGTCAGAATACCATTAACTAGAATAAACGGGATATTGCTAAAAAGATAGGCTGTCATGTAGGCAGGGAGCCAATGGGCTCTAGTCGCACTTAGACCAATTAGCGAACCTCCAGCAAGAAGGAAGGTAGAGGCAGTGTACAGCCTTCCCCAATGAGCTATTCCAATCAAAAGCAATCCGACTCCAATACTGATTAGTGACCACATAGTGCTTGTGGAGAGCCTTTCTCTTGACCGTATGATGTATACGTAAACATTTTCATAGATAAACAGACAACAGAAGGGGACAACAAAGAAGAACATAATCTCCTCTAAGGGTAAGCCCATTAGTTTGAGGCTGAAGTGCTTAGTCTCGTTAAAGCCCCAAACTCCCCAATGGGTAAAAAGTATGTCCCATACTATAAACAAGACACCTACAAGCAAGGTTGATGCTCCAAATGCCCTCCAGTTTTTTGAAAAAACTAAAGGTTTCAAGAAACTAGCAATCAATGGAATGCTCAAACTACCTGCTAGAATAGCTGCATAGGTATAATGACTATCCATTTTGTTTGAGTCTAAAGAACTTTCGAGGAATGTAAAGCAGCCCAAAATATTCAGCACCCTCTTTAGTAAGCGTACCGTGGTGCGCTAAGTGGGCTCTGTAAACGGCTTTAAAATACCAGCCCATAAAGGGGAGCTTGATCCGTATCCGTTTATGGATGAAAACATCATGAACAAGAAAATAGGTGATCCCATAAAGTGCTATTCCAAAGCCTGCTCCAAGGCCAAAGGCTAGATTGTAGGCTAGACCGGTGATAATCAACGTGGCGCTAGGAACTGCATAGACGATAAAAAACAAGTCGTTGAGCTCGAAAAAGGACGTGGGATCCTTTTGGTGGTGATCTTTGTGCCATATCCACAAAAAACCATGCATCAGGTATCGATGAGATAACCATGCTACTCCCTCCATAGCAATGTAGAGGGTGGTAATTCCCCAAAAGAGCATCCAACCGTTCATAACTGAATAACAAGTTAAACACAATTCAGTTCTTATGTGTAATACAGAACAGGAATAGATTTTTTCGAAGACTTACCTTCGATGTAATACCAAGATGGATTTACGTTACGCTCGACCAAGAAAAGACTTAATTCTGTTGCTCCGTGAAAAGGGAATTCAGGACAATAAGGTTTTAGAGGCTATGGGGCGAATAGAGCGTCATCGCTTTATTCCTGATTCCGCACTGCACAATCATGCCTATGAGGATAAGGCCTTTCCCATTGGAGATGGGCAAACGATAAGCCAACCTTACACGGTTGCTTTTCAAACAGAAAAGCTTGAGATAAATCCTGAGGAAAAGGTTTTGGAGATAGGTACAGGTTCGGGTTATCAGGCAGCAGTATTAGCTGAATTAGGTGCTCGAGTCTATACCATCGAGCGTTTTCGAACATTGTATGATAAGACCAATCGATTGTTGCAGTCTATGAAATACTCATCGATACGCACGTATTATGGGGATGGATTTTTAGGTAAACCCATTCATGCGCCGTTTGATAAGTGTATCGTAACCGCTGCTGCTCCGCATATTCCAGAGGCCCTGATCGATCAACTTCGTATTGGAGGTATGTTGGTTATTCCTTTAGACAATGGTCAAGGTAGCCAAAATATGCTGCGAATAACAAAGTTGGAAGATGGGGTAAAGGAAGAGGTCTTTGATACCTTTTCTTTCGTTCCTATGCTAAAAGGGCGTACCTAGTTGCGGTAGCTGTTGGATTCTTTTTTTGCTCGGTCCTTTTCCCTTTTGGCATCTTTTTGCTGGATGGTCTGGCGTTTGTCAAACTGTTTTTTTCCTTGAACTAGTGCAATCTCAGCTTTGATCAGGTTGCGTTCTGTTGAGAAAAGTTTAAGCGGAACTATGGTATACCCCCGTTCTTTTACCTTCCGTTGCAGCTGCTTGAGTTCTTTACGGTGTAGAAGTAGTTTTCTCTCTCTACCAGGAACATGATTATTGAGGCTTGCCTGGAAATACTCAGCTACATGCATGCCGTATAGATACAATTCTTCCCCGCGAAAGCGACAGAATCCTTCTTGTATTGACGCCTGGCCATCACGTATGGATTTTACCTCGCTTCCCCTTAATTGCACACCCGCGATGTATCGATCTCGAATGTGATAGTCAAAGCGTGCTTTTCGGTTTTCTATCTGCATGAGCTTTTTCACGTCCACAAGGTACAAAAGCAATTATTTAGGGATGCCTAAAAATTAATTAAGTATATGTTAATTTTGTGGCTATGCCATCTCAATCGATCGAGGACTATATTAAAGCCATTTGGACGCTGTCAGAAGGACGCGAGGATGGGTATGCTGTATCAACAAATGCCTTGGCATCCCATCTAATGACATCCCAAGCGTCGGTTTCAGAAATGTATAAACGATTAGCAGAGAAAGAATTTATAGACTATGTTCCTTATCGGGGTGGGGCATTAAGCCCTAAGGGGCGCCAACTAGCCATTAACCTCATACGAAAGCATAGGTTGTGGGAGGTTTTTCTTCATGAAAAACTAGGATTCGGCTGGGAAGAAGTTCACGATATAGCCGAGCAATTGGAACACATCAACTCTCATGAACTAACTAAACGGTTGGACGCCTTTTTAGATCATCCGTCAATTGACCCCCACGGAGATTACATTCCTGATGCTGAGGGCAACATCCCTGAGCAACGCGCCATGCCCCTCACAGAGTTGACTATTGGCATCGATGCACAGGTTGTAGGCGTAATGGATTCTAACTCAAAACTTCTGAGTCTGTTGTCTCAAAAAGGAATTGCCTTAGGTACATCCCTATGTATTCAATCGATTTTGCCTTTTGATGATAGCAGAATATTGACGCTCAACAAGGATCACTTAGTAGAGCTTTCTTACAAGGCCTGTGAGCTCATTTTAATCCAAGAAAAAAGATAGACATGCAAACCATAATCAGTTACTTTGAATCCCTAAATCCTGTGCTTGCTGCATTTTTAGCCACAGTGTTTACCTGGTTTCTTACCGCCTTGGGAGCTAGTTTAGTCTTTCCCTTTAAATCTATGCCAAGAAAGTATCTAGATACGATGCTAGGATTTACTGGTGGTGTTATGGTTGCCGCAAGTTTTTGGTCTCTCTTATCACCGGCTATTGAAATGGCAGAAGTGTCATGGGGGAGTTTAGCTTTTGTACCTGCTGCAATTGGTTTTGGATTAGGCGCACTCTTTTTGTTTGCCTTGGACAAATTTATGCCGCACCTTCACCTCAACTTTGACATAGAGCATAGTGAAGGCGTTAAAACAAAACTTCATAAAACAACCCTTCTTATTTTGGCTATTACCCTTCACAATATTCCGGAAGGCCTAGCTGTTGGGGTGCTTTTTGGAGGAGTAGCGGCTGGCTTACCTGAAGCAACAATTGGTGGCGCGGTAACTTTAGCTATTGGAATTGGTATACAGAATTTTCCGGAAGGAATAGCCGTATCCTTTCCCCTGCGACGCGCTGGTGCAAGCCGATGGAAAAGTTTTTACTATGGCCAGCTAAGTGCTGTAGTGGAGCCAATAGCTGCCGTTGTGGGTGCGCTTGCTGTTATTTTTTTCACGCCGATTTTACCATTTGCCTTGGCATTTGCCGCAGGAGCAATGATTTATGTTGTTATCGAAGAAGTTGTCCCTGAGACGCAACAGGATCGGTATGCTGATTTAGCCACATTAGGTTTTATAGGTGGATTTATTGTTATGATGGCGCTTGATGTAAGCTTGGGATAGGAGCCATAACCGTATACCTGGAATTACTCCTTTTTAGCACCTAATATTCTACCTATGCTCGAAGTAAGGATAATGGATTTAGTTTTTCCTGCGTCGTAGGACTTCCTCCTCGATTTGTTGATGCTCCCGCGACATTTGCCCTTGCACGGATTTGTTTTCTTCTGCTCGTCGAATTAAGTAGGGGAGAAGAAACTTTGCCTGTCCGTAGGGCATATATTTTGATACGTTAGCTCCGTAATGAGCAAGATTGTTTGACAGGGGGTCGCTCATGCCATAGAGTTGAGAAAACACAAGATGTGGATGATTCAGTGCCTTGGAATCCTCTGTAGCTTTCATCAGAGCCAGTCGGCAACTTTCTATGTTATGGCTACCTATACACATGGCCACATGGGCGATTTGGTCAATGCCATAATTCACGGCCTCATTAAAATCATGGTCAACAGAGGCTTTGTTGTTATGTAAGGGATTAACCGTATGATGGCGCTCAGCATATTCTGCTTCTTTTACAACATAAGCCCCACGTACCAGCTTAGCCCCGAGAATGTACCCATCTGTCGATGCTTTTTTGGCTGCTTCTTTAAAATCGTTGAGCTTATCCCTCCTGTAGATTTGATAAGTATTGTATACCGTTGCCGATTCCCTGTTATGCCTTTGCATCAGTTGGTTTACAAGATCATCTATTTCATGTTGTATCCAAGACTCTTCTGCATCAAAATACAAGGCTATTCCTGCTTTTTTGGCATCACTTGACAACTGATCAATACGCTGTGTAAAGAGATTGTAGGCATCTTGCTCTTCACCACTCAATGCCTTCCGTTCTTGTTTTTTCTGTAAAATCTCAAGAGAGATTAGCGCGGTCATCTTAATGCTTAAACTAATCGCATTAGGGGTTTTAGCACACCATGCAATGGCCTTGACGTTTTCATTAAACGAGTGATCCCAAGATTCCTGATGGTCTGCAGCTTCTATACCATAGTGTAGATTGATAAGCACATTCCGTTGGGCACATTCCTGAGCAACTTTAGAACATTCGTCAAGACTTTCTCCCCCGCAGAATTGGTTATACAAGAGATTTTTAAAATAAAATGGGATGGGTAAACCCAGTCTCAACGAAAACTTTGCAAGTCTTCCACCAAGGGTTGTTAAGGTATTCGAGCCCATTAACTTGAACAATCTTGCCATACGGCGGAGTTGTTTTTCGCTGATATGTTCGAACGCCCTCTCGTTATTTTCGAGATCGAAGTATGGATGCGAAGGATTAGTCATACGTAGTTTTCCTTTGCATAGAATAATCTTCCGAGAGTCGTGGGATGATAACTAACAAACCGATAAGGACAAAAAAGAAGAAGCCGACTTTATCGGTTTCAATTAAGTCTCCAAACATATTATTGATCACAATACTACTCATCGATACGCCTAAAACTAAACTAAAAAGCCCTTTTCTATTTTCATTTTCTTTACTGTAAATACGTTCAATTTCTAGAAAGAACAGAATGATAATTGTCAGAAAAAGCAACAATCCAGGAATTCCAAGTTCAATCGCCTGTAGCATATAATAGTTGTGCACTGTTGATTGTTCAGTATTGTCAGAAACCCAGGTCTCAAAAATGAACACGGTATACTCTCTATAATTGGGTACAAAACCATTGGGACCAAAGCCCAACCATGGTTTGTCAGCAATCATATGTCCGCCTGCTACCCAACGATAAATTCTCTCCATACTAGAAACATCCTTTCCTTCAAAAGTTGAGGAAACATGATCACTGAATTCATCATGCATAACCGTACTTGTTGATGGGGTATACTGGAGATATTGATTTTCATGCAGTACAAATCCAATAAAACCAACAATAATGGCAAAGGCAAGGGGAATGGCTAGTTTCATCCCGCGCATCTTTAGGCAGAAATACACGATAATCTCAAAGCATACAGCCACGTAACAGGCCCTAGTGTAGGAAAGATAGATGGCCAATAAAAAGATAACTGTACTCAAAAGGAGGTAGCGTTTAGACCCTCGTGTAGGAGCCTCGGAATACAACCAAAGATTAAAGGGTAAAAACATAGTTATCACTACGGCGTAGTCCACGTGGTTGGGATAAAAGGGTGTCATCGTGAAGTTTACTTGGTCAAAAGCAAAGCCACTCAAGCTATGCCGAAGTAAGGTCCACAAAACGGTGAACGACAACACGCCGTGAAATGTCCATAGTATGCGCTTAATGTCTTTCCATGACCGGACATAAAGTAAACAACCCAAGATGGCTGGAATAACAAACCAAGTTTTAGCTAATAAGTACTTAACGGATAACAAGGGAGTCTGGCTTGTAAGTGTGGTAATTCCTATCCAAACGAGATAGAGGAGAAGGGCTAAAATGATGGGTTTTGCCAAAAGTTCACTACGTGTCTTTTTTCCATAAACCATTTCGATTAGAACTACAAAGCTTAAAAAGATAAGTAGTGGTTCAGAAGGAAAGCTCAGGGAAAGTCCTGATCCAAAGTCAACGCTTCTTGAGATCGGTAACAAGCTCACTGCTAAAAAGAAAACGTGTTTAGGGTTAAGGAGTGCTGCGGCAAGAACAAATGGAATGAGGACTGCAATGGGTAAGAATGCAACCTCAACTATCCATGCCAATAGGGTCAGCAGAATCCCAAAGCCCAGCGAGATGGCTAGATTGATTGAAGACTGATTAGTACGAAGTAAGGCCACAGTAGCTAAAAGGGACGGGTTACGATGCCGTGGTTTCGTACTGTTTAATCGCCTTACGTAATTGCCCCAGCGCGTCAAAAAACAAAACGAGTAAGCAAGAGAGGATAAACGTAACTAACACGGTGATAGCACAAATCAACCAACGAACAGGCTTTAATTTTCGTTCTGCTGGATGAGCGCTTTCAATTACTTCTAAACCTGGTGTGTATGTAGAGGAGGCTACGGCATGTTGATCGACTAACTGTTGAATCTCCTTCACTCGGAAAAGTTGCTGTTCATATTGACGAGTAAGCAGCTGATTTTGGGCAGAATCTGAGTTAAGCTGAATTTGAGCAGCCAATTCATTGAGCGCCACCTCGCTAGAGTCTAACTGTTTTTTCATTTCAACATACATAGACTCTTTGTTGCGTTGAATAGGAGCAGTAATGGTAGCATCAATGATTTCAACCATTTCGTTAACGAGTTGAGCGGCGAGAACAGGGTCGGTATCGATGTAGTTAATCCGAATGGCATCTTCCTCTGTCTTATATACCTGATATTGATCCATAAACTGTTCGGTCGTCTTTGAGGATAAAAACTCCGTGTTCTTATCAAAGCCATAATGCGCTGATAGATCGAACTCAGCAATCATGCGTTGGATTAGCCATTGTGAGTTAGCTACGGTTAAAATGCGATTGGCATCGTGTTTGGTGCCATAATATCCTCCATCTTCGCCAGATGATGAGCTATTGCTGAACATAGCGGCTCGTTCGTGCATAGTAAGATTGGTGGGATAGACTAGAGCAAAGCTCTGATAATAAGGCTTAAGCACATAGAGACTTATGATTACAGCAGCGATACCGGAAACAACAGTGGCTCCTATAATCCACCCTTTATAATGGAGGAGACGGGCTAAATAATGGATGATGGCCTTGTTCGATTCTTCTTGAGACATGGTTAATTCCTTGTGGTTGGTAAAATACTGATTTGAAGCCACTTTGTAGAAAGTATAACGGCGGAAGCAAGGATAAGGTATACAAAGACTTTTGATAAAAAGCTGATAACTAAAAAGTGGTGAATCAATGTAAAACTCATCATAAGAGTCAAACCCAATACAGCATATTGAATGGCTACCTTCCAAGAGAAAAGTCGGCTGACTATACTTCGAAGGTGCCAGAGATACATTATCGTGATAAATAGCGCTGTTGCAAGCGTCGTCCAAGATGCGCCGAGCGCGCCAAAAGAGGGAATGAAGCACATATTGCTAAGGATGTTTAGCACACAACCAGAGATGGCTATAAAGCCAACCGTCCAAACTTTATCCAATGCAGTAAGTATAGTCCCTAACACCGCCATTGGCGCTGTTACCATAAAGCATGTCATCATCACCTCAAAGACGCCCAACGCGATTGGGCCTTGACTTCCATAGAACAAGGTGAACAAATCACCATTTGCCCAGAAAATCAGCGGGAAAAGCATCAGAGATAGGGTAAGGGCAAATCGCAGAATTTCACGGCTAATCGACAATCCTTGAATACTATCTACTCCTCGCTTTGCAAGTGTAGGTAGCAACAACGACGTCGCAAGAAAGGGTATGACATTTAGGGCGTCATAGAGCCTGAAACTCATCGCATAGAGACCATTTTGAAAGGATGCTTCTTTATGGAGAATAGCAATCATAACTCCATCGGCTCGCTGGTAAAGCGTCATAAACAATACCATGACAGTAAATGGCAAGGCACGTCGAAAGAGCGTGTAATAGGTTATGGATGGCTTTAGACCACCTTGGTCAAGACCCCGCTGGCGCGTTAACAGAATAGATAGGGCTAACAATACACTCAATCCCAAGCCAACTAGCTGAGCGTTCAGCATGGTATCAATGGCGTTTATATCCTGTATTATAAGAAGTGCTACACCCATTATTCCTAAGCTCAGCAGCTTATCTAGAACGGAAAACAGCCGATCTAAGCCGAATCGAAGTTCCGCTGCAAAATAGGTTCTACAAAACAGGATTGTACTATGGAGTATCTGTATGAAAAGCAATTTGACCATCCAACTGATTTCGTACAAAAGCCCAAGGGAAAAGGCAAGCGCGACAGAGAACACGAAATAGATGAAGGAAAGAATGATTTTGGTTATGCCCAGTCTATAGATGAAGCTTGAGCTCAAGGCAGTATTTTTTCCTTTTTGTTGGCTTAGAAATGTTTGAATTCCCGCATCGAGGATAACATGAAACATCAAACTTAGTTGGAAGAGCGCAAAAAATCGACCATAGACTTCAGGGCCTTCCAAGAGTTGAACTTGGCGGTCAATTCCTATAATCCAAAGGGGCTTAATCACCATGTTAAGCCCAATGAGAAGAAGAACCGGACGAAGTAAGGCGGTTTTCATCTTGTGAAACTATATGTATTTTACCATTTCATTGATACTTTGAGATGCAAGTCGCCATAAATGCACGTTTTCTGCTCCCTAATCGCCTTGAAGGTATAGGGAGATATACTTACGAAACAGTCTCTAGAATGGCGCTGAATAATCCAGAGGTTACTTTTCATCTCTTGTTTGATCGCCCGTTCTCTAACGAGTTTATCACTGCGCCAAACATACAGGGTCACTGCCTTGGCCCCGCTGCTCGCCACCCTTGGCTATGGTACTATCACTACGAAGTACGCATAAAGCGATGGTTGCAACAACATCAAATGGATCTTTATTGGGGCCCTGATGCATTCTTAGCCGGAAGTCCGTCAAAAACAAAGAGTATACTTACCATTCACGATTTAGCTTGGGAGCACAATCCAGCGTGGAATCCTCAAATGGTTTCTAGATTTTACGCAAATTGGGTTCCTACATATTGTACAAGAGCGGATCATATCATCAGCATATCAGACTTTACAAGCCATGATTTGATGGACAGGTATTCTATTCCATCAAGTAAAGTCACCACGGTTATGCATGGATACGACGAGGATAAATCACCTGATAATCTTGAGGAATGGCAACGTATTGCTTTGTTTGATCCTTACTTTTTGGTTTTGGGCTCAATAAACCCTCGAAAGAATACGTACAATCTTCTCAAAGCATTTGTAGCGTGTAAGGATGAGGGTAAGATCACGTCAGATTTAGTTTTTGCTGGGGCTTTGGCAAAAGGTTGGTCTAGCATTGAGCTTAGATACATAAAGGATTGCTTTCGTCGTTCGGATGTACACTTTTTAGGAAGCGTTTCAGAAAGAGAAAAGGAGGCCCTGCTATTCAATGCTAAAGGTTTAGTATATCCTTCACTTTTCGAAGGCTTTGGATTGGTTTTGCTTGAAGCAGCTCAGTATACGTGTCCTGTGTTAACTGCTGAGTCAACTGTATGTCAGGAGGTGTTAGCGTATTACACAAATCAAGAAGGGGTGGCCTTTGTTGATCCTATATCGTTGGAGAGCCTTGGTCAAGGACTAATCAAACTTGATACTATCGAAAAAGGCCCTGCTATCAAAATGCGTCGTACTTGGGATCAAGTTGCCCAAGAACTTTGGGAGATTTTTGAGAATGAAATTAAGAGATAGAAGGACTGCGAATTACTTCTCGTCTTCTTTATCTCGGTGGAATACGTTACGGAACCCTTGCTTGGAAAGATCGCGTTGAATTTCTTCGACAACCTCCCACTTTACCGTACCTGCTACGGTGAGAATAATGTCGTAGTCTGCTAGCTCACTGCCTGCTCCTCGTTCAGCAATAATATTGTCTCCGAACTTCTTAATCGCAACATTCAATGCATCATTTGCGCCGCTTTTACCTGCTTTGCGCTCTGTCATTACAGCATCGATATCAACAAATCGCCAGTCGTCATTTCCACTAGACTTCTTTGCGGCAGGAAACTCAGTGTATACTGTTTGGCTTCCCTCTTTGTATCCGATGTAGACTCGATAGGCATTTTGCCGATCGGTTTTATCCATATCGATTTTGAATTCGAAATCCGGCTCTTCTACGTCAAGCTGAGTCTGCTTTTCCGGCGGCTCAGTCACAATCATGAAAAAGAATAGAAGAATAAAGACAATATCTGGCAATGACGCGGTAGATATAGCCGGTACTTCACGTGTCTTATTTTTCTTGAATCTTGACATAGTAATTCGCTCGGGTATTAATCTATGGTCTGCTTAGAAAGTTTCGAAGTCGAAACGAGTTTGTAAATAGTAGCTTCCATTTCACGAAAACCTCCTGGCTTGTTTCCTTCTTTTGTCTTTTCTTCTCGCTTGGCTTTTGCTTTGATATACGACCATTCAAGTCCATACATATCTAAGGCCTTCTCATTGCGCACTTCTTCGTAGGCTGCTTCTATAGTTTGAAACATCGTCATATACGCTTGATAACAGACATCACTTTTGTATTTGAACTGGATGATGTGTTCTTCTTCTTGTTTGCGAATGTGATTTGCAATCGCATCCTTAATCTGGGTCAGCTGCGCCTCTTCTAGTTCGGTATACACATTGTCCCAAACAATCTTCTTTCCTATAGACCTCCCTTGGTTTCTAGGAACGATGTCCTTCCCATAATCGTCGATCATTGAAGCACCTTCCCGTAATTCTTTTTCGAGCGCATTACCAGATACTCCGTCATGGACATAAGCATATTCTATCTGAATATTGAGATTGCTCTTGTCGCAGATGTCGCTACCCTTTTGCTGAATAACCAAAAGATATTGGGCATTGATTTCTTGCTCTTGCTCTTCAATTACTTCTTGCTGTACTTTTTCTTTCTCTAGTTTTTGAGGAAGTCCTTGTACGGTAAGTACAGTAGTAATCGAAAGCCAGAATACAAGTAAGAGAAAGGCGATATCCGCCATCGAACTTGCATCAATTTCTGGTTGACTTCTTTTGTTTCTAGGCATCTTACTTTTTACTTGGTAAAATGGTTAGTGCAATGGGATAGAGAATAGCAAACACAATGGCAAGAAGTCCCAAGACTAAGAATACCATAAGCGCTACTACACCAGTTGCTGCTCGATTTACAACCCCTTCACCGTACATTGCGTCTTCTTCAGCATCATCACAAACTACAGCCATTGGCTCACTAGCTTCTTCCGAATCGGCAGCCTCTTGTGATTCCTCTGCACCGACTTCCATTTCTTCAGAAGATTCACCTTCTTCAGAGATTACCGGAGACTTACTTCCCATCAATGCTTCCTGATTTGCTTCATAGACTGCATAAGGAGTGGTATCCCAACCACTTACTGAAGCTGCACTTATAAGATAGACGATGAGAAAAACTCCTAGCGCAATGGCTAGGCTGATCGCCGCTTTGCGATTGTGAATTATGCTAAGAACAATACCTGCAAGTAGTCCTAGAACCGCTAAGATCATTAGCATGGTGCTGATTCGTACTTGAAGGAAGAGCATGGTGCTCACCGTATTATGGCCTGCTACATTTTCTTTGATACCACTGTCACTACCTACATACTGATAACGCACAACTGCCTCATCTTCAGCACAAGGGTCAATTGCAGTGACTGTGTCTTCTTGTCCCGCTTCTATAGTGGTATTTAGTGAGACTTGCTCATACTGAGATGACACATAGAAATAAGACAGCACAGCGAAGGCCATGATGGCACCGATCAAAATCGAAGCACCGAGTTTTAGTTGTTTAGGAGAAATCATAAATCCTTTTTTTCGGTGAACTAAGAATTACTTCGAAGAATCAGATGTCAACTTGTGCTCAAGCATCATGTCAACCAATGTAATGGACTTCTCTTCCATATCATTAACTAGACTATCAATGCGTGCCACAATGTAGTTGTAAAAGATCTGAAGGATAATTGCAGCAATCAGACCGAATACAGTAGTTAAAAGGGCCACTTTAATACCCCCTGCAACAACATCAATCTTAAGGTCTCCCATTCGCTGAATGTCCTCAAAGGCTTGAATCATACCGATAACCGTACCCATGAAACCAAGCATCGGTGCTAGGGCAATCATCAAACCAATCCAGCTTAGTCCTTTTTCCAGTTTACCCATTTCAACTGAGCCATAGGCAACAACGGTTTTTTCAATGACATCAACACTTTCGCCCGACCGGTTTAGTCCTTGGAATGCAATGGATGCCATAGGTGTTGTGCTCTTCATGCATAATGCTTTCGCACCATCAATGTCACCACCCTTGAGTTTGCCATTAATGTCATTCATAAGCTTGTCAGTATTGCCTCCAGCTAGCGTGAGACTAATAATACGTTCAATAGAAAAGGCTAATCCAAGGATAAGTGCGATCAGAACGGTACCCATAAAGGTCGGGTCTCCATCGATGAACTTATTGAGTAAATTGTGTGTGAAGTTTCCAGATTCGGCTTCACCTCCCTGAGCGTAGGTTAGGGTAGTGCTTGCGAATACAAAAAGTACGACTAAAATGCTGTGTAGTTTTTTCATGAGTTTATGCTTAATTATCGCTTCGTCGTTCCAAAACTAAAACTTTAATCCGATTTTTTTCACTTATGCCAACATATCTTACCTAGGGTAAAGAGAAGAATATCTTCCTACTTTGTCATTTCGAGGATCTTGCTACATTTGTCCTCCAATCGGAGAGGTGGCCGAGCGGCTTAAGGCGCACGCCTGGAAAGCGTGTTGGGGGCAACCCCTCCGGGGTTCGAATCCCCGTCTCTCCGCGAATAGTTTTGTCCTGCACAAACACCTGTTTCTATTGAATCATCCGTATCGCGACAATACAGCTAAGGGGATCATGGAATAATCCCCGTCTCTCCGCGAAAAGGCTTTATCTAAGAAATAAAAAAAGGGAATCACATAGGTGACCCCCTTTTTTCTCTATTCAATTTACTTCACTACGCTTCAGCGCGTTCTGTTCTCATAGAGAGAAAGAGAAGTACAAGGAAAACCACAAATAATACAACTACAGGAATTGGTGCTTGCGCCTTGGTTGTGGCGGAAGAATAAAGCGCAACAGCAAGAACCGTTGTATTTAGTGCAATCATTCCTTGTAAGAAGTTAATGGCATGCTTCCCTGAAATCGTTCGGCATGCTATGGTTAACATACCAAGGCCAAAGATTATACTTGCCATGGCCTGGTGTAAAATAGTGCCGACTTCTACGGATGTTTCGGAGAGCTTGCCAAAGCCTTTAAAGGCATCTTTAGTGATATATTCTGCTCCGATAAAGAATCCAAGTCCTTGAATTAGGAAGATGGAACCTAGAATGGTAAGGGTAGTTTTTGTTTTCATAGTATTGATTTTAGTTGGCTGTGGCGACCTCCCCTTTTTGTGATGCATAAAACAAAACGGCAATGCCAATAAAGGATATAATCATCACCGGAATTGGCGGATGTAACGAGCTACCCATAGCGAGGTGAACTACATCGGGTAATGTCCAAAAAAGGTGGGTTATAAAAAGAAGGAAGGTTGCGGTTTTAAGCGACTCGGCACTTTTTAAGCGCATGGTATAGACAATGGAGCATAATACTCCTAATCCAATAAAGCCGAAGACCGTCATCATGGTGTCCATTATGCCCATGGCCGCTGCATTATCTGCTAGTCCATCGATTCCCATGTCTGCGATCATCATGGTTTTCATCTCGCCTCCCATTTTAAAAAGAATTAAGGGCGCGAATTGCAAGACATCGATAATCAATGTCACCATCAAAAGGGTTTTGAAATTTTTCATTTGAATTTGTTTTGGTTTAGAATCCAAGGTAACGTGAAACAGAAGATGTCTTTTTTATGATAACGGCTTTATCAAAATCTGTTTTTAGGACAGATAGGGTGTAAAGGTTTGATAATGAAATGTTTGGGATGCAGAAGGGGAGTTTTCAATACACAAATCATTGTGCACAACAAGAAAAAACGCCTAGAAAAGGTTGGTCTATTCTATGGTCTTCCGGCTTCCTTCGCAAAGCCGATTGAGTTCTTGAAGTTCTTGCTTGGTCAGGTCACGCCACTGGCCAACAGGCAGGTCTAACTCGATATTCATGATGCGAATCCTTTTGAGCCGTTTAACGCGATAATCTAGGTATTCGCACATCCGACGAATCTGGCGATTTAAGCCTTGGGTTAGGATAATTCTAAACATATCCGGACCTATTTGTTCTACCACACATTTCCTGGTCACGGTACCAAGAATTGGTAATCCGTTACGCATTCGTCGCAGAAAGTCCTTGGTAATCGGTTTATTGACTTGGACAAGGTATTCCTTTTCGTGATTGTTGCGAGCTCTTAGAATTTTATTGACGATATCTCCATCGCTTGTCAATAGGATAAGCCCTTCGGACGGTTTGTCCAAACGACCTATTGGGAAAATGCGCTGGGGATGACCTATAAAATCAATGATGTTATCCTTTTCAACTCGTCGGTCGGTTGTGCAGACAATGCCTCTTGGTTTATTGAGCGCAATGTAGACATGTTTTGCCCTTCGCGGGCTTACTACCCGACCATTGACTGCTACCACATCGCCTTCTTCTACTTTTTCGCCAAGCGGGGCCCGTTTACCATTAATAGTAATCCTACCTTCTTCTAGAAGCTTATCGGCTGCGCGACGAGAGCAATAGCCTATTTCACTGAGGTATTTATTGATACGTGTACCCATGGATTACGGTGCGGTCTGATGTTAATCTAGACTGAAATGGAAAGATAAGGCGGCAAGGCCTTACAGGTTAAAAAGTTTTACAGCGTTTTCAGTTGTTTTCTTGGCTATTGCTTCCAGAGGAGACTCATGAATATCAGCTAGTTTTTGCGCAACTTCAACTAAGTACGACGGTTCGTTTCGTTTTCCTCGATAAGGCGTCGGTGCGAGATAGGGAGCATCGGTTTCCAAAAGAATACGATCTAGAGGGATTGACTGTATCCATTCAGCAAGCCCGCCATTTTTAAAGGTCAATACGCCGCCAAGTCCTAGGTAAAAGCCCATATCAATTAATCTATCAGCATCCGCTTGACTCCCGGTAAAGCAATGAAGAACTCCGCGAAGTCGTGTATGTTTTTTCTGCTCAAGTATATCAAGGATTTCTGGATAGGCATCGCGGCAATGAATTACAATGGGAAGGTCGAGCTGTATTGCCCAATCAATTTGCTGTTCAAAGGCATCGATTTGCTCGTTAATGAAATCAAGCGACCAATATTTGTCAATCCCTATTTCTCCTACAGCAATAAATGTTGCCTTGTCAATACTTGACTTTAGGAATGACAACTCCTCTTTGTAGTTTCCAGTTACAGAGCACGGATGAAGACCTAGCATGGGTCTAAAGAAGGTTGGATTGCTTTGGTGCAGCTCGAGCATTCTTGGCAAGGATACTCGATCAACATTGGGCATAAGGATATTGACTAGTCCTTTTTCTTTAGCTCTTTTTGATGCAAGTAGGCGATCTTCATCAAAGGCTTTGTCGTACAAGTGGCAGTGGGTGTCTATGAGATTATTCACGCCGCAAATCTCTTATTTTCTTTTTAAGAAGCGCTGAATAAAAAAAAATTGTAGATACAAGAGGTTGAAAAATTAGTTATTTAATTAACAAATGTCGTTTTATGTAGTGGACTTTTATGTCCTCAATACGTTGAAAAACAAATATATATATCATTTACATGCGCAATTCAATTCCTTTTTTGTGCCTCACAAATGTATATCGCCTAACAATAGTCTATATGCGTAATGTAAATCCCTGCAATTTTCTCATAAGTTCATAGTTGTAAAGGCATATTAACAACAGAAAAATGAGGAGTGATATGAGAAAGACAACAAAACATCCAGGATACAGTCAAGCCAGATTATTCCCTCTCACCAAGAGTCAGGTAAGCCTAATGGTTGTCGCTGGAAATCTTGCTGGTGACTTTCAAAACTATGACTTTGTTGCGCTTAACGTGGCAGTTTCAGATCAGCTACAATGGACTATTGAATACCAAGAACAAGTCGGGCAATTCGTTGTCATGGATAAAATCAACGGCGGTCGTCGAAAAGCACTGCATTATCGATTTCCCATTCCAGGGTCTTATCGCGTATCGCTAGAGGTTATCAAACCATCAGGACTTACGGCAACCAAGATTACAAAGTTCATTGAAACATAATTAACAAAATGATATTCACAATATGTTGAAATACAATAATATATATGAATTATACATCATATTATATAACTGTAAAATATTAACAAATACATTACGATGTATTACTGCAGACACAACAATAGATATAAGTTTATAAAGTCACTAAACCCATGGATATGCGAAAACGAAACAATGATTCAGGTAAAGCCCCAGGGCAGAACGCACCATTTTCTCTTAATGCAGGGCCTAGTTTTATGGCACTAGCCGGCAATGTACAAGCTGGTTTTAGGACCTTTGACTTTGTTGCCTTTAATGCAGGCGAAGGGAAGCTGACATGGATTATTGAACGTATCGTGCATCCTAATTCCTTTGAGCAGATTGCTCAAGTAAGCTCAGGTAGGCGCAAAACGATGAGCTACCAATTACCCTTGTCGGGATGGTACCGCGTGAGCCTTGAGTGCTTAAATCGTTTATCGAACCAAAAATTAGTCGTTTCACGAACATTTTTAACCTAACAATTTTTTTGTAAAAAAATCCGAATTTTAACCCCACAATACTTTGTATGAACTGTTTACGTAAATTTCTTTTTTTAGCCCTCATGTCGGGTGCAAGCTTATCCATTGGTCAAAGCTTTGCTGACTTTTTTATTCTGCCTACATCTCAAAACCCAGGAGGTGGATGCGGAAATGCTTCAGTTGAATTTGCACTCATTGACTCCTTTCAGACCTTTGGGATCAATGGCACCTACTACATAGAAGAGGTAGGGGGCAATATGCCAACTGATACGTTACATTTTGTATCCAATGGTTTTAGCCCGATAGTGGCATATACATTTCCTTTTGACGGAGTCTTCCAAGTAACATTGTACACGTATAATCCAAACGGGGTTTTTATCGATAGTTCAAGCCAAGTGTATACTGTAGTCAGTCAAGGACAAGCTTTAAATCCTCAGTTTTCAGTGAGCCAATCTGCGTCGAGTTCTTGCGATAGCGTCGAGTTGACCTTTGATATCACATCGATTAACTCCCAGTCCTACAGTTATGAATATTATATCCTCTATGATTGGAACAGTATTGTATCCTTTGTGCAAGGATCTTCCTCTATGCCGAATCCTACAGTCACTGTACCAGCTGATATGGGTGGAGTGGATGTTTTACTTTTTGTTCATGATGGCGTGTGTCAAGATTCAACATCTCTAACAGTTTTTATAGACTCTAGTTTAGCAAGTGGTTCAAGTGTTCAAGCTTCATTTGCGAGCTCTTT
>JBMHCE010000002.1:0-53412 GCA_049890075.1 Chitinophagales bacterium
TTTGCCAAGTTTTTCAAGGACTAGCTTAAGTACCTTGAAGTGATAGTCTTGTTCGTTTGCTACCACATACACGGAGCGGTCCATTCCAAAGTCTTGGTATCGTGCCTCAGCAATACCCATATCCTGAGTAATATATACCGACGTTCCGTCGCCGCGTAACAGAAGTTTCTCATCAAGCCCTTCTTGCGTTAAGTCAACCCAAATTGATCCATCTTTTCGTTGTGTGTAAATTCCTTGCTGAAGACCTTCTTCTACGAGGCGTTTACCGTCTTGGTAATAGTCACTTTCTTTATAGTGTTTCTCAAAGTCAACTCCCAGTCTTGAGAACGTTTGTTCAAAGCCGTTGTAGACCCAAGAATTCATTCTATTCCAGAGGTCGATGACTTCCTGATCACCCTTTTCCCACTGCCGGAGCATGGCTCGAGCTTCAAGGAGCAGGGGAGCGCCATTTTCTGCTTCTTCCTTGGTTTTTCCCTCAGCCAAAAGTTCTTCTACTTCTTTTTTGTAAGCTTGATCAAAGGCCACGTAAAATTCTCCAACGAAATGATCGCCTTTAGTCCCCGTGATTTCCGGGGTCTTTCCTTCTCCGAAGTGTTTCCAAGCAACCATGGATTTGCATATGGCTATACCACGGTCGTTATAGATGTTCACTTTATGTACCTGATGTCCCACACGGCTAAGTAGGTTGGCGCTCGCATAACCTATAAGCATATTTCGGATATGGCCTAGGTGCAGCGGTTTATTTGTATTCGGACCACAATATTCAAGTACTACCTTTTTGCCGGTTGAGGGCAATGAAAAGGACTCTTTATCATGGTGCAATTTGGTAAACACATCGAGCCAAACCTGGTCTTCTATTTCAAGGTTTAAAAATCCTTTAACTGTATTGTATTGTTTGACTAATGGGCAGTTCTTCTGTAACACCTCTCCAATAGCCTTGCCAGTTTCCTCTGGAGAAAGCTTACTATATCGGGTAAATGGAAAAGTAACTAAAGTGTATTGGCCATCAAAGTCTTTTCGAGTATGTTGAAGGACGATATCATTTGTACTCACCTCATGGCCAAAGGCCTCTTCAATGGCTTGAACACAAGCTAAATTGAGTTTATGCGATACATCGTAGGATTTCATGGGCTATTTACTCATCAATACGTATGCAAGTATACAACGTCAGGCGCTTTCATGATTGGATTTTTTGGAATTACGTCGACAGCGTTCACTGCAGTATTTAACATTATCCCAATTCTTTTCCCATTTTTTACGCCAAGCAAAGGGACGATTACATATAGGGCAGGTTTTTTCGGGGAGAAAGGGCTTTTTATGCATTATGTATAGAACGAGTGAGGGTGTGGGATTGTTTGGTAAAGTTGTGATGGGATTGTTTTAGATACCCCAATCGGCCCCCGCGGGGGACAAAATATTCATAATGGTAAATTCTTAAATGAGCAAATGAGTTTTTAGTTGCTCTGATTAAGCAAGTATTTACTTAGGGCCGGAAATCAGTAATCACGCCTTAGGGACAAAGAGCCACTGATGTTGTGTCTTATGCAACACTAGAAAGGTGTAATGCTGATCAGCGGATTTATAGCGCTCGCGAAATGCATCGACATGTTCCCTTACGATAACTCCTTTATGGACCATTTCTTCAAGATGGCTGATGCGAAACTGCCAATCCATTCCCTCACGGTCTTCTGCCAAGGGCCTTCCCAAATCCATAGTTTCTCCCTTATGCGCAATGAAAATGGGGTAGTTGCTCACGCCAGCCATGGTCACTGCGGTAACGATTTCTTCTAAGAGACCTTTGAGTACGTCAATTTCATCGCGCAGAATCAATAGGGCTTTTTCGTCAATTGGAGGGGCTGACATGGTCAATTATTTCTTTAAAGTTAAGGCAACTACGCACTCAATATGCGGTGTTTGAGGAAACATATCGACTGGCTGTACGGCTTCGATGTCATATCGTTCGCAAAGAATGGCTAGGTCACGGGCCTGAGTGCTTGGATTACAGCTTACATAAACAATGCGTTCAATGGATGAATCGCGCAAGCGTTCGGCCACTTCTTGATGCATTCCGCTTCTCGGTGGATCTGTTATTATAAGATCAGGTTTGTTTTCCTCACTAAAATGGTTTGAGTTGATAAACGCTCCTACATCACCCGTATGATATTCTGCGTGGTTTACCCCATTGAGCTCTGCATTATGGGCTGCATCTTCGATGGCTTCCGGAATGAGTTCAATTCCTGTGATTTTAGCGCATTCATCACTGAGGTAAAGTCCGATGCTTCCCACGCCACAGTACAAATCAAAAACATGTTCTTTTCCTGTGAGATGAGCAAATTTTTTGACAACATCATACAGGGCAACAGCTTGTTCAGTATTGGTTTGAAAAAAGGATTGAGGTTTTATCTGAAAGCGCTTGTCGCCTAGGGCAATAAAAAACGATTCTGGTCCTAGAAGGTGATCTGCTTTTAAATCAGTCCATGAGTCATTTTTTTTGTCACTTTCGATATGATATAGACAAATAGCAGTATCAAGTTTGAGGCCTCCTAGGAATTGCACTATTTCCTCCAGGAAACCCTCTGTTGGAGGTGAGGTAACCAAAATGACCATAAGGAGGGGATTGCCGTCGGCATCTTGTCCTACGCGAATGCACAGTTGGCGTAACAGGCCAGTATGTTCTAGTGGATCAAAAAAAGACCATCCCGCATGCTTAGCCTTCTTGTATAGACTATTACGTAGAACGTTGATGCTGTTATTGACAAGGTGGCACTCATCGACTTGTACTACATTTTGGAATCGTCCTCTAGGATGAAAACCCAATGCATCTCGATCAAAATCAGCAGATGATTGCACTTCTTCATTGGTCAACCAACGCCTTGCGCCAAAAGTAAACTCAATCTTATTCCGATAATTAAACAAGCCTTTCGCGCCAAGTATAGGTTCAATCGGCGGATGCTCTAGGTGTCCAATGCGCTTAAAGGCATTTTCCACAATGCTCTGCTTTTCACTCAACTGTAGCGAATAGTCTGCAATCATCCATCGACATCCTCCGCACACGGCTTGGTGCTTGCATTGTGCAGTGACTCTGCCTGTTCCTGTTTGGTCTCGGCGAATGAATTGAGCTTGGTCAAAACGTCGTTTTCTTTTAGTGACTTGTACATCTCCTTTGTCGCCTGGCACGGCATCTTCAACAAAAACTACTTTGTCATTGTGACGTGCGACGCCGAATCCCTCACTTGAGAGTCCATGAATTGTAATTCCATCGTATCGCGGCAACTGCCTCCTCCGTCGACCCATTCCTAAAAGTTTAGACAAAGGTAATCGGTTAAGCAACATGGAGTTTACTACATTTATGGCATACAAAAAATCTATGCGCTATCTATTCATATTATGCTTTGCTATCTCACACGGACTGTTGGCTCAATGTCCTGATATTGCGACCCTGATTGAGATTGGTGACGAGTGGGTTTCCCAAGAAGATTTTGTTCGACTTTACACGAAGAATAATATCGACGGAAGCGCTGATTTCTCTGAAGAATCGCTCAACGAATACCTCGAACTCTACATCAATTACAGACTCAAAGTGCAGGAGGCTTACGCTTTGGAAATGGATACGATAAGTCGGATCCTAAAGGAATTCAACGGTTACCGTTTGCAATTGGCTGAAAGTTATCTGACCGAAGAGCGTATAACAGACCGATTGGTCGAGGAAGCTTTCGAACGAATGCCTGTACAGCGTGATGTTGAGCACGTCTTAATTCCTTGGAATCGTGATGTGGATGGCCGTATCGATTCTACGGAAGCATTTAATGCATTAAACAAACTTCAACGTCAGATTAAGCGGGGCTATCCTTTACAACGAGCTGCTGCTCGCTCAGGGGTAAACTTGACCTATCGTTCCTTAGGGTATCTTGGCCTTTTCCAAACTGTATATCCCTTTGAAAATGCCATGTACGAGACGCCAATTGGTGAGATTAGTGACCCCGTATACACGCGGTTTGGTATCCATTTAGTAAAAGTAAACGGGGAGCGCACCTTTGATGGCACATCCTCGTATTTGCAGATTGCTTTACCCGCATCGAAGGATAATCAACAGTTGTTAAATCAAGTTACCCAAGATGTACAAAGCAATGCTAGCCTCTTTTCAAGTTATGCTGCTCAATATTCTGTATCACGAAATGGAAAGAGTTCTCGTAATCCCATCAAAATAGGTGCCCAGGCTAATTCTGCATGGCAAAATGATTACGTTGAACAGGCGCTATTGATTGATACAATTGGCGATGTGTCGGATGTCTTTACTCTAGGTGATACCCTATATCTTATCCAATGGATAGCACTTGATTCGTTTCCAAGTCTAGATAACGTGCGTAGTGGCCTTGTTCGAAAGATACAGCAGGGACAGCGTTCTAGAATTCAAAGAGACTCTCTTCTACACGAGGCAAGAGGGTTGTTTGGATATACTGACCATGCAGTGATGGCGGACATGCTGCGTTACTTTACTAAGGATGTATTGGGCGGTGAAGCGGAGCTAACAGAGGATATATCCAATATGACGCTCTTTGTTATTGGTAGTGATACCTTGACTTATGGTGATTTAGAGGAATACATGGGACATAATTATGGCGGTTCTGAGGATGCCTACCGAATCTATTATCTCGAGGAAAGACGTAAGGCTTTTGAGCAGAAGACCATTTATGATTATTACCGCGATCACCTGCATGAGGTGAACAGAGCCTTTGCAGCTCAAATGCAGGAATACAGAGATGGTATGCTTCTCTTTGAGCTCATGAATGAACGCGTCTGGCGAGAGGCGGTTCGCGATACGGCAGGATTACACAATTTCTTTGAAGAAAACCGTTCATCCTATGTGTGGCCTGAGCTTATAACAGCATCTCATTTTATCGTAGAGGACTCTACCTTTATATCAAGGTTATCCAAAGCTTCGAATAATCCGGACAAGCTATTCAAGCTATTTGCCAAGGGATTAAAACGCAACAAACTGTCATCAAAGTCTTGGCGAATCTGGCCAGGTGATACTAGGATGATGGACTTCGATGAGATCAATGCATTGAGTCTAGGACCTCATTCGCTTGATAACGGTATGTTCATCGTAATTGAAAGCAAAGAAGATGATGCATGGAAGACTTTCGATGAAACAAGAGGTTTTGTAATATCGGATTATCAAGATTATCTGGAAAAAGATTGGATTTATTCCCTTCGTGAAGCAACATCTATCCGCGTAACGAGTTGTTTTATTAATCTTGTGAAGCCTTAAGTATTGCTATGAAATCTAGCCGTCTATTTTTTGTCCTGTTTTTTGCTTTAGTTAGCTCATTTTCCATTGGGTATAGTCAAGTTCTAGGCGACGGTATAGTGGGACACGTTGAAGGAGAAATTGTCTTAATGAGTGATGTTCAAATCGCATCATTTCAACTGCAAGAGGCTTATCCTGACCTATCCAAAGAGGAGCTGCAGTGCATGGCGTTGGACAATCTGCTCATGCAAAAGATTTTTGTGATTCAGGCAGAGCGCGACAGTGTCTATGTATCGGATGAGGAGGTTGACCAAGAACTCGATGGTCGAATAGCATATTTCGAAGAGATGTTTGGGGGATTGGAAAATCTTGAGTCATACTACGGTAAGACGATTACCGAGCTTAAGGCTGACTTTAGAGAAGATATATTTGATCAATTGCTTTCTTCACGCATGGAAGGAAGTATCACAGCAGGAATATCTGTTTCTCCTTCTGAGGTTCGATCATTTTATCAAGCAATACCACAGGATAGTATCCCATTTTTTAATGCTGAGGTGGAGTTAGCTGAGGTTGTGTTGTACGAAAAGCCCACTGCTGACCAAAATCAAGTAGCGCGCTCTACGGCAGAAGAACTCAGCGCACGGTTAGCCGATGGCGAGGATTTTGAGTTTTTAGCCTTGGTCTATTCTTGTGATCCAGGGTCAAGTAAAATTGGCGGTGATCTTGGATTTATCCGTCGTGGACAAATGGTAAGTGCCTTTGAATCTGCGGCATTTCGTCTGAAAAGTCCTATGGAGATAAGTCCTGTTGTCGAAACGGAGTTTGGATTTCATATTATTCAACTTCTTGAACGTCAAGGGGAGCGAATTCATGTTCGGCATATCCTGATATGTCCTGAAATGACGGATGAAAACCTAAATACTGCGCGTAGGGAAGCGGAGCGTATTCGCGATAAGGTTCTCGATGGTGGCATAACATTCGAAGAGGCGGTAGAAGAATACAGTATGGACATGTCTTCGAAAAACCAAGGAGGTCTATTGCAGAATCAAAAAACAGGGAATTCATTCTTTGAAATGGACGAAGTAGAAGGGGTTATTGCCGTTCGACTTGATGATGTCGCAGTAGGCGGATACAGTGAAGTGATCCCGACCCAAGGCTATCGTGGAGAACGTGGCTATCGATTTATTCGGCTAGTATCTGAAACAGAGGCTCATCAAGCGAATATTGAGCAAGACTATTCGAAGTTTAAGGCAGTATGCCTAGAGCAAAAAAAGCAAAAAGCACTCTACGATTGGATGAACACGGTAATCCCATCAATCTATATTGATGTAGAATCTGATTACGAGACATGTCCTCAAATGAAAAATTGGAAGGTTTATGAGTAATGCCAACAGCGATATGAAAAACATGGAGTTACGTGCAAAGGAATTTGCGCAAAAGGTTGATGCACTGCGAGAGGAGATTGGTAAATCAGTAGTAGGTCAGCAGGAGGCGGTAGATGGTTTGTTAATGTCTATTTTCTGCGATAGCCATAGCCTGCTTGTCGGTGTCCCTGGCTTGGCAAAGACGCTACTCGTTCAGACCCTGGCGAGTGTCCTTGAGTTGGACTTTCAACGCATTCAGTTTACTCCGGATTTAATGCCTTCTGATATCACGGGCGCTGAAATTTTAGATGAGTCCAAGGCTTTTCGTTTTAACAAAGGACCGATATTCTCCAATATAGTTTTGGCCGATGAGATTAACCGAACTCCTCCCAAAACACAGGCAGCCCTTCTTGAAGCTATGCAGGAGCGATCGGTAACCATAGCGGGTGAACAGCATTTACTCCCCAAGCCATTCTTTGTGTTAGCAACTCAAAACCCTATTGAGCAGGAGGGTACTTATCCCTTGCCAGAGGCCCAATTGGATCGCTTTATGACCCAGATAGAGATGACTTACCCATCTTTTGAAGAAGAGAAAGAGGTTATCCGCCGGACTACAGGCCTTTCCAAGCCATTATTGAATGTTGTGTTGCGTAAGCAAGAACTTATTGATTACCAGCAGTTTATTCGTTCCATGCCTATCACAGATGCCGCTTTGGAGTACGCAGTGCGCGTAGTAACGCTGAGCAGACCCAATCTTCCGGACAGTATGGATTTTGTCAATCAGTATGTCTCATGGGGAGCAGGTCCTCGTGCTGCACAGTTTATTGTGTTGGCTGCCAAATGCAAAGCAGCAATGCGCGGAGCGTTTACGCCAACGATCGATGATGTGTCAGAGGTGATTCCCAATGTGCTTCGTCACCGTGTTTTCCTTAACTATAAGGCAGAAGCAGAGGGTGTAACACTAGCTGACGTGTTTAATAACATTCGCGGGTAAGCAGAATTCTAGTTTTCAAGGAGTCTTATAAGACGGGAAAATCCTTTTTGATTTTCTTCCCATGTCAGGGCATCAAGCACGCGTTGCTTCTCAATTTGACTTAGTCGAAGGCTTAGTGGAACGTCATATTCGGTGTATTCCGTGCCGTTAGGTAGAACAAATTGAATCCAATCTAACTGATCTCCAAAAGCCTCCTGAAGCCCTGCAATCATGTAGTCCTGTTTGTAGTCTTGTTGTTGAGTAAGGTTACTCACGATGTTTCCAAAGGGTTGAACAATTTGGGTTAGATAACTTGGAAGGAACGAGTCATCAATCGTATTGTGCTTTAACGTTGTTCGAAATTGGACTAAAATAACTCCAGAAGTGTTCTCGCGAATCCACTCTTTGTGGGCAAAAAGAAAGCGAACAATAGGTTCGATTCCGTGGTTGTCTCGAACGCCGGCATCCATAACCAGCGTTTCTGGTTTACTAGGCAGTGCAACGGCTGGAAAAAGATTAGGGAAACTTGCATTCATTCGAATGGCCGAAATGAATCGGATGTTTCTGCCATTTTGCTTGGCAAAAAATGATCCAAAATCGATAGCGTCCGTTTCATAATCTACTGTGGTATCGCTCGGTGAACCACTGCGCATTAGGTATCGGATAGGGTGGGGGTTCATGTAAAAAACACGACCATCATTAATGATGTGGGTGCTTAGTATCATTCGGGGAATAAGGCCTTGATATTCCGGTTTAGCATATTCTGAAAGCGGTTTTTCTAGATAACCTCGAGTGTTTTGATTAAAACTTTCCTCAAAGGCAATGCCCCGGTCAATAAAGTGTTTCTTGCCCTTGTATGTAATGGTGTTCCAAGGTAAAAACAAGTCATTGCTTGCCACCGTAGCGGCCCACTTATTGAGCATGTCTTTACTCAAGTCATCGATGTATTCCCGTTTTAGTCGCTCCCTAGTATTGTTTAGTCGATCCCTCAACAAGAGTTCTCTCCAATAAGATAACCCATACATGCCGCCCGAAGCACCCGACATGAGCAAGGTATGGTTGGAAACGTCATCATTCGTTAGAGAATCAAGCATCTGAAGGCCTCTAAAGGTGAAAACACTTGACTTCATACCTCCTCCTGCAGCAGAAAGAATAATGACCTTAGGCTTTACTTCTCCGTAGGATGATTGATAGTTTACTAACCAATTGTCAAGCATGGTTTCGCCCAGTGCCATGTCGGCATTCCAGTTTTCTTCGGATGCCATGGAATCCAAAACAGAAAGACTGTAGGTGGCCTTAGATCCACTGTAATTCATTCCTAGGGCATGGGAGTTGGAGTTGAATCCTTCTGTTTTCGAAAACCAGTTAAACAAGAGAAGTAGGATAATAACAATCGGGAGGGCCCATCGTCTGGTCCAATACGTGAAGAAGCCAATGATCGAGACCAATACGGAAAAGCTTAGCAAAAGACTTGCTCCTGCAGGAATATCGTAAAATGCTTTTTCATTAAATGCTCCTGCAATGCTCAAAAAGATAAACACCAAGAGCTGGATGAAAAAGGCACTCCAGTGATGATTTAAAAAGGTGGCGTGAATTCGCACAAAGTTATAGTGGCTTACATCACGTGTTCGCTGCCATCGGCCTCTCCGCGTTAGGTAGTATTTTACATTAGAACCCAAACTGCGGCCCCTACGAGCTAAAAGCGAAGTCCCCTCATCTAAACTGTTAATCTCAAAATCCTTGTGCAGATCCCTGTTCGACAAGGTGAAGTAAACCACACTCAATATTAGGATGGAAAAGATCCCTATCAGATAAGCAAAAACGAGTAACAAAGCAAACTGATTTTCTATCAGCTCTGCATTGCTTTGAAACCGATATATACAAAGGCTGTGTATTCCAATCGATACAATAGGAATGATGGCATTGTTTAGAAAAAAAACAGCAACTGGCCAACGCGTAGCTGCCAAAAATGGATACATATTGGAGTGTAAAAGGTAGCTCACCATTTGCCAGAGTACGAGAAACAATCCCATGCCAATGCCAAGTATAGCAAAACTCAACGGGGATACTGATCCGAAGTATTCAGGGCTTAGAATGATAGAAGGTAAACCAAAATGGTTTCCAAAATAGGATGTGCTTAATCCAATGATTACAATCCAAGGAAGCAGAAGCAAAGGGAAGTTCACTGCATGACTTATGAAAAGTTGCAAAGGGAAAACCCTAAATATGTCAAACCGATTACGTCGCATATATCTCTTTAGAACTCCCAGCACCCCAGATCTGGCATGCCATCTCTGCCTTGATTTGCTCTGTCTACCAAGATGCCGATGTCAAGGCCGGCATCCCGCGCAACAGAAGTTTCGGTAAGCTTGAAATTCCTCAATCCAGGGTCAATAAATCCAGGTATTGAGTTAAAGAGGCATTGGTTGGTAACAGAGGAGTTTACAAGCTGTTGGCTTCGCAGTAGGCAGTGATTAAACTGGATTGTTGAAGAGTCTTCTGCAATAATCTCTACTTCATCTTGAAGACTACCATTTATGATGCAATTGGTAAACTGTGCATTTTCTATTCCCAATGGATGAATGGCTCCTGTACCTTGGTTAGAAGCTTGATTGCTAATGCCTAAGAGCGGAGCGTCCCGACTGCTTCCAGAAATACCACTATTGTACATGGTGCAGTGGGAGAATGTGTAATCTCCTCCGATGGCTAAACTTACAAGCTGGCCGCCAGCGCTAAAAAATTCACAATTCACAGCGTTGACGGTGGAATTCAGCGCTAATAGAGCGCTTACTTGAGCATTTTTTATGGTTACTCGATTGAGGTCTATGGTTGGACGACCGGCATCATCGATAAAGCCTGAAAAGTCATTGGCAAGCGCAAATCGCCCCATGACACCGTAGGTTGATTCATTGATTACAGTATGACCTATATCAGCCGTAGCCCCTCCAAACAAGACAATACCAAACCACTGCCCAGGTAAGTCATCAAGTGGAAAGGCAGGTGGGTTTTCAATTCGATCTGATTGGATGACTACGGAATCTTGACTCGAGGCATCTCCAATAGTGAGGTTACCATCTGCGAATATTCCAGCTCCATTTTGAACATAAATCTCACTGCCAGGAGGAATGGTTAATGAAGAGAAAGAGTCAATTCCAAGTCCAGGAAAGCTATCGTTTCTAAGAATAACGTGGGGCTTGTCTGAAGCCCAGGTGATTGTCTCATTTCGCAGAACTTCCCCATAATGAAAGTAGGCATCTTGGCCCCATGCTTGAAGGGTAGCGGATCGAATGGTCGTACCAATTCGACAATCAATTTGGTCGTAGATAATCAGCGGATTCGATGAGTTGTTTGGGTCTACTGTTGCTTCTGCAAAAATGTAGATAGAATCTTTTGATGGAATTAAAACATTGCTTGCTTGATTACCTGGAATACCGTCAATGTTTAATCGAAAAACTCCATTTGCCTGATCCACTAAACGAATCTCGTCAAGCACCATGTCGCGATTCGTTGGGTTATAAACTGTTATCCAACGTGTAACAGAACCTACGGTAGTAAACACCGTATCAAAGGTAAGTGTGTCTGAACTAAATTCAAGGGATTGAACGTTGCTTTCCAGCACACTGTCGTCCGGTTTGCAACTCCATAAAAGACACAGAGGCAGTAGCAACGTAGCAAGAAGATAGCTTTTCATTTTTTTCGGTTCAATCGACCTATAAAGTACGAATCTTTTTTCTGGATATTGTGAAATGCTAAGGGGTAAAAGCAAGGGCTACAGCATAGATTGGGCAACGAAAAACTCTCCGGAGTGCTTCTGTGCAGTGACTCATGGTAGAGGTTGATGTGATCACATCGTCGATAAGGATGATTGCGTCCGGTTTGTCTTGCATTGGATTGGCCAAATACGAGCCTTTAAGTCGTTGATATCGCTGATTGAAATCTGCGGTGGTTTGGCTTTTGCTATGCTTTACACGGACTAGTGCAGAAGGTGAAACCAATGCATTTGAGCCGAGCGCTTCTTGTATACCATACGCAATATGGAGTGGGGCATTGTATCCGCGCCTACGTTTTCTTCGTTTATGCATGGGTACTGGGATGAGCATGGAAAATGTCTCGTCTGACCATGATTCTGTTGATCGTATCCTTTCTCCAAGATATCTTCCCCAATGTCTCGCCAAGTGCTCTCCATGCTTGTATTTTATTTTATGCAACAGATGTTGCGATACACCGTATTGCTCGAAATACATTAAAGCCATACTTGAATCGACTTGATGGGTGTGCTTTCTTAACCGTAGAGTAAGTTCATGATCACAATTTCCGGGCAAGACTTGGATTTTGTGTATACAACGCCCGCACAGACCCGGTGCAGGTTCTATAATGTTTGATTCGCATGAGACACACTTGTGCGGTATAATTAGGTCAATAACATCTTTGATCCAATGAAGCATGGACTAAAACTGCACAGAAGAATGTTTTTATTAAGATTAAGTGAGGCGTAAACGCTCTAGTCGATTAATTCGCGAACATGGCTGATTAATTCTACGCGTAAAGCTCCTTTGTAATCACTAAGTGCCTTTTTATGTTGCGCAGAGGTAACAAAAGTTGCCATTCCCCTTTTTTCTGCTTCTACCACACGCTGAATTATTCTTGACACGGGTCTAACTTCTCCACTTAGGCCAATCTCTCCGCAGAATACGGCCTTTTTGGGCATGGAGAACTGCTCGATGCAAGAGGATAGAAAGGATGCGATCACGGCTAAGTCAGCACCTGGATCGGTTACTTTGATGCCTCCTGCGATATTTAAGAACACATCTTTTGCTCCAATAGGAAACTGAATCCGCTTTTCAAAGACGGCGATGAGCATATGGAGTCGTCGATTATCAAATCCTGTACTCGAGCGCTGGGGTGTGCCATAATATGAAGGGCTTACAAGGGATTGGGTTTCTATTAATAGGGGGCGTATTCCTTCTAGGATACAGCCCGTTGAAACACCTTCTCGTTGACCTTCTTGACTGGAAAGCATTATTGAGGTTGGATCAGTTACTGGATGTAAGCCACTCGATTGCATCTCATAGATGCCTAGTTCTGCGGCAGGCCCAAAACGATTTTTTTGGCTTCTAAGGATACGGTGGGCATGGTGTTGATCCCCTTCAAACTGAAGAACGGTATCCACAATGTGTTCTAACACTTTAGGACCTGCTAATTGGCCATCCTTGGTGATGTGCCCAATAAGAATTACGGCAATCCCATGCTGCTTTGCAAATCGTTGAAACTCACCTGCACACTCTCGTATCTGACTCATGCTACCTGGAAGGGCATCAATGGTAGGTGATTGCATCGTTTGAATTGAATCGATGACTAACAGGTCAACTTTCTGCTTTTTTATTTCTTGGAAAATTTTTGACGTGTTGGTTTCGGCCAGTAACAAGCAATGGGTAGCTGAATACTTCATTCGATCTGCTCGGCCTTTGATTTGAACAAGGCTTTCCTCACCACTGACATAAAGTACCTTCTTAGGAAAATGCAAGGCGATCTGAAGGAGCAGGGTAGATTTTCCAATACCGGGTTCTCCGCCGATCAACGTAATAGAACCAGGCATAATTCCGCCACCAACTACTCGGTTGAATTCTTCGTCATGACTTTTAAGTCGGGGAACTTCTTTCGCATTTATTTCATCAATGGGTATCGCGCGATTAGGCCCTTGTTCGGAAAGCTGGGCAAGTCCTTGATTGGTTTCCTTATCCGATTTATGGATTTCAGTTTCTTGGAATGTGTTCCATGCTTTACACGATGGACATTTTCCCATCCACTTCGCTGACTCATAGGAACAGGCTTCACAGATATAAATCGTTCTAGATTTTGCCATCACCTGCTAAGGTAATTCAATCTATCGTATAGGGAATGCCCAAAACTCAGTTCGACGATTAAGTTGACGTCCTTCCTTATTATCCCGGCCGTTGGGTAAGCGGTTTGGCGCTACGGGATAACGTTCTCCAAGCCCATTCCAGCGCATGCGATCTTGAGGAAAGCCAAGATCCGTAAGGAGATAATTGTAGACACTTTGGCTTCTTCGTTCTGAAAGTGATTGATTGTAACGAAAACTTCCCATGGCATCTGTATGAGAGGTTATTGTGATGCCAAAGGTTGGGTTTTGCCCTAGAAAATTGTAGACTTTTTTAATTGAATCAATGGCATCTTCACGAAGCATATCTCGGTCAAAATCCCAATACACCGTGGCTACTAGGAAGCTGTCAGGATTGAAATCTAGGTCAATTTTTTGAATCTCAAGTTCAACATATAAGGTATCACTGAATTGAGCCTTTCGAGATCGGTCGAGTGAGAAAGAGACCGTGTCATCAGTATAGCCTGGTTTCTCGGCAATGGCCATGTATTGATTTCTGAATTCTATGTTGTAGTTGAAATCGCCTTTGGGTGATAATGCGCCAATCAGAGGAAAGGTATCTTGTTCTGCCCGATAAAGGGTGATTTCCACGCTATCAAGCGATACACGTCCTTTGTTGTTCAGTGTATAAGTTTGTCCAATTACAGTTAAACTCCTCCTCGTTGTGTTTAACATGAATATATCATCGCAACAATGCGGATTTCTCATGCTGAGGCTGCTGTCTCGGTTGGAAGCAATAGCCCCGAATTCTCGACTCGGACTCATGTGAAATCCATAATCGTCATAGGATGAATTGACGGGTTTGAGAAGGTTTTCAGCTTTCTCGAAGGTCTGATTATTGATATCATATGAACTGAGAAACATGTCAAGTCCTCCAAAACCTAAATGTCCTTCGGAGGCAAAAAATAGTAGGTTATTCTCATCGTCAAAATATGCCGTACGCTCATCGAATGGTGTGTTAATTCTGGGCCCGAGATTGATGGCCACGCTAAACGTTCCATCACCTCTTTTGTCTGCGTAATACAGATCATATCCTCCAAAGCCTCCTGGGCGATTGGAGGTGAAATATAGCCGTCCGTAACTTCCTTGATTAGTGAAAAAAGGTTCGGTGGAAGAACAACCTGCCAGATTAATGGAGGAGCCGAGTTTCTTGACTGAATCGTTCAGGCTCTCATATACATCACATTCGCTATTAAGAAAGGAGTCGAGAATGCATTGTGTGAAATATATGGCGTCATTCGATGAAGTAGAAAGATTGCCTAAATGGGTCATTAGGGTATCCAGTCCATTGGATGTAAAGTGTTCGCTTCCTCTCCAAAAGGTATCTTGACGAGTAGTAAACCGAATTTGTGATGGGTAATCCGCTTCATTTTTAGAGATATAGGTTACCTCTTTTGTGTTTCTGAGTTGAGAATAGATTAACTCATTATTGGATGCGAAGAATGGTCGATAATCACTTGACGGTCCATTGACTGTGCTATCTAAATGATAAGCTCGCCATAGTACGTTTTCTTCTGAGGGGCTGTCCTGGTTAAGTGCCCATGTGCAGCATTGCATTCGATGTTTTGCCAAGGCATTCTCATAGGCCAATCCTTTATAGCGCTCGCTCGTCTCAAGAAAAGCGGTAAATTCCTCAATGGCCTTATCATATTCCCCCTGGAACATTAGCACACTGGAGAGCATAAACCCATGTAATACATATACTTTATCCCTCTCAATACTTCGCAGACTGTCCAAGTAGACCTCGGCTTGGTCATAATCTCTAATGATAAAATTTGCTTTGGCCAATGAGTAAAGCATCGCTGCCTTGCGCTTTTTACCTTTTACTTTGTTTAGTGCCGTCTCGTAAAAGTGAAGTGATGCGTAGGGCGAACCCTCCTCAAACATGCGATCACCTGCTTTCCTTAATGCCTTGTATCGATATAGCGTCAAGGAATCTTCTCCGCTGCTGTCTAATGTATCGTTTGTGACATTCATTTGGGCCAGAAGCATGGTGGGCGCAAAAAAGATGATTCCTGCGATAAGTAAGCTGTGTCTCAGGGATTGGATCATATCAGAATCTTGGACAGAAATATAGTTTATCTAGGTTATCCAAAAACCGTACTTGATGGACATAGCGAAAGCTGAGTTCAAGCCCCCCTGCATGTTCAGCTTGATTTTGGAAATCAGATACCGTGTAGTCATAGGATAGTCCGGCTCGAATTCGCTTGTAGTCTATTCCTATATATGGAATGACGGCATCTCCTCGAAGCTGTTGAATCCAGTCATTGGAGCGCACATAGATTCCAGTGGTTATGGAGGTGAAATCATTCATGTGATAGAGAATGGCTAGACCTGAGTTGAGCTGATCAACATTAAGCTGGCGCATAAAAACAAATGAAGGAAGAAGACTGATCTGTGGAGAAAGCTCTACTTCAGAACCCATTTGAACGTTGTATCTCAAGTTGTGTATGGCAGCGAGGTCCTCCACATTTATGGCGCTTTGTGCTAGATTGTAAAGCGTTACACCGCTATATAGTCTCCATTTGGGAAGAATTTGTCCAGCATAAAGTATTCCTGCATTTACATCAACTACAGCGATGTTTCGAGCATTCATTATCTGTTGACCACTCCCGAGAAAGTCACTGGCGAACTGCATGTCATCCGAGAAATTCCTAGACCAGAAATACGGTTCTAATCCAAAAGAGATCTGATGATTGTCCTTGTTCAGTCTTCTTAGATAACTCAAGGAGATTGCTCCATGAAAATCATTGAGTAAACCACCACCGCTCTGGTCATTAAGAAGGGTAGCCCCGATACCGATGCCTGAACGAGAATTGCCGAAATGAATCGGCATATCAAAGGTTACTCCCGGGGTAGAAAAGGCAGGTTTGCCAAAACTCCCTGTATTCCACCATTGATTACGATAAATGCCTTGAATACGAAATTGTCCATTAACAAGACCCGTCATAGCTGGGTTTGTTGTAAGGGGCATATTGTAATACTGGGAGAAATGAATGTCCTGTGCTGTAGCCAAGGAGACTCCTAAAACCCATAGGGAAGTGATATAGAATATGAACTGTCTCATGATTAACGTACCAGTATGACATTGCCGTTGAGTGGACCAATTTGACGTCCTGTGATATCTATTAATGTAGCGAGATATACATAGTTTCCTGATTGCTGAAGTTCGCCTCGGAAAGTGCCATCCCATGCATCCCCTCCATCTCTTTGTGAGTCGTATACCATAGTTCCCCAACGATTAAATACTTGGAGTCGCTGAATATCCACCGTTCCGAAATAATCGATGACCGTAAAGTTTTGGTTTTCTGGAAGAGGACTTTGTGGATCAAATGCTGTCGGGAAATCGTAATCTATATCTTCAAAGACTTTTAAAAGGATGTGTGCGGGATCACCATTATACGTCCATGAATTCGTAGCAACAGCCTCTAAGCCATCAAATGTAAAATCGGTCCCTTCAAAGGTTTTCTCCCACTGGTCTTGAGTGGATGACGTGGTTACCCATTGTCCAATATCTTTCCATTCTCCCTCAGTTATTGCCGCGTAGGCAATGGCTAACGATCCGGATACGTCATTTCCATCACTTGATTCAATGAGGTGAAAGAATTGGCTATTGAGGTCTTCGATGTCAATTGCTTTTTGAGATAATGGTTTCCCTTCAAGGCCGGCATCAACATAGGCTAGACGCCCTTCTATTGAGTTATCGTTGTCTGAGGAAATCAATAAGGGGCGATAGTATATGGTTTGTAGATTTTGTTGGCCAAGAGGGTAGATGTAGGATGATCCGGCACTTGTTTTTCGCACAAGACGCCCATTACCCGTTGAACTCACAAAACCACTGTCCAGGATATAGAGTATAGCATTTTCCAAATCGGAATCAACAAAGGCTTTTTGCTCTTTAGTGGCTAACTCATTGATGGTCAGATTTAACTCATGAAGAATTCGCGTATCAACCCCATCAAGTTCTTTTGTGCCATTTCCAGTTAAATCCAAATCATAGTAGGTAGTGACTTCACTGCCTGTAATTCGTTGATTTCCTCCAAAAAGACTTGTTCGTGAATTGCCCGCAGTAAAATCGCTGTTGTTGTTCCATGTTCCTTGTACTTGGTATTGCGGTTGTTCCGTAAACAAATAGGTGGATTCTACGCTATCATTGATAATGAAGTCACCAAATACAGTGAGGCGTCCATTGTTATGAAGGTGGCCAACATTGTTCACGAAATCACCCTCTTTTATCACAAACTGAATGCCTTCATTAATGTGGATATCTTGGCCGTTGTTCCACACAACAAAGGTCTGTGCGAAGGACATATTTGCTATCCAAATGATGCTAAAAAGTGTGTAATATGTTGATTTTACGCGCATTGTTGATTATCAAATATACCAAAATCTATTTGGCTTGTTCTACTTTAGCATAGTTGTATCTTTGTGTTCATAACTGAAATGAAAGAAGATTTTACAGATCCAGTAGGGAAGAATTCAAACGCATCGGGTCAACCTTCTCATGAGGAGGAAATGACGTTCTTCGATCATTTACACGTTCTGCGTCGACATCTGTTTCGCATGGTTATAGCTCTAGTAGTCTGCTCTGTTGCTGTTTTTGCTGGGGGTACAGTTGTCTTTGATACTATTGTGTTGGCGCCAACTAAATCAGATTTCCTGACCTTTCGTGGTTTATGTCATGTGCTACAATGGATTCAAGGTGGTGGTGGCGAATGTTTTTCCTTTGACCCATTAGTCCTTATTGCAACAGGGGTGTCCGATCAATTTTTACTTCACTTTAAAGCATCATTCTACATGGGGTTTTCCTTAGCTTTTCCCTATTTCATCTATGAGATATGGCGATTTGTCAGTCCTGGCCTCTATCAAAAAGAACGAAGAACTGCGGCTCGTGCTATTGGATGGAGTGGGTTGCTATTCTATCTAGGAGTGGCCTTTGGTTACTTTTTTTTAGTGCCTTTTGCGATTTATTTCTTTGCTAACTATCAGGTGAGCGGCCAGATTCAAAACACCTTCACCATTGGTAATATTTTGGGCTTTATGTCTACAATGACCTTGTTGACAGGTTTTTTGTTTCAGTTGCCCATTCTTGGTTATTTCCTAGGAAGGTTAGGAGTTATCACGGCAGATTTTGCGCGCAGAAACCGGCGCTATGCCACCGTGGTCATCTTCATCCTCTCTGCGGTTATCACTCCGTCTGATCCAGGGACAATGTTTTTAGTGGCTTTGCCATTGCTGCTATTATACGAAGTAACCATTGTCGTTATCGCAACTACCGGGAAGGCAAAAGATACGGCTGCTGTTGACCAATGAATAAAATGTTGACTATTCTCTGCCGTAAGCAAATGCTTCACTCTATATTTTCATCATGAAAGTATTAATTGCCTCAGATCACGCTGGGTTTTCCTTAAAGCAAGGATGTATTGATTTTTTAGAAACAGCTGGGTATACTGTGCAAGATTTTGGGCCGCATAGTGAGGATTCTGTGGATTATCCCGATTACGCACATCAAGTTGCCTCTTCTGTTGCAAAGGACTCATCAGTCGTAGGCGTTTTGATATGTGGTAGTGCAAATGGTGTGGCAATGACGGCCAATAAGTACCAAGAGGTAAGAGCTTGTTTATCATGGAGTCATGAAATTGCTGAGCTAGGTCGCTTACATAACAATGCCAATGTATTGTGTCTTCCTGCTCGGTTTATGTCGGATGAAGAAGCTTTCCGTTGTTTAGATATCTTTTTAAATACTCCATTTGAGGGGGGAAGGCATGAACGGCGCGTGTCAAAAATCAATTGTTGTATCTAAACAACTCCATATATCTTAACAATTTAGCGTTGTTTTCGTTACTTTTATAGGCTACCCACGTATACGAAGAAATGTGATATGTAAAAGGTCTCTTTTGAGACATTAACATGTTCATGGAAATTGTAACATGCCTATGAAATTGCGGAGTTTAACTTCTTGGATCGTTTTATGCTTAGTCAGTTGGACTTTCTCTTCCTCTGTTTTGGCACAAAACTGCGTGATTGAGAATTACGCGCTTGATACAAACAGAATTGACTGCGATGGTAGTATTCAGGTATCGGGTCAAGCGTTTTCAGAGGTTATTTTCGGATGTGATTTTGAGGCCAACGGTTTTGGGGGCTGCGTGGGATGGCAAGCCACTCCAAACGGAGCTCAATTTGATAATCCGTGTGATCCACCTCCACCACTTCCAACAGGTGCGCCTAATGCGACTTATTTATGGATGGGGCCAGGTGTTACACAACCGAGATTTGTTTCTACGATACCTTACAATCTCCCCAATGGAGGTCAAGTTTGTTTTTATCTAGATTTCGCCGAACAAATTGATAACTCACCTTGTGAAGGACCTGATTTACCTGACGAGGGTGTGTATCTGCAATGGACGAATAACGGGGGAACGACTTGGAACAATATATTTTATTTCAATCCCGACATCAACGGAGCAGGCGGAAATGTTCCTTCACCCTACATTGATTGGGGATATTATTGTTTTGATTTACCGCAAGCGGCTTGGGGTCCCAATGTCCAAATACGCTGGTTCCAGCAGACAGGGTCAACGGCCAACTTTGATCACTGGGGTATAGATGAAGTGGTGATTAATACCACGAGTCCAGTGTATAATCTGACTTCAAACCTCGGGAATCCTGTACTCAACGGAAGCGATTTCTCTTTTTCCATATCCCCAACGCAAGACACCTTTGTCTCTGTCCTTTACACCGACGGAGTCGATAGCTGCAGCGATACGATTGATGTTTTTGTAAACCCTCTTGATGCTGGGAGTCAGGTGTTTGCCTGCGACTCAAATGGTACGATTCTAAGTGTAACTGGAGCCTCAAATGTGGTTTGGGGGCCTCCAGGAAACTTCCTCACACCGAATGACATTCTGAACCCAAGAGTGGACCCCATTGATGATCAATGGTATTATGTTACGTCAGCTTGTGATACCGACAGTGTTTTTGTTGATGTCGTCCCAAAATTTGAGGTAGATATAACTCCACCAGATACGATCTGCAGGAATGGCAGTACCACAGTAGATGTCTCTACATCTCCTTCAAGTGTTGGCATTGTGTCATATGCTTGGAGTCCGTCGTCTGAGGCAATGCCTGCAAATGGTCAAACTTCAGTTCTCAGCCCACAGGAAACAACAATGTTCTATGTGGATGTGACCTCTGATTCAGGTTGTGTAGTTCGCGATTCGACGCTAGTCTTTGTTATTGGAGGTGCTCCACTAGTAAGTATTGACCCTTCAGATACTGACGTATGTCCAGGCCAGCAGGTATCGCTCGACGCCCTCATCTGTACTGAAGATTCACTCTTTGATGATTTCGAAGGAAGTGTACCCAATCCCGCTTTGTGGGCATCGATTAGCAATGGTTTCCAACTAACTGCATGTACTCCACCGAGTGGCAATGGGTTGTGGTTTAATGGGAATGGCATACGACAAGCTGTTACGAATCCTTTAAACGTCACTGGCGGTGGATTCATTGAATTCTGGATTCGAATTGGAAATGAGGATCCGTCGAATCCTAATGGACCTAATTCTAGTTGTGATATGTTTGAAAACGGAGATACAGTCTTGTTTCAGTACTCTGTCAATGGAGGGGCTACATGGATAGATATCCAAGGCTTTGATACGCTCAATTTCGGAAATGGAGGGTTGTTTAATATTCCTATTCCTGCGGGTGCTCAAACCACAGCGACGCAATTTCGATGGTTCCAACAACAAACAGGGTCGGGAGACAACTGGGCAATTGATAATGTCAAGATGACAACATATTGTTGTGGCTCTTCATGTTTTGTAGGACAATATGCTATTAACTGGCAACCTGATCCGACATTGTTTGTTATACCAACCTTTAATGCACCGGATACAATCGCCCTTGCTAGCCCAACGGAAACGACAACTTATCAGATCAATGTAACCGATGGATTCTGTGTGGGAAGCGCAGCAGTAACAGTCTTTATGGATACGAGCATTGCCATTACGGACATTACACCTGATACTACCTTTTGTGGTCCATTTCAAAACTATCCACTTACAACAAGCTATAATTTCGGAACTGGAGGTACTCCTCGCGTAACCTGGAATAACATAACGCTTGGCGGGTACAATGGAATTCTTCCAAGTAGTCCCTTTAGCCAAAACATTGTCACTAACGGTAGCCAGACGATGTCCTTTCAAGTCACTATTTCTGATGACCAAAATCCAGGATGTGAAGACCGCGATACGGTGACCCTTACGGTAGGAACCATTGCAGAACCCACCAATGTTGTAATCGTAGATGAACAATGTGGAGGAGCATGTGATGGATCGATTACAATGGACGGATTGAATGGAACACCGCCTTATTCATATTCGATCGATTCAGGACAAACCTTCCAATCGTCGAATGCCTTTACAGGGCTTTGTCCGGGTACTTATTATCTCATGGTTGGCGATCAAGTAGGGCAGGTGGGTTGTAGTGCGGCACAAGCCTTTACAGTCAACGCAGCTCCTGCGTTTAACTTAACCAGTTTTTCGGTAGATGGCTTTGATTGCGCTGGTACAACAACGGGATCAGTTACGGTGAACTATACTTCTGGGCAAGGACCATACAATATCGTTGCAAATGGTAATAATGTTGGCTCAATCGCTGCCTCGACCTATACGGTAACCAATTTATCAGCCGGAAGCTTATCCATCCAGATTACAAATGCCGCGGGTTGTGTTATTGATACGTTGATTCCGCTTTCGGATCCTAACGGTTTTGTTATCGACTCTGTTATTGTGGATTCGGTCTCTTGTAACGGAGGGAGTGATGGATCGATTACTGTGTATTCATCGGGAGGTATTGGAACGATTTCCTACGATTTAGGGAACGGCGTGACGCAAAGTTCAAACACGTTTAGTGGCTTAAGTGCTGGCTTGTATACTGACATTGTACTGACGGATGCGAATGGATGTGAGGCATTTGCTACCGGTCTTGTTGATCAGCCAAGCGCACTTGTTTTAACGGTTACTGCGATAACTCCTGTATCTGGTTTTGGTGCGAGCGATGGTTCAGTTCAGTTTAGCGCAAATGGGGGTAGTGCTCCGTATGACTTTACCTTAGACGGTCAATCCTCCAATGGCGCGTTATCCTTTGATAATCTGCCTGCTGGAGATTATGTACTGCAAGTTACTGATGCGAATGGTTGTCTCATGACCGATAGTATATCAGTAACCGAACCCCTTCCATTAACCTTACCTACTGTTGATTTGACAAATATTGATTGCTTCGGCGAGAGCACAGGGTCAATAACCTTACAGGCTGCTGGAGGAATACCGCCTTACAACTACAGTATCGATTGCGGTGTAACCTATCAAAGTTCAAATGTGTTTACAGGGCTTGCAGCGGGTGGTTATTCTGTAACCGTGCAAGACAACATAGGAGATACTGTGGCTTGTCAAGCCGTTGTGTTAACAGACAATCCACTTCTGCTGGTATCCAATGTTCTGACAGACAGCGTGCTGTGCGAAGGGGATAGCGATGGCCAGATTGAGTATACCGTGCAGGGCGGTGAAGCGCCGTACACTTTCGCGATGGTGGGTGTGCCAAGCCAATCCAGTGGTTTGTTCACAGGACTTTCCGCAGGGAATTACTTTACTGCCATTACCGATGCGGCAGGATGTACTATTGACACCTCGGCTGTCATAGGCGCACCTGATGTACTCGAAATCAGTGTAGTTCGCGCAGTTAACTTATCATGTTTTGAGTCAGATAATGGTGAGATTGAGTTATCTGCTCAAGGGGGTAGCGGGTCCTTATCTATCGAGAATGCGGAGCTAGGATTAACGGGTAATGTGTTCAATGCCTTACCTGCTGGTCTCTACACGGCCACAGTTGTAGACGAAAATCTCTGTGAGGCCACTGTGCAAATCGATATCACTCAGCCTGATGCAATTGATGCAGACTACTCCACAGAGGATGTAAGCTGCTTTGGTTACCAAGATGGTCGTTTGGTCATCAATAGCGTAACGGGAGGTAGTGGAGGATATTCCCTATCGTTCAACTCGGATACGATAATTCCGAATCTCTCCTCCGCTGTAATTGATACACTAAGTACTGGGCTCAATGTGTTTACTATTGTTGATGCCAATGACTGCCCATTAACTTTAATGTTTACCATTGATGAACCGGATGCCTTGAGTGCCACCCTTGATGTTCGCGACCCAAGGTGCCAAGGTCAGTCTAATGGAACAGTGGATTTTACCGTTACTGGAGGAACAGGTCCTTTCAATGCTTTTGTCGTAGATCCTACTCTCGGTGATACAAGTGTTTCGGTAGGACTAACCATTGCAGGCTTAGCTGGAGATGCCACCTATGATGTAGGAGTGCTAGATGCTAATGGTTGTATTCTTAGTGATGTGGCTTCGCTAGTCGATCCGTCTTCAGTTGAGATCGTGAGCTATGCGGTGAATAATCCGCGCTGCTATGATGATGCTACGGCCTCGATTGTTATTGACTCTATCGCGCCAGGCTCTATTGCTGACTATACCTTTACATTAATTGGAACCGGGCTTGCCGCAAATAACGGCATTATCGAAGGAGCTACATCGGGCGTATATTCCTTGGCGGCTTTCGAAAATGTAGGGGGATGTACAGACACGGTTGAGGTTTATATTGGTGAACCTGCTCCACGATTCTTAGAGACGTCACCAGATACCGTGGTAACACTAGGAGAGGCGCTCGAGATTTTTGTTGGTGATGACTTTCAGTCGTATTCATGGACCCCTAATACCGGACTCAGTTGTTCAGATTGTATCAATCCAACGGTACTCGTCTATGAGGATGTTACCTATGAAATCAATGCAGTGGATAGTAATGGTTGCGTTAATGAAAACCTTGCTACTATTACGGTTAAGGTCGATGATGAGTTAGCCTTGTTTGTTCCTGATGCCTTTACGCCAAATGGTGATGGCATGAATGACGTGCTATTGGTCTATGGAGTCAATCTATTAGATGCTCAGATTTCGATTTACAACCGATGGGGGGAGCTTATGTTCGCTAGCACGGCGGCTCATCTTGAAGGATGGGACGGCACCTTTAAAGGGGAAAAGCAGGCGCCTGGGACATTCTCGTACATCTTGGATGTAACCTTCCTCAATGGATATACCGATATGCGTAAGGGGAGTTTCTTACTCCTTCATTAGAAGTGGATTAGATTCATACAGAAGTATAAATTTCTTTGTTTCTTCACTGAATGAAGGATGACAATACGCTCGCAAATTCAGTCTATTTCGATTATGATTTAGACGGAGTGCCTTCGGATAAGGTATTAGCCCTATACGAAGTGATGCTTACCTCTCGAATGATTGAAGAGAAAATGCTCAGCTTGCTTCGCCAAGGAAAAATCTCTAAGTGGTTTTCTGGCATTGGTCAAGAGGCAATTTCCGCGTCTGCTTCAGTAGGAATGCACAGTGATGAGTTTATTCTTCCTATGCATAGGAATCTCGGAGTCTTTGTAGGACGAAATTTGCCGTTAGATCGACTGTTTGCTCAGTGGTTAGGTAAGCAGGAAGGCTACACTAAGGGAAGAGACCGGTCCTTCCACTTTGGTACGACTGAGCATAACATAGTGGGAATGATCTCTCACTTAGGCCCTCAGTTGGCGGTTGCCGATGGTATTGCGTTAAAGCACGCTTTGGCCAAGGAGAAAAAAGCCGTCTTGGTGTTTACTGGGGAAGGTGGTACAAGTGAAGGGGATTTTCATGAAGCACTCAATGTAGCAGCAGTTTGGCAGTTACCTGTTGTTTTTGTAATTGAAAACAATGGTTATGGGCTTTCTACACCTACATCCAAACAGTATCGGTGCGATAAGCTTTCAGATCGTGGGCTAGGCTACGGCATTCCGTCGTTCTCTATCGAAGGAAACAATGTTATAGAAGTCTTCAAACATATTACCTATCATGGACAGCGTTGTCGAGATGGGAAGGGTCCTGTATTACTAGAGTGTAATACGTTTCGTATGCGTGGCCATGAAGAAGCATCTGGCGTAAAATATGTTCCACAGCATCATTTTGATGAATGGTCAATCAAGGATCCATTGGCAAACTATGAACTGTTTTTGACCGAGTGTGGCATTTTAACAGAAACGTCGATACAGGAAAAGCGAGCAAGTATAAAGGAAAGCATACAAGAAAATTGGAATAAGGCTATTGGCTACGAGAATGTTAAGGTTTCTACACAGCGGGAACTACAAGATATTTTCGCGTCGCATGATCCTGTCTTGATAGATCCATCCCAGAATACCAAAGAAATGCGATTTGTCGATGCAATTTCTGATGGCTTAAAAGAAGCTATGATGGATGACGATAACTTGGTTGTTATGGGACAGGATGTTGGAGATTATGGTGGAGTATTTAAGATTACTGACGGTTTTGTTGAATTGTTTGGTGCTGACCGCGTCAGAGATACTCCTTTGTGCGAATCAGCTATTCTTAGTGCCTCTTTGGGATACAGCATTGCCGGCTGTAAGAGCGTTGTTGAAATGCAATTTGCTGACTTTGTCTCTTCGGGTTTTACAGCAATCGTAAACAATCTTGCAAAAAGTCATTACCGATGGGGACAGGCGGCAAGTGTAGTAGTTCGCATGCCGACAGGTGCCGGGGTAGGCGCTGGCCCATACCACTCTCAATCCAATGAAGGTTGGTTTACGCATACTGCAGGGCTGAAAGTTGTTTTTCCTTCGTCACCACGTGATGCAAAGGGTATGCTCATCGCGGCGATCAATGATCCCAACCCTGTGCTGTTTTTTGAGCATAAAGCATTGTATAGAAGTCTAAAGGATGAAGTTCCGGTAGGTTACTATACAACTTCTATAGATCAAGGCTCCGTGGTACAAGAGGGGAGTGATGTGACAATTATCACCTACGGAATGGGGGTGCATTGGGCCAAAGAGATAGCCGAAGTCATAGGTTGTGATGCACACATATTTGACTTGAGAAGCCTTGCTCCGTTGGATTATGACGGTATCCGTAAGGCCGTTGAGGCGACGGGTAAGGTGTTGGTGTTACAAGAGGATGTGGAAATAGGAGGAATAGGTAGTGATGTCTGCCGTTGGATTGGGGAAAACATGTTTGAAGAGCTTGATGCCCCAGTTCGCTTTGTATCTAGCTTACAGAGCCCAGTTCCTTTTCATCCGGATCTTGAGGCAAACTATCTCGCCAAGTCAAGATTGCAAGAGAGCTTGCAGGACTTAATGGACTATTAGTTTTCAATCCATTGGATGACCTCTTCCTCAAGAATTGAGGCTCTTGGGTCAACCATAGCGTGATAGGTGCCGTCTTCGTTGATAAGATACTTTTGGAAGTTCCATCCAACACTCGTGGTCTCCACACCATTTTGGTCCTCTGAAGTAAGCCAGGTATATATGGGGTGTTGTTTGTCGCCCTTTACGCTGATTTTAGCCATCATGGGAAAAGTTACCCCATATTTTGCAGAGCAAAAGGTTTGAATACTTTCATTGCTTCCGGGTTCTTGAGAAAGAAAGTTATTGGCTGGGAAACCAATGATAACAAGGTTCTCGTCCTTGTACCGGTCGTATAGGGCTTGCAGGTCTTTGTACTGCGGTGTTAGACCACAGTAAGAAGCAACGTTTACAATAATGATCTTTTTTCCGCTTAAGGCTGCAAAATCATAGGGATTTCCTTCAATGTCTTCAACGGTAAACTGATGGATAGTATTCATAGGGATGGTTTCATCAACACTAACGTATTCACTTGGTTTTTGACCCGAGCAAGCATTCAGCATTGCGGAAAACAATAGAGTTGAAACGAGAATAAAGAGGTTGCCTTTCATGATATTGTAACAAAGCTACACCTGATATGTTCTGAATGGCTTATGCGTTTCGAAGGAGTGCTTTGTTGAGTTCCTCTTCCATAGTGGCCATACTCTCAAAGAGTTGTTCGTAAGAGTCAATAACAAAGTATTGTTTCTGGAAGTCGTGCTTGTAATATGGCGTATCAAAAATATGAGCGAGATCAAAGTCATATCGAGGGACTTCTTCATCTTCGGTGGCAAAAACACTCTCTCCAGATGATGACATAATACCTGCGCCGTAAAGCTTCAGCCCTTCCTGCTCTCGAATAAGTCCAAACTCCACCGTAAACCAATACAAGCGACTCATGAGATTAACGGCTTTTGGGTTGTCGATGTAACGAAGCGTTACTTCTGCCATCTTTTGCACAAAATCAACGAAGGGTTGAATACTAAGTAGCGGAACATGCGCAAACACATCGTGAAACATGTCAGGTTCTTCAAGGTACTCTAGCTCCTCCTTACTTCGCAACCATGTAGTCGCTGGGAACTTTTTGGCCGCCAAGAACTCAAAGAATGGCTTGTCGTCAATGAGGCCAGGCACGATAAAGACTTCCCAGCCTGTGGCTGCCTTGAGCCGTTGGTTGACCTCTGCGATTACGGGAATCTTTTCTCGTTCAAAGCCACACAGTTCCAATCCTTGAAAATACTTTTCAGTAGCTCTGCTTTGAAGTATTGGAAGCTGAGCATCATACAAGGTTGTCCAGACCTCGAAGTGCTCTTCAGTATATGCCTCATAGTCTTGAGACATGGGTTCTAAGGGCAATTCGTAGGGTTTTCTGTTTTGGAGTTCCATTCCTAAAAGATACGACTTCTACAAAAAACGCCCTTAACCCTTTTGTTATAGCCAATCTACCTTGCCTGTGCCTAGATTGTAAAATGCACCGTAAACCCCAATCTTTCCTTCGTCAAGAAGGTCTTTGAGGATAGGACTTTTTGCACGAATCTGCTCGATAGCTACTTCAACGTTCTTCTTAGCGACTTCATTGGTGTGGCTTTCATCAACAGTAACATTATGCTCTTTTTCATATTGCTCAATGGATTCGTCAATTCGAACCAGTGTTGTTGTGATATTACCAAGTCGTACTTTGGAACAGGCCGCTTTGACCGCTCCGCAGCTTTCATGGGCCATTACAACGATCGCCTTAGTCCCCACAACTGCGCATGCATACTCCATACCTGCGAGTACATCTTCATTGATGATGTTTCCTGCTAATCGGCTCACAAAGATGTCTCCCACAGAACAATCAAAAATGGTTTCTACTGGGACTCTTGAATCAATACAACTTAAGACAATCGAGTGGGGAAGTTGCCCATGGGTCGATTTTTCTCTTAAGTCGTTGAGGTCAACGCCTGATAGGGCAGTTTCTACATAACGTTGGTTGCCCTTTTGCAGAAGCTCTAAAGCATTAGCAGGGCTTAAGTTTTCTAAAACGGATTTTTCAGTAATCATAAGTTTATTTTGTAGTGTTTGTGATAGTAATGGCTTTTCGAATGGCTTCTTCTTGGAAGTCTTGGAAGACATCGACAATGTCGTTGTCAATGGTACCGTCCCCTGTATAGACAATCTCTAGTGATGATCCTTCTGGAAGATTATTTAGTGCCTTAATTAGGGAGGCCTTGCGTAGATAGGTTGCATGTTTTGTAAGATGCAGTTGCAGCTTCTTCGCATCTCCACCAACCTGATCAAAAATGATGGGCGATTTAAATTGCTTCCACATGATAAAGAATACAGCGATTACAAGGCCTATACTCACTCCCTTCAACAGGTCAAGGAAGAGGATCCCTGCAATAGTGGCCACAAATGGAATGAATTGTACATATCCTTTCTTCCACATTGCAATAAATAGGCTTGGTTTAGCCAGCTTGTAACCCACTAAAAAGAGAATGGCAGCCAAAGAGGCAAAAGGAATCATGCTCAAGAACTGTGGAATGCTAAAGGCGCAAATCAGTAAAAGAAAACCGTGGATGATGGCCGAATATTTTGATTTACCTCCAGATTGGATATTGGCAGAACTACGTACAATAACTTGCGTAATCGGAAGTCCACCGATCAAACCTGAGATGATGTTTCCAATACCTTGTGCCTTCAACTCTCTATTTGTAGGTGTTGCAAAGTGCTCCGGATCAAGCTTGTCCGTTGCCTCAACACATAAAAGCGTTTCAAGACTAGCTACAATCCATAACACAAACGCAGTCGTGATAATCGGGTAGATCAAGCTTGTATCATTAAAGACGCTGAAATCAACCAGTTGAAACTGTCCAAGAAATTTGTTGGTGTAGGAAGAAAAATCTTGACCTCCACTAAGTAGGGCTTCCATTGATTCTGATCCAGGCATGTTTACATGGTGACCGGCAAGAAGTTCTAACATAGCTTGTCCCTTGAAAGCAACACCTAGTGCCACACCAAGGATAACTACTAACAGTGGACCCGGCATGATTCGGCTCCATGCCTGACTTTTTACCCACTTGCTCTCATAAATTGCAAGGATAATCAGGGAGATGACGGTTATGGTTATCGGTCCGTAGGCAATCCCTTCAAAAAAACCGAGGTCAGGGCCTCCAGCTACCTTGATTTGGCCTAAGGCATGAGGGATCTCCTTAATGAAGATAACCAAGCCGATACCAGATAACATCCCTTTAATCACAGAGTTAGGAAAGAAATAGGCGATAACACCCATTCTGAGGAACCCTGAAGCAAGTTGAAGAACACCTGCTAACACGACGGCCCATAAAAAAGCGCTGTATCCGATTTCTCCGATAGCGGTTGCTACAATAACCGCTAATCCTGCGGCCGGTCCACTAACACCAAGTCGTGAACCACTTAAAGCAGCTACTACAATACCACCAATGATTCCGGCGATAAGCCCTGCAAAAACGTTGGGTGCATCTGACACCACTGCAATTCCTAAACAAAGAGGTAATGCAACAAAAAAGACAACAAGACTCGCAGGGACGTCTTGTTTCCAGGAAAATGAATTTTTCATAAATACTTAAAAATTGGTTTAACAAAACAAAAGACGGTGTTTGTTAAACCGATTCTGGAGGCGGTATTATGATGTCGATGTATAGACTATGGTAAAGGCGATTAGCCCCTAAGTGATTTGAAGTGTACAACGTAGGATGCGCAGAGAATAAGCTGGATTGCCATTCAAGAAATTTTTCCGATTCCTTCTCCTCACCCTCTTTTTCCTCTTGTTCGTTTTCTTGGCCCTCTTTCTCCTGTCCTTGACTATCGATGTCTTCATAGGAGTCTGCAGCGATAATGGCATAGGTAATAGCTGGGCTTGTTTGAACAAACAGAAGCCCAACTAGACAAATTAACACGGTAAGAGAGTACCATCTCATCCCCTAAAAATACACCAAAGAAATCTATGTCTTATGTCATCTTACCAACGTTGATTATTAGGCTCGCCTGTGGCTTGTCATAGCGCATAAAAAACGCTAGATTGCGAACGATGAGCGATTATTGTCATTTGCATAACCATACGCAGTTCTCCTTACTTGACGGGCACTCGAGTATTTCCTCGATGATAAGTAAGGCAAAGGCTGACGGGCAACAGGCTGTAGCCATAACAGACCATGGCAATATGTTTGGAGCCTTTAAGTTCGTTGCCGAGGCAAACAAACAGAACGTTAAACCTATAGTTGGTTGTGAATTCTATTTAGTTGAAGATCGTTTTCAAAAATCATTTGTCGGAGGAAAGAAAGACAAACGCTATCATCAATTGCTTCTTGCAAAAAATGCAATTGGCTATCAAAACCTCTCTAAGCTCTGTTCGTTGGGCTTTATCGAGGGGCTTTATTCGAAGTGGCCAAGGGTGGATTTTGAATTAATCAAACAATACAAAGAAGGTCTTATTGCCACAAGTTGTTGTATTGGGGCTCTAATTCCTCAAACCATTCTTCATAAAGGCGAGGAAGCCGCAGAAGCCATGTTGTTAGAATGGGTCGATGTCTTTGGAGAAGATTACTATGTTGAGCTTCAGCGCCATGGTCTAGATGACATCGACAATACGGGAATGAGCCAAGAGGACGTCAATCAGGTTTTGATTCGCCTGGCAAACAAGCACAATATTCCTATCATAGCAACTAATGATAGCCACTACACCGAAGAAGAAGATGCTTCTGCTCACGATATTCTATTGTGTGTAAATACCGGCGAGAGTAAGTATACTCCGAAAGGCCACGGCAAAGGATTCCGCTTTGGATTCCCTAATAATGAGTTTTACTTCAAGTCTCAGGAGGCGATGAAGCAATTGTTTTCCGATGTACCAAACGCTATTGAAAATACAATGGCTATCGCCGACAAGGTAACAGGAATCAATCTCGAACGAGACTTACCTGTGTTACCCAAGTTTTCCATTCCTGAAGGATTTGAGTCGGAAGAGAAATATTTAGAGTTTCTCACATTTGAAGGAGCTAAAAAGCGTTACGGAGAACCTTTAGAAAGTCATGTTCTAGAGCGATTAGAGTTTGAGTTAAATACAATCATCAAGGCGGGGTACGCCGGCTACTTTCTTATTGTCCAAGATTTTACTACTGCAGCTAGAACGCTTGAAGTAAGCGTTGGCCCAGGCAGGGGATCTGCCGCGGGTTCAGCTATAGCCTATTGCTTGGGTATAACCAATGTTGACCCCATTAAATATGATTTACTGTTTGAGCGATTCTTAAATCCTGAGCGGGTTTCCATGCCGGATATCGATATCGACTTTGATGATGAAGGCCGTCAGCGAGTCATAGATTATGTAGTTGATAAATATTCCAAGGATCAGGTTGCACAAATTATCACCTACGGCTCTATGGCGGCAAAGTCCTCCTTGCGAGATGTTGGGCGGGTCATGGATATTCCTTTACCTGAAGTAAATCAGGTAGCCAAATCGTTTCCCGACCACCTGAGTGCTACCCTAAACAAAGTATTGGCTAAGCAAGGAGTTGATGAGAAGCTCAAGGGTAAACTTAATGCCAATCAATTACAGCAAGCTGAAGAATTTAGGAAAACAGCTGCACGGCAAGATAAGATTGGAGAGATGGTGCGAGAGGCGAAAAACCTTGAAGGTTCTGTCCGAAATACGGGGGTTCATGCCTGTGGAATCATTATTACCCCTGAGGATATAAAAAACCTTATCCCTGTTACTACGTCAAAAGATTCTGACTTATTACTAACTCAATATGATAACAGTGTAGTCGAGGATGCTGGTTTGCTCAAGATGGACTTCTTGGGTTTGCGAACGCTAAGTATTATTAAAGATGCCGTGGCGCTAATCAAAGAAGGACATGGCGTTAATCTTGATCCGGATGCCTTTCCATTAGATGATGAAAAGACGTTTAAGCTTTTTCAAAAAGGTTATACCAACGGCATTTTTCAGTTTGAGTCCGGTGGAATGCAGAAACATCTCAAGGAGTTAAAGCCAGATTGCTTTGAGGATCTGATTGCCATGAATGCCCTCTATCGACCAGGTCCCATGGAATACATTCCTTCGTATTGCGCTAGGAAGCATGGTCGAGAAAAAGTGGAATTTGACCATCCCTTAATGGAGGGTCGTCTCAAAGAAACATACGGTATCACCGTTTATCAGGAGCAAGTAATGCTCTTAGCACAGGATTTGGCCGATTTTACCAAGGGGCAAGCTGATGAATTGCGCAAGGGAATGGGTAAGAAAAAGAAGGAAGTCATCGATAAACTATGGCCAACTTTTGAGGCGGGCTGCAAGAGTAAATCTATTGACGAAAAGATCATCAAGAAAGTCTGGCAAGATTGGGAAGCTTTTGCCTCCTATGCCTTTAATAAGTCGCACTCGACATGCTATGCACTGATTGCCTATCAAACTGCTTATTTAAAAGCGCATTATCCAGCAGAATACATGGCTTCTGTCTTAACGCATAATATGAGCGACATCAAAAAGGTCAGCTTTTTTATGGAAGAGTGTAAGCGGATGAAGCTCTCTGTACTAGGTCCTAACATTAATGAGGCAGGTGCAAAGTTTCGGGTAAATGCTAAAGGAGAGATACGATTTGCCCTATCAGCTATCAAAGGGGTTGGACAGCTCGCAGTGGATGAGCTGGTTAAAGAGCGTCTGGAAAATGGTCCTTATGCTGACATATTTGATATTACGGCTAGGTTGCGATCAAATCAAGTCAACAACAAAACCCTTGAATCGTTGGCGGTCGCAGGTGCATTTGACAGCTTTGAGGGAATTCGTCGCGAGCAATACATCGAAAAAGATCCGATGGATGGACTTATGCTTATTAATAAGGCGGTAAACTATGGACAGCGGTTGTATCAAATCCAATCCAGTAGCCAAGCGAGTTTGTTTGGAGACAGTGAAGTAGAGACCTTGGTAAAGCCCGAACCACCAGCTACGCGCGAGTGGTCAAGCATAGAGCGATTGCAAAAAGAGAAGGAAGTCACGGGTGTTTATCTATCCGGCCATCCATTAGATCCTTACCGGTTAGACTTAAAGAGTTTTGCGAATTCCACGACGGAAACTATGGAACGCCGAAAGTCTGGAGTCGTGCGATTGGGAGGAATCATTGCATCATCCGATGTACGCTTTTCTCAGAAAGGTCAGAAGTATTGTCGCTTTGTATTGGAAGATTTTGATGGATCCATGGAGTTTATGCTGTTTCGAGAAAAGTTCCTTGAGTTCGAACATTTTGTGCAGAATCCAGGCCATTTACTGATGATTACCGGTGCCTATAAGTTCAACCGGTATCGTGATGAGTACCGCTTTGAGATTCACGCCATGGAGCTTCTTGATGGCCTGCGTGAAAAGTATACATCTAGAATCGATCTTCATCTCAAGCTAGACGCTGTGTCGATTGATCTTACCCAACGCATAAAATCTCTATGTGTGGAGAATAAAGGAGATGTTCCTGTCTATATAAAAGTGTACGATACGGAAAACAACGTCCTACATTTAACCTCTAATCAGTTTCGCGTTTTGCCGACAAGAACGCTAATCGAAGGGTTAGAAGCGGAGTCTTCCCTAACGTTTCAACTCGGTATGTCGAATCGCGGATAACATGGTGGAAAATGGGGAATAACTTTCTATCCTCATTTTGCGTTCATATAGTACTTTCACTGTACAATTTATTCAACTAAAAAAACAACGAATATGGCTTTCAAATTTACCGATGCGAATTTCGAAGAACAAATGCAGAGTGACCAACCTGTCCTAGTAGATTTTTGGGCAGAATGGTGTGGCCCCTGTGTTGCGCTTGGTCCAACCATCGAGGAGGTTGCTTCCGAATTCGATAGTAAAGCGGTAGTAGGTAAACTCAATGTGGATGAAAATCCTGAAACAGCAGGACGATTTGGCATCCGCAGTATTCCTACAGTCCTTCTAATGCACAAAGGCGAGGTGATTCAGAAGTTTGTAGGTGTTCAACCCAAAGCGACTTTCGTTGATGCAATCAATGCTGCGTTAGCCTAGTATGCCAGAAAACGTATCCTGGCTCAATAATCTACATATTGAAGCAATTATCTTCGATTTAGGGAATGTTATTATTCCTGTAGACTTTGACAGGACAGTTCGTGCCTTCACTAAACTTGGTGGCAAGAAGGCGAGCGAGCTCTACCACTATAAAGGACAAACCAAACTCTTCGAAGAACTTGAACGCGGAGAAATAACCCGTAAGGAGTTCTTGAATAGGGTAAGGCCTGAGTTAGAACATGCATCAGATACTGAAATTGTCGATGCTTGGAATGCTATGCTGTATGACCTTGATCATTCGACATTCGAATATCTTGATCGGCTAAGACCGCGGTTTAAAACCTTTGTCCTCAGTAATATCAATACGTTTCACGCAGAGTGGGTGGAGAATGCTATGCGCCGTTCCTTGTCCGAGGCAAACATCTCTCATTACTTTGACTTCGTGTTTTACTCGCATGAGATAGGCTATCGTAAACCGGAATATGGAGCGTGGCAAGGCATTATAGACAAGGAGCACATCAATCCTCAAAAAACACTATTTATTGACGACAAAGAGGAAAATATCGAGGCAGCAAAAGCACTAGGCTTTATTGGACTTCTTTGGAATCCAATGCATGATATTCGTTCCGTCGTCGACATTTTATTACCTTCATAAAAAGCATTATATGTTACATTCTACACGCATTGCCGGCCTTGGGTTTTATGTCCCAGAACGTGTTGTGAAAAATGATGATCTCACCCAGTATATGGAAACAAGTGATACTTGGATTCAAGAGCGAACAGGGATTAAAGAACGTCGATACGCAAAACGTTATGAAGAAACTACGACGACCATGGGGGTCAAAGCGGCTGAAGTAGCGATTGAGCGAGCTGGAATTACGGCCCAGGATGTAGATTTTATTGTTTTCGCAACCCTAAGTCCCGATTACTATTTTCCAGGATGTGGTGTGTTGTTACAACGTGCTATGGGTATGAAGGAGGTCGGTGCGCTCGATGTTCGAAATCAGTGTTCAGGATTTATCTATGCTCTCAGTGTTGCCGATCAGTTTGTGAAGACAGGTATGTATAAAAACGTGCTGGTTGTGGGTGCTGAATTTCATTCTTGTGGTTTAGATTTCTCTACGAGAGGACGAAATGTGTCGGTGATTTTTGGAGATGGTGCCGGAGCAGCCATTCTTCAGCCGTCCGATAATCCTGAAGAAGGTATTTTGTCTACACACCTACACAGTGATGGGGCGGCCGCTGAGGAGTTAGCTTATCTCAATCCTGGTTGTCATGGTGGGCATTGGATTGATGATGAGACGAGACTGAGTGAGTATCCAAGCGCGGACAGCATGGAGGGTATTTTTATTACTCCTGATATGATGAATAAGGAACAAATTTATCCTTACATGAATGGACAGGCTGTTTTCAAAAAAGCAGTGGTAAAGTTCCCAGAGGTTATTATGGAAGCTCTAGGACGTAATGGGTTAACACCAAGCGACATCGATGTGTTAGTTCCGCATCAAGCCAATCTTCGTATAAGCCAGTTTGTGCAGCGAACCTTACGTCTTCCCGATGAAAAGGTCGTAAACAACATACAACGATTTGGAAATACTACGGCTGCCTCTATTCCCATAGCCTTAACAGAAGCTTGGGAGCAGGGGCGAATCAAAAAAGGTGACTTGGTCTGTCTAGCGGCTTTTGGTAGCGGATTTACATGGGCTAGTGCGCTGATACGCTGGTAAATAATCGTTAGATGAAGAAGCAAATCATTCTTGTAGATCATTTTAGCCAATGGCAGGGGTTAGCACCGTTTACCTTAACGAGGCCAATTAGTGCTCTGCGTATAGGGTTGCGTACGATACAAGAGACTTGGTCGGATGCGCTTGATCAAGAGGTTAGCATACAAAGTCAGGCTTATCTGATGGACCGACCTCCTGTGATCGAAGGACGTTGTGTTATGATCAATTCAGCCTTCTTATGTGTTCCTGATCTGGTTGAACGCATTTTATCACTCAATCCAGGAGAATCTCTCTATGATTACGGCGTTCAAGTGGCATCATTTGTGGATGCTTCCGCATCTGATGCAAAAGAAATTGAAATCAATGGCGAAGTGGGATGGAAGATGCTTAGTCGTCCTTGGGAAATTTTTGAATGGGCAGGCGAGCAGATTGAAAGAGATTACGAGATCTTGACAAAAAACTCGACAAGTCAAGTCTTACCAGATCATTGTATTTGTATTGGTCCAACCGATCAGTTGTTTATCGAGGAGGGAGCCGAAGTGCTTAATGCCACCTTTAACACCTTGCATGGACCCGTTTACATTGGAAAGGATGCGAAGGTTATGGAGGGAAGTCGAGTGCGCGGTCCATTTATGATGGGGGAGGGTGCTGTCCTTAAGATGAACGCGAAAATTTATGGTGCCACCGTCTTAGGACCCTATTGTAAAGTGGGCGGTGAGGTAAGTAACTCAGTCTTTCAGGGGTATTCAAATAAAGGACATGATGGTTACCTCGGAAATTCAGTCATTGGATATTGGTGCAATCTTGGCGCAGATACTAATACATCAAACCTCAAAAACAACTACAGTTCGGTAAAGGTCTACAGCTATCTCGAACAGGACTATGTCAACTCCAACCGTCAGTTTGTTGGGACACTTATGGGAGATCACTGTAAAACTGGAATTAACACCATGCTCAACACAGGTACGGTTCTTGGCGTAAACGTGAATATTGTAGGAGGCGACTTTCCTCCCAAATTTATACCCTCTTTTTCCTGGGTTAACCGACAAAAACTATATACCTACCGACTTGATAAGGCAGTCGATGTGGCCAAGGCTGTTATGGCTCGAAGGCAACAAACGCTTTCCGATATCGAGTTTTCAATTCTTAACCATTTATTTGAAACCAAACAACCATGAGAAAACATTATGTAATAGGAAACTGGAAAATGAACCTAACCTGGGAAGAGGTTTATGATCTCTGCAATCAACTAAAAAGTGCGACTCAATCCATTCCAAAGACAGTCAGCATTGGAGTGACTCCGAGCAGTCCATATATCCCGGTAGTTATGCCTTTACTTCCCGAACGAATAAAGGTTGGTAGCCAGATGGTAAGCGCCATGGAATCAGGTGCATGTACAGGCCAGGTTTCTGCAAAACAGTTAGATTCCTTGGGAACTATATTTTCATTAATAGGTCACTCTGAATCCCGTGCGCTTTGGAATGAGTCCGATGAAGAATTAGCTCAGAAGGTATCACAATGCTTGGAAACGGAACTAGAAGTAGTTTTCTGCATTGGAGAATCCCTTGAGGTTAGAGAATCAGGAGACTATCTAACTTTTCTCATGAACCAAATACAAGCTGGACTATTCCATTTGGATGCTAAGCAAATGAAACGCATTATTCTGGCATATGAACCCATTTGGGCTATTGGCACAGGGAAAAGTGCTCAGCCTGATCAAATACAAGAAGTACACCAAGCCTTACGGGGTATGATAGCTACTCAATATGGAGAAGAAGTGGCTCAGTCCTTTTCGATCCTTTATGGCGGAAGTGTTAAGCCGGTTAATGCAGAGAATACCTTTGCCTTGGAAGATGTTGATGGAGCCTTAGTAGGTGGGGCTTCGCTTAATGCTGAGTCCTTTACGGCAATCATAGAGGCTTGTGTTAATCAAAAAAGCATCTAACTCCAGTGGAGCAATATGTACAAGTGACCTTTTCGATTGAATCTGATGGAGCGTTAGATTTAGTTAATGCGTTTGACATCGTAGCCGCTATGTTACATGAGGAGGAGTTTGAATCCTTTGAGTTTCTAGACGACAGACTGCTTGGGTACATTAAAGCACGCGCTTGGGATAAAGAAACTATTCAAAATAGGCTATCACATCTTCCTTTTGCTGTGTTATTGGAAGCTATTCCGATTGAAAATCAGAATTGGAATACCTTATGGGAACAACAGATAAAGCCCATCGAGATAGGTGATGCTATCTATATCTATCCATCCTTTTCAACACCTAACTCAAATCGTCCTTATCAATTGGTTATCGATCCTAAGATGGCCTTTGGAACAGGCTACCATGATACGACAAGAATGGTTTTGGAGATTATGGAGACGATGTCGTTTGACAACCAGATAGTCCTTGACTTTGGATGCGGAACAGGTATTCTGTCAGTGTATGCCGCGATGCGCGGAGCTGCTAGGGTAGTAGGTATAGATAATGATGTTATTGCTGTCGATAGTGCACGCGACGTGGCTAAAGCAAATCATCAAGAAATCACTCTTGTCCATCAAGAAAGTGATGGCTTCCAAGGAGATGGAGCAGTTTATGATTGCATCTTGGCCAATGTGAACAAAAATGCGATCGACCAAAATATCGAATCCTTGCTTTGTGCATTGCATCCCGACCAGGGACAAATTATTTTGAGTGGTCTGTTACTCGATGATTGGGGCTGGGTACAACAGCGAATGACGACACTTGGCCTGAAACTTGTAGATAAACGCGCTTCTGCATCGTGGCTTGCCCTGCGTTGGAAAATGTAACTTGTAGATTATGAAAGGCATATACTTTATTGGAATACTCCTTGTTGCGCTCAGTATGCAGCACACCAGTATGGCTCAGGTGGCCCCAAGATATGATATCAATGATCCCGCCTATGTAAACGTTCTACTCGAATCTATAGAGTCAAGCCGCAAGGATAAGGATGATTCATTTCCTGAGCGATTCAATCAGTATCTGGCATCAAGTAGTGCGAGCAAGGATTTAATGCGGCGCATTGCAGAGTATGCCAATACGATGGAAAAGGTTGGGCGATGGACACTTGACCGTGAACGCCGTGTAGCGGGTTTATGCATGCTTGTTGATTCAGTAAAATGCTTTCCACTTGATCAATGGCATGAGGTGTTCACTGATCAGCTTAGTTTCTATTATCCGGGTAAGGAAAGTAAGTTCGATGAGGAGATTAGGCAGTGGCGTCAGCTTGCCCGTTTTGGTATTCTTACCGTACGAGGTAAAAATACATGGAGAGTTATGGGCAAGGCAAGTGATGTTTCTTGGTCGAGTGATGAGGGGCTTGTCCTTTCATTTGATCAACCTATAGTCTTACAGGCGGATAATCCATATGATACTATGGCTATCCGTGGAACCACTGGGGTGTTTTATGGTAAGACCTATGAATGGCAGGGTTCAGGTGGAGAAATGGATTGGGTAGGGGCTGGAATTCCTAGAGATGAGGCTTCTGTACAATTAACGAGTTACAGCCTAAAGACTACAAAATTTGAAGTGTCTTGTGATTCGGTACTAATGAGCTATCCGAAGTATAGTCGCGAGGCTTTCCCTGGTGTTTTTAAGGATCGTTTGGATAATCAAACGCGGGATAAAAACTATCCTGATTTCTTAGCGAGTGTTCGATTGCCAACGCAACAAATCAATGATTATGTGAGTGTTAATGGCGGGTTTCATCTCCGTGGAAATGAGATTGGCGTCGATGCACCTCGTGGCGAAGTGTGTATTGTCGAGTTTCGGCATCCAACAACACAGAAACTGCTTGCCTTGTATAAGCCCAAATCACTCAAAGTAGCATTACCTAATAAGATTTTTGGAGGTTTGGGTAGTCTGCTGCTTTTTACAGCGAATGATTCTATATCGCATCCAGCTGTTGAGGTGGAGTACAAGATTCAGTCTAATACACTGGAAGCGCGGACGGGGTTAGATATTGTGTCGGACATCCCATTTACCCTTGGTAACCAAAACATGGTGGTTGAAGCTGAAATCCTTCGTTGGCCGCTGGATAGTCGTGAAATTGAGTTTAATCTGTTTACTGATTCACGCACAAAAAGTGTGAACATCATTTCCGATAAATACTTCAGCTATGAGTCTTTCCAAAATGCCGGTATGCGTTTTGGAAACAGCGAAATTGAAAAAATTTATGACAGCTATGGTGGGGATTTAAGAGGAGCGTCTCTTTCGGCTAAAGCTCTTGGAAGTATTCTTGCTCCTAATGTTCCTTATCGCCAGCAGTTCACAAACTTTTATCGATTAATGGCCAATGGCTTTATTGGTTTTAACGAGGCAGAAGAGCGTGTAGACTTGTTGCCAAAAATTATTCTCTATGTAGAGGCATTGCGAAAGACCTCTGATTTTGATGAAATGGGTATGTCCTCTTTTACTTCCGGTAAAAATGTAACCTACGATGTGGATTTGGATATTGCCACAACAACGGGTGTCTCGTCGGTTATGATATCTGAATATGATAGGGCTAGTATCTATCCGGATAATCAAACCTTTGATATCGATAGAGATAAGTCGTTTAATTTTTCTGGGATGTTTACGGCAGGGCAATTCGAATTCTTAGATGATAATGCACTCTTTGAATACGAGCCCTATCATTTTGTTTCTGATAGCTTGAATGAGTTACGAATGGATGTGCTTTACAATAATCCCAACTCGGCATCGAATTTATTGCGGGTAAAGTCAGTTATTGAGGGTGCCGACCTCGTCGTATTTGTCAATTCACCTGATAACCACTCAGGAACCTTTAATCAAGATGAGAGTTACCCCAAGTTGGAGACCTATAATCAGGCTAAGGTGTTTTATGGTGATTCAACCATCCGAGAAGGGGATTATAACAGAGACAGTTTTTACTTCGCATTGGATCCCTTTACCTTGGACTCCCTATTCTACATTGATTCTGTTGATTTACATTTTATAGGTACGCTGACAAGTGCTTATATTTTCCCGGATATACGGGATACATTAATGCTCATGAACGACAAATCCCTTGGGATTAAGGAGTCAACTGGCGAGGAGGGAATATCGTTGTACCAGGATAGGGGACGGCTAACAGGATTCTACCAGCTTGATCGAAGTAATGGTATTATTGGTACGGGCACGGTCGATTACCTGACGTCTGATTTTTCTTCTAAGCGAATTGAGTTTTTTACGGATTCTGTCGTAGCTTTTGCGGATTCCTTAAATATCGAACGCAGTGAAATGGGATTCCTATCACCTGAAATGAAGAGTGAGAAAAACAAGTTAAGGTGGTTCCCTTATGAAGGTCGGTTAGTGGCTACATCGAATGCTAATAACCCTTTTTCAATGAATCAGGGGCGCACGTTACTTGAGGGGACTCTTCAAGTGACCGATACAGCGATTACTGCCGATGGTGCCATTGAATGGAGTGATGCGAAGTTAACTTCGGAAGACTTTACATTGACCGATAAGGATATCATGGCCTCCTCTGGAAATCTTGAAGTTAAGTCTGGCGGTGATCAGGTTACTTTTTCCGTTAATGATGTGTCTATGGAGGTTGATATGGATGAAAACTATGGCACCTTCGTGTCGAATTCAGAGGATAATTTTATCGATCTAGCATACAATGCCTATCGAGTGAACATCCGTGAATTCCAGTGGGATATTGACGCTAGAAGGTTGTTTTTCCGCGTACCCGAAGGGCAGGAGGACATGACCTTTTATGCTACCAATCCATCACAGGGTGACTTGTTCTTTAACTCGGGTTCAGCCGACTATGATATGTCTACCTCCTCGTTAGAGGTGCGTGAGATTCCCTTTATTGATGTTGCGGATTCTCGATTTTATCCCAATGGCGATACGTTGTACATCAAGCAAAATGGCATTCTTTCGAAGTTGGAGGGCGGTAGGTTGATTGCGCCTACTAACGAAACAAAGCATGAGTTTAGCGATGTGTCCATAACGATTAAGGGGCGTAATAAAGCTAACGGTAAAGGCGACTTTATCTACAATGGCATGAGTTTAGATACTCAGTTAATGGCTATGGATGACATTCAGACGAGGCAAACTGAAGAGAAGAAAGAATCCGATAGGACGTCCTATTTCCATGCAACTGGAGAGCTCCAAATGGTGGATAGTTTACTGTTTTTGCCGACAATTCAAGGAATCGGTGATGTGGCCATTGACTCCCGATATCAGGGTGTGCATCTCGATGGTTTTCTCCAAATCGATTGGCAGTCTGACGCATTGGATAATGATTGGGTAAAGGTAAACGATACCCTATATAATGATTCTATAGGGTTTGAATATCAGCAGTCTACCGCCTTACGTGGTGAGACCCTGTATACAGGTATATATTTAACGCCGAGGGATTTAATTCCATACTTTCCCTCGTTGTTATCCCGCGTTCGAGTGCCTTCTCAGAAACCTTTGATTGAGGTAAGTGGGGCTTTCTCCCATAAAGCAGGTGAAGATGAATATCTTTTTCAAAGTGGTGTGTTCGAATCATCCATTCCAGGCTACACAGGCAATGGGCTGACCTACAATGTCGCCTCAAAAGATATTAAAGGAAATGGTCTTTTAGATCTTCATCTGCGTACAGGGCCGGTTGATATTTTTACTACGGGTCGGGTTTTACATAATGTGGAATCCAATGCCTTGGAAGTGAATTTGTCTCAAGCACTATCGATTGGTTTGCCCGATGAAATTTGGCAGGCAATTGGCCTTATGATTAATGAGGCGAGCTTCTCAAGTAAGTCATTGACGTATTATGAGGAAGAAAGCATGCAGGATTGGTTTGGCTTGTTGCAACGAAAAACCAAGAACCTTAAGGATCTTCGGAGTGCTATGGCAATGGATCCATTTTTTGAATATCCCAAGGGACTTAACGGTCAGTTCATAACACACCATATTGACTTTGATTATGAAGATGATGCTCTGTACCGACGTTTTGCGTCAAAAGGGAAACTCGGTGTTGCATTTATTGGAGATATTCCCATTCATAAGGAGATAAAAGGTAAGATTGTATTTGAGCATCGTGACGCAGAGTCAGATGGATTTGACCTTTACTTTGAAAACGATTTAAGGGAGTTTGTTCACCTATCGTATCGTGCAAACCATCTATCGATTTTCTCAACAAACAAAGCGGTTATGCAGTCAATTACCGATGTCCCTGAGAAGAAGCGTACCGTGGTGAATAATGGTAAATCAATGACCTTCGGCATTGGATCAAGCCTTAAAACAGAAGAGTTTAAGATTGAGTTTAATCTCTAGATGGAGCAGCGTTACTTAGGATAGCTAGTAGGGTCCGCTTCATGCATGATGTTATATATCGCTGAATACACATCATCAGCACTTGGTTTACTCCAGTAATCTGCATCACTTCCATATGCACTGCGGTGTGGTCGAGCTGAAATAGTGACGGGGGCACTATCTAAATGATCGTAAGCACCCTGTTTTTCAATGATTTGTTGCAGTATAAATCCGGAGGCTCCACCAGGAACGTCTTCATCCAATACAGCAAGTCGATTCGTTTTTTTGACTGACTCAAGAATGTTGCTATCCAAGTCAAAGGGCAGTAATGTTTGGATGTCAATAAGCTCAACGGAAATATCATCCTCTTCTAGAAAGGAAATAGCTTGTTGTGCGATTCGTATGCAAGAGCCATAGGTGACTAAGGTTACATCACTACCTTCTTTTAGGGTTTCCACTTGTCCTAGGGCTACAGTGAATTCTCCAATATTAGTTGGACGCTTTTCTTTTAATCGATATCCATTGAGACATTCCACTACAATCGCTGGTTCATCTCCCTCAAGCAGGGTATTGTACATCCCGGCTGCTTGGGTCATGTTTCGAGGTACACAAACATTCATTCCTCTCAGCGAGTTGAGGACCATCCCCATAGGTGAACCCGTATGCCAAATTCCCTCAAGTCTATGGCCCCTCGTTCGAATAATCACAGGACAACGTTGTTGCCCTGCCGTCCTGTAGGTCAGCGTAGCTACGTCGTCAGATAAGGGTTGAAGGCCATAAATAAGATAGTCCAGGTATTGAATCTCCGCAATGGGTCGTAAACCACGCATAGCCATTCCAATAGCTTGTCCCATAATGGTTAGCTCTCGTATCCCTGTGTCAAAGACACGATGCTCTCCGTATTTTTCTTGCAGTCCAGCAAACGCTTGGTTTACATCACCAATTTTACCTACATCTTCTCCGAAGGCAATTACTGATGGATTTCTAGCTAAAGCGGCATCGAAGGCGGAATTTAGTACCTCAAAGCCGTTAACCTCTATTTGTTCATCATATTCAGCGTCTATGATGCGTACATTTTTCGTGCTATGGTCGGTCTCGCTTACCCAATGGCTTTGATAGGCCTTTTCCCCAAAATGATTAACCTCTTGGAGAAAGGTAGATAGGTTTTCGTCTGATTCATTGTTTCTTCTCAGCACCCTTTGAGCCTCATTGGCTATTCGAACGAGTTCTGAATAGCCTGGATTGTACAAGTCCTTCACGGAGGATTTGAGGTGAGCAATGGAAGCCTTGTCGGACTGACCAATTAGCGATTCTAACTCATTAGCCTTTTCAAGAATAGGTTGTTGGTAGGCTTTCCATGCTTCTCTTTTGGCAGCATTGACGCTTTTCTTAGCCTCCTTTTTAATCTCATCGATTTCTTCTTCTGTAAGAATGGCCTTCTCAATAAGCCATGCGCCCATGCGATGAATGCCATCTGCATGTTGTTCCCATGCCAATCGTTCTTCGCTCTTGTAGCGCTCGTGAGAACCAGAAGTGCTGTGTCCTTGGGGTTGAGTTACTTCCTCAACATGGATTAACGCAGGAATATGCTTTTCTCGAACTAGATTACTGACCTTTTCAAAGGTTTGAACCAAACCAGGGTAGTCCCATGCCTTTGCTTTAACGATAATTACTCCGTCGTCGTTGTCATCAACTTGAAATCCAGATAGTACTTCGGATATACTTTCTTTAGTCGTTTGGTACTTTTTGGGCACGGAAATACCATAGCCGTCATCGTAGACCACGGTAATCATAGGAATTTTTAGTACCCCTGCTGCATTAATAGCTTCCCAGAAATGTCCCTCTGATGTTGAGGCATCTCCGATACTTACAAAACAGACTTCTTGTCCTTTTTGTGAAAACTTGTTGTCTGATTGTAGTTCTGGATTGTTTCTGTAAAACTTTGACGCCAAGGCTAGGCCAACCGCTCTTGGCATTTGGCTTGCAGTTGATGAGGCATCTGCAGCGACATTGTATCTAGACTTTAGTTCTAACCAGTCTCCTTTATCGTCGATTAATGGGGTGGCAAAGTGGGCGTTCATTTGCCTTCCGTGCGACATGGGTTCACGCTCTGGATTACTGTCAGCATACAACTGTGCGAAGAATTGCGCCGGCGTGATTACACCGAGTGCTAGCATCCATGTTTGGTCTCGATAGTATCCTGATCTGAAATCACCTGGCATAAATGATCGGGCAAGCGCTACTTGCGTAATCTCTTTACCATCCCCAAATATTCCGAACTTTCCTTTCCCTCCTAAGACTTCTTTTCGTCCTGTAAGGCTCATCTCTCGACTGAGGCACGCCGTCTTAAAGTCATCGATAACTTGTTGCTTGAAACGCTGTGCCGGGGAGGAGTTGGATAGGTTTTTCGGTATTTGGGCATCTCGTGACATGCCTCAAATATACGACGTCTACATCCGATACGCTAATACTATGCTCTTACTAGAGCAACATGCTCACCGGATTCTCTAGGTGACCTTTTAAGGTAGCTAGGAATGCTGCACCAACGGCACCATCGACTACGCGGTGATCGCAGGATAAGGTGAGCTTCATCATTTGTTTCTCAACTAATTCTCCTTCTTCTAGTGCGAGCTCAGGGCGGATAGCACCTACGGCTAGAATACAAGCATCTGGTGGGTTTACAATAGCCGTAAACTCATCAATACCCATCATACCAAGATTTGATATGCTGAATGTATTGCCCTGCATTTCCTCTGAAGAAAGCTGTCGATTTCTCGCCTTGTCAACGAAACTTCGCGCTGATGCTGAAATCTCGGATAACCCCAATTGATCGGCATCTTTGATTACAGGAACCACTAGTCCCTCATCGACTGCAACTGCCATACCAATATTGATGTCTGCGTGGTAGCGAATGATGTCACCAAGCCATGATGCATTGATGTTTGGGTGCTTTCTAAGCGCCATGGCACATGCTTTAATCACAAGATCATTGAAGGAGAACTTCATGTCAAACGCAGCTTTGATTTCTTTTCTCGCTTCCATGGCATTACGCATGTCAACGGAGATTTTGAGATAGAAATGGGGTGCAGTGAATTTGCTTTCACTGAGTCGTTTCGCAATGGTTTTGCGCATCATGCTTACCCGCTCGTCTCTGGCCTCCAATGTTGCAGTAAACACTTTGTTAGCTGCCGGTGCAGGATTTGCTGCATAGGCTTCAATATCTCGCTTGACGATGCGTCCGTCTTCTCCAGAACCTTGGATATCTGATAAGTTGACATTAAGTTCTTCTGCCAACTTACGAGCCAATGGACTTGCCTTGACCCTTCCATCACTTATTGATGAAGCGGGTACAGTTGGTGCTGGCGTTGTTTCTACTTTGGTAACAGGTGCTGGAGTGGGTTCTGCCGCCACTGACTTTGGAGCTTCCTGTGCTGGAGCTTTCTCAGCTGGTGCGTCCGTTGTTTCTGCATCCGCAGTATTCAGTAAATCTTCAAATGATTCTCCTTCTTCTCCTAAAATGGCTACTCGCCCATTAACTGGTATAGCATCTCCTTCTCCAGCAATGATATGGAGCACCACACCTTCTTGATCGGATTCCCAATCCATTGCTGCTTTGTCGGTTTCGACTTCACCAATCAGGTCACCTGGGTTAAGGGTGTCACCTACTTTTATTGCAATGGAAGCGATTACGCCTTCTTCCATTGTGTCGCTCATTCTGGGTAGTCTTAAAAATTCGGCCATGGTTTTATTTGAAGTGCAAAGTTAATGGGTATGGAGCTAATCTCCTATGTCAATTTTTTATTAAGCTGAATAATCAATTTCCAAGCCTAAGTCATCGATAAAATTCCGTAATGCTGGATTCTTTTCATGCATTGATTCGGCGGTCTTTTTCGCATTCTGTAAAACACCTTTCTTTTCCTGTTTTTCCTGTTGTTCATACATTACAGAAAGTATGGGTGCATTGGAAAGGCTATCTTGGATAAACTTGTTAATAGATGCCATGTGCGTTTCAATAAAATCCTTTTGAGCACTGGCGGTAGCCGCAAATGTTAGGTTATTGTCTTCAAGATTTGTGGTTAGCTTAAGCAGAATGCTTGCAATGGATTGCTGGTCATTTTTTTGTAGAAAATCTTCGACTAGCGTTAGAATTGATTCGATTTTTTGATCCCAAGCAGTTTTTTTTATGCTGTCTTCGGGAGGAGAGGATGCTTCTTCTGTTTTAGGTCGTAGTAATCCTTCAGTATCTAAATCCTCTAGGCTTAGGCGTTTTCCAGTAGCACGAGGTGAGACTGGTGGCTTGCTTTCAGTAGGCATGTCCTCGGTGAGATTGTGCGCGACATGTGAAGTATTGGCTGTCTCTATTGTCTGTTCGTCACTTTGTTCCTCGATATGTCCTTCGGTATGTTCCTCTGGCATGTCAATAGAAGATGTGATGTTAGGTTTTTCCTCAGATGCCTCTACGATGGCATCTGATGTATTGATCTCTTCGGACGTACTCTCTTGTTTCTGAGAGCGATCATCTTGCAAATCGATGTTTGCTTTTGCTTTTGGTTGAGGAGTGGAGTTGGTATGGGAATCTAACTCAGCCGTTTTTTTTTTAACAGCTCCTTCGAGAACTTGCGAAGCATGCGCAATTCGAAGCAAGCATACTTCCACATGCAAGCGTTTATTGAGTGCTCTTTGATAGGTAACCTCTGCATCATTGATTAAGGCAATGGCATTAATGAGAAAAGAGGGTGTGGCTAACTCAGCTTGTTCAGCGGCTCGCTGAATTTTACGCTTGCTACCCATCATAAGTGAATGTAGACGACTATCCTTTGCAATCAGTAGGGTGCGAATATACTCGGCTAAACCTTGCATAAATGTGTCCCCTTCAAAGCCTTTTTCAAGCACTTCGTTAAACAAAGCAATTGCTTTACCATGGTCATTGATCATTAGTCCTTCTGTCACTGATGAAAAAATTGACCAATCTAGGATGTTGAGTTGTTGTAAAACCGATGCTTGGGTGAGTTTACCTTCGGAGAGACCCGCAACCAGTCGGTCAAAAACAGACAGTGCATCGCGTAAAGCTCCATCAGCACTCTCTGCAATAAGGTGATAGGCTTCTTCTTCGACCTCGTATTGTTCGGATTGGGCTACATGCTTTAGCTGCTTAATGATCGAAGGGACACTGATTCTCTTGAAATCAAAGATTTGACAACGTGATAAAATGGTAGGAAGAATCTTATGTTTTTCAGTCGTCGCTAAAATAAATATCGCATAGGGTGGGGGCTCTTCTAAGGTCTTTAAAAAGGCATTAAATGCTGACTGAGAAAGCATATGAACCTCATCGATTATGTAAATCTTGTATCGACCGGTTTGAGGAGGGATGCGCACTTGTTCCATTAAGCTGCGCATATCTTCCACCTTGTTATTCGAAGCCGCGTCCAGTTCGAAGATATTAAAGGCGAAATCTTCATGTTCTTCGGATAACCCCTCAATCTTACCGAGATTTACGGCCTTAGCCAATATCCTAGCTGTCGTAGTTTTTCCGACACCTCGTGGTCCACAGAATAGAAAAGCTTGTGCTATTTTCTCAGCAGTAATGGCACGTGAAAGCGTCTCTGTGATGCTTTCCTGGCCGACCACTTCATTGAACTCTTTGGGTCGATATTTCCTTGCTGAGACGATAAACTGGCTCATGGTATGAAAGTAGGTATAAATCAGAGAATAGTTAGAAGCAGTTGGTACGGTTTTTACACAATGTTTTACCCTAAAATGAGGCTATTAAAGACGGAGAATAAAAAAAGTTTCATTTTTCTCGATTTTTTTTGTGAGCGGTAGTATATCTAAGGATTTTTCGTGAAGTAATTGTGAATAGTTGAAGGAGAACTCCTTACATATTGCTGCATTTTATATATATAGAAAAATCTATGTGTAAATGATTTAAAGCATTGAAATACAATGATTTGTGCGTCTATTATTTGTTTGATTTTCGCAAATTTCTATTACCTTAGTTCTCGATGAGAGAAATGGATAACAATATTGTAGCGCGGTTTGTACTGATTATTTCAAAGGCTCATTTCAAAAAAATGAGGTGGATTGCATTATTATGTTTTACAATACTTAGTGTTAGCGTCCAGGCTCAATACAATAAAAAATTATCATCTCAAGAGCTAAGCATAGGATTTGGTGGAATGAACTATTTCGGGGATATCTCAATGGATGGTCAGCGAGGATTTTTCGGGGGAGTGGATATGCAAGCAACACGAGCGATGATGGCGATTTCTTACCGCCATAATTATCATGCCCACGTAGGAGGCCGAATCACGACAACTATAGGACAGATTTGTGGGGATGATCAATGGGGTAAGGGAAGCAATGCAAGCCGAAACTTGCATTTTAAATCCGTCATCGCGGACTTTAGTGCTCAAGTAGAGTTCAATCTTTTACCGTACCATCCAGGGCACTTTAAGTTTAAAGCTACTCCTTTTATAGCCGTTGGGTTTGGGGGTATGTACTTTAATCCGAAAGCGGAGTTGAATGGAGAGTGGATTGCATTGCAACCGATTGGTACAGAAGGCCAGCACTTGGATAAGTATTGGGATCGACCGCAATATTTTCGGATGGCATTGACAGTACCAGTTAATATGGGGGTAAAATGGAATATAAGTGAGCATTGGAGTATGGCAACGGAATTTGGCTTTCGTTACGTGTTCTCTGATTATGTAGATGATGTAAGCGGATATTACGCCGATATGAGCCTGTTCAATACAAGCTCTCATCCTGATGCCTCACTAGCTAGACAACTGAGTTATCGCGGCTCAGCATCGATAGAAGGTAGCGTATTGGAACAAACCTTACGTGGCAATCCATCGAACCGCGATCATATGTTCTTTGTAATGTTTTCGCTTACGCGTAAAATAGGAGGGTTTTAGATACCAAACGAGCGTTTGGTTAATGGCGGCTATTGGCGTATATTCACGATATGCCACGGCAAAAAGTAGATGAGAAGACGATAATCAAGGAAGCACTGAAGCTCTTTAGACAAAAGAGTTACCATGCGACCTCAATGGCGGACATAGCCATGGCTTGTGGTCTACTTAAGGGGAGTTTGTATCATTATTTCCACTCTAAGGAAGATCTCATGATTAAAGTGATTGAGAGTGTTCATACCTTCTTCGCTGAAACGGTTTTTACCATAGCCTACAATCATGAGTTGGACGCTGTGGAGAGGATGGATCTCATCTTTACAGAAGCTGAGAAGATTTTTGTGGACCAGGAGTCTGGGGAGATTTTGGGTAATGTTGGCGTTGAAACGGCATTGAGTATGCCTGAATTCCAACCCACCATTCAAGCCTTTTTTTCAGATTATTTTAAAGCCATCAAGGAAGTCTATCGCTCAAAGTTTGACGAAGGAATGGCTAATGAGCTCGCCGAACGAAGTGTTTCTGAAATTCAAGGAGCGCTCACCCTTAGCCGCATCTTCAATGATGAGAAGTTTATTAAGAATACTCATTTGCGAACGGTTGCTCGGCTCCGTAACAATGCGTAGGCAGTTCAAGGTTTTACAGACAAGTCACCTAGGTGATGCAGGTATAAAGCTCTTGGCAAGCTAGTCTTCATTTCTTTCACATTTTGTTATGACATTTCATACATACTAGTTTGTCAAGGGCTTTTCTGTTTTTAGTGATTTGTTATTTAGTTGATAAGTCTTTTTTTTTTTGGAGATTCCTCCAATGGACCTTGATTATTTTCACGCTCAAACGAAGGCTATGAATTTACAAGGGTTAGATTGGAGTACGTTACCTAAAAAAGATACACGTTCTGGATTTGGAGCGGCTATGGATGAACTAGGATTAACTAATCCCAATGTTGTAGCACTTTGTGCCGACTTAACAGGATCATTAAAGCTGAACGACTTTGCAAAGAACTTTCCAGATCGATTTATCCAATGTGGCATAGCTGAGGCAAACATGATGGGTATTGCTGCAGGCCTTACGATCGGAGGGAAAATTCCTTTTGCGACTACTTTTGCCAATTTTGCCACGGGAAGGGTTTATGATCAAATTCGCCAATCCATTGCCTATTCTGGAAAAAACGTAAAGATCTGTGCTTCGCATGCAGGGTTAACCCTCGGTGAAGATGGTGCTACGCATCAAATTCTAGAAGATATCGGTCTTATGCAAATGCTACCAGGTATGGTAGTTATCAATACATGCGACTACAACCAAACCAAGGCGGCAACATTGGCCATTGCTGATTATGATGGACCCGTTTACCTTCGATTCGGACGACCCAAGGTTAGTGTGTTTATGCCAGAAGATGCTCCATTTACCATTGGAAAAGCATTGCACCTCAGAGAGGGATCTGACATAAGTATTTTTTGTACAGGCCACTTAGTAGAAGAAAGTCTTAAGGCTGCCGACCATTTAGCGACGCTTGGGGTCTCATGTGACGTGGTAAATATTCATACGATTAAACCACTAGATCGGGAAGCAATTCTTGCATCGTTAGGTAAGACAGGCAGGGGTATTGTTGCTGAAGAGCATCAACGATTAGGCGGTTTGGGTAGCGCTATTGCTCAAGTTTGTGCAGAGGAAATGCCTTGTCCTCTTCGGTTTGTCGCGGTACAAGATAGTTTTGGAGAAAGTGGTAAACCTGCTGACTTAATGCGTAAGTACGGCATTGCTGAGGCGGATGTTATCAGTGCGGTCAAGCATACACTTGGTCTCTAGTCTTTTCACTTACAGGCAGTAAGTGAATATTCTCTAGCGATGCTAGTTGGATTCTGTGTATCGCTGAAAAGAATCAGTATACTTTGGCTTCCCAAATCGTATTGGGTTCAAGGGCTCGTATCACGAGTGTATTTGCTGCTAGACTAATCCAAACATCACTTAAGTTATCGGGTTGGCGGAAATACCATTCATTGAGAACATTTCCTTGATTGGCATAGTTGGGTAAACCATAAAAGTCATAGGCCATTTTGTAGGCATCCAATGTGGAAGAAAACATCAAATCCACTTGATATAGGGGTTTATCGCCATCTAAGTCATAGGTGAGTACCACAGATTTTATACTTAAGACCTCTTCGTCCTGCTTGATATATCGGATACTGACAAAATCGATTTCATTGATTCGCTCGTATTCATGGCTTTGTAGTTTAATCGCATCGAGGGAGTCAGAAAAATTCACATCAACTATAATGTCAGGAATAGCGGGTCCCTGAAGCATGGGCTGTGCTATAAGTTGGATGGAACAAGCGAATAGCCCAATAATCATTAGATATGAGGATATGTAGTTTCTTATGGTCACAAATCAAGGTCTATATCCTACAATACGTTGAATATCCTGTCTGGGATTCAAATACTATGTTAAAATCAATGGATGGAATTACATTTTTCTATGTAGATACATAAATATCAGGATATCAATGTATTATGATGTTTTCCTGATAAGCAAAAAGGGCGGTGATTCAGCGAAACATGCTATCCTAAATCTTCAAAAGCGCTAATCTCTTCTCGAAGCCATTGGGGAATCTCAATCGTGGAGCGGCTCGTTGTGTCAAACATGATTTGCGTTGTTTTCCCACCGCTGTGGAGTAGGGGGGTATCCTTGCTTCCACTACATACGGCATATTCCAGTACAAAGCTCTTCGTCCCGAAGGA
>JBMHCE010000003.1:0-29457 GCA_049890075.1 Chitinophagales bacterium
AACTGGCAGTTAACCAACGTTGACGCGCCTTATGCTTTTGCAGATACTTGTGGAAGTAATGGCGGTGGAGGAACAGGCCCTGGTCCTGTGCTCTCTCAGATGGATTTGCCGGTAACCTTTGACGATACAACGGTAGATTACGGCGTTATTGATTTTGGTGGTGCATCATCTTCTTTTGAAGTTGATCCGACCAATGCAAGTAACAATGTGGTCCGTACTGAGAAAACGGCAGGGGCAAACTTTTGGGCAGGAACAACGCTAACTGTCTCAGGAAATCCTGATCCTGGATTTGCTAATGCCATTCCTTTTACAGCAAATGATACAAGAATGTCCGTTCGCATGCTTGCTCCTGCAGCTGGTGTTACGGTTATGCTTAAAGCAGAGAGCTCTGCGGATCCAAACATCTTTGTTGAGGCGCAGGCAACGACAGCTTCAACGGTGTGGGATACCTTAATTTTTGATTTTGGTACACCTACCAATGGAGTACTTGATGTTGCAAATTCCTATGACAAAGTATCGCTCTTCTACAACTTTGTAGATCCTGCCGGTGTCGGCGGAGGAGAGGTTTTCTACTGGGATGACGTAGAGTTCCGTGGAGGCGGTGGATCAGTTGATCCATGTGACGGGGTAACGCCAAATGCTTCAATCTTAGAAGACTTTGAATGCCAGTCAAACATCAACTTTACGTTTGCCAATGCAACGTGGACAGAGGATGTACCTAATCCCAACCCAACGGGTATTAATACGTCAGCTACCGTAGGTGAATTTATTCACTGGGGTGCAGGTACTGATGGTGCGTTTGGTGGTGAGTTGGCCCTTGCACCAATTGATCTATCGGTGAGTAATGGTCAAATACTAATTGATGTACATTCAACTGCTGCTGGACTACCTATCATCCTCGTACTTCAAAACTCTGCACTCGCTGACGTAGTTTCTGCTACAGCAACTACAACAGTTTCTGGAGCCTGGGAGTCATTAAGCTATGATCTGAGTTCTGCTGTAGACTCATCTGATATAAGTAACATTGTCTTGGTGGTTAACCCAGGGTCTAACGTACAGGACACGGTATACTTTGACAACTTCCGCTTGGATACTACTCCTGTGGTTGATCCATGTGCTGGAGTTACTCCTCAGCCAAGCATCTTTGATGACTTTGAGTGCCAAGGAAACATTGACTACACCTTTGCTAATGCAACATGGACACAGCCAGTGGCTAACCCTGATCCTACGGGAATTAATACGTCCTCTTTAGTTGGACAGTTTATTCACTGGGGTGCAGGAACTGATGGTGCCTTTGGTGGTGGATTATTGCTTGCTCCAATTGACTTGTCAGTACTCGGTTCAGCATTGAAAATGGATGTCCATTCTAGTGCAGCAGGTCTATCCATCATTGCGGTATTACAAGATGACCAAGGGATTGATATTGTGAGCCAAACGGCCTTCACTTCAGTTGTTAATGAGTGGGAAACGTTGAGCTTCGACATGAGCGCAGCGACAGAACCTGCAAGTAATATTGTCTTTGTAGTTAGTCCTGGTGACACGGTACAACACGTGCTACACTTCGATAACATTCAGTTGGATACTTCTGTATTTGTTGAGACATGTCCTGGTGTGACTCCTGATCCAGATATCATGGAGGACTTTGACTGTCAACAGAACATGACTTATACGTCTGTTTCTGGTGATTTACTGCGTATTGCTAACCCAGATCAGTCTGGAATCAACCTTTCGGATACGGTGGGACAGTATACAAGAAGTAACGCATTAGTTGATGAGATTCAAGGTAGCTTCGACCTAGGAGCACTTGATTTTGTAACACATAATCAAATTCAGCTTTCAGTATGGGATGCAGATGCTCCTTCTGAAGTTAATATCGTGTTACGCGATGCTAACGGCGTTCTATTGGGATCTGCCTCAGCTTCTACATCTGCAAGTAGTGCTTGGGAGGAATTGAATTTTGATTTCAGCCTCGTGCCATTTACAGTGTCTGTAGAACAAGCATATATTCAGTTTAGCCCTAATGCAGCAGCTGATAGTGGCAAAGTATACTACTATGATGACTTCAAAATCGATGGCTTTGCTACAAGTATCGATGATTTGGCTACGGGTCAATTGATCATCTCGCCAAATCCAGTAAGCGACGTTCTATCGATCGAATTGTTAGAATCAGTTTCAGGTAATGATGCTGTAGTTCAAATTGTATCTGTAGATGGGCAACTGCTCTACAGTGAGAAGGTAGCAATGTCAAATACCTTATCGTTAGACATTCATACCTGGGCTTCTGGTTTATACTTCGTGAAGTACATCTCAAACACTGCGGATTACACCATGCCTTTTGTAAAGCAATAGGTTGATAATCTAAAACATTAAAGGCTCTCAGTAATGAGGGCCTTTTTTTATGCAGTGAGGTTAACAAGGCTGCTTTCGGTATAGAATATTTAGCCTGATATGGGGCATCTCATTCCCTCTTTATCTTCTTCCTATTCAACAATTTGGCGTAATGCACTTTACCCTCTTTTTAGAGCTGTGTGTTTTGTTATGTGCTTCCATAATCATGGTATTTACCCTTGGTAAATGCTGGCCTATAGTATCTGATCGAAAGGTTTTTTGGGGATGTATTCTTATTGGGGGTTTGGTTGCGCCAGCGAGTTACCTAAGTAATCTCACCTTGGCGTCCATGCCCGTAATGGTTAATGTTTTGATTGCCCTCCTGTTTGAAGGAGCTGTTATCATCATTGGGCGGACGCGGTTTAAGGAACGTCTTTATTGGCGTGATTTCTTTCTCATTGCGATGACCCTAACTGCCTGCCTATTAGTGCTTCTTTAGTTACCTTTTTTGAGGTAAAACGCTATATTTAAAACGAACTAAAACAATTTATTATGTCTGATTCTATTGGAAAAAAGGCTGCAAAGGGACTAGGTAATTTTGCCCTTGGCATCGTGATGTTCCTTGTATTGGTACTTATCATGGTTATGGTTATGGGCTTAGCTGTTTTTGACTTCTTGTCATGGGATCTCAACGCTACGACTGCTCTTCTGTTTGGCATTGTTGCTTCTCTTGCTTACGCTGCAGCAGTTTTCTTTGTGCCTGTGTTGCGCCAAAACAGCGCTATTCGCTGGTTTGGAATTTGTGCTGTAGGTGATGCGCTTTGGTGGGCTTACCTATTGATGGGAGGATAAATCATACCATAATATTATCTAAAGGCATTGTGCCTTGTCCTTCTTCAAAGTTTGTTACCTGGCAACTTATGGCTTCTGACTATTGTTGTTAGGATATAAATTCATTATGCTAGATCTACGCTCAGATACCGTTACGCGTCCTACACCTGCTATGCTGGAGGCTATGATGAAGGCACCAGTGGGTGATGATGTGTTTCATGAAGACCATACCATTAAGGCGTTGGAAGCTGAATGCGCCCGTCTATTCGGTATGGAGGAGGGCTTGTTTTGCCCAAGTGGTACTATGTGTAATCAAATCGCGATTAAGGCCCATACTCGGCCTATGGACGAGGTAATATGTGACCATTTAAGCCATATCTATTATTACGAGACAGGTGGCTATGCCTTTAATTCGGGGTGTTCCATTAAACTCATTCAAGGAGATCGTGGACGAGTAACCGCCGACCAGGTACGAGCCTCGATTCAGCCAGATAATGATTGGTTGCCAATATCAAGGCTTGTGGTTCTGGAAAATACTTGTAATAAGGGAGGAGGTACCTGCTATGATTATGGAGAAATACAAAGGATCCGTGCTGTATGTGATAAGTATGGATTAGCGCTTCATCTCGACGGTGCACGAATCTTCAATGCTCTTGTTGCTACGAATTCGTCTCCAGAAGTACTCCATGGGACTTTTGACAGCATCTCAGTCTGTCTTTCAAAAGGCTTGGGAAGTCCGATTGGTTCGGTGTTACTCGGTAGTAAATCCTTTATAAAATATGCCCGTAAGATTCGTAAGGCTCTTGGCGGCGGAATGCGACAAGTGGGCTATCTAGGAGCTGCTGGACTTTATGCCTTAGAGCACCATATTGATCGTTTAAAAGAAGATCATGACAAGGCTAATCGCATTCAATCGATATTATCCAATCAAGCCTACATTGAATCGGTAAGTCCAGTGTCAACGAACATAGTCTTAGCCGATGTTGCAGCATCTTACTCCGTAGATGGCGTACTTAACCATTGGAAGAGTAAAGGACTTTTAGCGGTCCCATTTGGACCTCAAACCATCCGACTTGTTACCCATCTAGATATTCTTGAGGATGATATGGTTTTACTAGAAGATATCTTGAGTTCCAATCCAACGTAGGCGAGAAGGAGTGAGCTAGTCTTTTTTGAAAGCCTCGATAACTAGATTAGGCGTATAGGACACTGCAGACGTTCTTCTTCCAGTAGCAAACAGTGATAGCTTCATTGAGATCTTCAATACAAGCCATACAATTCTTCTACATATATTCTTGATTACTCCTTTCACGCGCAACGAGGAGGGATGAATGATTACCTCGTGGATGCCACACGCCAAAAGAAGCTGAATTGCCGAGTGTTTGTTCAAGACTACGCCGTGGGTAAAGTCACCGTAGGCATAAAAGCTGCCCATGGGAGCGTCGATGTTGGGTGTTCTTAGAATTAGTTTTCCCTTTGGATTCAGTCGACTAACCATTTTCTTAAGAAGTTCTACGAGTTCCTCTTTGTCGAAGTGTTCGATAAAGTCAATGGCAAAAATAACGTCATACCCTTCCTCTCTATCTAAAGCTGAATGTACATCACATAACTCAACAGGTATACCTAATTCTTTGGCGCGCTGAACTTGTTCTGGACTTGTGTCGATGGCCCGCACATTATGGAATCCCTTGTGTTGTAACCAATGGCATAAACTGCCATAACCCGAACCTAAGTCTAAAATGGATGCCGCGTGATTGGTAGGCAGTAAATGCAGAAATTCATCAGCGTAGACCTTTTGATCCCATGCTAGTTTTTCGTTGAGACTGCTAGATATCGTGTTTCTTCCAGCTTGTTGCTGAAAGTAGTCTTTGTAAAAGGTATCTCTATAGGCCATCCGATAGGAAAGATACAATAGCAGCAAATCATATAAAAACAAAAGGCCCTCACAAGGAGGGCCTCCGCTTTGGTTCGGTGCGTCGTAGTTATGTTTAAATGCGTTTCGAACTAAGCAAACAAATAATAGACTCAGGCGCTATTGTACCATAAAGTCTGTACTGAATGTAGTGTTATTTGCATCTAAAGTCAAGATATATTGACCTTTTGTTAGGTTGGACACATCGAAATTGACAAAGCCATTGATGACTTGGACCTTGCCGTGGTCGATTTGTTTACCTGAAAGATCAAGCATTGAATAGTTGGCCTTTGCGTCAATATCTTGCCGTAGCATTACTGTAAGCTGGCTAGATGCAGGGATAGGGAAAGCCAAAATGTCAATCGATTCCACTTGACCAATACTAGAAGCAGGATTTAACGAAAAGTCTGTGTCAAAACGGGGTAAGATCTGGTAACCTTCTGTACGTGGGGCATCTGGATCATACTGAGACCCAATACCAACAAGATCAAAACTACCTTGCAGGGTAAGGACGTTGTTGAAAATCACATCACGGTTAGCATCGATCCGGATGTCGTATGTATTGCTTCCGTCTGTTGCATTGACGTTAAAGCTTGATCCTGAGGCAATATCCCATAGTCCTTGGAGACTTAGATTATTGATGCGGATTAACTCTGCTTCTTCCGCTTCACCTAATGGACCTGTAACTAGGGTAGTGTCATAGTTGCTGCTAACGCCACCTTGGAATAGGTTGTTTAGGAAGGAAAGTCTTGCAACACCACTGGACATTGTAATACGTCCTTCTGCAATCACAGAATCTCCAACCATGGGCATATAGGTAATGGATGAATCAGGCGTATAGACCCAGATACTTCCTGTACCATCAGTCATCGAAAACTCAACGCCATCACTACCTTCTCTAAAGTCTGGGCTTGTAACAACTCCACGAAGGGTGTGCGTGTTACCAAAGGAGTCCACATCGCCATTGGCATCAACCGAAGTAACAGCTCCAATTGTAGCATCTGGGTAGGTTACCAAGTTTACACATTGTCCAGCAGGGCTCGCTGTGATGTCAATGGTGTAGTAGGGCTGAAGCTGGTAGCCTGTATTGTATGGCGCATTAAATGTAAATTGACCGACTGTACCTTGGATGTCAACGGTGTCGGCTGTAGGTGCTGCTGCAGAAAAGAGTTCAGTGTCATTGTCTATGCGAATAACAAAAGTATTTCCAGCGTTATCTGTAGCATCGACATTAAAACCAGAACCTGAAGGAGCAGAAGGCCAATCTGAGGGATCGAGCACGAGGCAGTTTAAGCGCACAAATTGTGACTCTACATCTTCACCAAGTTCTTGATCGTATACCGCTGCAGTGATGTTTGGGGTTCCAACGCTGAATACTGTGTCGGCGATTACCTGGGTTAATCCATTAAAGAAATCGATCTCACCGCGAACAACGACTAAGTCTCCTCGAGCTGCAGTGTAGCCAAAATTATTGGCGTTGCTGAAAACTGAGATTCCTCCAGTTGAGTCCTCCATGGCAAAGAGTAAGCCTGGGGGACGGAAATTCCCGCTTCCTACAATACCTCTTAACTCAACGAGTACTCCAGAACTATCTGGTTCGCCGGTGGCACCTGTAGTGTTTACCTGATCAATAAAGTAGGGCGTGTACTGCCCGAAACTAACACCAACACTCAAGGTTAGTGCGATTAAAAGGGTAGATATAAATTGTCTCATAAGTCTAATTCCCTTAAATATATTAAATGACTAAGGTGTCCTGTCTATCGGAGGATTATCATATTGTAAACAAAATGCGTAACGCGTGGATAAGTCTACTACATTTGCAGTGCAATGCGAAATTCTTCGATAAAGAGTTATCCTGTAATGGAATCGTTTCTCTCCATACAAGGAGAGGGTGGGCACCAGGGCAAAACAGCTCATTTCATTCGATTAGCAGGATGTGATGTAGGATGTCCTTGGTGTGACGTGCCTGAGTCTTGGGAGGCTTCGGATCATGAGACGCGTACTGTACTAGATCTCTCTAAGGAAGTCCAAGAGAGTCCTGCTCCGTTTGTAGTAGTCACCGGTGGTGAACCTGCTATGCATAACCTTACTCCTCTAACAGAGGTTGTTCACGAACATAAACGCCAAAGCCACATTGAAACATCAGGAGCCTATCCATTAAGTGGTCAATGGGATTGGATTTGTGTATCTCCAAAGCGATTCAAAAAGCCGCTCGACAGTGTCTTGCAGCAGGCTCATGAGATCAAAGTAGTCATTGCTCATCGTAACGACTTGCGTTGGGCGCAAAAGTTTGCTGATTCGGGTAATGAATCTACACGCTACTTTCTTCAGCCGGAGTGGTCCGTAGTAGACGAAGTCATGCCCCAGATTTTATCCTTTATGAATGAACATACCAAGTGGGAGTTAAGTCTTCAGATTCATAAATACATTGGACTGCCATGAGGTGTGTTGTCCAGCGAGTATCCTCAGCCGCCGTTCATGTAGAGGGAATAGAGGTAGGCTCCATTGATCAAGGGCTATTGGTATTGGTTGGGTTTGGCCGAGATGATGATGAAACGGTTATAGAGCCTATGCTCAATAAGCTCCTTAAGCTTCGCATTTTTGCTGATGAGGAAGGGAAAATGAAGCATAATGTAGTAGACGTAAACGCGAAAATGCTACTTGTAAGTCAGTTTACCCTTTATGGCTCGCTAAAAAAGGGACATCGTCCAAGTTTTACTGAGGCATGCCCACCAGAAACAGCCCGATCGCTTTATGATGCCTTTCTCGCCAAAGCCGAAGCTATGTATCCTGGTATGATACAATCGGGAACCTTTGGGGCAGATATGAAGGTCAGTTTAGTAAATGACGGCCCGGTAACCCTATCTTTAGAACTCTAGTAAATCATTGGATAGTGAAAATCAAATTACTCATTCTTGATGTCGACGGCACGATGACCAATGGTCAGATTCATGTAAGTGCACAAGGAGAATTGTTTAAATCCTTTAATGCAAAAGATGGCCACGGTATTCGCTCGGCTATGCAGGACGGGGTAGAGGTTGCTATCATATCGACGAGTAACAGTCGAGATATTATTGGGGCTCGCATGCAGATGCTTGGTATCTCCCGCTACTATGCTGGTCCTCAGGATAAACTTGAAGTCCTGCAATCCTGGATGCAAGAGCTTGACATAGAAAAAGAGTCTATTGCCTTCATAGGTGATGATCTTAATGATAAGACCATTATGGAGTATGTAGGAATGGCTGCATGTCCTCAGGATGCTGTAGAAGAAATCAAGCTTCTCGTTGATGTGGTGCTGAGTAAGAAGGGTGGGGAAGGCTGCGTTCGTGAGTTTATTGATCGATTCATCCTATCAACGGAAGATTAATTCATGCAGAATTCCTTAATGAAAGAGGGCACGCATTCTACTCATCTTCGATCTGTATTGAATGAAAAGGGCCGTAAATTGACCATGCTCGATCTATGCGGTATTGATTCATTAGGTAACAAACGATTTAAACTAATGGGCTTTCTGTCGGAGGCAGCGCGACAGGGTAAGACATCGCTCATTTCCGTAGGAGGCAACCGCTCAAATCATCTCCATGCCTTAGCGCATATAGGACAAGAAGTTAACATGACTACTATAGGGATTGTTAGAGGAGAAGAGAGAAGTACGCCAACATTAGACGATTGTAAAGCCAAGGGCATGATGTTGCACTTTGTTTCTCGAAGTGAGTTTGTTGAGCGGCATTCATCGGACTTTACAGCATCATGGTTAGAACAATATCCCAAGGCATTGTTTATTCCTGAAGGAGGGAGTGGTTGTTTAGGGACATTGGGCGTTGCTAATATGTTGTCTGGGATCGATTTGTCGATTTACAATCGTGTAGTCCTGCCTGTAGGCAGTGGTGGTACGTATATGGGTTTATTGAGACTTCTAGGCAATAGGTTGTGGGGCTATCCAATGGTTCATGATGCTTCCCTTTCAAAACGCATGCAGGGTTTTCTTCCAACGGCCAATTCGTTTGACATACAATTGGATTACGCGGCAGCAGGTAGAGGATTTGCCAAGCTTCGCCCAGAAGACTTGGAGTTTCAAGATTACTTTCTCAGCGAAACGGATGTTTTGCTCGATAAAACCTATAATCTAAAGCTTGCTCGCTATCTATTTCAAGATGAGTCTTGGTCCGGGCATTGGCTTTGGATAAATACTGGTGGTTTACAGGCGGATAGGGAGTGAGAAAGGCCGGAGACTCAATTGTTCAGCGGCATACTTTTTGGGGCAACTATTTTACCCGTAGGGAGGGGGTGGATCGGGTGCCTATTCCTCAACACGTAAAATATCAGCCAGCGACATCAGATCACTCGCGCGGAATCCTTTCTCTGTTTCGACAACTCGACTGCATTCAATAACAGGATCATGTTCATAGAACAAAACAAAGTTGTTTTCAGCCGCCTCTGCCAAGAAGGCCTCCTTTTCTCGGATAGTTTGTAGAGGATCAATATCATATCCCATGACCCAAGCCAAAGGAATGTGAGTAGGCGACGGTAAAAGATCAGCCATAAACACAAGGGTCTCTTCTCCAATCTCTAGATGGGGGATAAGCATGCCATGGGTATGTCCATCGGCAATTGCAAACCATAACTCAGGAATGATTTCCGTGTCGTCATTGACAAATCGAAGCATGCCACTTTCTTGTATTGGCAAAATGTTCTCCTTGAGAAATGAAGCGCGCTCTCTAGGATTAGGGTCTGTAGCCCATTTCCAATGATTTTCTTCGCTCCAATGAATAGCATTGGGAAAGGTTAACTCCAAGTCGCCATTCGGCCGCTTTTGTACTGCGCCGCCGCAATGGTCAAAATGAAGGTGGGTTAATACAACATCAGTAATCTCCTCTCTTGTATACCCCGCACGTGCAATGGAGGCTAGTAAATCACCTTCGCCATGGGGTTCAAAATGAGAACGAAACTTATCATCTTGTTTGTTTCCCATTCCTGTATCAATGAGGATTACCCTTCCATGGGCTTCAATGAGAAGACAGCGCATGGCCCATGTGCAACGATTGTTTTCATCAGCGGGTTGATGTCTATTCCATAGGGCTTTGGGTACAACTCCAAACATAGCCCCTCCGTCGAGCTTGAAATGTCCCGTATCGATAACATGAAGATTCATTAGGCAAACTTAGATTTGAGTTGAATCATTTCCATCAGTGCATGCGCACAATCCTCTCCCTTGTGAGACTTTCGTTGAATGGACTCATTGCCTCCGGCTCGAGCCCATGCTTGTTCTCTTGAATTGGTAGTAAGCACTCCGTTTATAACAGGTTTCCCATAATCAAGAGACAGTGCTGTAAGGTGGTGAAAAACGCTTTGATTAATGTAAGCATCGTGATCGGTCTGTCCTTTAATCACACAACCTAGTGCAATGATTCCATCAAACTGCTCTAAGTCAAGCGCCCACTTCGCTACGAGAGGTATCTCATAAGCTCCTGTTACGCTGTAAGTTTTGATGGCGGAAGCATCTATACCGTAGACTTTCTTCAAGGTATTGATTACGCCGGAATGAAGTGATGCCGAGATTTCCTTGTAATAGGCGGCTTCTATAATAGCAACTTGCATTGCAGAGAAAAATCTGTAAACTACTTGGTGTAATTCAGCAATCCATCGATCGAATACCCTGTAACGCGCCCTCCTGCATTATACTGGAGGTAGAGGTGGTGATCTGGAAAGGCATTGATTTCTTGGCATCTGCTGTGGGCAGATTGCATGTCTCCCATGTGAATATGATAAAGAGCATCTTTCAACATGAGCGATAATAAAATCTTTGGTCGATCTGTTGGTGCATTGGCAATGGCTTGGTCGTAATGTATGCCCGCAGCCTGCATGTCTCCTTGGCTTGATACAATATCACCTTCGAGAGAATGTTGGATCCAAGAATACCCTTCTGGAGCCGTCCACGCATTCAGAAAAGAAAGTGCTTCGTCATAATTCCCATTGTCAAACTCGCGTGTTGCCGCTAAGAGTTGAGCACTTTCCTCGGATGCATTCTCAATACCTGTTGGGATCGTGTTAAAGTAACCAGCTACCTTACTTGCATTGGTTAAGGCTAGGCTGTCATTTGCATAAGCTGCACCGATTTCGCTTTGGCTATTGCCACGATTTGCATTGGCAAGTTCGTCGGCCGTGTTTTTGTTGGACATAAACATGAAGGCAGCGACTGCAATACCTATGGCAAGCACGCCTAAAATCATTGTTTTGTTGTCCTCATACAATTTGCCTATACCCTCAGCATCCTCATTGGATGCATTAGCTTTTGCCTCCTCAACTTGGTGTTGAGTGTTTTCTTGGTTGTCTTTAGGTGTCTTATCGTTTGCCATTGTACGTTTATTTACAATTGATTAGAAATCATCAGTTAAAAATGGATATTCATCTTGGTAGATATCCTTGTATACTTCTGCGTTATCCGGCCAAGGACTGTTTTCAGCAAATTCAATGCAATCTGCCACCTCTTCTTTTACAGCTTGATCGATGGCTTTAATAACATCCTCCTTCACTTTGTACGTGTCTAGGAGATAGCCCTTAACCGTTTGAATTGGATCTTGATCGCGATAACTGTTAAGCTCGTCGCGTGTTCTATATTTCTGAGGGTCAGACATTGAGTGACCTTTAAAGCGGTATGTCTTAATCTCCACTAAACTTGGGCCTTTTCCGCTTCGTGCATGTTCAATAACCTCAGCCATTGTATCTGCAACTGCATCAGGATCCATACCATCACATACCGGAGTTGGCATTCCCTGATAGGAAGCAATGGATGCGATATTGTCCACTACAGTGGTACGAGCTTGGGAGGTCCCCATGGCATATCCATTGTTTTCACAAACAAAGACAACCGGTAGATTCCAAAGTTTGGCAAGATTGATTGATTCGTGAAGCATTCCCTGCCATGCAGCGCCATCTCCAAAAACGGAAACCGTGACGCGGTTTGTTTTGTTGTACTTATCCGCAAATGCAATTCCTGCTCCAAGTCCAATTTGTCCACCTACAATGCCATGCCCTCCAAAAAAGCGATTTTCTTTATCGAAGAAGTGCATCGAGCCACCTTTTCCTTTACTACATCCTGTGGCCTTCCCATAGAGCTCTGCCATAGCTTCGCGCATGGACATTCCTTTGGCAATCGCTAGACCGTGGTCTCGGTAAGCCGTAATGAGATTGTCATCTTTATCCATTGCCTCCATCATGCCCGAAGCAATCGCTTCTTGCCCGATATATAGGTGGCAAAATCCTCGTATTTTCTGTTGTCCATATAGAGAACCTGCTTTCTCCTCGAAGCGACGAAGGCGAAGCATTAATTCATACCATGCTAAGTAGGTTTCTTTGGAACGTGGTAATTTAACTTTGTTGGCCATGGTTAAAACATCAAAATTTGATACGCAAAAGTAATGTTTCTTAAAGAACTACACCTAAAGCATTTTAAGTCCCATGCATCCTTTGATGTTGATTTTACAAATCGTATTTCATTAATATGCGGTGTTAATGGATCGGGGAAAACAAACGTATTAGATGCCTTAGGCTTAATTGGTCGAGGAAAACCCTTTTTTGCAGAGTCCGATTTACGGTGTATTCAAGATGGCTCAGCCTTCTTCCGTGTAGAGGGTATGGTGGAGGATAATGACGGAGTGACAAAGAATATTCTTGTGTTTCACGATGGTAGTAAAAAACGAATTCAGCTCGATCATGAGGAGGTGATGAGTCGATCGAGTATGGCATCTTGGTTTCCTATGTTGATGCATAGTCCCTATAGTTTTCGACTGATTACAGGTGGAGCAGAAGAGCGCCGGCGATGGATGGATAGGATTTTATCCATGATTGATCCTTCCTATCTGCAATCGCGCCTGAATTATCAAAAGGTGTTGACACAACGCACGGAGTTTGTCAAGAAGAATGGCATGGCTTCCCATCAACCTATTACAGAATTGTTAGATGTCTATGATGAACAACTCTTTGAATTGGGCAGGTCGCTTTTCAATGAGCGCTTGCGTTTTGTAAAAGGTCTTAAAGAAATATTTGATCAAACGGTTGACCAATTTGAGTTTGCTGGACGTAATCTTCAGTTTGATTATCTGAGTGTGTATCATCATGATGATCCCAAATCACAACAACGTAAAGCTCGATCAAATGATTTAAGACTTGGTAGGTCGACTTGGGGAGTACACCGTGACGACTTGCAGTTTACCTTAAAGGACAGCAAGCTTCGTTGGGAGGGGTCACAAGGACAGCAAAAGGTATTTCTCTTGGCTATGCTGTTTGCGGCAGCACAGTTTGTGGAGTCTCGTTCAGGTAAAACTCCGTTGCTACTGTTTGATGATGTCTTTGATCGATTGGATGAGCATAGGCAAAGCTTGTTTGCTCAAACCATTGATACTATTGATAATCAAGTCATGCTTACCCATACATCCAAAAATTATCCGGCATCATTTTGCGATCGAATTGGGATTTTTGACTTGACTCCATTACCTTGAGGTAGTGAAAACTTTAGGAGAGTTATTTGGTGATTATTCCCAAAAACCTGAGTTAGATGGGAGGTTGAAAGAAACGCGTTTGCGTCAAGCTTGGTCCACTATTGCAGGTGAATACATAGCAAAGTATACGACCTACTTGAGGTTGAGAGAAGATAGTTTACTTGTCGAGATTAGTGATAGCACGCTTCGCCATGAACTTTTTCTTCACAAGGAGGAGGTTTTAGTGAAAGTCAATGCCTTCCTAGGGGGGCAGCTGGTCAACCAAATTCAAATACGGTAAAGGATGATTCGAGCAATATTTTTTCTTGTATGCTATGTAATGGTTGTACACCTGAAAGCGCAAGATGGCGCTCAACAAGGTGAAGCAGGCACATCAATCGAGCTTAGCGATGGTACGTTACTCTTTAACTTTTCCTCGCTAGACGGGGCATCCAATTCGGGCGATGGTTTGTCCGCAGCCGATTCAGCACGCATTGAATTTTTATTACAAAGAGCGCAGCTAGAAATTGATGCTGATCGATTTGGTAAGGCGCAAAAGTTTCTCAAAAAGGTACTTCGTTTAGATAAGAACAACGGGGAAGCATTGCGTAATCTTGGTGATATTCGTGCCTTTCAAGAAAAGTATAAGGATGCGGTGACCTACTACCTCAAGTGTCTTCCCTTGATAGACTCAGCGGCTATGACATACTATAATTTAGGCCAAACGTACATGCGATTGGAGAGATGTCAAGATGCTTTGGAGTGTTTTACGATATTGCGTCAACTAGACGACGCACCCGAAAACACCTTGATGAGCTTGGCCCAGGCCAATGGGGCTTGCGGTAATATTCACGCGGCACTTGGAAACCTTAGTGACTATTTACATAGTAATCCGACATCTTTGCCGGAGTTAAGGTATCGAGCACAAATCTATATGGAGATTGGATTTTATGCTGACGCGCTAAAAGACCTCGATCTCTATCTAACCTCAGTGGATGATGCCAAAAGTTACTATTTAAGAGGACTCGCAAGAATCCAAGGGGGGAAGAACCTAATTGATGCCTGCGAAGATTTTGTTCGGTCAAGGGATTTGGGGTATTACGAAGCCGAGCGTTCATTAAAAAAGTACTGCAAGTAATACTGTGCTTTCGATAGTCGCCATACGTCACGGAGAGACAGAGGAGAACAAGCTAAGGGTACTCCAGGGCCAAAGCACAGGTAGATTAGCAGAGTCAGGACAGTTTCAGGCACTTCGACTAGGACTTCATTTAAAGACGACAGCATTTGATCACGTCATTGTCAGTGATTTGCAGCGCACCAGAGATACCTGGCAGTGGATGGGCCTTGATCATGACATTACCTTTGACGAGCGTCTAAGGGAAAGGGCTTTTGGCAAGTACGAAGGGCTGCCCCGCGATCAAATAATGCATGCCGGATTTGATGAGTTGGAAATTGAGCCCCAAGGCGCCTTTTTTCGACGGGTAAGTGAATTCGTTGATGATCGAGTGGCTCTATACATGGCCAACACCAATCAGGAAGATAGCCGCGAACTATGGCTTACCCACGGCGGGACACTACGTATCATTCTGTACTACTTATGCAATCGGTTTCAAGTGGAAACCCCACAAACCCGATTTGATAATACAGGAATAACAGAATATCAAATACAGCATGGGGAACTATCGATTGCACGAATCAATGATATCCAACACCTGTCCAAAGAAAAGTTTTCTGAACGGGTTTAACGCGCCTCGTCGCGACCGCTGAAGAAGAAACTTCCTTCGATAATGGCGTTTTCATCCGAGTCCGAACCATGCACAGCATTTTCACCAATGCTTGTTCCGAATTGCCCACGAATACTACCTTCAGCAGCTTCTGCAGGGTTAGTAGCTCCGATAAACGTTCTAAAAGCCTCTACTGCGTTATCTTTTTCTAGAATGGCAGCATAAATTGGCCCCGAGCTCATGAAGTCTGTTAGCTCCCCATAGAATGGACGCTCTGAATGAATAGCATAAAATTGCTCTGCATCAGCCTTAGTTAGACGTGTGTATTTTAAGGCGACAACTTTGAAGCCTCCTTTAGTGATTTGATCTAACATCGCTCCTGCATGCCCAGCGCGCACTGCGTCCGGTTTAAACATTGTAAAAGTTCTATTTCCCATAGTCTTGCGTTTATCTCTTAACACGTGCAAAGTAAAGATGTTTCCATTGATTAATCAATAGTCTTTTGAATGGTCAATTTTTTCACTTCTCGATATATAGGTAACTTTGCATTATGGGACATAACTACAGCCAGTTGTCGCAATGGAAAGAGGCCATACAAAATGCTCATTCCATCTTGATAACAGCACATACCTCTCCCGATGGAGATGCAATAGGATCTTCATTAGGATTGAGTCACGCTCTAGAATCAATGGGTAAGCAATGCGAAGTAGTGCTTCCCAATCGAGGCGCTAACTTTCTTGATTGGATGCCAGGTATTGATTCCATAACCTACTTTGAAGAGGATTCAACGAGTGCCCAGGCGTTGATTAAGGCATCGGATTTAATCATCTGTCTTGATTTTAATGCCCTACATCGTCTAGGTGATCTCAGTGAATCCATCGAAGATGCATCTCAACCTAAAGTATTGATCGATCATCACATGGGTGAGGTAACATGGCCTACGGTGAACCTTTCGCAAATTGGAGCAAGCTCAACGTGCGAGCTTGTTTTTGACGTCATGCAACAGACGGAAAAAAAATCAAGCTGGCTCAGTCTCGAAGTGGGACAGTGCTTGTACACGGGGATAATGACTGATACGGGTAGTTTTCGCTTTCATGGTACCTCTCCGTTGGTGCATCGCGTAGCTGCCGAGTTACTCGAAATCGGCGTAAAGCCCAACCAAGTCCATGAACAAGTGGATGATAGCTTTACTGATGGACGGCTCAAAATGTTTGCACACGTACTGCTAAACAATACAAAGTATTTATGCGATGGTCAAGTAGCTTACAGTTTTGTGAGTGCAAAAGAATATGAAGCGTTTGATGTGACATCCTCTGATACCGAAGGGTTGGTAAATCAACCCATGCGTTTGCAGAATGTGCGTATATCTATCTTCTTTAAGATTGCTGATGATCGGATTAAAATATCTTTCCGTTCTAAAGGAGAAATTGATATTCAACAGATTGCAGCGAAGTATTTTGATGGTGGTGGTCATCGCAATGCCGCTGGGGGAATTAGTTTTGAATCTTGGGAGCAGACGGAGGCCAAGCTGCGAACTATTTTTCAAGATTTTTCGTTGGATAGTGTAGGGTAAATCATTTGCCCACCAAACTTTGTATTTTCGCAATCCTTTAAATTTTATACTATGAGAGCTCTTATCTATATCTGTACGGTTTGTTTCGTAAGTCTTTCTCTTCTTTCCTGCGCAAATAAGGGAAGCGAGGTGCCTGCAGCATCAGCGTCTAACGACAGTTCTGATCAGGAAATTGCACAGAACAAACCCGAAGAAATCTCTCAGCTTAACTCCAATTCTATGTTTACTGAAAATGAATCAAATCATCCTATTGATGCCGTATTTACTACTGAGCGTGGTGTAATTCGTATCCGACTAACCTATGAACAGACTCCAATGACAGTGGCTAACTTTGTAGCTCTTGCAGAGGGTAATATGGAAAACTCAGCTAAACCAGCAGGAAGCCCATATTATGATGGATTAAACTTCCACCGAGTTATTTCTGTAGCCAACGGTGATGGTCAGGATTTTATGATTCAAGGGGGATGTCCTCAAGGTACTGGAATGGGAGACCCAGGATATAAATTTCCTGACGAGTTTGTTGCTAGCCTCAAGCATACTGGTCCTGGTATATTGTCAATGGCTAATTCTGGTCCAAATACAAATGGCAGCCAATTCTTTATTACTGTAGCGGCTACGCCGTGGCTTGATGGCAAGCATACCGTATTCGGTCAGGTTGTTGAGGGAATGGAGGTTGCCATGGCAACAAAGCAAGGCGAAGTGATTCAGTCCGTTGTTATTGAGCGATCAGGAAAGTCAGCCGAAGCATTTGATGCTGTTGAGGTGTTTAAGGCAGAGTCCGTACGCAAAGTTTCAGAGGCTGAGAATGCATTAAAAGCTCAAATGGAAAATGCTGAGGCTTCTTTTGCAGAGGCAATGTCACGTTATCCGAAGGCAAAAATCACTTCGAGCGGCTTGGGTTATGTGATCACTGAAGAGGGGTCTGGGGCTAAAGCTAGTCCTGGTCAAATCGTATCTGTTCATTATGCAGGATACCTAACTAACGGTAACAAGTTTGATGCAAGCTATGATCGAGGTCAGCCTATTGATTTCCCATTAGGTGCCGGTCGTGTTATTCCTGGTTGGGATGAAGGTATTGCCTTACTAAATCCTGGCAGTAAAGCCACGTTGATTATACCGCACACTCTCGCATATGGACCAAACGGTGCAGGAGGTGTTATCCCACCATATGCTACGCTAATCTTTGATGTAGAATTAGTCGCTGTTAAATAACAAGCGGCAATCGACTCTTTTTTGACGAGTAAATACCTGCTTTAAGGGACAGGTAGCGGAGCTATGCCATTTACATAGTTTTCTATAATGCCTATCGATGATGCGAATTCCGATCCTGAGAATCCATTAATCATAGTATAGTTTACCTGTGCATTGTATTGCTCGAGCATAGGGCCGCTGATTGGGTAGTACGACCAGTGCCATTTTTCTTCCTCATATCCTTTATCACCTCCTGCTGTATAGGGTTGGAAAAAGCCATAGTCAGCAGCATGTAGCGTAAGCCAGTCATAGATCGCTTTACCAGGTCCTTGCTCAAAGGATTCATTGTTAAATGAATGGATATCGATTTCGGTTCCCCAATGATGTCGGCTAGTGCCCGGCATGGAACTGTATTGTAAAATTGCAAGGCAGCGTTCTGGTCCTGCCTCAAACTCCATGAAATCTTCTCTCTGCCACTTGTTATCCCAAATGGAAAGCTGTTTGCTAAAGTTTCTGGCGCAAGATTTTGCCACAAGCTCAATGTCACTACTTGCTGCATCATTGGCCATAAGAATAAAGGCCTCTGCGGCATCTTTATGCAGGTAATGATTCCTTGCGTCTGTGTAGCTCCTGTCAAGCAGTACAAAGTTCGTATCCGAAGTATAGTTTACTTGCCCCATAAGTGCATCGAGAGTGAATGCTGTGGTTACAGGAGATAGGTCGAGGGTAATCGTATTGGCTATTTCTGGAACAGTGTCGACTGTCGTAAAGGTGTCAGGCGGAGATGGGAGTTCTTCTTCTTCAAGTGTGACTTCCTCGTAGATGGGTTCAAACATGGTGGAAGCATCCCATACAAAGTCATTTTCGACGAATTCAATGACAGCACCCCGTCTGCTTTCATCTTTTTGCAGAAACTTATACAAAGTATACGTTGCTTGGTTGCGATTTCTGCCGAGATAATCTATGGCATCATTGAGCAAAGTCGAGAAATCAGCTTGGTCCTCATAGGAAAACAAATTCGGTGAGAGCCCAACTTCAATCATGTTTGCATTGGCTTGGCGATTTAGTGCAAAGGCCTCCTGAAACTCATCGTTAAAGGTGGTTTGGAAATCTTCTGGAGAACATGCGCCGCACATCGCTCTTACATTTTCCCATTGAGCTTGTGCTTCTTCGCTTACTGTAGATAGGGAGACTTCATTCATGCCAATCATAATCGAGGTAAGTATCTGATTGAGTATGTCTTGATTTACCGTGTATCCAACAATTGGCCTTGGGTCAATTTGATCGCCTTCGCTTGTAGAAGCATCCGCACTTTGTTGATCACTGTCATTTCCATCGGTTTTGTTCCCTTGGCAAGCAAGGAATAGGGTAGAAAACAAAAGGGTTATGATAATCAATTGAAACTTCGTCCACTTCATACGATTGAGATTTTGTTTAAAAATAACAGAATCCTAATGGAGACAGACTTCATGATTAAACATTTCCATGTGGACGAGCATTTGGTCGTAGTTTGAGTGGGTGGAGGGGGTGGGGGAGGCCCACCATGTCTTTGATTTAAGTGATATTAAACATGTTGAATTCCATTTACACTCATATCCAATTGATAATTCTCTAGGCCTTAGTAAATTAGATTAAAAGCAAGACTATGGGACGTGCATTTGAATATCGTAAACAGGCTAAGTTCGCTCGTTGGGATCGAATGGCAAAGCAGTTCACAAAGGCTGGGCGTCATATTGCCCTTGCCGTGAAACAAGGTGGGCCTGACCCTGATACCAATGCTGCTCTTCGTCGGGCCATCCAAAATGCAAAGTCTGTGCAGATGCCGAAGGATCGCATCGAAGCGGCCATAAAAAAAGCGTCAGGGAAGGATGCCATGGATCTTAAGGAGATGGTCTATGAGGGGATGGCTCCTCACGGAATTGCCGTTGTTATAGAAACAGCGACGGATAATCCCACGCGCACAGTAGCTAATGTACGTGCTGCATTTAACAAAAAAGGTGGTTCACTTGGGACGCAGAATATGCATGACTTTCTCTTTGACCGGCGCGGGGTGTTCTACATTGAGACCAACAAAATCGAAGATATTGAAGAGTTTGAGCTTGAATATATCGATGCGGGTCTTCTTCGAATTGAAGAGACTGAGATAGAGGAAAAAGCTATGTATGAGGTTTATGTCGAGTTTCCAGACTTTGGGAAAATGGCAGATGCTCTTGAGCAGGGAGGAATAGAAGTCGAAAAAAGTGAACTAACTCGAATCCCCAATCATACAAAAACGTTAGACGAGTCTGCAATGGACGAAGTACTAGAATTGATTGATCGACTAGAGCAGGACGACGATGTAACTACGGTCTATCACAACTTAGACTAAACCTACTCATCTCCAAAGTCTTCAAATCCTTCAAGAGGGTTTTGACTTAACATATCTTGTAGTAAGTCTCCAAAGACATGGCCCTCGGTCATAAAATCTTTACTGATCAGCGAGTGTTCGGCCATTCCATGAAGGACAAACTCTAGCCAAAAGGTTGGTGCTTTATCGTATTCTTCGACTGTTGAAGCGATTTCAAGCAAGCCATCAAGCTCAACAAGCGCTCCTCGTAAATCCTCGTCGCTAATGTTTCGTGGTAACTCGATTTCCTTGCCATCACTAAAGAATTGTACAACCTCGTTGAATTGTTTGTGATAGTTTTTGCCATCGGCTGATGCCTTGTTTGGTAGATCAAAGTGCTCCATAAACTCAAGTCGAATGGCTTCAGAAATAATCTTGAGTGCAACCGCCTGCGCTCCTTCCTGCTCGCCTTCGTATACTAGTTCTACTTTCCCAAGCATAGCGGGTAGTGCGGTATATAAATCCTGAATGCGGCACGCAGTATTGCTTGATTGATACTGTAACGCTCGTCGTTCAGCTGCTGCTATCGTCAACTCGCGCAAGGCAATGGTTAAGCGTGCGGATACCCCAGACTTTTCATCGATAAACTCACTTTCCCTTGCTACAAAGGCAATACGCTCGATCAAGTTCTTCATAGCATCAGGCATGTGTACTTGCTTTTCTTGCTCTTTACTTAGTCGGACTTCCTGATCGGTAATCGCTCGACCAATGGCGATAGACTTGGGATAATGGGTTACGATTTGACTCTCAATACGGTCCTTTAAAGGGGTTACAATCGACCCTCGATTGGTGTAGTCTTCTGGATTGGCTGTAAAGACAAAGAGTATGTCTAAGGGCAGTCTTAAATTAAATCCTCGAATCTGTATATCCTCTTCTTGCAGAATATTAAACAGACCCACTTGGATTCTAGGCTGAAGATCGGGTAGTTCATTAATTACAAAGATTCCTCGATGCGCTCTAGGAATGAGGCCAAAGTGAATGGCTCGGGGGTCATCAAACGAGACGCCGAGGTTTGATGCTTTTATCGGGTCTAAGTCGCCTATCAAATCAGCTATGGAAACATCTGGCGTAGCAAGCTTTTCGCCATATCGCTCACTGCGTTTCTGCCAAACTATCGGTAAGTCATCTCCAAGTTTATCCGCTTTATCAATGCTTTCCTTTGTAATTGGGTGAAAGGGGTCTTCCCGCAAAGAACTTCCCTCAATGACAGGAATCTGTTCGTCCATTAGCTGTGTAATCGATCGAGCAATACGTGTTTTTGCCTGTCCACGAAGGCCTAAAAAGAGAACATTATGCTTGGCGAGCAAGGCGGATTCCAATTGAGGAATCACTGAATCCTCATAGCCGAGTATGCCTGGAAGGGACTTGCCTTCCCGAATCCATGACATTAGGTTTGTTCGGATTTCATCTTTAACCGATTGTGTAGTGTAGCCTGAAGCTTTTAGTTGTCCTAAGGTCTTTATTGATGTATAATCCATAGCGTTGTATTGTTAACGTCGTTTTTTTCTGTTGCGTTCAAAGTCTTCGAGCACCATGGAGCTTAATCCATCAAGCCCGCTATAATATGCTTTACCATGATTTACCTCGGTAAACTCACGAACAAAATCTTGGAGATAAGGGTCATTGGCAATCATGAAGGTCGTGATCGGTATTTTTAATCGACGGCATTGCTTGGCTAAGTTTAGCGTTTTGTTAATGACCTTTCTATCCAGACCAAAGCTATTCTTGTAGTATTGCCCATTTTCTTTGAGGCAGGTTGGTTTTCCATCGGTAATCATAAAAATCTGCTTATTCGCATTTTTACGACGCCGAAGTAAGTCCATAGCAAGTTCTAGTCCTGCTACTGTATTGGTATGATACGGTCCTACACTCAGATAGGGGAGTTCTTTGATCTCAATTTGCCATGCATCATTTCCAAAGACTACGAGATCAAGGTCATCTTTTGGATAACGTCGGCTGATAAGTTCGGCAAGGGCCATGGCTACTTTTTTGGCAGGAGTAATCCTATCTTCTCCATAGAGTATCATAGAGTGGCTAATGTCAATCATGAGTACAGTAGCTGATCGTGCTAGATGCTCCCTTTCTCGAACGACCAAGTCGTTTTGCAACATTCTGTACTCACCATAATTACTTCTTGTCATGGCATTACGCATGGATGCTGACGAATCAATGCTGGAGAGATCATCCCCGTAGTCGTACATTTTATAGCCGCTCGACGTGTCTTCTCCTTGCCCAGCATATGGCGTCTTGTGATTTCCTTTTCCTTTTTTGTAGAGTTTGCCAAAGACTTCCTCTAAGGCATTTTGACGAATTTGTTGCTCTGTTTTTGCAGTTATTGAATAGCCCTTGTCTTGTTGGTCATTCTCTTGGATTAGCCCCTCCTGCTTGAGCTCTTCGATAAAATCCGCCATACCATAGGTCGACGTGGTAAGGTGATATTTCCGATCTAACTCATTGAGCCAGTGAATGGCCTCTTGCGCATCTCCATTGACATAAGGGAGAAGCTGATAAAACAAACGCTTCAGTGTGTCCGACGGACTTGAACTGCTATTGGGCCTGTAATATTTATGGAAAACAAATCCTTGCACACTTTTTAAACAATTTGTATCAAGCATAGTTGCTTGATTTTGTCATAAAAACCTGATTTATAACGGCTTAAATATCCATAAAAAAATTATGTTTTCGCCATCGAAACTTAGGGGATTTATTGCCGTACAAAGGACTATGGTTTGTCGTCCAATCTTAACAGAGTATAATTCATTATCCAATCGTGCTGTACGTGCGGAGGCCATAAATATTTATCAATTCCAAAAGTTTAATTCTATGAAAACGTTATCCTTAACTACCCTTTTAACCACCATGTTTGTGGCCCTTGGTGCAGCATTGTTTGCCCAGAACCAAGTTTTTACCCTCGATGCTCAAATAGAAGCACGTGGTATAGAGATACAAGATTTAGAAAATCCTCGTATTAATTATACCCATGCTGAATATGATAAAGTGGATCGTCAGGTTCGATATCAAGGGTATATCGGAGATGAGATTCTCTATGAATCAGGCACAGGTGAAGAACTGGTACCGCTCAATACCTTTACGCTTACGCTAGAAGATCATCCTCATAAAAACGCTGTTACCATGCATGTTTCTACAGCGAAGGGATACGAGGCAGTACTAGAGGCTCGTGACTACAGTGAAGGATTGTTAGGGTACAAGTTATTCCTTGATGGACAAAAGGTCGGGGAAGGTCAAACTCGCCTAGAAGAGGACCCGGAAAGAGTAAGGATTATCTCAGAGTATGGTGAGCTTATCGAGGGGCACGATGCACTTAATATCTTGCGATTTTCTCCTGTAGAGATTGCTGCCATCAGCCCGTTCACACTTTTTACAGAGCAGCCTTCTTGGTCAAACGGCATCGCTGAATTGGCTTCGGCTATTCAATCAATGGATCGAAAGTTTGAAAAGTGGTTGGGCGGAGAACGTGGATTGCGCTTAGCACCTGATAGCCAGAACTTCTCTAGCGTTTCTGGAGTTTGTGCAGTTCCTTCAGCCGACAATCCTGAAGAAGATTGTCGATATACAGAAGGAGAGCATGATGAGCAAAATGCCTTCTTACATATCTCAGTAGCAGAATAATAGTCTGAACCAAGACGATGAAGGGCGGCTCTTTTAGGGCCGCCCTTTGTTTTTTCATCTAGTTTAGCATCAGTTCCACTCTTCTGTTGAGGTCGTAGTTCGGTGAATCAGCCGTGTAGAGATAGGCGAAGTCTCCTTTAAAGTCAAGTTTTATTCTTGTCAACAGAGATTGAACAACTTGAGGGTCATAGTTACTCTTGTCCAATATGTTGTGGATATAGTCCATTACAGTTTGTGCTCTGGCCTCAGAAAGGAGGAGGTTGTAGCGTGCAAGTCCATCGGGACTGGAGTGCCCTGTTATGTATAATGTATCCATATTGGCTTCGGTGAATGCTGGAATGATTTGGTTGAGTACAGAATCGAGCCGAGTTAACTGTGTCGCACTGAGTATATGTGTATTGTGGTCAAAATAGACGAAATGTTGACGAAAATCACTTGATGAGTCATTGATGTCTTCCCGATTCAATAAGGTTAGACCATCCTCTTTCTTCTCCTCTTCTTCATTGGTAAGTTCGTTGATCTGGCAATGGTATTCCACCGCATAATAGGAGGTAAAGAGATCATTTTGAAATTTGTTAAGCCGTGAGGCCAATTCATTGGCTTTGTTTACCTCATAGAAGACCAAGCTTGAGTCGGTATTGGGATTAGTCTCGTAACATACTGTTTTTAGGGGGTCAATCATTACAAAGTCATCCAAGTTTAGCACAATGCCAATAACATGCACATTGTGCTCGAGTGCATACTCAGCAACCTCTTCAAACATCCATTGACTTTGTGTGTCATCCCCGTCGGTAAAGGCTAAGACATATCGCTCTCCTTGAACGTTTTTTAATGTGAAAATCCCTGAGGCAATGGCATCGAATAGCGCAGTGCCCCCTCCATATTGTTTATATTCCTTCACGGAAGGGCGTGTTGCATCTTTCCTGGCTATAGGTGAGACAACTTGGGGGTATGAATCGAAATTGACGCGCGTGAAATAGACATGCTCTAAGCTATCCATAAAGGCGCATACTCCATTAACCATTTTTTTTAGTCGATTACCTTCTTTCATGGATCCCGAGTAGTCCATTACAATGGAAATGGCAATATTGTGCGATGGTTCTTGATGATGAAACAGTTCAATATTGTTGACTTTACATGATTTATCCTCACTCATTCCAAATAGGTTAAAACCACTTGTATCCGTTTCTAGACCAAGAACAAAGTCCTCTCCATCGAAGACTTTGATATGTTGTAAGAGGGATTCGTTTTCATAATGGCTCTGTATGATTTGATAGGTGTAGTTGTTGGGCTGGTGCTGAGCATATACGTTATGTGTTAAAAGGATCAATATTGAGTAAGTGAACCAGCTAAAGAGGTAGGATTTGCTGTCGTGTTGTTGTATGCTGGTATTGGCATACGAGGTAGATAAGGTAGAGAACATGGAGGATAAACGATTTTCAAAGAAAAAAAAGTATATCGGCTCTTGGGGGCATAAAGATGAGATAGGAAAGGGGGTAAGGAAATTGGCTAAAGTTTCGCAGTGAACACCCCTTTCGGCCCCCTCGGGGGACAAAATACATATCGTAGTGAAACGGCGACAAGCCAATGATTATGTAGTCACATCATTATTCTAGCATGTAGAGTTGACTGAGATTTCAACATAATGCTCTACTTAGATAAAACCGAATGAGTTAAGCAGGTGTTTAATGTTAGGTTAGTTATGGAACAATGCAACATTTATCAAAAAGTGTTTTAAAAGAAACGCAAATAAGAAACGGTCATGAAGTCGAGTTTCTTCAGGCTGTTTCAGAAGTATACGAGGATATTATTCCCTTTATTGAAGCCAATCCTCAATATCAAGGGCATGGTCTCTTAGAGCGAATGAGCGAACCGGAGCGATTGATATCATTCCGTGTAACTTGGGTTGATGATCAGGGAATCACACGGGTTAATAGAGGTTACCGCGTGGAAATGAATTCAGCGATCGGCCCGTATAAGGGAGGGCTGCGTTTCCATCCCTCAGTCAATCAAAGTATTCTAAAATTTCTTGGCTTTGAGCAGGTCTTTAAAAATGCCTTAACCTCTCTTCCCTTAGGAGGCGGTAAAGGCGGTGCTGACTTTGACCCTAAAGGAAAAAGTGACAGAGAAGTTATGCGTTTTTGCCAAAGCTTTATGACGGAACTTGCGCGCCACATAGGTCCAAATACCGATGTGCCAGCAGGAGATATTGGCGTAGGTGGTCGTGAGATTGGCTACATGTTTGGTCAATATAAGCGGATACGAAATGAATTTACAGGTGTTATTACCGGAAAGGGCTTGAGCTATGGAGGTTCTCTAATTCGTCCTGAGGCTACGGGATATGGCCTTGTCTATTTCGCGGATAATGTGCTCAGACAACATGAAGAGACGTTGCGCGGAAAGTCAGTACTCATCTCGGGATCAGGAAATGTCGCACAATTTGCTGCTGAAAAATGCATAGAGCTTGGGGCTAAGGTGCTTACCATGTCGGACTCAAGTGGATTTATTCATGACGTAAATGGCATTGACGCAGAAAAACTTGCCAAAATCAAAGAGATTAAAAATGTGCAGCGTGGTAGAATATCTTCCTACCTCGAATACTATCCTACAGCCTATTACACAGCCGGTGAGCGCCCATGGCAAATCAAGGCAGACATTGCCTTGCCTTGTGCTACGCAAAATGAACTAGAACTTTCCGATGCGCAGGCCTTAGTCAGTAATGGTTGTAGTATAGTTGCCGAAGGAGCAAACATGCCATGCACACCCGAAGCTATCGCTCTCTTTCAGCAAGAAAAAGTATTCTATGCTCCAGGTAAGGCGGCCAATGCTGGCGGGGTTGCTGTATCCGGCTTGGAAATGGCGCAAAATGCAACGCATTCCTCTTGGACTCGAGAGGAAGTGGACGATAAACTGCGTCACATCATGGCCTCTATTCATGACACCTGTTACCATTATGGTAAGGAGGACGGCGCACAGGTCAACTATGCCAAAGGGGCAAATATTGCAGGATTTGTGAAGGTGGCGGATGCGATGATCGCTCAGGGAGTGGTCTAGAGTTGGCCTTTATCGCAATATCTTTTACTTTCAAAGGATGAAGGCTAAACTTATCAATGGTGTTACCATTTTTCTCTTTGTATTTCTTGCGAACTCAGCTGTAGCTCAGGATACATATTCTATAGTAGCTGTTGATCCTGAAACTGGTGAGGTAGGGAGCGCAGGAGCTTCTTGTGTGGATTTAAACCAGTTCTTTCCCAATTCACCCGATGATTTTATTGCGGTACTTCATCCTGGAATAGGTGCAATAAACACCCAGGCAGCCTATAATGCAGCCAATCAGAATCTTGCTAGCGATCGAGCGCTTCAGGGAGATAGCGCGGGTCAGATAATCGATTATCTATTAGCCAATGACGTTGAATCCAATAGTAGAATTCGTCAATACGGTATAGCCTTGCTAAACAATGGTAGTCCAGATATAGCCGCCCATACGGGCCTTAATTGCTTTGATGAAAAGTACCATATCACTGGTGAGACCTATTCTATACAAGGCAATATCCTTATTGATTCCAATGTCCTTGATTCGATGGAGGCAGCTTTTCTCCGTACGGAGGGTCCGCTATCTTGTAAGTTAATGGCCGCATTGCAAGGAGCTAATCGGATAGGGGCTGATAGCCGATGCGCTTCAAACAATACCTCAAGTCTGTTTGGCTACCTCAAGGTGGCACAGCCTGACGATGTCTTTGGTGATCCAAGTTTCCTAATTAGTGTGCGCACAAGCAATGGTGACCAAATCGAACCGATCGATTCTTTGCAGATACTTTTTAATGCTCAAGATGGTTGTGATACAACAGAAGACAACCCTTCATCGATTGATGTTATTCAGGAGTATTGGTTTACCTTCTCGTACCAAAATGATTTCCATAAGCTTTCCTTTAACGGACCAGAGGGCACATACTTTCAAGTATTCCATAATGCGGGAGGAAGTGGTTTAAGCATGAATCTTTTTCCCGGTTTTAATGAGCTAGATATTAGTGATTACCCTACTGGCATCTACTATGTTGTAGCCACTCACGAGGATAAGAGATGGACCACCAAGTTTTTGAAGCATTAGGCAAAAGAGCTAAGTGGTAACGACTTAAATCTCCTTAATAAGATACTGCTCACCCTCTCTTTCAAGAATCAGCTCGGAAGGGATTTGCGTTGAATCAACTAATACAGATGGATCCATAGGCAGGCCGAGGAATCGTGCTTCAAAGTGGAGGTGGGGTCCCCCTGATCGTCCGGTAGAACCAATGATACCGAGCGGTGTGCCAGCAGTTATCGTATCTCCTTCTTCTACTAGGAGAGCACGGTGATGCGCATAATAGGTCTCAAGGCCATTGAAATGACGCACAATAGCGAGATTGCCATATCCTCCAGAATATCCCTGACTTGTGAGACGCACTACACCATCAAAGACGGCATAACTCGTATCGCCATTGTTGTATGCGATATCGATTCCATTATGCAGTCTTCCCCAACGCGGTCCATAACCGCTTGTGTTATGGCCAACGAGGGTAGGGGGATGGTAGTTTTCTGTATAAATCGTAATGGAGTCAATAATTGTATCCGCTCTGTAGTGCATCCGGCTGCATCGACCATGAAGGGGGCAGTTATCGGTGTAGAGGTAGTCATACTCAGGAAGGGCCTCAGTAATTTCTAGGGTATCAGCGCTTGTTTCTGCCAAAATCGCTCTTGGCTTAGGAAGAGCATCGCCTTGAATACTGGCAAACCCTACAAGGAAAAGGTAAACTGTAATGAGTGTAAATGCCGTTCGTTTCGAATAGTACATTGTATGTCCTTTGAACCCCTTAGACGCATTGTAACGCTATTTATTACTCAATGTGCCGACTTTAAATGTTTTTAACAGCCTTATGCTTCCAATTCTGACGGATCATCCCTTTCTGAATCATTGACTTTGATAATCGTTTTCTCGCCGGTTTCACGATCGGTGCGTACGATGGTATTCTTGAGTTTCAGGGGAACACCGATAAGGCCATATGAACCATCAAAGCCATAGGGGTTAGGCATTTTATAATTCTTTACTTCGCGTATTATTACTTCGCGTAAAGCATCAGATTGAAACAGATTTTCAATCACGTTGATAAAGACTCCAGAAAGGTCTTCACTAGAAAGGTTGTAGCCTAACTCTAAATGTTCCTCAATTTCATCTAAAATAGCGTTAGCATAACCTTTTATACAGTAGTTTTTCCCATCTACATATTCATCCACTAACTCTTGGTAAATTTCTTCTCTTGTCATATTATTTATTGTTTTGAATTGTAAGATAAAAGGGTAAACCACAGGCAATATGTGGTCAGTAAAAAGGGAAAATAATGCTATTGAATGTACACGCCATCAGGACGCAA
>JBMHCE010000004.1:0-21015 GCA_049890075.1 Chitinophagales bacterium
AGTCAGTTAAATAACTATGGTGTGAACTTGTTATACCTAGAAGGTGATGTTATTGAAGAGCTTTCTAGGGTATATAATGCATTGGGTGCACCGGAATCAGTTAAGCTCTATGCGGATAGAGAATATGCCTACCTAGACCAAAAAATAGAAGCAGAAGTGGAGACAACTTTTGATGTAACCTGGTTTCATGCCCAACTCCTCACCAATCCAGATGACCTTCCTTTTTCAGTAACTGCCACTCCTCACATCTTTACCAAGTTTCGGGGTAAGATTGAAAAGTATGTCACAATCGACGAATTAGCAGAAGAAGCTCAATGGAGTAGGTTGCCTCATGATGATACAGGAATTCCCACTACATTGAATGAGTTTACCACTGCCTTACCCTTTAGAGCTGATGATTCATTCCCAAAAGATGATCGTCAAGCGTTTGATTTTAATGGTGGAGAAACGGCTGCCCTTGCTCGATTAAAGGATTACTTATGGACTACCGAGTATGTAACGTCATATAAAGAAACGCGCAATGGATTAATAGGGCCAGACTATTCGACCAAGTTTAGTGCCTATCTATCCCTGGGATGTTTATCCCCCAAAAAGGTCTATCATGAAATTAGGCGCTTTGAAGAAGATGTTGTAGCCAATCAATCGACCTATTGGGTCATCTTTGAAGTCTTGTGGCGTGAATTTTTTCGATATGTTGGCTGGCAGCATGGGCGCCATTTGTTTTGGCCAGGAGGTATACAGCATAAGCCGGTTAAGCTTCGAAAAAACCATCAGTTTGACGCGTGGTGTACGGGCGAAACAGGTCAACCTTTCGTCGATGCTAATATGCGGGAGCTCAATGCTACGGGCTTTATGAGTAATCGCGGACGGCAAAATGTAGCAAGTTATCTCGTGCACGATTTAGGGCAAGACTGGCGCGCTGGAGCCGCATACTTTGAGCACCAATTGCTCGACTATGACCCCTGTAGTAATTACGGAAACTGGAATTACGTTGCAGGAGTAGGTAATGACCCTCGTGCAGGACGAAAGTTTAATGTAGCCGGTCAGGCAGAGCGCTATGACGCACAAGGTGAGTTTACCTTGTTATGGGAAAACTAGAAGGCATTAAACTCCGCCTTTCTTAATCACGGAGTTTGTAAGTGGGTAATTACTTGTTCCCTTCCTGACGTTTCAAGAAATCTACCGCTAGGGGAGTAGCTACAAAGATTGATGAGTACGTTCCTACAACAATTCCTACAATCAAGGCAAACGACAGGCTCTTAAGGTCTGGTCCTCCAAAGAAGAAGAGTATCAATACAACAAGTAAGGTAGTTACCGACGTCATCAAGGTTCTACTAAGCGTTGAGCTAACTGCCTCGTTGACGTTTTCTTCCAGTGCAGTTTTCGGGCGCTCTGTGATGTACTCACGAATTCTATCAAATACAACCACGGTATCATTGATCGAATATCCGATGATCGTAAGAAGGGCAGCGATAATATTTCTGTTCATCTCCATAGAGAATGGCATCACAGACTTGAGAATTGCAAACAACCCTAAGATGATAAGCGCATCGTGAAGAATCGCGGCAATGGCACCAAAGCCGAACTGCCACTTTCTAAAACGAATGAAGATGTAAACGAAGATGAGTAACACACCTATACTACCTCCAAAGACAGCACTTTTTCGAATATCATCAGCCACTGAGGTTTCAATCATAGAAGTTCCTTTGATATAGTCTTGACGGAAATCATCAAGTGAAGTCGAAGGACTTGCATAGAATGTTTCTAGCTCAGCGTATAGCAATGCCGCCATGGCATCATCATTTAGCGCATTACCATCCAAACTTTCAACGGAAGTCGTTATTTGAAGCGTTGCCTCAGAACCATAAGTTTTAACAGTAGGCCTTTTTCCAAGTTTTGCTTCAAGCTTATCAGCAACATCGGTTGCATCAATGTTTTGGTCAAACTCTACCGTATATGAACGTCCTCCCTTAAAGTCAACACCCAAGTCGAAACTTTGAGTTACAATGGCAGCGATGCTCGCGGCTACTAAAACTCCAGAGATGGCGTAAGAGATTTTACGCATGCTGAGGAATTGATACACTTTTTGTGCAGAGAACACTTTGGATAGGGAAGTATCAAAGGTTACTTTACGATCTCGCTGTGAGAGATAGTTAAATCCGATTCGCGCAATCACTACGGCTGCAAGTAGCGTAGTAAGGATACCAATCATAAGTACAATTGCAAATCCTTTAACAGGACCGAAACCTCCTTTATAAAGAAGGAAGGCTACAATAAAGGTTGTTACGTTGGCATCAATAATTGCTGAGTATGAACGATTGAAACCATCTTGAATAGCAAGTTTATACCCTTTGCCTTTTCTGACTTCCTCTTTGATACGCTCAAAGATGATTACGTTAGCATCTACGGCCATACCCACGGTAAGGACAATACCTGCCATACCTGGAAGGGTTAGGGTTGCTCCAAATCCTGCAAGGCAAGAGATGATGTAAAATAGGTTGAGAATAAGTGCGGCTAGAGCGATTACACCAGAACCTCCATAATAAAGGAGCATAAACACTACAATTGCACCCATTCCAATAGCAAGGGACATAAGTCCACTGCGCATAGAACGCTTACCAAGAGTCGGTCCAACAAAGTCACTTGATGTAACTTGTACTTGGGCATCCAATTTACCAGCGGTTAAGATGTTTGATAAATCGCGTGCTTCTTGAACATCCATTGATCCGCTGATTTGCGTACCTCCTCCAGTAATCTCATTGGCACTTCGAGGAGCACTGATTACTTTTTCATCGAGTACAATCGCGATAAATCCAGCAGTTCGTCCTTCCGCTTCATTAACTTCTAGTGAAGCCTTGCGGGTCATGTCGGCCCAAATCTCAGCTCCCTTTCGATTCATTGAAAGATTAACAGCAGGCTCATTATTCATAGGATCCAAGAATTGATAAGCATCTGTTAGCTCATCCCCTGTGATTCGTGAAGTACTTCCTTCTACTACATAGACTCCATAATATTTCGGTCCTTGTTCGAAGGCATCGTCTTGATTGTTATCAATTGGCTTTTTGTCTCGGAAGACACGGTAGTTGTCCTGTGTGATTCCTTTCATAATTGCCTTGTCAGCAATTACTTCGTCAAAGTATGCGATGTGCTCCTCGGCAACATAGGCAGCGCTAGGATAACCCGTCGATGGTTCCATGGTGTTGCCATCGATTAATGGGATCAGGATTAAGCTATCATTAGAAGTAGCGTTAAGTTCTTGTGCAAATTGTGCTTTGATTGCTGCATCCACCGGCTGAAGGAAGCGCTCAAAAGTCCATTGGTCGCCGAAGCGCTCTCTAGGTTGGATTACATTGTAGAATCCTAATTCAGCAGATTGCTCAATAAGCTTTTGAATTCGATCTGGATTATCTACTCCAGCTAGCTCCATGTAAATATGACCTTGGGTCTTATCCTTGCTGATTTCCGGCGAGGCTACACCAAATTGGTCAATTCGTGTTTTGAGAATGGTCTCAGCACCATCTAACATATCCGCCATCTCACCGCGTAGTGTGCTGATAACCGAGGCAGTAGTAGAGCTATTGGATATTGTGCTTAAACGCTCTGTATTGAAGAAGCTACCCATTGGCTCTTCAGTCGATTCCGCAAATACCTTTTGGAAGACGGTGAGGTAATCAACTTCGTTACCTGCCTTGAACTCCGAGTTTGTTTTCTTAATGATTTCTCGAATCTCATTTTGTTTGGTAGGGGTGGCAAGCTTTGCAAGAGCATCAGCCTGGTCAATGACAAGGGTTACTGCAAGTCCACCTTGAAGGTCAAGCCCTAGGTTGATAGACTGTGCTTCCACCTTTTTGTAATTCCAAATAAGGAAGATATTATCCTCTATATCTCGTACTGAATCTTTGTAAGCTCTTGCATACCCTTCAAGTATCGTGTTAGCTTGTTCAGCGTTTAGATTGTTGTAGGTCGTTGCTTTAGCAAGTGCCTTCTCCGTGGCATTTTGCACTTTTGATTGGTTCGCGCTGTCTGCTAACAGTTCAGATTGCAGCATTTTGAGAATCTCAGCTTTTTGGCTTTCATAAGCATTGGATGCGCTGTCATTAAGCTCGATGGCATCCCAAGCTAATTCATCAGGTACGTTGTTTGTCAGTCTAAAGGCTGCTTGAGCTTGGCGCTCGGCGCCTTGTTGAAGGGCTACGTAGTTCACCTTGATGATATCCTGACTGAAGATCGTTTCAAAACTGTCTCGAAGGACTGCTTCTCTGGCTTCGTCAATTTGGTTGATTGCGACAATATTTTCTAACTGCTTTTCGGCATACGCGTCGGCGTCTTTGTTGACGCTGTACTTAACGTAAGTAGGTATCAAAGTCCATAGACAAGCGAGGGTCAATGGAATAATGAAGGCGAGAAGCAGAGGATTCGCTGTGCGATTTTTACTGGCCATAATATCTTTTCTTCGTGTTTAAACGGCCTGCAAATATAGTAAAACCCTCTATTATAGTGTCGCTCAATTAGGATGATTTTAAGCAACTCATGTTCGGGCTAGGTAAGATACTTTTTTCGACAAGAGAATGTTCTCTAGAATTCAAGTTTTTCATCTAAAATGTTGGATTAATGCCGATAATATGGAATAATTCCTTATTTTGTGAGTATGTCCCTACCGGTAGAATGTCACCGCTTTCGAGAGGTGCGAAAAGATTTAAAATATACACAGGCAGAGTTTGCTCAGTTACTAGACCTTGGCCAATCCACTGCTGATATAGAACGAGGTAAAACCAAGATTTCTGGAAAAGCAGTGATGCTGCTTCAAAAGCTCTATGGCATCAATCCACTATGGCTTTTTGGTGAATCGCTTGAAAAACATAAAGCGCAGACTTCGGTCATGCCGAAAACTCTGGTTTTGGACCGTGAAGGGCAGGAAAATATTCTACTGGTAAGTGCTAAGGCAGCAGCGGGTTACCCTTTGAATCTTGGCGACCAGCAATGGTTTGATCAACAGCCGCTGTTTAATATGCCGTTGCCTATGTTTCGTGGGGGGAGTTATCGGGGATTTGAGATTGAAGGAGATAGTATGGAGCCTGGATTTCATGCAGGGGATTGGGTCTTTGGCCGTGCAGTTGATTCTTTGATGGATGTACAGAACCAAAGTGTTTATGTTGTGGTCCTACATGACTCCGTGCTCATTAAGCGGGTTGTTAAAGAGGTTAATGGTCAGCGATTAAGTCTCCATTCGGATAATCGAAGGTATCCACCCTTTATGGTAAGTACTGCAGATGTCCAAGAGCTATGGAAAGTCGTTACCAAGTTAGAAGGTGAGGATGCAGGTCTTTTTTCAAGGCCATTAGGTGAAAATGCTGACCATGCCAAGGTTGTAAATAGTACATCAGATATACAGTCTATCGAACACCGTTTGAGAGAACTAGAGGCCCGAATGAATCGAAGCTAAACTCATCAAAAAAGGCCAATTGGATGGGCTGTCTACATAACCTCTTTTTCATCTAGATTACAGTCGAAGAAGGTTAAAGTATAAGGTTCGTTCAAAATTATTGACTATCTTCACAGCGAACCAAAACTTCTAACTATGCGCATAGTTAAGCCTACGGCTATTGCTAACTTGCAATCTAGCCTTCTTCTCAGTCTTTTATTTTTCTTTCTGAGCCCTTCCTTTACTTCGGCTCAATCTACCTACGATATTCAGCCCTATATCTATTGGCCAAGTGGGGCAGAGTACAATTATCTTACGATTGTAAATGGAGCCACTTATGGGCCTTATACCTACACATATACACAATCCTATACATATAGTTGTGGTTGGAATGGATGGTCTACCTGTACGGGCTACTATGATGTTACGGCACCAAGTCCTCATGTAGAGGGGTGGGGGGCAGCCACTCAGGTCAACTGCAATATAACTGGGGGAGATCGGTTTATAATACGAGCTGGGGATGACAATAGTAATGCTTGGAATGGTGGAACATGGGTTAACATCCATATTAATGGGCAATACGTTGCTAACATTACAAAAAATAGTGGAGGAGCCTATCAAGAATACTATATCTATCCGTCACAATACGATTTTGGTACGCAGGATGTATCAACTACCGAGCCTAACGCATTGTCTGGTTGCGAATGGGGTAGTGTAGCGATTGAAAGAGGGCACACAGAGCGACTTGCAGTCAGACCCAACACATGGTATGATTTTGATTGGAATGTCAATTCAAGCGCTACATCACAATACAGTGTTACTCCCGTCAATGGATCAGCCGCGGCTATCAATATGACAAATGGCTTTACAGGCGCATGGTATTCTGGAAGTACAACAGCTATTGATGTCAAGGCTAATGCTACATCTTTCTGTCCAGGAAGTGCAGTTTTTAGTTATAGACATACACCACCAAGTGTATCATGGAGCGGCGGGGCTACGGAAAATACGTGCACTGGTATTGCTGGCCCGCTTGCTTATACCTTCTCTTACGACGATAACAATACAATCGCATTTAGCACACTTGGTACAGCAAGTATCAATGTTGGCTCATCTTCAATCAATGTTTCAGGAGTACCCCAAAACAGCAGTGCTGTGATATCTGCTGCTGCACAAAATGGTTCTTGTCAGGTTTCAGATGACGTTACCGTGTATAACCGAACACCAGCTGGCGTTAGTGTCAGTGGAGGTGGATCGTTTTGTAACTCTGCGGTCCTAAGTGCTACGGGGGGTGCTGGAGGAACTATTTACTGGCAGGGTAATACTAGTGGTGGTACATCTACAGCTGCACCTTCCTCGACACAAACAGTAACCGTTTCGGGTAGATATTACTTCAGAGCGTATAATGCCAGTCATGGTTGTTGGGGTGATGAAGGTTTTGCCGACGTAACCATTAGTAGTCCGGTTATAACCGATCCAGTCTCTACAATTATTTGCGAAGGTGACCCCGTTTCATTATCTGCAACATACAGTAACGGTATCTTACCGATTTATCAATGGCAGTGTGATGATGGTAGTGGTTTTTCTGATGTAGTAGATGGTGTTCCTTCTGGCGCAGGAGCGATATACAGCGGATCAAACTCACCTAACTTGTCCATCTCGGGACTGTTAGTTAACGCGGATTATCGACTCAAAGTAGAAGACTTGGGTAGCAATTGTGGTTTAAGTTATTCGAACCCTGCGACAGTTTCTGTAGGTGCCCTTCCAGGTAGCCTGGATAGCATATCGACAAGCGGATCGGGTTGCGGTAGTTTGGTGGTTACCGCAAATTCTGTCGATATAACGAATGGTGGATACACTGCGGAATTCTACAGTGATGCAGACCTTAACGGCATTTTTGATGCTTCCGTAGACAATTACCTTGGAAGCGGCCTTTCTTACGAGGTTACCGACCTTGGATTACAAACGATTTTCGTTCGTCAGAAAAATGTGGCAACGGGCTGCTCTGGTCCTGCTCTTGATACAACAATCTTCATAGGGGCAACCTTTTCTTTGACATCAACAAGCATTGATGCGGATTGTAATGGGGCTGCATCAGGAAGCGCAACAATTCTTACAGTAGGTACAGCAACCTTGCCAGTATCTTATGCTTGGTCAACGGGGGCAACATCTTCTGGTATTACTAACCTTGCTGCTGGTAATTATTCAGTAACGGTCTCCGATGATGCAGGTTGTGTGGCATCGGAAAGCTTTGTTATTGACGAGCCATCTCAAGTAATTGGTTCAATCGCTTCCACTGACCCGTCATGTAATGGGGGTAATGATGGATCAGCAGCTATTTCGCCAACGGGTGGAAGTGGTGCAGGCTACTCTTATGCATGGACACCTGCTGCTGGAATTACCACAATTGGAAACAATGCGACAGGTTTTTCATCAGGTAACTATTCACTTGTAGTAACCGATGGCAACGGGTGTAATTCTCCTGTGTTAAACACATCATTCCAGGAACCTTTAACGGTTTCAATCGATGCAAACGTAGGTAATGTGTGTAGTGGAAGTTTGATTCAATCAGCTGCTATTGAATTGAGTGCCACAGGTGGAAGCTCTCCATATGCATTCTTCCAAGAGGCTGGCGCTGTTGATCTTGATGTCACAGCATTACTTCCATTAACCTCGCTATCATCGAGTTATTCAGAGGACTTTTATGCAATTGATGCCAATGGATGTCTTTCAACATTAGTTAATGTAGTGACGCCATTAGTAGGTCAATCGGCAAGTTCTGATGTGACGGCTTACTGTAACAGCTTTATTTATGTATCTCCATCGGGTAGTGGTACGGCAGGTACGCCGGATTGTCCTATGGCTTTAAACAATGCTGTATGGTCAGAGGTTACGGCTACGCGAAATATTGTTCGAATTCTTGAGGGTGATTACACGCTTAATGAAGGATTAGATGTTCCAGGAAATGTAATCCTTGACGGAGGTTATAAAATTGGATCCAATGGAGAGTGGTTTAAGTCGACTGAAGCCCTATCGAACATAACGGTTACTTCTTCATCCTTGGAGACGGCAACGGTATCAGGTGTTCTTGTTGGCTTTTACATTGGAATGGATATTCAAGGGGATAACGTTACGGTTCGTGATCTAACATTAAATGTCTTACCGGGTGGAGCAACTGGAACTACTTCTTCTCGAGGTCATAGTGTCTACGGAATTCACGCAAATGGTCGCGACTACGTCGATGTGCAACGTGTTAATGTCACTACTGGAAATGCAAGCAATGGAGCCAATGCATCGGCTTCTACTGCAATCGGAGGCGCTAATAATGGAGGTGCTGGAGGAGCTGGGTCTTCTCGTTCAAACACTGAATGTGGAGGATCTTCTGGTCAAGGAAACGCAGGAGCTGCCGGTGGTGCCAACGGAGGAAATGGAGGCTCAGGAGGTCCTGGGATAAGCGGGGATGGCTGTAACATTTTTGGCTGTAATGCCGATTGGAGAACAGGCCGTGATGGAGCTACTGGAGCGAATGGAGGTGACGGTGCTGGCTTTACAGCAGGTAATCGCCCAATGTCTGCTTCTTTCACTGAAGAATTTTATGTACCTAATGATCAAGCAACTGCAGGAAGTCCAGGTGGCGGCGGCGGTGGCGGCGGTGGCGGTAGCGGTGGTGATCGCGGAACTGATTGTTTTTGTAGTGGTGGTAACGCCGGTGATGGTGGAACTGGTGGAGCTGGCGGAAGCGGCGGTAATGGTGGAGCTGGTGGTTTCGGTGGAGGTGCTAGTGCATCTGTCGTTATGGTCAACTGCACCAATAGTATCCTATCTTACTACAATTTAACTGCTGGAACTGCTGGTGTTGGAGGAAATGGAGCTGATGGTGAATTTGGCGCTCAAGGTTCAGTAGGAAGTAATGGTCAAAATGGAAATACATCTTGTGGTAACGCTTCCGGTGGAAACGGCGGTCGCGGTGGAAACGGCGGTCGTGGTGGTCGTGGGCAAGATGGTGCCAATGGAGTAAGCATTGATCGCTTGATTTTGGGCGGTGGAGTTAGCTTCTCTCAGTTAAATGCACCAACCAATGACTTGTCGATTATTGCCAATAGTATATGTGCTTTATCGGAAGTCCGACTTGCACAATCGGGAAGTTCGACCTTCTCTTTGTTTGGTAATTGGTCAACGGTTAGCGATGAGACGAATGCAACGTCTTCATTCACACTTGATTCAGATACTGTTAAGGTTTACACGACATCTACATCAGGAAGTGATCAAGTATTTCTCGGTAGTCAACTTTATGAAGGTATGCTTATTGTTAATGGCGGTGATCGTGTATTGCCTCAGTTACGAGCAACGCAAACATTACCAATTTCAGCTATGTCAACTTCAGACTTTGGTAGCATGTCAACGCTTGAAGTATGTGCGGGTGCCACAGTAGCTTTTGATATAAGCAACACGAGTCTTGTAACTCCAGTTTCAACGGACTATGAGTGGACTATTATTGATCTTGATAACGCCAATGCGGAGATTCTTCCATTAGGCGGTGCTTCAGGATCATCTACGACTCATTCTTTTGCGAATGCAGGTGGGAATTATCAAATCAGACTTCGCGCAAATAGCGCATGTTGTGGTTGGTCACTTCCAATCTATATGGATATAAATGTTTCTGAGGGACCTGCTGGTACTCCATTGTTAACCTCATCGACAGGTTCATTCGACTTTTGTGTAGGTGATACCGTGTCCATAGGATTAACGGGCCTAACGGGAGCGACGTCTTATCTCTGGCAGGCACCTACAGGGACGATCATTGAAGGAGGAAGTAACATCTACTCCGGTACAAAGGATACGGTTGAGGTCATCATCGGAAGTATTTCGGGATCATTTACTGCAACAGGATCTAATGATTGTAATCAATCAAGTCCAGTGGCAAGTCAGTCAGGAACGGTCAACGGTAGACCCGTAGTCTCAATGAATGAAGATTCAGTGGAGGTTTGTGATGGGGACTTAGTTTATCTCAGCGCTTCTGTAGTAAGCGGTACATCACCATATCAATATGATTGGTCTGGTGTAGTAACATCTGTTGATTCAAATCAGTTTACCTCTGCGGATTCTACATACTATGTAACGGTGACAGATGTTAACGGTTGTTCTTCTAATACGGACTCTACACATGTTGTCCATGTGGCAAGACCTTTAGCTGGTAACATTAGCATACCTGCTTTGGGAGGAGCGCAAACACAAACCATTTGTGGAGGAACTCCATTAAATGACCTAGTAGTTTCTGGAGCTTCTGGTTCGACGTATCAGTGGATTAGTGGTCCCTTAGATCTTCAATCAGGGGGCGCACAAATTTGGTCTTCAATTACAGGAGCTAACTCAACTACTCTTGATGGAGCAGCGTTTGGAAGTGTTTCGGAGAACACCGTCTTTGCTTTTGTTGCTTCTAATGGAAGTGCTTGTCCTAGTGATACATCTTCTCCTAGCATTGCAAATACCAGTCCTCCGACCAACGCAGGTACGGATACAATAATCTGTAATGGAGATGTTATCAATCTAAACGGTACGGTTGACCTGCCATTTTCTGTTTCTAGAGAAACGGTGGCCAATTCGTTTAGTAATGTATCGGATAACGGAAGTGTCCTTTTAATTAATGCACCCGGTGGAAGTGATTCGTTAATCACCATTCAAATTGATATTGCGTCGAGTACTGACCCAAGTTTCTCACTTTGTGGATCGTCGTATGCAGCAGAGTATTCTTCGAATGGTTCAACCTGGAGATCATTCCAGTGCGCATCAGCAGCATTTATCGTATCCAATTCGGTGAGCCATGTTGGCGTTGCACCAAGTAATGATGCCTTAGCTGCCGACTCTTCAGTATATATCCGATTTGTTGATCTCGATGGGTCAAGTGATAACTTAGGAGATGTCTCCATACAAGCCATTTATCAAATGTATGGATCGGCAAATACGGTTCAATTTGAATGGTCTCCTAGCACCTATTTATCGACGACGACTTCATTGTCGCCGCAGGTAAATGCTACGGATACGATTACCTACACGCTGACTGGGTATGAATTAAATCTCAACGGGGATACTACATGTATTGCAACGGATGATGTTGTAGTAACTGTAAATAGTCTTCCTACCGAGGTGACTGCCTTTGCGGGGGATGATACAATATGTAGCGGTACATCAACTACGTTGTCTGCAGTAGGAGGTACTGAAGGCTCAGGAGCGACTTACGAGTGGTATGCTTCAGGTCCTGGTGTAGGTCCAGTGTTAAGTACCACAAGCAGCGTTACGGTTTCTCCAAGTGCAAGTATCTCATACTACGTTCGCAGAATTCCGACATCTACAGGTTGTTCTACACCTACGGGTTACTTTAGTGATGAGATCGTAGTTAATCCTACGCCTACTGCTCCTTCAGCGGGAGGGGCTATCATTACGGCAGGAAGTTCTGCAGTGCTTACTGCATCTGGAGCTGGCCCTAATGACACGTACATGTGGTATGAGGTCCCAACAGGCGGAACGGCGGTAGCAACAGGGTCTAGTTACAATACCCCAATTCTTGCGACGACCACTACATATTATGTAGAGTTAGAGGATGTAACAGGAGGCTGTCCAAGTGCACGTACCCCCGTGACGGTAACCGTCAACCCTGCTCCTTCCTTTATGTGGACTGGAGTAACATCCCATGATTGGAATGTCGTATCCAATTGGATAAGTGGTGTTGTTCCTGGTTTAACTGATGTGGTTACGATTCCTGCGACAGGGGTAGTTCACTATCCAATGATCACCGGAACAGTCAATGTTGGTCCAACCGTTATTGAGAGTGGTGCCAATATGCGAGTTGCTCCTGGTGGCGTATTGAATGTATTAGATGTCTTTGCCAATAATGGAACATTGACTTTGATGTCAGATGCAACAGGAGACGGTGTCCTTATGGATACAGCTGCTGGCGCGCAGTTTAGCGGTTCAGTTACAGTTGAACGGTATAATCCAGGTGACCAGTTCCACATTATCGGTACTCCGGTTGTGGCGAACTTAACCCAGATTGGAGACGACGTAAGTGGACCACTAGGCAATGGCTTAGTGGGAACCGATGGGGTAGCAGTATCTCCGGATTTGACAACTCAGACTTACCTCAATACTGGAGTTTGTGACTCTCTAAATATTGGATCAAACTATGGTAATGTATTCTCCTATGATGAATCGCTTGCGAACAACTGTTCTTTTGAAGGTTGGGTGGTAGAGTCCGCAGGAGTTATGGAACCTGGTAAGGGCTACATGGCATTCCTTGTTCCGGGTAGTACAGTAGACTTTGTAGGAACTCCAAACACAGGAAGTGTCACTACTCCGTCCATGACAAATAGCGGTGGAGGTATATTCAGTGGAGCTGGATGGAATCTTCTTTCTAATCCTTATCCATCCTACGTGAATACGGCTGACTTTATCATTGCCAACCCTGGCATTAACAGCCCAAGTACCTTTACGGATACAGGGATTTACACTGGATCATATCAATCCATTCTTCCTGTAACGGGTCAAAATGTGATCGCTATCGCTCAAGGTTTTGTTATGCGAAATGGTGGTAATGCTGTGGCATCTCCCGTTTCACCAACCTTTACCAATGCCATGAGAAGCTCTACAGGGACTGGTTTCCGGTCGAACTTAGTGGGTCTTCAAGTGGATCTAATAAGCGCGAATGGCCGAGATAAAACAGAGGTCTTCTTCGCTGAAGGAGCAACGGAAGGATTTGATGTTATGGGGGATGGTGTGAAGCATCAATCCGAGATGGGTCGCCCAACATTATCAACTCAATTGGCATCTGATCACATGGCTGTCCAAACCTATCCATTAACGGATGATCTTTCAAGAGTTATTGAATTGGAGGTAAGCCCAGGCTTAGCAACAAACTTCTCTTTTGATGTTGATGCGGATAGAATACCTCTTGCATACGATGTCTTCTTGATTGACCGTGTCAATCAAACACGTCAAGATGTTCGCACGATGGCGTCATTGGAGATTGTTAACGATTCAGAGATCATTGAATCAGGAAGATTTGCGGTAGAGATCAGCAAAGCAACTTCGACAACATCAATTGATGATGGATTTGCGAACGTTATGATTTGGGATGCAAATGGAACCATCGTTGTTGATCCTAGCAATGCATCATTCTCGAATGATTATCGAATCGAGGTATTTGATATGTTAGGTCGACTCATCATTAGTGCGCCTAATGCTGAAGGTATCACTGAACTCGATCTTGTGCCACATAGAGGATATGTCAATATCCGTCTATCGGGTGAAGGTTCTGTTATGACGACGAAACTGTTTGTCAAATAACAGGATAGAATTATAGAGAAAGGGGAGCACAATGCTCCCCTTTTTTGTAGGTTTTTATCTTTGGACTATGATCAGCGAGAAAGATTTCTATAGACATCTTATTCAAGAGTTAGGAATGGATTCCAAACATGCTGAGCAAAACTTTGCTTTCCGGTCGAGTCCTTTGTGGTCCTCTATGTTAGCCCTTGTTGCAATAGCTTTCATCGATGCAGAATATGGTGTATTGATCTCTTCTTCACAAATGAAAGAAGCTCAGACTCTCGGTGATTTATTTGATTTGGTTACCGAAGCTCAAGTCCAAGGTTAATGATTCTCCAATGTAACTCGTTGGTTTGCGGCATTGAGTCGATTTTGCCTGAGGGAAAAGTCCTGAACGAATCACTTGGCTATGAATCCGATTGGATTGATCGCATTGGAATCAATAGTCGATTTATTGCCAAAGAATCTAATCGGCTCGATGAGTTTGCTAGAATAGCCTCATCGAGGTTGTGTGATAAACTATCCTGGTCCATTGATGAAATTGACGTATGCGTCGTTATTACTCAAACGCCAGATCGTCAACTTCCAGGAATAGCCATTCATCTACAGCATTTGTTAAACTTGAGAAAAAGTGCTCTGTGCTTTGATGTAAACTTAGGATGCTCTGGTTATCCCTATGGACTCTATTTGGTAGGCTCCCTGTTGGAAAAGACTCAAGGCAAGGGATTACTTATAACAGGAGATTTTTCTTCTAGGATAATAGACCCTTCCGATTCGGCTACGCTGCCCATTTTTTCGGATGGTCTTGCGGTTACTGCCTTGTCTTATGATGCCAATTCAAGTATCAAGTTTTCCATGTACTCTGATGGAGAGGGTAGCAAGGTAATTCACTGTCCATCTCGAGGAGCACTAGCTATGGATGGCATGGCGGTGTTTTCCTTTGCCCTTTCGGAGATACCCCATCACATGAATGCGTTTCTCGATGAGCTATCTCTTCAACCATCCGATGTACATCATGTTTTCTTACATCAGGCGAATAAGATGATCTCAGAGGGCATCATTCGACGTTTAGATTGGCCAAACGCTTCGTTTCCCACAACGTTGATGAAATACGGTAATACGTCATCAGCGTCTATACCTATTACCCTTGCTGACCATTATACAGGGGGTGCCCCAACGTCTAGTGAAACAGTGCTGCTCACAGGATTTGGGGTTGGGCTCTCCTGGGGGAGTGCGTTAGTAACGCTTGACAAGAACCTTCATACGAACTTGGCCTTTCAATGAAGTTTACTGTCGTTATTCCTTGTTATCAGTCAACTAAGGCACTGGATAATCTGGTTGCCGACATTTTACGTCGATATAATGAAGCATGCCATGAGATCATTTTAGTGCAGGATGGTCCTGATGCTAAAACATCAGTTCGTCTTCAAAATATTGCAACCTCTTCAGCAGTTATACGCGTGATTCAATTAGAGCAGAATGCAGGCCAGCACCAGGCGACGCTCTGCGGATTGCAACATGCAGATTCTCTTGTAGCTGCAGTAACCATGGATGACGATGGACAAGTGCAGGCTCAGGAAATAGAAAAACTCCTAAATAAAGCCAACCAAACAGGGGCTGATATCACCTACGGACTTTATAAAGAGCGCTATCACAAAGGACTAAGAAGAGGAATTAGTCGGTTGTTTAGCAAGGTAATCAGTCGGTACTCCAATGTTCCATCTCAAGGATCTTCCTTTAAGTTGATTGCACCTCGTGTATTGGCCAAACTCAAGCCCTTTGCAGCACCTTTTGTATATCTTGACGAAGTGCTTGCTTGGTATGCTGATTCTACGGTGTTTACAGAGGTTTGTCATTTTCCTAGAAAAGAAGGGGCCTCGGGCTATTCTTGGGCCAAACTGTTGCGGCTAGGTTGGCGTATTATGCTGCATTATACCACGATTCCTTATCGCTTATTGATTTACATCGGCTTAGGACTTAGTATTGTTGCTACTAGTATATTCATTAAACCATTTTTTCAATTTGGGAGATTAGAATCTTCATTAGTGGATTTTTCTAAGGCTGAATGGGGGATATTGGTCTTGGGACTTGGAATGATTGCCATCGGGTGGATAGGAGTTGTGCGGGCAAAAAAAGAAAAGGAGTCAGGGATTAGGGGCTATCAGATTAAGTTGAAGTAATGCAAGCGATTTGGACAAACGACCTACGATTGGATAGGCTCTCGGAGCAGGACTGTGAGATGGTGCGTCAATGGCGGAATTCAGAGCATATTAGACAATATATGTTCTACCAAGAAACCATTTCTCCTGAGGCTCAAATGAGATGGTTTAATGCTTTACGTAATGATGCTGACTACTATTATGTAATTACTACCGATAAACCCATTGGTTTAATCCATGTGAACGATTTGCATGATGGTGTAGGCAATACAGGCCTTTTTATACATGATAGGTCGTATTGGGGAAGTCCTTTTCCTGTGCTAGCTTCTTTAATCTTACTCAATGCTTTTTTTAGCCGCGACGATGTACATGGCATGATGGCATTGGTGCGTCCTGATAATGGGGTCTCTAAAGAATACAACACACAGTTGGGTTTTCAAGCAATGGCTTCAGATAAAATGACCATTGATCAGTCAAGCTTCGTTAACCAGGTTGCATCATCTTCTTTACTTCAAGTATTATGTAAATCCAATGCTTTAATCAGTATTGAAGTTGATGCTCAAGACCAAATAAACTATAATGTCAACTCAGGGCCAATTGCAATGGTCCTGCACCGATCAGTCTAGGTGCTGTAACGTGGATCTTTTACGTAGGGTAGTGGACTACATTGGCTGATCTCAAGACTTATGACGCCAAATTCTTCGGCGACTTTGCCCGTAAGGTGATAAATGCCTCGTCCTAGTACAGGGTACCGTTTTGTGATTTCTGGGAAGTGAGTTGTATCGATAAAGTGCCCTTCCCGGTCGAGAAAGGTTCCAAAAAGCATACGGTCACGATGAATTGTACTTGTATTTTTTATGGTAACGAGGTAGCCATATACGCTGACGATCTTCCCAATATGATTAGGGAGGTCTTTTGCAAGCAGCGCAGCTTCCGTGGAATCTGCAATCAACTCAAAGGGGTTGATGAGCGGAAAACCCAGTAACTCCATAGCATCAAAGGCATCTTCTACAGGTAGACTTGGAAGCTCCACGAGACTGACCTGTTGTATTGGCGTTTGAAACATGCGTTGTTGGTGCTGGTCACCACGGTGCTTTGCGGCTTGGTCAATTCGTTGGGCTTGCCATAGCAATTCAGTTTTAGAATGTTCGATGTCCCGAAAGGCACGAATTCGAATCAGGCGATTAACATCATCTAACCCGATGGATAGACGACTCGAAAAGTCATGAAAGCTTGTAAAGGCTCCACGTGCTTTCCGTTCTTCTAGGATTTGTTGTATTGTGGAGGCTTGGAGGTCTTTGATAAGACTAAAACCGAGATAAATGGTCTTTCCATACAGGGTGGTTTCTGCTACACTGTTATTAATACATGGCCCTTCGATTTCCCCTCCTTGCATCCGTGCTTCGTGGATATAGAATTCCGTACGATAAAAGCCACCGCCGTTATTGATTATTGCCACCATGGACTCCAAGGGGTAGTAGGTCTTTAGATAGAGGGCTTGATAGCTTTCTACGGCATAGGAGGCGGAATGTCCCTTGGCAAAAGCATAACCGGCAAAACTCTCGATTTGGCGCCATACTTCTTCGGTGATGTCTTGTCCGTATTGGAGATCTGTGCAGTTTTTAAAAAATTTAGTTTTAATGGCTTGAAATTCCGCTCGTGAACGATATTTTCCGCTCATTCCTCGTCGCAACACATCGGCCTCGCCTAAGGTGAGCTGGGCAAAGGCATGGGCTACTTTGATAACATCTTCTTGATAGACCATAATGCCATAGGTGTCGGGCATAATCTCTAAAAGGACTTGATGGGCCTCCTTTCGTCGTTCAGGAATGCGGTGTCGCAGAATAAACTCTCGCATCATACCACTTCTTGCTACGCCAGGACGGATGACAGAGGATGCTGCAACAAGGGTGAGGTAATCATTAGCCTGTAGTTTGGAAAGCAACATGCGCATGGCAGGGGACTCCACGTAAAAACACCCTACGCACCCTCCCTGCGCAATCTTTTGGTTGATTCGCGGATCTTGCTTAAAATGCTGGATGTCATCAATAGGGTGTGGTGGATTATCTGGTTGGTTCTGATGAATCAGCTGAATGGTTTCTTTGATCTTAGCTAAGCCGCGCTGTCCGAGAATATCATATTTAAAAAGACCTACGTCCTCAGCAATATGCATATCAAAATGGGCCGTGGGAAATCCTTTAGGCGGGAGATCTGTGGACGCATAGTGGTGGAGATGTTTCTCTGCAATTAAGATTCCACTGGAATGGATGCTCAAGTGGTTAGGCATATCATGGATGTAGTGGGCGTATCGCAGGGTAAGCTGACTGATTTCATCAAGCCTTGACGAGGTATACCTCCCATCAATAAGCCGATCGATTTCATCTTTGGGTAGTCCAAATACCTTTCCCATTTCACGCAGTGCTGCTCGATATTGAAAGGTATTATAGGCTCCGAGTAGGGCAACGTTTTTAAATCGTTTGAAAATGTAGTCAGTTATCGCTTGGCGGTCTCGCCAGGAGAAGTCTATATCAAAATCAGGAGGGTTTTTCCGATATACATTGATAAAGCGTTCGAAATAGAGGTCGAGCTCAATGGGGTCAACATTGGTTATACCAAGAAGATAGGCCAAAATACTATTGGCTCCACTACCACGTCCTACATAGAAAAAGCCTTGTTTTCGGGCATGTTGGACGATATCCCAATTGATAAGAAAGTAGGGAACAAAGTCCATTTGTTGAATGACGTCTATTTCTTGGTCCACGCGTTGTTGAATGACGCTTTTTTCTTGGTGGGTATAGCGGTGGCTGATGTTGTCATTACACAACTGCCGAAGGAGTTGTACGTCGTTGTGCCTGTCTCCTGTATAGGAGCGTTGATTTTGGGGTGGACGTCCGGGACTAAAATCAAATTCAATATGGCATTGGTCAAGAATTTTTTGGCTCCGGTTTAACCATAATTCATATCCTGAAAAACACTGCCTAACCTGACTTGGGGGACGGAAAATCTCATCATAGGTCGCTTGTTCAGTTTGCGATAGCTTACTGAGTAAGGTATTTTTCTGGATCGCGCGTAACAGGCGATGGGTGCTGTAATCGCGTTTATTGCGGAAGGTCACGGATTGATAAGCAATCATACGATCACTTCGCCGATAGGTATGCCGCAGAAGTTGCGCAATCTGTGCAGGGTTTACTCCTATAAATTCGTGGGGTGCTAATCGTTCAGGGTGAAGGCAGGGATGTTGAATGGCATAGGCGAAGTCGTAAATAATAAAGGCATTCTCAAACCAAGGGGCTTGGATGGGGACTTTGGCCTTGTTGTGCCGTATTTCCGCTAAGAAGGTATTGAGTTCATAATACCCTTGATTATTTTTTGCCAATCCAAAGTATTGCCCTCGTCCTTGTTCGCGGAAGTCAATACCGACTACTGGACGGATACCATAGTTAGGGGCTCGACGAATAAAATTGAGGCATGCCGAGGTGGAGTGGACGTCAGTTAAGGCCAAACTCGTGACGCCCATACGCTGAGCCTCTCCCAAGAGTTCTTCTTCAGAAAATGTCCCAAAGCGGTAGCTATAGGCAGTATGGCAATTGAGGTACATCGCGTCTACTGTTTACGATGGGCTAGTATAACAGGCGGTTCACCAGAGAAAGGGTTATGTCTGCCAATGGTTTTGGCTTCTAATCCGCAAGCCCGAACAACACTTCGTTGTCCATGTTTTTCTCGAATGGTATCCATGGCTTGAAAGAGTTGGTTTTTCTCTTGGCTATCCTCAAAAAGTTGAATTTGTGGACGGCCGTGAACCAAATCGCTGAAACGTACACCGATAAGGCGAACTAAAAGCCTTCGATTATACAAGGAGGAAAAGAGATCCAAAGCATATCGAATTAATACATCATCATCGGCACAGTAGGGGATACGTTGCTGCTTTGAATACGTTTGGAAGTCCGAATACCGAATACGGACGGATATACAGGCAGTTAGTTTCTGGCCCCGCCGCAACTGAAAGGCAAGGTTTTCTGCCATGGCGGTGAGTAGTGATTTTAATTTGTGTACGTCCGTGGTATCCCGATCAAAGGTTCGTTCGGTAGAAATTGATTTTCGTTCGGTGTAGGGAATTACAGGTCGGTTATCAATGCCTTGTGCTTTCTGCCATATAATACTTCCTGTCTTTCCGAAAGTAGCCTGCATCATTTCTACGGGAATTTGTTGCAATACTCCGATGCGACGAACTCCCATATGGGCAAGTCGATGCAAGGTCTTTTCCCCAACCATAGGTATTTTTCCTACATGCAGTGGAGCGAGGAAATCTTTTTCTCTTCCCTCATCTACACGAAGTTGGTTGTTAGGTTTTGCCTCACCAGTGGCTATTTTGGATACGGTTTTGTTTTCGGAAAGCCCAAAGGAGATAGGGAGACCGGTTTCATGGATGATTTTACGGCGCAGTTCAGAGGCATAGGCATAACATCCGAAAAATTGATCCATTCCTGATAAGTCGGCATAGAATTCATCAATACTTGCTTTCTCCAACAAGGGAACTTCCTCTTTAAGAATCTCTGTGATTATACGGGAATACTTCGTGTAGGTCATTGAATTCCCTCGAATAACGATGCCTTCAGGACAACGCTGTTTTGCCATTTTCATAGCCATTCCTGAACGTACGCCATATGCTCGCGCCTCATAACTACAGGACGCGACTACACCACGGTCACTTGTGCCACCAAGAAGGATGGGCTTACCCCGAAGGCGGCTATCCAAAAGCCTTTCTACGGACACAAAAAAGCTGTCGAGATCCATATGAAGGATGGCACGTTGCATGAATTATTATTGGTTTAAATCCTAAAATATGGAAATATTCCAAATTAAATGCACAAAATGATACTGAATCGCGAAAAATGGCAATGTAGTAGGGAAGGCAATGTAGACCCCGAACCAAAGCTTGATGGATGAAAGGATTAAGGGTGGTGGTTAGTGTATATAAGTGCCTGCTAGGCACCCGATCCACCCCCTCCCGTTGGGAAGATAATTTCCTCAAAAAGTGTGCCGCTGACACAATGTGTATTCAGCACCAATCCGTGAGTAAGGCTTACTAATTCTTGAGTAAAGGAAGTGTTGTTCGAA
>JBMHCE010000005.1:0-7337 GCA_049890075.1 Chitinophagales bacterium
ACTAGACATTAGGAGCTGATTCTGCTACCGGCCCGGCGTAAACCCCAAAGACCTCATGCAATTTGTCAATGCGATAGTCAAAAATACCTTGTAGCTGACGACGAACCATAATGGCCTGAGCTAACTTACCAAGGGGACCCAAAGGGATTTTGTAGGAGACTCGATCAAGCATATCCACCCCACCCTCAATGGGGTCAAGCCAGTGTTCATGATGCCACATAGTGTAAGGACCGAATCGTTGCTCATCTACAAAGTAGCGCTGGTGCTCAACATGGGTGATTTCCGTGACCCAATTCATGCGAATCCCTGGTAAAGGACTTACTCGATAGGAAATGATTTGCCCTTCAAACATTGTGTTACCCGGCTGCGTATCAGAGGTTATCTCAAAACGCATGTAGTCAGGCGTGATCATCTTGAGGTTGGTGGGGTCACTTAAAAAGGACCATGCCTCCTCTAGTGAGATGGGTAGCTTTTGACGAACAGAAAGCGTATATATTCCGGAATGTGATGCTATTGAGACGTTGGAATCCGAAGCATGTTGGGTAGTTGACATAGAAAGGCTTTGAAGGCATAACAACCTAAAGCCTCATTTTGATTTGTCAAGAAATGAAATCGAGCGAATAAAAAAACTATCGCATCGCGTAATGAGTACCGCGACCTTGGCCAAATCGATTTACCAAGGCCATACGATAGAATTTAGCTACCATTTTTTTGATGGTTGGAACAGGAATGTTGACTCCTTGAGAGATTTCCCCTGACCGCGTACCAGGGTTTGCTTCGATAAAGCGCAACACCCGCTCTTCTCTTGGACTGAGTGTCTCATCACTTGCTAGAGGATTCGCTGATTTAATCCGTTCATTACTTGTATCATGCGGCAGTCCTTCAAGCGCATGCAGCAGGCACTCAAGATAGAACTCGACCCATGGCGTAATATCCTCATTGGGTCTTCGCATCTTACATTGAGCCATGATCTGTTGCATCTCCCTGTGGCGTAACTCAAACTCACGCTCTAACTTGAGATATTGTATCCAACTGTATCCCCTTGATTTGAGGTAAGCACCTGCCATTATTCGGCCTAACGAGTCAACATGGTTATTAAATGCATCAACGGCATATACCTCATAAGCCATTAGCGCAGCTTTTACGAGGTCATCAACATCTTCATTATCCTTTGTCCAACGGAATAAGGCGGCCATAGAACGCGCAACAAGTTCGTTGGGATTGGTTGTGCGGAACGTGATTAAGGTGGGTAAAGCAGCAGATCCTTTGTTGTCCATATCATCCTGAGACTTATACTCCCCTCGCTGCGAATCAGGCACAGACATATATTCTGTCAGCTTTTCGTGGACCTTCTTTACACAATCCTCCTCGATAAGCTCCTCTGGCGTTGCAGAATCTAGATAGGCGTATACATCAAGTAATCCCCTGGAAAAGTCAAGGGCAGGACTAGAAAATCCATCGAAACTTTGTCGCTTAATAGCACTTAAATCTTCACTGGTTAAACTAAAGCCTGCAATCTTCGCACAACTTACAAGTGAACTCATGCCGGCCTCTTCCCGCTGATTTTCCAGAAAGGTAGCCGAGGAATGGCGAGACTTCCACCCCATATGGATACGTTCGACATTACGTATCATCTTAACAAGAGGCCAAGTAAATTGAAACTGAAACGTATATATGCGGTCCATTTTTTAAAAATAGTGGCTAAAAACTCGTCTTTTAGGGCTAAGTGTGCACGAACAAGGATGATTCGCCTATAATTATAGACAACAAAAAAGGCTAAAAGCTGGGGGTTGTTAAGCTTCAGCCAGCAGATAAAGAACAGCCATTCGAGTGGCTACCCCATTTTCGACCTGATCAAGAATAATGGAATGTTCAGAATCCGCCACATCAGAATCTATTTCTACCCCTCGGTTTATGGGCCCGGGATGCATGATCACGATTTCTTTATCCAATGCATCAAGATGGCTTTTTCGAATACCAAAATATTGATTGTATTCGCGAAGACTTGGTATGTAGCGCACATGCTGACGCTCCAGTTGAATACGTAAAACATTGGCGACGTCACACCAAGCAAGTGCTTCTTGCACATTATGGCTCACTTGCACACCTAGTCCACTAATGTATTTAGGGATTAAGCTGCCTGGACCACAGACCATGACTTCGGCCCCAAGTTTTTGCAAACAAAGAATATTGGAAATGGCTACACGAGAATGCTTAATGTCACCAAACAGGCATACTTTCTTCCCGCTAACCTCCCCTAGACGCTCCCGGATACTGTAGGCATCCAATAGGGCTTGGGTAGGATGTTCATGAGCACCATCTCCAGCATTTATGATTTTAGCATCAATGTGACGCGAGAGCAGACGATGCGCGCCGGGCTGTGGATGGCGCATGACGACCATATCCACCTTCATAGCAAGAATGTTATTTACGGTGTCAATAAGGGTTTCACCTTTTTTGGTCGATGAAGTGGATGAGGCAAAATTAACTACATCAGCACTGAGCCGCTTCTCGGCAAGCTCAAAGGAAATCTTAGTTCTTGTGGAGTTTTCAAAAAACAGATTGGCAATTGTCACATCACGAAGGGATGGGACTTTTTTAATCTTTCGTGATAAAACTTCTTTGAACTCGTCTGCCGTGGAATGGATCAATTGAATATCCTCTGTGGAGAGGTCAGCAATTCCTAAAAGATGTTTAGTCGACAAACTAGCCATTATCAGGGGTTTTAGGGGTGATCCAAACGCTTTTACCTTCTAGATCGACCGTAACGCGTTCCTCTTCAATGGAGTCAATGGTTTTTCCAACATATTTAGCTTGGATCGGCAGGTCTCGATGAAGCTTACGGTCAATCAGCACGAGAAGCTCTACATCTTTAGGACGGCCAAAATCTACCAATGCGTCAAGCGCTGCTCGAATAGTACGTCCCGTGTAAAGAACATCATCAATCAGTATGATTCGCTTGCCTTCAATGGCAAAGGGAATATCTGTTGTCTTTGGGATGAGGCTTTTGCCAGATCGAAAATCATCACGATGAAAGGTTATATCCAGCGTTCCTTGTTGGAGCAATTCAGGTTTTATCGCCTTTACCTCTTCCAAGGCCTTTACCACGGCGTGCATTACCTCGATACCACGTGGTTGAATGGCAATAAAAACAGATTCTTCAAAGGACTGATGGCTCTCAATAAGTTGGAAGGCCAACCTACGCAGGATGAGATTAAGCAGGGATTCTTCGAGGAGCAAGCGCTTTTCCATCGGGCTCAAAGGTAAATAAAATGTGGGAAGTTTTGCGGGGGCACCACCTCCCCTCGAACCCAGTTTCAATCTACGCTATATCAAGGACAAAATCCAGATCAATTAGAATGCTGCATTCTTCCATGAGCAATCATTAGTTTAGCATGATGCAAAAGGCCGATAAAGTCAAGCTAGTCATTGATACACTAGAACACCATTTTCCGGAAACTCCTATCCCACTAGATCACAAAGATCCCTACACCCTACTGATAGCGGTTTTACTCTCTGCCCAATCCACAGATGCTGGAGTCAACAAAGTGACGCCAATACTTTTTGATCGCGCGGACAATCCCTATGATATGGTCAAACTTACCGTTGAGGACATCCGCTCAATCATTCGGCCCGTGGGCCTCTCCCCCGCCAAATCAAAAAACATTCATGCCTTATCACAAATCTTAATAGATCAATACGAAGGCATTGTCCCTGAATCTCTCGAAGATTTAGAATCCCTTCCTGGCGTAGGACATAAGACGGCTTCTGTTGTAGTAAGCCAAGCTTTTGGCGTACCTGCTTTTCCTGTTGACACGCACATTCAGCGCCTTATGTATCGATGGACACTGTCTACTGGTAAGAATGTAGTCCAAACAGAAAAGGATGCCAAACGGCTTTTTCCTAGAGAACTTTGGAATAAACTTCACCTACAAATCATCTTCTTTGGCCGCGCCTTCTGCCCCGCCCGAGGACACGATCCCAACGCATGTCCTTTATGTTCAAAAATTGGGCGTAAAAGCTTATTTAAGTAGAGCAAAATCAGCGTTTCTTTGCCTCATGTCAAATTCAACCCAACGGTATGCCGGACGTGGAGTAAGTTCCGATAAAGCTGAAGTTCATGCAGCCATCAAAAATCTCGACAAAGGGTTGTTCCCTAATGCCTTTTGCAAAATCATGCCAGATGTAGTCGGAGGAGATGATGCCTTTGTCAATATTATGCATGCTGATACAGCAGGAACTAAACCTTCTCTGGCCTATCTCTACTGGAAAGCTACGGGCGATAACTCCGTGTGGAAGGATATCGTACAAGACGCGCTGATTATGAATATTGACGATATGATTTGTGTTGGAGCGACTGACAACATTCTTATCTCCTCAACCATAGGCCGCAACAAACACCTCATACCCGGTGAAGTTGTAAAACACCTTATTCAAGGAGGTCAAGAACTTGTTGAATGGCTAAATGGTCTGGGAGTTGGTATCTACCCAACTGGAGGAGAGACTGCAGATGTGGGAGATATCGTGCGCACCCTTGATGTGGGATACACAGCTTTTGCACGTATGCCAAAAGATGAGGTCATTGATATTCAGATTAAGCCTGGCCATGTAGTTGTTGGATTGGCTTCCTATGGGCAGGCGAGCTATGAATCACGCTACAATGGCGGGATGGGATCCAACGGATTAACTTCAGCCCGACATGACTTATTCGGTGGGAATCTAAAGGCTGATTTCCCCGAGAGTTATGACCCCAATACAGACAAAAGCCTTGTGTATTCTGGACCACATAATTTGACGGATGTAGAACCCGAAACTGGGGAAACCTATGGGAAACTCGTTCTCTCTCCTACCCGAACCTATGCCCCAATCATAACGAAGTTTTTAGGCGAAGTTGATCGCAAAGAAATAGGTGGCATGGTCCATTGTTCTGGAGGTGGCCAAACCAAAGTCATGCACTTCCTTCAACACGGACGCATTGTTAAAAACAACATGCTGACCATCCCGCCTCTCTTTGATGCAATTCAAAAAGCGTCAGGTACAAGCTGGGAAGAAATGTATAAGGTGTTTAACATGGGCCATAGACTTGAAGCCTACCTCCCTCTTAATCTTGCAGAACAATTGATTAGCATTAGCCAATCCTTTGGTGTGGAGGCTCAAATCATCGGTGAAGTCGTTGATGGAGAACGCGGAGTCGATATCCAACACGGTGAAAGTTGGTTAAGTTATCGCTAGGTTATTGGTTAAAAACATTAAGTCCTAGTACATTCATAGTATGCGATTAGCTGCCATAGACATTGGATCCAATGCAATGCGTCTTTTGATAAATGACGTGATTGAGCTTAATGGAAAGCCTCATTTTGTAAAGCTTGGATTATTTAAAGTCCCTGTGCGCTTGGGTTGGGATGTTTTTAATGATGGCAAAATCAGCGATCACAATATTCAACGACTTACCTCAGCACTTCAGGCCTACAAAAATTTTGTTGATGCCTACGAAGTGAACCACCTAAGGGCTTGCGCAACTTCCGCTATGCGCGACGCAAGCAATTCCGAAGAGATTATTGGCATAATCAAAAACGAGACAGGCATAGAACTAGAAGTTATTCATGGAAAAGTAGAAGCCGATCTCATTCAACAAGCTGAATGGCAGGGCAACCTGAGTAAGGATGTTGACTATCTCTACATGGATGTAGGAGGTGGAAGTACGGAATACTCATTACATCGAGGTGATGAAGTCATTCAGAGCAAGTCATTTAACATTGGCACCATTCGGATTCTTGCTGATAAAGTGAAAGAGAGTGAATGGGCAGAAATGCAAACATTCTTGCAAGAACTGAGTAAATCCCCTCGAAATATTGAGTTTGTTGGCAGCGGAGGAAGTATTAATACAGCGCATAAGCTATCCAAACGACCTAGCAATGCAGTGTTAGATTACGCATATATCAAAAAGCTTTACGAGCAAATCGATCGGCTGACCGTAAATGAGCGGATTGTTCTCCATGGATTAAAGCCAGATCGAGCGGATGTATTACCCATAGCATTAAACCTATACTTGAAAAGTATGGAATGGACCGAGGCAGATATCATCCATGTCCCAAAATTTGGCTTGAGTGATGGCATGATTCGTGCGTTATATCATCAACATAGTTAGAAATTGACGTACCTTTGCGATCACGATTATTGCACTGATGACATGGTCGAAACATCATATAATGAATAAGCAAGTAAACATATTTAAGGTAGTAATGCTTTCGCTGCTTGTATCGGGCTTGATAGCCTGTCAACGCAATAGCTCTAGCATGAACGGCGCTGCTTCTGATACCAATCAGACCTCTGCTGACTCAACAGTCCGCGGAAGCGACACGAAGTTAGAGTTAGCCCCTAATCAGATCAGAGCAACAGAACGCGGTGGATCTCTCAAGCAGGAAGCCATTAAAATCGATACGGCAAACCAACAATCAGTTCCTGCCACTCGATTTAGTTCAAAACCTTAAGTGTTGTATCTTCGCACCCTCACGGTCCTATAGCTCAACTGGATAGAGCAACTGCCTTCTAAGCAGTAGGTTTCAGGTTCGAGTCCTGATGGGACTGCACTTTTCCCCTATCATTTCCTAAAAAATGTTAATAACAATCTGATAATCAACAGATTTGTTTCATTTTTTGTTAAAATTTCAAAAAGACAATTTCCGTCTACTTTGAGTGTTTTCGTCCACTTTTCCGTCTACTCATGAGAAATTATTCAATTTAATTGTGTAGTTTATGGAGGCTTAGCGCAGTATGAAAGTCTCTGTTTCCTTTTTTCTTAGAAATAAAAATTCAGAATCAGCCACGGCGATACTATGTCGGGTACGTTTTAATAACCAGCACTGCAGTATAGTCGTCAAGCAAAGTATCCATCCCAATGACTGGGATGCTCGACGAAAAAGACCCATGGTCCACCGTGGTGCATGGTCTGCTGAAATGAAGGCCAAACTCGATCATATTGAGAATACCATTCTAGAAGCGTTTTATAACTATACTAAAGCACATGATGAGTATCCAATTCCAAAGGCTTTCAAACGCACTGTGGAAGAAACGCTGTATAGTAGGCAGCAATCAGGCAATAACTCAGACCTTGAAAACTACTGGGAGCGTTACATAGAAAACCTATCTCTCCGAAGAGACGGGCCCAATAGCAGAGCTATTAGTCCAAAGACTAAAAAAGCCTACGAGAACTCACTAAAGAAACTCAAAGACTTTAGCCAAACAACTAACTACCCTCTTAGCTTCAAGGCCGTAACGATGGATTTCTACTACGCCTTTATTCAGTATATGGAGGACCAGGACTACAAGGTCAATAC
>JBMHCE010000006.1:0-3308 GCA_049890075.1 Chitinophagales bacterium
TTGAACTCATAGGTATACTCGGTAAAGCCGTAAGGATTAAACTCCCACCGTTCTTGTCGCAGTGGATTTGCTCCTAGAACAGCCTCTTGTAAAGAGTCTACTAACAGTCCTCCTCCAAATTTCAGCGTGTGACTATGGAGATCCTCACCGTTGGCCGTGGTATTCCAAAAGTGTTCAAGAATTAGCTTGCTCTCACCAAACATTTCCTGCCCACTATAATCTCTTGTGCTATACAATGCCTGGTTGTTGTCTCCAAAGAATGCCTCGCGATCGTGAACATAGAAGCGGTTTTGAAATCCCATACTCCACTTATCCCAGAGCCTACCCATTTTCCAAAAGGCGGCTATTCGGCGACTTTCTTGATCGTAACGGTAGTCTGCATTATAAATGGAGTCTTCCCGGTAAGCGCTACTCAGTCCACCTTCTAAACGCGTTTGGCTGTAATCAAAGCCAAATTGAGTGCGCCATTTTTGTTTATGGAAGTACTTCCAGCGGTGCATTACATTGAGACGAAATGGATTTTTCGGCAGGTCTAAAAAGCCATCGCCATTATTATCCATCTCTCGATTATTGGTCATGCCGTGAACCGATGTAAGCGTAGACCATCGTCGGCTTATTTTCTCCGTAGAGAGAATGTTCCCTTCCAATCTACCATACGCCCCTAGGTAGACATTGATATGAAGTCGTTCATCACAATCAGGGGGTTTCCAATTGTAAACAATTTGCCCGGAAATCGCTTCGCGACCGGTTACAATTGATCCTGAACCTTTTGATAGCGCAATGCTGTGAAGAAATGGACCAGGTACATCAATCATTCCTCCCAATAGGTTTAATCCCCGAATAGAGGACAGGCCTTCGAATCGAATTTCTGCATACTTACCATCAAGGCCTAGCATCTGAAGCTTTTTACTACCCGTAATCGCATCCGTATAGCCAACATCCACGGAATTATTGGTTTCAAAACTCTCTGAAAGATTACAACAGGCGGCTTTCGTTAAATCCTTTTGGTCAAGCAGGGTCGTATTGAGTGTAACGCCAAGCTGTCTTGAGTTTCTTCGAGATTGGATTACAGTAGACTCTAGTGCTTCGGGATATAGGATGACTTTGGCGTATTCGTCATGGACAAGGTCAAGCGTATCTGACGCATATCCCAATGCGCTGACCACAATTTCTTGTTTATCACCATTACCACTCCATTGAGCTAATCCCGAAGAATCGGATTGAGTTATAATCTTGCCATTTACATCCTTTATGTCCGCATAAGGCAGAGATTCGTAACCTCTTCCATTGGAAAAGGAATAGACATTAACGCCAAAGTTGCTCTGAGCATGTAAGGCAAAGCATAAACAAGTAAATGCATTAAAGAAGAATAGTCTGATGTATTTAGTCATTCTCTAGTCATGGTTTTAACGAATAAGCGAGACACTTCCGCTAGCCTGTCTTTGATCTGGGCGTCCAAGTTGCTTGGCAAGAACAACTGTCATATAGCTTCCTGCAGGTGCCTGTTTTCCATTATAGGTTCCGTCCCATCCTTCAAGCGATGAAGCGTCTCCAATCTCTTCAAAGACAAGTTCCCCCCAACGATTATAAATGCGCATTTCTATAGTCACAAAGAAAGAAGCATTGATTACTTCGAAGACATCATTAAGGCCATCACCGTTTGGTGTGAAGGCATCAGGTATAAGTGGATCCACCTCTGGGATAACATTTACCGGAATAAAGATTACTGAATCACCACATGGCGGCAGGCCTCCTAAGGCCACTTCATAAAGAGTTGAATCCCCAGGAAACAGAACTACTGAAGCAGTAGAATCACCTAGTACATCCCATAGGTAAGAGGTGATGTTATCTCCCGTTATGGTTACCGTAAGGCTATCGCCGAAAAGAACGGTAGTATCTGGTTCATAGATTATCTCGATGTTTTGAATTGGAGAAGATACCTCGATGAAGATACTGTCCTGAGTTGAACAAGGGCCATTAGAACCTGTAACATACAATGTGGTATCTCGATCAGGAACCACTGATATTATAGCTCCTGCTTGTCCCGTACTCCACACATAGGATAGGGTTGAGTCATCGCTACTTCCCTCAAGAATAGCAGCTTCAGGAAAACACAAAACGCTTGGTCCTTGAAGATTAATGGTTGGATTTTCAAAGGGTTGATCTACAAAAACGGTATCGATTAGTGTGCAGTTGTTTGCATCCGTAACCGTAACAACGTATTCTCCGGAATCCAATCCGAGTGCTACAGCATCTGTCTGATTATTAGGGTCGTTCCAGCTGTAAGTGTAAGGACTTGTGCCTCCACTAACAAAGATTCCAGCTGCACCGTTTTCTCCGTCACAATTAGCATCAATGATATTCACACTATCGATTTCAGGACCAATTTCTGGTATAGTTACACAACGCGTGACTTGGCAGTTCGAAGCATCAGTTATTGTCAAACAATAATCTCCTGCTGGTACACCTGCAAGGACAAGGCCACTCTGCCCGTTGTCCCATGAATAGGTTAATGGAGGGTTGGCTCCTACGGGAGCTACTGCAGCTGCTACTCCATTACTTTGTCCGCAATCCGCGGTATCAGTAACGGCCACTGAAAAGTCGAAATTTTCGGCTACGGCAACTTCTACCGTATCGTTGTAAGTTAATGTAGCACCACTGCAGGATGTGTACATGATTTCGGCGCGGTAAGAAGAAGTTACATCAGGGCAGACGTCAAGATTTGCTGTGTTTCCAAGATTGTTTCCTGCCATATCAAACCAGTTAAAGCTGTAAGTAGGTGCTCCATCTGGTGAAAATCTCCAAGCCTCGGGAGTGGATACTGTCCATGGGCCTGTATTTCGGCCTGGAGCTACGGTGGCATTAGTTCCCGAACCATCTTGGATTCCAATCACTGCATTACCGCTGTTCCAAGTTGTACAGGTAGGTTTGGATTCGACATAGACTTCAATGATTCCAGTTGATTCATACAACACAATCTGGTGACGACTCGTGAGGTTGTTACAACTGAAGTGGCATACATTATCAAAGCTGACTACAAATGTTCTGCATGGAGCAATACCATAAATTCCCTGGCGTACATTCCCGCACACCGAAGGATCAATATCGTGATACGGCCCCATAATGGAGAGTACATCGAGTGTAGGACTTGGAATGGGGGTTGAGTAGGACCATTCACAATAGGCATTGGCCAAGTTAGTATCAAAAGAGATTATACCATTACTACCGACAACAACTTGTGTATAGTTGTTTCCATAAAAACAAAAAGGAAAAGGTAGATTGATTATTGGGCTGTAGACATCATCCGT
>JBMHCE010000007.1:5000-41999 GCA_049890075.1 Chitinophagales bacterium
AAATGGTGTCGAGGAGAGGCTATCGCATCCTCGCAGTCCAATCATTTTAACGAGCTACCCCCTACCTCAAGCCTTGAGCAAGATTATGACTACATACATATATGTACCAACAACACAATCCATGGAACACAATTTCACACCATACCTAAACTCCACAGTCCTTTAGTAGCTGATATGTCTTCCGAAATTGGTAGCAGACCCATCGATTGGTCCTTATACAATGTTGTATTCGCAGGTTTCCAAAAAAATCTAGGTTCAGCGGGTGGCGGTATTGTTATTGTGCGCAGAGAAGCCATTAAAGAACAAAAGAACGTGCCATCGTTGATGAGTTACAACAACTTAATCGCAAAACAATCCATGTGGAACACCCCACCAGTATTTGCTGTTTACTCCTGTTTATTAACCCTACGTTGGATGGAAGCTTCAGGTGGTATTGCACATTTTGATCAAGAACGGCAAGTAAAATCCAATATGCTCTACAACACCCTAGCGGATTGCCATCACTTTACCCTTCCTATAAAGTCAGATCATCGTTCTCATCATAACATTGTTTTTGAAGCGAATGAGGAAGCTATCGAAGAAAAGTTTTTACAAGCGGCCCACCAAGCAGATATCGTTGGACTTCAGGGTCACCGAAGCCGAGGAGGACTCAGAGCATCCGTATATAACGCACATACCCTAGATGAAGTGGAACAGCTCTGTGAGTTTATCAACCATTTTGATCAAAAAGTTTAGCTTGGTACTTAAGATTACATTACATCAACACAACCAATAACTCATCCTATGATAACCATACGTCCCTTTATTGCATTACGCCCTCAATCTGGGTTAGAATCTCAAATCGCCTCTCGTCCCTATGATGTACTATCCTCTGAGGAAGCACGACTAGAGGCTAAAGGCAACGAAAAGAGCTTTTATCGCGTCATCAAGCCTGAAATCAACCTAGACCCTGAGCATACCTCGACAAAAGAAGCGCAGTACGCAGCGGCAAAAAATGCATTGGAGGAGTTTATCCGCGAAGGTTGGCTTCAGTATGACTCCAAAAAGGCATACTACATCTACAGACAAAAAATGATGGATAATGATCAATATGGACTTGTGTGTTTGAGTTCAGTGGATGACTACATGAATGACCGGATAAAAAAACATGAATACACCCGTCCGGCCAAAGAAGAGGACCGAATTCAACACATGTATACTATAGGAGCCCATCCGGGTCCTGTTTTCCTAGCCCATCATCATATGTCAGAACTCGCTGCCATAAAAAAATCATGGTGTGCATCGAACAAACCGGACTTTTCCTTTACTTCTGAGGATGATGTACTTCATGAGGGTTGGACAATTAATGACGATCAGACGGTCGAGGCCATTACTGCGTTGTTTTCCAACAATGTTTCACAGACTTACATTGCAGATGGTCATCATCGTTCAGCAGCAAGCGCAAAAGTTGGGATAAGAATGCGCCAAGAAACAGGAGATAATAAAGAAGCCTATGACTCCTTTTTATCCGTATTGTTTGATGAAAAAGAACTTGATATATGGGATTACAATCGAGTGATTAAAGATCTCAATGGATATTCACCTGATGAGTTTGTAGAAAAATTGAGTAGGCACTTTTCCGTAATAGAAACTCCCTCAGCGTGCAAACCCAATGGAAAATATACCTATGGTATGTTACTTGACCGTACATGGTATGAATTAAAACTTAAAGACAAAAATCAAGTTGGCCACGGTATTCAAAGCTTGGATGTGCAAGTTTTATCCGATCTAGTACTAGACCCGCTTTTAGGCATCAAAGATCAACGAACCGATCCCAGAATTGACTTTGTAGGAGGAATCCGTGGCACAAGTGGATTAGAGGAAAAGGTACAGAGTGGAGAGTGGGCCCTTGCCTTCTCTATTTACCCAGTAAGCATGAAAGAGCTGTTTGATGTGGCAGACAGCGGACAAGTAATGCCTCCGAAATCAACTTGGTTTGAACCCAAACTTCGAAGCGGATTATATATCAATCACTTTAATCGCAAACAATAAACCAAATTCCATGACTTGGAATCTATTCATTGGTGCAACAGCTCCTGTAATTGCCATCTTAGTTTATCTGTACTATAAAGACAAACATGAAAAAGAACCTTTATCAGTTTTAGGTATTTCCTTTTTGCTCGGTTGCTTAAGCGTCATCTTTGTCTTGCTTGCTAGTTTGTTCTGGTGGGACCAGTTTCCTCTACATCTCTTCGAAGGAAATGAGTTGATCTATATGGCCATACATGCATTTATAGTGGTTGCATTAACGGAAGAAGCCGGGAAGTTTATTGCGCTCCGCTATTACGCCTTTCGCAACAAAAATTTCAATGAACCCTTTGACGGCATAATCTATGCTGTGTACATATCTATGGGCTTTGCCTTTGTAGAAAACATCCTCTATGTATCGCAAGGTGGAATGCAAGTCGCCATTCTCAGAACATTTACTGCTGTGCCTGCTCATGCTATGTTTGCTGTTATGATGGGGTATTATGCCGGACTTGCAAAGTTTGCTGCCGATGATAGCGAGAGAAATCGCCTGCTCGCTAGAGGGCTTTTTATGGCCATCATATTTCATGGAGCTTACGACTACTTCATTTTTATTGAGAGCTATCCCGGCCTAGCCATTCTCACACTCTTTACATTGGTCATCGGAGTTAAACAAGCACATAAGCTCATGAGACAGAGCAGTGATTTAAGTCCGTTTAAAAACAGTTAGGATGACCCTTTCTCAAAAAAAGGAGCTACTCGATGACGCCTTAGATTTGTATTACAATCGGTCATTTATAGATCATGACCCCATTTCTATCCCCCATCAGTTTTCCCAGCCAAGAGATATTGAAATTGCAGGATTTTTTGCGGCGCTTTTTGCTTGGGGAAACCGCAAAACCATCATCAATAAAAGCATCGACCTCTTAGATCGAATGGATAATGCACCATACGATTATATAACTCAGGCCAATGCATCCTGTTTGGCTTCGCTCAAAACCTTTAAGCATCGAACGTTTAATGGAGAGGATGTACTAGGTATAGCTAAAACGCTACAATCCATATATACCAAGTACAATTCTTTGGAGGACGCCATACTTGTTCAGAATCAAGAAAGCCAATTCAACATTAAAGAGAACCTTCATAAACTACACCTGCTGTTTGCCCAATCACCTCATGTTGCACAGCGCACTATGCGCCACATCGCCTCGCCCTACAAAAAGGCAGCCTGTAAAAGGCTTGTAATGTATTTCCGTTGGATGGTGCGAAAAGATAACTCCAACATAGATTTTGGACTTTGGACTAGCATAAAAAGCAGCCAATTGGAATGCCCACTAGATATTCATGTGGCAAGAATAGCAAGAGAATTAGGGCTTTTACAACGTAAAGCCAATGACTGGCAAGCCGTTGAAGAACTCGGTCGCGCCTTACGCAAAGTAGATGCCGAGGATCCTATCAAATATGACTATGCATTGTTTTCCCTTGGACTAGAGTCATCCAAATCCATACCCTAACTTCCAAACACTCTTTGCAGAATTTCTGTCACTCTGTGCATTGGATCCTTACGAATCTTTGCTTCTTCCTCGGCGATAAGATAAAAGAGACCATCAAGCGCTTTATTGGTAATGTATGCATTGAGGTCGGTTTCAACTTCACCCCCAATGTGTTGGTTATACAACCCAGTAACGCGTGACCAGGTTTGATCAACGTTGTTTTTAGACATCGAGTTATCGACAATCGGATAAAACCGATTGTAGAGGGATTGACGAGCATTGTCCTCTAAAAACCGAGTAGCCGCATTGTCCTCTCCATTAAGTATTTGTACCACATCTTGGAAGGTAATGTTTTGAATAACTTCCTTAAAAACTTCCTTAGCCTCTCCTGCTGCATCCTCTGCTGCTCGATTCATGCTTTCCTCGAAACGCTCCACTGCTCGTGCCACAGCATTATTTACCAACGGTATATTACGAGTCTTATCTATGACACGCTGTGCCTCACTAGGTACAAGAATCTTAATCGCAGCATTTCCGAGATAACCATCCAGTGCACTGGCCTTAGTAACCGAAGTATCTGTGCTTATATATAGGGCTTCACGCAATCCACTGCGAATTTCTTCTTGACTTAATGCCGTTTGCTCAACTGATGTCATCCCCGTAATAGACTTGAAGACATCACATGCGGATAGGCTAAGAAGTATAGGAATACACATTGTAGAAATGAATCGCGCCATATCAAACATTTTTGTTCTATGTTGAATGTATGAATTTTGATCTAGATCATTGGAAGCAAACCATGAACAATCTCTCCGAGCGCGTTGACAATAAAGAATACACTTGGCTCATACAGCAGGTTGAAAAGGCCCTTGCCTCCGACCCTTCAAGGTTGCGCCAAATACTGTATCAAATCGATATCCCAGAAAATCATCTCGCTAAGGTCTTTATGCAAGCTCCACGAGAATCATGGGCAAAAGAACTTGCCGATCTTATGATCCAACGTGAGCTTGGCAAGAGGGAGACGAGACGCAGATATTCATCTGATGAAGGTGATGGGTTTTTCGATTAATCCGAGTCTACTCTAATCACTAGGCATTTTGTACCTTCCCAAAAAATGAGAATATGTCGTATTCGCCAAATCATCCTGACTTAACTACGTGGTTGTCTATTGATGCCGGCACGGATTTTCCGGTGCAAAATTTACCCTTTGGAATCTTCTCAACAGAACATAGAAGTGAACGACCTGGGGTAGCTATTGGTCAGTATATTCTAGACCTTCAGCTTCTTGGAGAAGCCAATCTGTTAGACCTCGAAGCCCCGTACTTCGAGTTAGAAACACTAAATACTTTTTTTAGTTATGGTCGAAAGGAGATAAGTCGTGTCCGTAATCAGATATCTCGGTTACTAACTGGCGATAGCAGTAAACTAAAAGATCACCCAGACAGGGAGGATTTTTTTGTATTACAAGCTGAAGCAACCATGCACCTTCCTTTTGCCATTGGGGATTACACTGACTTCTACAGCAGCGAAGATCATGCACGAAATGTAGGTACCATGTTCAGGGATCCAGAAAACGCCCTACTTCCAAACTGGAAACACATACCTGTGGGATACCACGGACGAGCTTCTTCCATTGTTGTAAGCGGCACGCCCATTCACCGCCCTAAGGGACAAACCCTACCTCAAGATGCTACTTCACCGGTCTATGGACCCAGTCGATTAGTGGATTTTGAATTGGAAATGGCCTTTGTTACCTGCGGTGAAAACATACTAGGCGAGCCTATATCCATAGACCAAGCCGAAGAACATATTGGAGGCCTCATGCTATTTAATGATTTATCCGCCCGAGACATCCAAAAATGGGAATACGTTCCTTTAGGGCCATTTCTTGCAAAGAACTTTGGATCGATTCTTTCCCCGTGGGTCGTAACCCTTGACGCGTTGGAACCCTTTCGTTTGGAGAGCCCAGTGCAAGACGATCCCAAGCCCCTACCCTATCTACAATACAATGGAAAAGGACATTTTGACGTAAAGCTGGAAGTGGCCATTACCGAAGAAACAGGAGATTCGACAACGATTTGCCAATCGAACTTCAAGTATATGTATTGGAATATGTTCCAACAACTAGCGCATCAAACCGTTAATGGATGTAATGTCCGTACGGGTGACGTGTATGCCTCAGGCACTATTTCTGGTCCAGAACCAACTTCCTATGGCTCTATGTTAGAGCTAGCATGGAGAGGAAGTAAGCCCATTAAGCTGAGCAGTGGAAACGAACGAAAGTTTTTAGCTGATGGGGATACCTGTACAATGAGAGGCTATGCGGAAAAGGATGGTGTTCGCATTGGTTTTGGACCGTGCTCATTTACCTTGCTCCCCGCAAGATCTTAACTTAATGCGATGCCATGACAGATATCATTAGCTATAACCCTTATGACTTACCATTACGTGATCGTCATAGATTACTAACCGGTGCCATCGGGCCTAGGCCTATTTGTTGGGCAAGCACCCTTTCCAAGGAGGGCAATGCCAATCTTGCACCCTATAGTTTTTTCAATCTGTTTAGCTCAAACCCACCCATCATCGTCTTTTCCTCCAATCGACGCGGCCGAGACAATACAACTAAGGATACCTACCATAACCTTCTTGACAATGGTGAAGTTGTGGTTAACATTGTTTCCTACGATCTGGTGCATCAAATGAATATCTCCTCGACAGATTATGCAGAAGATGTTAATGAATTCTCAAAAGCAGGTGTAACACCAATAGCCTCTGACGTAGTAAAGCCATTTCGCGTAAAGGAAGCCAAGGTGCAATTAGAATGCATTCTTGAAGACACCAAACATTTAGGACAGGAAGGTGGAGCAGGTACGCTTTTTATATGTGCCATTCAAAAGATACACATCCACTCTTCAGTTTTGGCAGATGATGGTTTAATTGATGCACAGAAAATTGATCTTGTAGGACGACTTGGACGAAACGACTATGTGCGAGCATCTGGAGATGGCATTTTTAGTATTGACAATCCATTTGAAAAACAGAACCTTGGATTTGATAGCTTACCCAAAGGACTTGTAGAAAGCAACCTCCTTACTGGCAGAGAACTTGCTAAGCTTGCGATGGAAACCAAGCTTCCCTCAGAAGGGGACTTGTTGAATCTTCAGCAAGAAACACCTGATAATGAAGAAAAGCTTCATCAAATGATACGAGAACAAATAAGAGAGGGCAACTACCAATTAAGCCTAGCCCTAGCTATCAACTTCTACAGACGTTAGTCTATGTTATTATTGAGATAGGCGTTGTCTTTACGAATCTCGTATTGATTGCCTTCCCCATCACCAGGACCTATTGTGAATGACGAAGCGTCTCCTATCCCCTGGTTGTCGCTACTAATGGGTGTGCCACGACGCAGATAACTCGGTTCATTATACATTCTATCGCTCTGACTTTGCTCACGCCACTTATCACTTAGGTTGCGCAATCGTTCAACGCGATCTACTGGTTTAAACTGTGTCTCGATAGCACTTGGAGGCATAGGTGTAGGCTCAGAAACTTGATGATTTAATCCAACAGGCTCAACATCAGACTCAATAACATCATCTAAGGTTAGCATGGTTTGCCCAACCGCATTCGTCATCGAGTGCTCCTCTATCATAGGCTCTAATCCATCACCATTGCTTGCATCAACGAGAAGCTGACTTTCCAATGACAGCGTACTCATTTCCTCCAAGGAAGGATCATTCGTAGATGGACTGTTAAATCCTGTCGCGATCAATGTGACTTTTAACTCTTCACCAAGATCATCACAAAGTGAGGTACCAAAAATCATATCACAAATTTCTCCTGTCTCATCCTGAATCTGATCAGAAATCAGCTGTATCTCATCAAGTGTTACTTCTTTACTTCCACTTGTGATGTTCAAGAGAACATGCTTAGCTCCCCGGATACTTTGCGAGAACAAAAGGGGTGAATCAAGGGCTTTGCTGCAAGCCATTTCGGCACGACTCTCACCACTTCCTATCCCTTCACCCATTATGGCTACGCCAGAATCTTTCATTACCATGCGAACATCTGCGAAATCAATGTTTATCAAACCTTTTATGGTTATTATTTCACTTATCGTTCGGGCAGCTATAGCAAGAATCTCGTTGGCTTTATCAAAAGCTTCGCGAAATGGAAGACCACCATGACACTGACGCACATAGTCATTTTTTATAACAATAAGGCAATCCACTTGCTCACGGATAAGCTCAAGTCCTTCCTCAGCTTGACTTGACTTGCGTTTTCCTTCAAACTCAAAAGGCATGGTTACAATACCCACGCTCAGCAGGTCCATTTCACGTGCCAATTGGCCAACCACAGGAGCAGCTCCAGTTCCTGTACCACCCCCTAAACATGCAGTTATAAATACCATTCTAGCCTGGTCGCCAATCATAGTTTTTAGTGCTTGCTTTGATTCAATCATAGCTTCTGCACCAATAGTTGGATCAGCACCTGCACCCAAACCCTTTGTTAGTTCTGGACCCAACTGGAGTTTATTGGGGATTGTGCTGTCATTTAATGCCTGTGCATCTGTGTTACACACGATATAATCCACTCCTTCTATGCCCGACTTGTGCATGAAATTAACGGCATTACTTCCTCCCCCTCCAACTCCTATAACCTTGATTATTGATGACATAGATTCAATAGCTTTTGTTAAAAATCATCGTGCTCAGGTCCACCAAGCAGTATTTCTTTTAGATTCAGATCATTAAAACCGTCTTTCATCCAATCGGGTAATAATTTGAACTTTCGTTTTTGAGACGTCACATTCGATTCCTCGAATCGGAAGCCCATTTCACATAGACCTATTCCTGTAGCAAACAATGGATGGCGTAAGTCTGCGTCAAAATTGTTGGCCAAACGCTCGATTGGCTCTCCGACCCGTGCATCAATCCCTGTTTTATACTCAGCAAGCTGAGAAATATGACGAAGTTTCGATCCGCCTCCAGTAAGTACTATTCCGGCGTGCAACCTGCCGTGGTAGCCAGAGGCACGGATTTCTCCATCCACTAACTCAAAAATCTCGCCCATTCGGCATTGAATAATTTCCGAAAGGGTCCTGACCGAAATCTGTCTAGGTTGTCCTCCACTCACTCTAGGAATAGAAACAACTTGATTTTTTGCTGAATCCACGGCAATCGCTGCTCCGAATTTCGTTTTGAGTTTTTCAGCCTGTTCCTCAAGAATCTGGCACCCTTGCTGGATATCGTTGGTAATGACCTGGCCCCCAAATGGAATAACTGCCGAGTGACGAATAACGTTGTTGTGAAAAATTGCAATATCAGTTGTACCCCCGCCAATATCAACCAAAACAACTCCTGCCTTTTTTTCTTTTTCAGATAACACTGCTGCCGAAGAAGCAATGGGCTCTAAAACTAAATTTTTGAGCGTGAGGTTAGCTCGTTTGACTGATTCCTCAATCATTTTAGCCGCTTGGATTTTTCCAGTAATCACATGAAAATTTGCACTTAAACGACTACCCATGCATCCGACAGGCTCTAAAATGTTTGTTTGTCCATCTATGGCATATTCTTGAGGAAGAACATGAATAATACGTTCATCTGGACCAACTGCAGTATTGTACATTTCGCGGGTTAAGCGCTGCACCTCATCTTCTGTAATATCCGTGTTAGGCTCTTCCATATTGATTACATGCATTTGCTGACTGCTTCGAATATGAGATCCAGCAATTCCTACATATACTTCATCAATACTTAAACCTGAAGCCGCTTCTGCCATACTTACCGCCTTTTCGATAGCTTCCTGAGTCTGACGTATATTTTGCACTTGACCACGGACTACACCGTAAGACGGAGCCTTACCCACGGCAATAATCTCCAACTTACCCTCTTCAAGCTTTTTTGCTACAAGAGCGGTAACCTTAGTGGTTCCAATATCAATACCAACACAAATGTTGTTTTCCATTTCTTTCTTTTAATTTTCTATTTCTCTTTGAGACGACATATAACCTGACCTTCATAGCGGGTATCCAATTCCTCAACCTGTTGCCAATCCAAGGAATGAAACTTTGCTTGATAGAAAGCACTTAGATCTTGCATTTCCTTTTTAACCGCACCTGGACGTCCAATTTTTACATGATGCCCACCGATTGATGTAACCAGCGTTAACTGGTTTGCACTATCTAAGTGAATCTGCTCTACAATCGCTTCAAGGAAGGGGTCCTCGCTTATTGATTCAGCATATTCTCTCAATGTATTTTTCAAAGAAAATTCAGCCCAAAAGTGATCGTCTGGTATACTACCAGAACACACTAATAGCTTCCCTATAAAGATATCAGATACGGGAGCTGAGTCACCATTTTTGTCAACATAGTATTGAACACCACGATTGTTTATAATGTGAAAGAGTGCAAGCTTTGGACGAATATCTACAAAGAGAATTCCTTCATTGTTTAGGTAAACTTCTGCCTCATCGATCCACTTTGAATCAGACAATCGGGATTCTATCTCCTCCTCGTTGATTGCCGAACGCTCTGTCTTTCCCAGATGAAGAGCAAACTCTTCAAATAGAATATGGCGCACAAAAGCTTCATCAACCATGGCACCCTTTTGCTCAGAAAAGTTTATATCTAATTGATTTACAGAACTTTGACTCCAAAATCGATCCATCTCTGAAAAAGATAATAAGGCTACAAGTCCAAGAAGGAATAACGCAGTGTTTAGCAATTGTGCGCGAGAAAAAATCTTACCCTTTACCATACGTTGAATCAAGTTTTTGGCGAATTGAAGGAATCAAGGCAGAGATATCTCCTGCTCCAGCAGATACCACAAATCCTTTGGGCAAAGTGTCTACAAGAGACAACACTTCCTCCTTATCATTATAAAGGGTATTGCATGGAACCGCAATGTGTTCTGCGACCAATGCACTTGTAACTCCTTCTATAGGTTCTTCGCGAGCCGGGTAGATCGGAAGAAGAACCACTTGGTCCGCTGCGCTTAATGCCTCTCCGAATTCTTTAGCAAGCATTTGGGTTCTGGTAAACAAATGGGGCTGAAAGATGACAACTACTGGCCAATCAGCTTCCATGCTTCGTAATCCATGAATAAGGGCAGAAATCTCACTTGGATGGTGCGCATAATCATCAATGTAGGTCCAACCGTCCCCGCCAGTAATCACTTGAAAACGTCGTTTAACTCCGGGGAAACTTGCTAGGGCATCCATTGCACGTTCTACCGAAATGTTATGTTGTTGGGCAACCGCAATAGAGGCTAGAGCGTTTTTTACATTATGAATCCCGCCTAGAGGAAGCTTACCATTATATGATGTACCACCAGCTTCAAAATCATAGGTAAAGGCATCACCATCCCACTGAGCTTTACTTAAAGTCCAATCGCTTGGAGATGAACCATAAGTTGAACGAGACAACGCAGGATTGCACAAAGAGGGTATAGCTACTCCAGGACCAAGAATCAAATGACCATCCGGTTCAATACGACGAACAAAACACTCAAAACCACGCTGTACTCCTTGTAAATCCCCGTAGATTTCTAAATGATCTGCATCTATGGTAGATATAACTGCTGTGTTAGGCTTCAGATGTAAAAACGATCGGTCAAACTCATCGGCCTCAACCAAAAAGATATCTCCCTCTCCTACTAGTCCCCCCTCTTGACCCACAAATTGCCCGCCGATAAAACCGGTAATCGGCTGAGCGTTTGCAAGAAAAATATGGGCAATCATGGATGTGATAGTCGTCTTTCCATGACTACCTGCAACAGCTATTGTCGTGCGATTTTGTGTCAACAGTCCCAAACACTCTGAGCGCTTTAACAAACTAATAGACTTTCGTTGTATGGCTTGCAATAAAACGGGATTGTCCTTACTTATCGCCGGTGTATAGACTACTAAATCAACCGCTTGAGGAATGACATCGTCCAAAGAGTATCCTATCCTTGCACCCTTAGCCTCTAAGTGTTGAGTTATAGAAGTAGCCTTCCTATCATATCCTGACACTTCAATCCCCTGATTCAGAAAATAGTGTGCCAACGTATTCATACCCGCTCCACCAATTCCAATCAAATAAATATGGTGGACTTGAGTTAAATCATGTTGATGTAAATACTGTGGAAGGCTGCGTTCTTTTACAATGTATTGTACAATATCATGCGCAGCATAGGGCTTAGCAAAAGACTTAAGCGATTTAATAAGCTCTTGCTGTCGATCAACATCTTCTAGTAACTGAAGAATTTCTAAACCAAGATGCTCACGAGCATCAGCATCAGAGAGCTTAACAACAGCATGTGCCTCCACCATAGCTTGAGCGTTTTTGTTTTGATGATCCTCTGTGACATTAGGAGAGGGTATCAAAATAGATGGCTTAGCAACTAGGGCTAATTCCGATATGGTTGATGCACCTGCCCTAGCCACAATGATGTCAGATGCCATATAGGCTAAATCCATACGATCAACATAGGCCATGACTTTCACACGCTGTGAATGATATGATGCAAAGCGCTCATAGTAATATGAACCCGATTGCCAAAGCACTTGAATCCCCTTTTCAGTTAGCCTTTCAATGGCCAAAGCCATGCTATCGTTAAGAGTCTGTGCACCTAGACTTCCCCCAGTCATGAAGATTACTGGGCGCGTCGAATCCAAACCAAAGTGGTCACAAGCTTCTTTTTTTGAAAACGAAGTATCTATCGCTGAACGAATAGGATTTCCTGTGACCTGAAGCGAAGTCTTTGCAAAGAACTGTTCCATGCCAGGATAGGCTACAAATGCAGCCTTTACTTTCTTTGCGAGCAGCCTATTGGTCATGCCTGGTGCAGCATTTTGCTCTTGCAGATAAGTTGATATACCCATCCATTGAGCCATTTTTAAACAAGGTCCACTGGCAAAACCACCAAGGCCAATAACCGCATCGGGCTTAAAGGACCTAAGTACACCATAGACCTTAATAAAGCTTATCAAAAGGCGAAAAGGAAACAGAAGGTTAGCCAACGAACCATTTCGCTGAATTCCCCGCACGGGAAGGCCTACGATTGAATAACCCGCCTCGGGCACCTTTTTCATTTCGACCTTACCATTAGCTCCGACAAATAGAATCTCTACCTCATAGGGTAGCTCCTTTAGCGCATCAGCAATAGCAATAGCTGGGTATACATGACCTCCTGTGCCACCGCCACTTAATACAATGCGTAGAGGGTGTCGTTTAGCCATGACTTAAATGCGATTTATAGATTTAAGGTGACTGCTCTCTACTTCCTTCTTTTCCTTCATTACTTCCTGGCTTACGCTAAGAATAATCCCCATAGCTATACTGGTAAAAATCATTGAACTTCCACCCAAGCTTACCATGGGAAGTGTAAGACCAGTAACTGGAAAAAGGTTTACCGCAACCGCCATATTAGTAAACGCCTGAAACACGACAAGCAGGCACAAGCCGAAAGCTAGAAAAACAGGATAAGCCTTTGGCGCTTTTAACACCATTCGGATCGTGCGGAATAGTATGATTAGGTATAGGAGGATAACTACTAAACCACCTAACAGCCCGTATTCCTCTATGATTATTGCATAGATGTAATCGGAATATGGATGGGGTAAAAAATTCTTTTGTTTTGAGTTACCTGGACCATTTGGGAAAATACCACCGCGGGCAATGGCAATTTCGGCTTGACGAACTTGGTACATATCCATCGCTTGATCACTTGGATTCGAATAGCCTTCGATTCGGTGTTTCCAGGTCAGAAGCCGTCCTGTATTCTCGAGTTTTGCGTCAGGGGTGTTGGTAAGGAAAAGGATAAATAGTCCTGCGACCAAACCCATTAACAAGGCAACACTGATGAGTTGAAGAAAATGAACACGGCCTATAAATAAGAGAATAAAAGAGGTTATAAACAGAATGACCGCTGTCGATAAATCATGAATGGCAATAAGAAAGCATATACCCACAATAAAGGCTACAGCTGGCACGAAGGTTTCCTTAAAGGATTTGATGGTGTCCTGTTTTAGCGAAAGGTATCTAGCGAGGTACATCACTAACGTAACCTTAGCGAAGTCAGATACCTGAAAACGTATACCAAAGACTGTCATCCAGCGGCGTGCATCATTGATATCATTACCCCAAAAAAGTACAAGAACCAGTAAGAAGATACTCAGTCCAAAAAATGGAAAGAAGATGTTTTGAGCAAATAGCCGATAGGGTAACAAATGAAATACAACGATCAGTCCAAGGCCGAATCCAACGAGCACAAACTGCTTGACGAGATAGTACTCGGTATAGCCATCTCGAAGCTTATAGGACAAGGTACCCGTGGAAGAGTACACGGCAAGCATTCCAAAGATCGAAAGCATGACCACAGCAAACCATATTACCCGGTCTCCTTGTATGAAATGACTAAGCCTTGAAATCATAGTTCACGCACCGCCTGTTTGAATTGATCTCCGCGATCTTCATAATTTGCAAATCGGTCAAAAGAGGCACATGCAGGAGAAAGGATTACACTATCACCCGGATCCGAAAACTGATAAGACACTTGGACTGCCTCGGCCATTGAAGAAACATTAATGCAAATTCCTACATGTTTAGCAAAGGCTTCGTGGAGCTTTCGATTGTCTGCCCCAATACAAACAAGAGACTTCACTTTTTTATGGACTAGTCCCTCTAGAATCGAATAATCATTCCCTTTGTCAACTCCTCCTGCAATCCATACCACATCAGAAGTCATGGCTTCTAGAGCATACCATGTTGAATTGACATTCGTTGCTTTAGAGTCATTGATAAAACTCCTTCCTCCAATACGCAAGACCCTCTCCATTCGATGAGGTAACCCATCAAAGCGTTCCAGGCTCTCTCGAATACTTGGATTATTCACCTCAAGAGCACGAGCAGCCATTCCTGCGGCAAGAGAGTTATATACATTATGATTTCCCTTTAAGATTAAATCGTTCATAGCAATAGTTATAGGGTTTGTAGAATAGTTAAAGTGGAGCTTGCCATCCTTTTCGAAGGCTAAGCATTTGGTTTGTTGAATTGAAAATTGTTGTATATCCGCAAGACTTCCTTTTTCTTTAAGTAGGTCTGCAATGGGTTGATCATCCGCAGATAGAATCAGTGTATCCTGTAGCTTTTGGTTTTTAGTGATGCGCCATTTTGATTGGGCATATAAGTCCATCGAACCATCATATCGGTCAAGATGATCTGGAGTGATGTTTAAAATCACGGCAATATCAGGGCGAAACGCATCGATATCGTCAAGCTGAAAACTGCTGACTTCGACTACAAAGCAATCAACATCCTGTTCTGCAACAATACGTGCGTAACTCGTACCTACATTGCCGACCAGGACAGATGAGATTCCAGCGCGCTGCACCATATCAAAAATCCAGTTGACGGTTGTCGTCTTGCCATTACTACCTGTCACCGCAATGACCTTTCCCTTGTGGAAGAGCCATGCCCATTCTAATTCACTAATAATCTTTTGGCCGCGTGTCCGAGCCTCAACAAGTACAGGAATGTGATTGGGAATCCCTGGGCTCTTTATGATTAAGTCAGCCTCTTGTAGACGGGAAACATCGTGCCCACCCTCTTCATAGGGGATGCCATGGTTTTGCAATTCTTCTTTGAAATGATCTTTAATCATAGAAGTATCGCTAACAAAAACCTTGTAGCCTTTTTGTGAAGCTAGAATTGCAGCACCAACACCAGATTCACCTCCACCTAGCACCACGATGAATGTTGACAAACTATATGTTGGCTTATCCATCATCGGATTTTTAGGGTTATGATTGAAAATGCGGCCATAGCAATCGCTATAATCCAAAATCGTGTTACGATTTTTGTCTCATGCCATCCTTTCTTTTGATAGTGATGATGGAGCGGTGACATTAAAAAGATTCGTTGCCCGGTGCCCGTCTTTTTCTTGGTGTACTTAAAGTACCCTACCTGAAGAATCACCGAAAGATTCTCAATTAAAAAGATCGCACAAAGGACAGGAATGAGTAATTCTTTTCGGAGTAATATGGCTAGTGAGGCAATGATCCCTCCAAGTGCAAGGCTGCCTGTATCACCCATAAAAACTGTCGCTGGATAACTGTTGTACCACAGAAAGCCCACACATGCTCCAATAAAGGCCGCGAGATAAACTACCGTCTCTTGGGAATTAGGAATGTATAGTACATTAAAGTATTCCGCCAAAACAATGTTGGAAGAGACATACGCAAAGACAAACAAAGTGACCCCTACAATTGCACTTGTGCCCGTTGCTAGTCCGTCCAACCCATCCGTGAGATTAGCTCCATTGGATACTGCCGCAATGATAAAAATGACCATTGGAATGAAAAAGAGCCACGCATATTGTCTTGTCTGCTCGTTCTTCGTTATCCAAACTAAAGGAGCTTCATAGTTAAACTCATTTCCCTTGAAGAAAGGAATGTTCGTTACAGGTTCTTTGATCTTTACAAAGAAATGCTGGTCCCCTCCCTCATCATGCATGGAGGAGATTCGCGAGGAGTCAAAGCGCTCTACCTCGTGCTGAGCGATTTCTTGTTTGACATAGATATCTGGATGGAGATACACTGCGCAGCCAACAATCAGACCCAAGCCAACCTGTCCCAAAATTTTAAAACGGCCAGCAAGCCCTTTTTTGTTCTTCTTATAAACTTTTATGTAATCATCTAGAAAACCTATAAGCCCCATCCAGATTGTACTTACAATAAGTAACTGGGTGTAGATATTCCCTAAATCTCCAAAACACATCAAGGGAACGAGAATAGCAGCTAGAATTATGATACCTCCCATTGTAGGGGTTCCCGCTTTTTCACTTTGACCCTCCAGTCCCAAATCACGGATAGATTCTCCAATTTGTTTTTGGCGCAAAATGCTTATAATTCGGTTGCCGAAGATGAGCGAGATAAGGAGAGACACCATCAGTGCTAATCCTGCTCGCACAGAAACATATTGCATGATTCCCTCTCCGTAGAAATCGTATTTGGATGCTAGATGATTCCAGAAATAATAGATCATGACCCCATGGATTTAAGCGCATCAAACAAAACTTCGCCATCATCAAATGGCATGACTTTATCCCCAAAAACCTGAGTAGTTTCATGTCCCTTACCCGCCACAAGGACAATATCATTGGACTGTGCCAGACCAACGGCTTTATGGATTGCCTCTTTTCGATCTAGAATAATCGAACACTTCCTTCGAGAAGAAAGCTCGACACCATCAAGCATGGCCTGACAGATATCTTGGGCACTTTCGTTACGAGGATTATCCGCAGTAAAAATCACCATATCGCTAAGTCTAGCAGACAATAGACCCATTTTGGGACGCTTGGTGACATCTCGATTACCACCACAACCTATAACGGTTATGACGCGCATTCCACCGTGTAAAACCTCTCGTATAACCTCTAATACTTTTTGCACTGCGTCAGGCGTATGGGCATAATCTATAATCCCTGTTACTTGAGACTCTTCGGCAAGTACAATTTCCATTCGCCCCTTTGCACCTCGAATAACAGATAAAGTCCGTAGGATGTCCTCCTCTTTACTTCCCAATAAATGAGAAGCAGCATACACTGCCAATAGGTTTGTTGCATTAAAGCCTCCTATCATATGGGTGTGAACTTCAGCACCATCAATGTTGAGCACCAATCCCGCTATGTCCTGCTCCAATACGCGCACTCGGTAGTCTGAAGGACCATATTGGCTGTAGCTATAGATTGACGCCTTGGAATTTTGCACCATATAGGTGCCATTCTTATCATCAATATTTACCAGAGCGAAAGCCGACGAATGGAGGCCATCAAATGCGAGCTTTTTAGCATCACGGTAGGCCTTCATCGATTTATGATAATCTAAGTGATCGTGGGTCAAATTGGTAAAGATCATTCCATCAAATGCTAGCGCTGATGGCCGGCGTTGGACCAAGCCATGCGAGGAAACTTCCATAAACACATGACTGCAATTGAAATTGGCCATCTCACGTAACACGGAGGAAATCTGCCGTGCATCGGGTGTGGTATGCGTAGCTTCAATGACTCGACTTCCAATGCGTATAACATTAGTTGAAATCAATCCGCACATATGGCCCAATTGGGTGTGAAGCTCCCACAGCATGCTAGCAATACTTGTCTTGCCATTGGTACCGGTCACACCAACCAGCTTGAGTGTCTTAGATGGGTTATCATACCAGTTTTCACAAATCCTTGCATAAGCCTTGTCGCTACGTAAAACACGGATATACAATACATCCTCGTCGATGGACTTAGGTATCCGTTCGCAAAGGACGGCTCGAGCTCCTGCCTCAATCGCTTGGTCAATGTAATCGTGACCATCTGCATGGCTACCCGATATAGCCACAAACATCATATCCGACTGCACCTTGCGAGAATCTGAAGTAAAGTCTTGGATTGCTTGGTCTGTATTTCCCAATACCTCAAGCATGTTTACCTCGTATAATATGTCACGTAGGTTTTTCATTGCAAAACGAGGTGAATTTTACTATTCCTATCTGCGCTACTTCCAGCCTCCGGCCACTGAGTGACTACATGGCCAAATCCTTCACAACTCACACGGTAACCATATTTTGAGCAAAGACTCACCGCATCAGACAATCCCATTCCCTCTAGGTATGGAATTTTGTTTTCCTCGGTTCGGTAGTGGTCTGCTATACTTATGGTGGCATAATCATTCGTCTCATTCAGGTCAACTTGACTTATAGCATAAAGTGGTTGCTCCGAATCAATATCTAATAGATCGGATAGGACCTGCCAATCATCTGACAACATAGAACTCATTGGAGCTCCTTCGCTTGCCAGCAAGGTCGAGGACATTTGCTTTTGTGTTCCAATTCTGGCATAGGCAAACTCAGCTATATCTCCAAATACAGGAGCTGCGGTGCTCCCCCCTCCAATCCCGCTGTATTCCTTCGCATCGATGTAAGACATGACGACAATCATGCTGTATTGTGGCTTTTCTACAGGGAAGAATCCGCAGAATAGCGCACGCTTCATATCATCCTCATAATTGTATTCAACATCTTTGATCTTGGTCGTACCTGTTTTACCGCAGATCGCAACATTACGAGAAGAGAGGGCACTATGTGCCGTCCCTCTTGGATCATTTACAACAAGCTTCATCATAGATGTAAGGTCCTGAGCTGTTTGGACAGACATAATTCGACCATACTGATTGGTTGGAAACGATTTGACGGTTTCACCCAACTTACTCGTATGACTCACCAAGCGGGGTTGTACCGCTATGCCACGGTTTGCAATCGCATTGTAATGGGTTAAAATATGTAAGGCTGTTAGCTCGAGACCATAGCCAAAAGACTTCCATGCTTTGTCCGTTCCACCCCAAGACTCAACATCGGGAATCATTCGCCGCCCTTCACCATGAATTGTTATTCCTGTTGTTTCAAAAGGTAGCTGGTCATAGAGAGCATCGCGAAAAGCCACATTGCTTTGGAACCCTTCTTCTACTAATTGAGCTATACCGATATTAGACGAATACTTAATGATATCGTAGGGATCATAGTAGTCTTTTTTGGGTCGCGTTGATTCCGGAACTCTCACCCCAGACACACGATAATCACCATTATGGGTAGAAACAAGATGGTCCAAGGTCAAACCATTTTCCAACAGGGCAGCCATTACGGGCACCTTCATCGTAGATCCCGGCTCAAACAAGGTCCCAACAGCATGATTGTAATCTTCAACGTACTCGCCCTCACTATTGCGTTCGAGATTGACCAAGGTTAATACGTTACCTGTGCCGACTTCCATTAATACGACACATCCATTTTTTGCATTGTGCTCTTCTAGGCTTTTCCTCAACGTAGCATCCGCAAAATCCTGCAGATCAATATCTAGGGTTGTATGAATATCTAACCCTGGATCAGGCTCAACATCATCTCGTTCAATGTGGGGTAAGGTAGTTTGCTGAGAAACAACCTTTCGAAAAACCAATCCCTTTTCGCCCTCTAACTCCGCATTGAAGTAGTGCTCTAGTCCTACAATTCCCTTAGAGGTATCTCCTGTCTGTCGGATATAACCTATCGTCCGTTGAGCCAAACCATCAAATGGTAACATTCGATCGATTGAATGCTCGATGATTAAACCTGATGTATACCTTCCTTGATCAAACCAGGGAAAAGATTTTATACGCTCTTTTTGACTATAGGTTAGATCGTCAGCTAAAAAGTAATAACGCGCTCCATCAACATATCCCTTTTTCATATAGGTCATCCATTGCTCGCTCGTTTTGTTATCAAATACTGAGGCAAGCGAATCGCACAGTTCGGGAAGCAATTGATTAAACTCCGTGCCCTGAACTCCCTTGATCTGAAAATCCATATGCAACGAATACAACTTCACCGTGGTCGATAAAAGGCGGCCATCCGAAGCGAGTATGTTTCCACGCTGAGCAGGAATAACCTCTACAGTAACCTCTAGACTATCCGATTCAGCGATTAACTTATCTCCATGTTTGAACTGAGTAATGCCAGCTCGGACAAAAATGGTTCCCCCAAAAATTGCCAGTGCAATGCCAACAAGCCAAACACGCCATATGATATCAACCCGCTTATTCATAGGATAATGGTTTGATAGACTCTAAAGGTTCGTTTGGCACCTGCAGCCCGATGGTATCAACGCTCTTACTAACCACCATCAGGGTTGACTCTTGCATAAAATCAGCTTTCTCGTTGAGATAGGTCCAACGTAACTCATCAATGGCTTCCTGATCTTTATCATACTCCTTAAGCATGGACTCTACTCGATGATTGTTTGCAACATGAATTCCACACAAAAGCGCTAAAAACAGGACAAATCTCATGCTCCCCCATTGGCTACTTAGCTTTTTTCGAGGCGTGGTATCTGGTGTGGTGTTTGGAGACTTACTCATGAGCTATTTTACCTCTTGATTTACCTTACTTGCCACACGGAGCCGTGCGCTACGAGCACGACTGTTTCTTGCGATCTCCTCTGAACTTGGCGTTTGACTGTGCACTTTGTCTTCCTTCCAATTCGATGGCGCCGCACCGAATATTGGGTCATAGGAATCTTGTAAAGAACTCTGACCTTTAATCGCTCTTTTGACCAAACGATCTTCCAAGGAATGAAACGTTATAATTGCCATATACCCTCCTGGCTTTATGCATTTTGGAAGGCTATCAAGAAAGTCCGTCAAGGACGAAAGTTCTTGATTTACAGCAATGCGTAAAGCCTGATAGACCTGTGCTAAGTATTTTTCTCGTGGCCCTCGGATTACCGGTTCGATCCACGCATTAAATTCCCTGGTTGTTTCAATGCTGCGAAGCGATGGGTGAGATTGAAGCCTTTTTGTTAGCTCCTTAGCGTTGCGCACCTCACCATAACTGGAAAAAATATTGAGGAGTTCTTGGGACGTAGATGTCGATAACAGATCCCTGGCTGTTCTTCCACGATTGTAATCCATCCTCATATCCAGCGGACCATCAAACCGAGTAGAAAATCCTCTTGTCCCCTCATCAAATTGATGGGATGAAACGCCGAGATCAGCAAGCACACCGTCTACTTGGCCTATTTCAAAATAGGTCAAGAACGATTGGATAAATCGAAAATTTCTTGGTATGAATAGGAGACGTTCATCAGCGACCAACTCGGCATTTAGTTTGGCATCAGGATCTTGGTCAAAAGCAATCAGCCTTCCCTTGGGGCCAAGACGACTAAGAATGGCACGGCTATGTCCTCCACCACCAAAGGTTGCATCCACATACGTACCATCTTCCTGGATATGCAACGCGCTGACGGCCTCTTCAAGCATAACGGGAATATGGTAGTTCTCCATAACCATCATTCATCAACGGATAAATCGCCAAGTACGTCCTCTGCCAAGTCTGCAAAGTTGTCCGAACTGATATTGAGCTCCGCTTCATAGCGCTTGCTATCCCAAAGCTCTAAGGTGTTCTTACCAGGTGTGAGAATGGCCTCTCCGTTTACCCCAGCATATTCAAGCAAATGCTTAGGGAGATTTAATCGATCTTGACCATCAAGCACTACTTCCGTCGCTCCACGCATAAAGTATCGAATGAAGCTTCGCTCCTTTTTCTTAAACTGATTTAAGCGTTCTATTCGTGCCCTAACCTTTTCCCATACATCAATAGGGTAGATTTCAAGACATGATTCAAAGCCACGGTTAACCACAAATCGGCCTTTGTTTTCCGGTTTCATTTGTTGCTTTAAACCACCTGGCAAACGCATGCGACCTTTTGCATCGATCTTAACGGTATGTTCTCCTAAAAACGCCACTTTTCTTTCTAGTGTAGATAAAACTACATTAAAAAGCCAATAATTACCACTTTTTACCACCTACAACCACTAACATTTCTTCCACAGAAAGCATCAAAAATGGTGGATAACTACATGCATAGTCTATTTGACAAGGGCTTACTAGCTCTTATCAACATAAATTTTCGAGAAAAAAATATTCGTAAATAGCCGATTTATCCGGCAATAGCGTGAATTCCTGGCAAGGTTTTACCCTCAAGAAGTTCAAGAAGCGCCCCTCCTCCTGTGCTGATAAAGGACATTGAGGAGGCTAGATCAAACTGATGAACGGCTGCGACAGAATCCCCTCCTCCTACTAGGGTGTATGCCCCTTGATTGGATACATTGGCGAGTGCCTGAGCTACTGCCTTGCTACCTGTTTGGAATGAAGGCATTTCAAAGACTCCCATAGGACCGTTCCATATAATCGTCTTTGCCTGTCCGATTACCTCAGCATAGTGCTGTGCAGCCTGCGGTCCAATATCAAGCCCCATCCAACCATCCGGAATCTGGTCACTTGAACACACTTGAGTTTGCGCATCATTGGCAAATGCATCAGCACAAACAGAATCCGTAGGAAGGTGTATCGCACACCCTTCTTTAGCAGCCAGGTCTAATAGACGCAGTGCATCATCAAAGCGATCTTCTTCGCATAAAGAATTCCCTATTTGACCACCCTGAGCAGCCTTAAACGTATAGGACATCCCTCCTCCGATAAGAATAGCATCAACCTTTCGGCATAGGTTTTCGATAATCATGAGTTTATCAGACACCTTAGCGCCTCCCAAAATTGCCACCTTCGGTGCATCACCCTGAGAAAGGGCATTGTTTGCATTGTCAATCTCCGCTTGCATAAGTAACCCAAATGCTCTGTGCTCAGGAGAAAAGAATTGAGCAATCCCTGCTGTCGATGCATGAGCCCGATGGGCTGTTCCAAAGGCATCATTTATATAAAAATCCCCCCAAGAAGCCAATTGCTCAGCAAACGCCAAATCGTTTTTCTTTTCTTCAGGATAAAACCGCAGATTTTCCAATAGCACGACAGATGGATTAGAAGCTAAAGAGGAAGCCCGAAGAGTAGCATCTCCACAATCCTCGACAAAAACAACTGACCTGCTGAGTTTTTCTTCTAATGTCGACACAATCTGCTTAAGCGATTTATCCTTATCCGCACCAAACTTTACTGCCTTCACAGCCTGTTTTGGTCTACCTAAATGGGACATTAAGACCAATTGACCCCCTTGGTCTAAAACATATTGCAACGTAGGCAATGCAGCATCGATACGTGCCGTATTCGTTATTTCTCCTGAAGCATTAATCGGAACATTAAAGTCTACGCGCATCACTACGCGCTTTCCTTGTAAAGCAAGATTTTTCATGGTTATTGTTTAGCGTGTAAACATACGGCGCAACTCAACGAAAATCATAGCAGCATTGACCACAACCATCGTAACGACTACGACACCCAAGAATACTTGAGTTTTCCAAGACAGAACTTGACCCTCAATAGCAAAGCTAAAGCCATCCAAAAATGGCAGAACGATTTGTGTCTTAATGGCAACTACAACAAAAAACGCCACAATCGACACCACAAGAAAAAGCATAGCCAATCCTTTTACATACCACATCAAAATAGAATGGGGGCTAATCCCTTGAATCAAAATAGACTCAATTTGTTCTTTAGATCGCGTTAACATTAATTGAACGGTGAGCAGAACGCCTGTTAGACTAAGGAGCAAAACAAAAAAGCCCAACATACCCACGGCAATAAACGCTCCTCGGAACAGCGCCGCATTTTCTCCCGTTCTCAGCTTGGTTTCGTTGGTCTCATATCCATGGTCTAGGAGATACTCTTTTAACTCCACAATACGCTCAAGGGCAAAGCGCACAGCTACCCTCTTCGGCAAGGAATCCGTCTTATCCTGTGGATATGCAAAGGTTGTATTGAGATACTCTAAAAAATCGCACGGCACCAGCACGGCACTAATTCGGTCACTATAGCCCGCAATCCTTGCATTAAATGAGGCCTTTGTGGGATATCGTAAAGAATCAGAGGGTAATAGTTTAAGCCTAAGCGAGGTTAAATCATCTTCCGCCAACGAGATAAATCCACTTGTGAGCACACTGGATAGACGCAGAAAATCCTTGGGAAGCAGAATAGGTACATCCATCACGCCATCTTTAGTTAATGACCAAGACCAATCGGTTTCAATGCCATCAATTATGGCTGGATTAACGCACTCAACCCCAAACATATCACTTCGAATAGGAGCACCCTGTACATCGATAAGCAAGGACATATTGACTAAATTCCTTTGAAAAGGATACACATCAATAACAGAGGACAACGAATCGAGCGAATCCAATTCCGATTGCCTAAAAAACACTTCCTCAGCGTCACCAAAACCCGTTTCAGTAACCGGCTTTGAAAGAATCATTATGTCTTCGCCTATTCCCTCCTTGCTTGCATCTTTAATGGATTGATAATCAATAAATCCTTGCATGGCAATGGCCATCAAAACGAAACTAAACAGAAGGCCAGCAACTTGAACCACTAATTGGCTTGGACGCAAGCCACTAATCAATATACGAGTTAGAAATGCCGTCCTTCTCATACCTTTTTAATCGTTAAGTCTATGAGTTTATGATCCGAATCCAAGGACGTGATGATAAGACCCGCTTGCTTGGATTGAATATCCTCTAAAACGAGATCCCAGACAATTGCTTGGTTAGCCTTATCAAGATGGCTAAACGGTTCATCCAATAAAAGCCATTGATAGGGCTTCGACAAAGCCCTTATAAGAGCAATTCGCTGTCGTTGGCCAAACGATAAAATCGAAGTCTTCTTACCTAATAAGGAATGAACCCCCAACTGCTCCGCCCAATAATCGATTTGAGCCTGACTCGCTGCGTCTTCGAAGCGACTTGCCACGAAATCAATGTTTTCTAAGGCCGTAAGGTTGTCAAACAAGCGTAATCCCTGAGGCACAACAGAAAGACTGTGAGCACGCCAAGCAGACCATTGGTTATCTGACCACTTCTGCGTAGAATCACCCTGAATGGTTAACCGCCCCGAGTAGTCTTTTCGAATTCCAGCAATCAATGAGAGGGCCGTAGTCTTACCCCGACCACTTTCGGCAAAAATCCCATAAGCCGTTCCCTGAGTGAAGGTGTGCCGACCATGCCACAAGGTGTCTTCTCCGCGATGTAACTCACGAAGAGGATGTGGCATCACATCATGAAAAATAATTTCGGCCATTAGTTTAACGGTTTAGTCGAGCATTCCTAGCTCCTTTGCTACACCTTCCATGGTCTGCCAAATGGTTACTAATGGGTTGTCTTGCATATTGTCTAATGCGATCACGACTTCCATTTCACCCGTTGGACTTACCGTAACTGAAAGATGAGACATGAGGTTTACTATGTCATCAATTGCCTGATCTGAAGGATTAGCATCCTGCATGTTAAGCTCTAAAATCTCTTTAGTTATCTCATTAAACTTTGGACCGTAATCTTCTCCATCCAAGCTGATGTACAACGCAATAGGATTACCTGCTAACACTGCCTGTACTTCACCATCAATTGCATTGTCTTGACCATAACCTGCCTTGCGAATGAAAAAATCTACATCATCATTGTGCCCATTTACATTATTCACTGAATCCAGCCCATCCTTCATACCTAAGACTAGCGTGTAACCGTCGGCTGTTTTTACAAGCTGCCTTCCTGTGTAAGGCAAAATATAGAGCGATTCGTATTGCGCATTCATCGCCGAATCATTTTCAAACAATAAATCCAAAGAAAGCCCGCGCTCTTGGACAAGACCATCGGTTAGCTGAGTGACTGTATTGCTGAGCAGAGAGTCACCATCTGCAAGACCCACATGAACATGAAGTTCATTGATTGGACTAAACATTTCCTCTAGGTCAATACTTACAGCACCTGCAATCAATCCATTAAGTGATGTCATTAATTCTTCAATTGTCCATTGTTTACCTTCCAATGCTGGAACGAATGCTCCGAGTTGCTCGTCGATTTCTGCAAGGGACAAAGGTTGTTCCCCAATCAAGCCCTCTTGCACCAATGCATCAAGACTACTATATAAGGTATCCATATCCAATGCAATGGAAAAGGCGACCTGTGGATTGCCGCCTGAATGAAGGTTATCGCTTGCTTCCTTAGATAAACCTTGTTCGGCCAAAAAAGCAAACGGACCTTGACCCTCAAGATCTCCTGTGAATGTTGACGACAGGGTAAACTTGCCTGAATCAATGGTAAACTGACACTGAATAGACCGCATTCCACTAGCGCTTATCGTAGGCGATAATAGACCGTTGGGGTCCATTGCGGCTAGCTGCGAAGAGTAATAAGAATAATCATCTTCAGTTAAGGCCTCTAAGTTCACAAAGACAGCCACTTCCTCAGCGTCCTTTCGAAATGCTTTGAAATCTTTGTGTTGTTCGATACAGTTTTTGCGATCAGGGTTTTCTATTCTGTGGCGCGCCCAAGTCTGTAATGAGTCAAGACCTTCTACAGGAGAATAGCCTAAAGTAAACATGGCCACCTTGTGGTCCCATGTGACAATCAACGATGAATCCTTCATCGTTAACTGAGAAGAATTATTTCCTTCATCAATAGTAAAGGTATCCTGGCAAAAAATAGATTCTAGAAAGGTCTTGAATTTATTCTTGTTGGTTAAGGCAAGTAGCACGTGACTCGACGATGTGCCGTTTACCGGATCCATCATGGTAAAAGCGTAAATCTCCCCTCCTCTTGTCCATGCCGTGTGCTGTAAATCAATTCCAAACTTCAAAGGATTCTTGGCCGGTTTGCAGGCTGTAGAGTCATCCTTTGACAACTCAGTTAACGGACTGTTTGCAATGTCTTTGTAGTGCCCTTTAAAATTTTCAATAAAAGTATATGGTTCAATCTTTACCACGATTAATGCATCGCCAGGGATATAACGAGTTAACGCGTCATGTGGCCGTGGCCAAAACTGAACAATGCCAATAACTACAAGAAGTAGAAAGGCAATTCCAAGACCCCGCAAAATTTTCTTTCGGCGAGAAGTCTTTGGAGGAACAGGATTTGAAGATTGATCTGACATGGTGTGATAATTTCCGCAAATATGACAATTAAATCCTAGCTCATCTTGAGTTGTATCGATGCTACTGCCAAGATTTAACGGATTTTAAGGACTTTGATGGCATTCTTAAAAAAATTACTACACTCAGTACTTTCTTAAACTAAAATTCTTAATTATATTCGCGTTCCGCAGGACGAAAGTCACGTTGAATTGCCTAGGCTATCCAACGGAGTAAAATAACTCAAATGGCCCCTTCGTCTATCGGCTAGGACGCCAGGTTTTCATCCTGGAAAGAGGGGTTCGATTCCCCTAGGGGCTACAAAACCCGCTTGAAATCATTCTGAGGACAGGCGGGTTTTTTTATGGCAGGTTTTTTTGCTTTTTTTCACAACCACCCATTGATTTTGCCTGTTTCTTTGCAGGATAGATTTACTATGGGCTTATGAAGACGCTGTACAAAGATTTAGTAGAACAAACGCATACTTTCCCTCAAGAAGAATTCCGTGTTCAAGACGGCAACCTTAAGTTCCATGAGATTGATCTTATTGACTTAGTACAACGCCACGGCAGTCCACTGAAGATCACCTATCTGCCAAGAATAAGCGAACAAATTCATAAAACGAGGACATGGTTTGCTGACGCCATGCAAAAAACAAATTACCAGGGGCAGTATTCTTTTGCCTATTGTACAAAAAGCGCTCACTTCTCATTTATTCTCGAGGAGTGTTTAAAAAATGAAGTAGATCTTGAAACCTCTTCAGCCTTTGATGTGTCTATTATCCAAGAACTCAAAAAGCAGGGTAAACTTCCAGCAAAAACCAATATAATCTGCAATGGGTTTAAGCCCGATGCTTACATCCAAGGAATCGCTGAACTTATAAATTCAGGAGATCATAAAGTCACACCGATTTTTGATCACAAAAGAGAGCCAATCGAACTCATTAACTACTTAGAAAAGCCCTGTCCGGTAGGAATACGCATCGCCTCAGAAGAAGAACCTAAGTTTCAGTTTTACACCTCACGTCTTGGCGTGCGTTACCGGGAAGTGGTCAATTTGTACCGAGAAGTAATTAGTCAATTTGACCTCTATGAATTGAAGATGCTTCATTTCTTCATCAACACAGGGATTAACGACACCTCCTATTACTGGAATGAGTTACTTAAATCGGTTCGAGTCTATTGCGAGCTAAAAAAGATATGTCCAACCCTAGACACCTTGAATATTGGAGGAGGGTTCCCCATTAAAAATTCCTTGTCGTTTGATTTCGACTATGCCTATATGATTGAGGAAATAATACACCAAATCAAAAAAGTTTGCAATGAAGAAGGTGTAGAAGAACCCAACATTTATACCGAGTTTGGATCATACACAGTTGGAGAAAGTGGCGCTTTAATCTTCAAAGTGCTCGGTCAAAAGCACCAAAACGACCGAGAACGGTGGAATATGATTGACAGCAGTTTTATGACAACCATACCCGATTCCTGGGCGCTTAACAAAAAATTCCTACTCATGGCAGTTAACAACTGGAATACCGAGTATGAGCGAGTTCTTCTGGGTGGATTAACCTGTGATTCTGACGATTATTACAATTCTGAAGCCCATTCAAATGCCATCTATCTTCCAAAATTTCAAGAAGGAAGGGAACAATATATTGGCTTCTTTCATACAGGTGCATACCAAGAATCCGTTGGTGGGTACGGCGGAATCAACCACTGTCTTCTCCCGGACCCCAAATGGCTTATCATCGACCGTGATGAACATGGGAATCTCGTCGAAAGAGTGTTCAGTGAAGAACAGACAGCTGACCCAATGCTTCGTATCTTAGGATACTAAACGCGACACTTATGTCCACATTTGATTTTGAAGCTTTTAATCAGGCCTATGAGCAAATCAATCATTATGAACGATTGCAGCATATTAAACGTACGATTCACGCTCCGGGTAAAATCACGGTCTTACTTGACATAACAGAGCAACACCTTTCATCTCCTGGTGCTGCACATGGCGGAAGCATGTCAGGCTTTATGGATGTTGTATTGGGTTATGCCGCTCTAACCAAGGCGCTGCCTGAGGGAAATGTCGTCTCAACAGTCGAGTTTAAAATGAATTTTCTAAAGCCCATATTCCTTGGAGATGAACTACGAGGAGAGGGAGAAGTATTAAGTGCAGGAAAACGAATTATTGTCACCGACGGCCGAGTGTATCGAAATGAAGAACTAGTCGCCACAGGTCAAGGCACATTTAACGCCTACCCTCTCGAGAAAAAAAATTTACTGTAAGCCTAGCTTAGGCTTCGCTATTCGTCAAAGGAGAAATCATCCCATTCCGCTGAGCTCCAGTTTCCTTTATTGCCCTTGTTGCCTTTTGACTTACCAGGATTCGATGATTTATTTTTTCCACGTTTAGCAGAGCGTTCAAACTTGTCGCCTCCCCCTTCAAATCGCTTACCGGGCTTTCCTGCATCGCGTTGTTTTCTACGGCCCCCGTCTCTGCCCTCTTGAGATGCGTTACCCCAGCTTGATCGATCTTGTCCCCTATCATTCGAAAAGGACTGATCGCGGTATCCGCCTTCACGACGATCTCCACCACCTCGGTATCCGCCTTCACGACGATCTCCGCCACCTCGGTATCCACCATCACGACGATCTCCATCGCCTCGGTATCCACCATCACGACGTTCTCCACCACCTCGGTATCCACCATCACGACGTTCTCCACCACTTCGGTATCCACCATCACGACGTTCTCCACCACCTCGGTACCCGCCATCACGACGATCTCCGCCACCTCGATATCCACCTTCGCGACGATCTCCGCCGCCTCGATATCCACCCTCACGACGATCTCCGCCACCTCGGTATCCGCCCTCACGACGATCTCCACCGCCTCGGTATCCGCCCTCACGACGATCTCCACCGCCTCGGTATCCACCCTCACGCTGTGGTCTGTCTTCGGCTTCCTTTACGATGATTTGGCGACCTTCAATCCGAGCCATGTTAAGGCTTTCAATTGCAGCGCGAGCACTTTCATCGTTAGGCATCTCTACGAAAGCAAAGCCTTTTGAGCGGCCCGTTTCGCGATCAACGATTAATTTACAAGATGATACTTCGCCGAATTCTTCAAACAAGGCTTGAAGAGTATCCTGAGTCGTATCGAAATTCAACTTTGTGACAAAAAGATTCATGAAAAATTGGAGGAATTCTAAAAAAGATATGCTAGACTTGGTAATCTTTGATTTAGATCAGTGGTTTAATTACAGCGTGAAAATAACCTTCTTTTTCTCGATGAAAGCCTAAAATTTATTAATTAATGATTTTACAGCATGGAAAACAAGCAAACGACCCTTTGGAAATCCTATCTCGATAAGCACAAAGACCGCATGCTCGAGGAGTTAACCGACATCCTAAAAATACCGTCTGTTAGTGCTGACCCAGCGTATGCTAAGGACGTTTTTTCCATGGCCAAGGACCTTGAAAACAGACTTACTAAGGTCGGCTTAGAAGAAGTTCGTGCCTATGAAACCGCTGGCTTCCCTATGGTATATGGGCAAAAAATCATCGACCCAAGCCTTCCAACAGTATTGGTATACGGGCATTATGATGTCCAGCCAGCCGACCCGCTTGAGTTATGGACAAGTCCACCTTTTGAGCCTGTGATTCGCGATGAGAAAATCTACGCTCGCGGAGCATGTGATGACAAAGGGCAGATGTATCTGCAGGTCAAGGCCCTTGAAGTACTCATCCAAACGGAAACGCTTCCATGTAATGTAAAAGTCCTTATAGAGGGGGAAGAAGAAGTTGGGTCTGCCAATTTAGAAGACTTCGTTAAAGCCAATACGTCCCTGCTTTCCTGTGATGTCATTCTCATCTCAGACACTGCCATGTTATCCAAAGAGCAACCATCAATTACGACAGGTCTCCGAGGTTTGAGTTATGTTGAAGTAGAAGTGACAGGACCCAATCGAGATCTTCACTCGGGTGTCTATGGAGGAGCTGTAGCTAATCCCATTAATGTATTGAGCCAAATGATTGCCAGCTTACATGATGAGAAGGGCCGGATTACTATTGATGGATTTTATGACGACGTAGAAGATGTATCTGCTCAAGAAAGAGACCTTATGGCGAGTGCACCTTTTAGTCTAGATGAGTACCAAGATCATTTGGATATCCAAGCAGTCCAAGGAGAAAAGGGATATTCAACCTTGGAAAGAACATCGATTCGGCCTACGCTCGATGTGAATGGTATGTGGGGTGGATATATAGGAGAAGGTGCAAAAACAGTCCTACCCTCCAAGGCTTATGCTAAAATTTCTATGCGCCTTGTGCCCTATCAAAGTTCAGAGAACATCACAGAACGCTTCACCAAACACTTTCAATCTTTGGCACCTGATAGCGTTACAGTAAAAGTAACTCCCCATCACGGTGGAGAGCCTGCGGTTACACCAGTGGATTCCGTGGCATACCAAGCAGCATCTCAAGCTATGGAGGCAACCTTCGGAGTGACTCCTATTCCTCTTCGATCAGGGGGTAGCATTCCTATTGTAAGTATGTTCGAAGAGGTACTCGGCGCAAACACCGTACTCTTGGGATTTGGTTTTGACAGCGACGCAATTCATTCTCCGGATGAGCACTTTGGATTATGGAATTTTTATAAAGGCATTGAAACGGTTCCTTACTTCTACCACTTTTTTACTGAGTTAAGCACAAATCAATAGAGTAAACTTGATCATTAAATGACAAGCAATAGTGCCTTTTGGACTTGTATATTTGTGCACGCTTATAAATGCATAACACCATGTCCAAAACATCAAAGATTTTATATACTATTACCGATGAGGCGCCAGCACTAGCAACTTATTCGTGGTTGCCGATTATCCAAGCTTATTCGAAACAAGCTGGAATAGATATCGAAACAAGAGACATCTCTCTTGCTGCTAGAATCTTATCGCAATTCAACGATATTCTTTCCGAGGGTCAGCAGTTTAGTGATGACTTGGCCGAGCTAGGAGCTCTAGCAAAAACACCCGAAGCGAACATCATTAAACTCCCTAACATTAGTGCCTCTATCCCTCAACTCAAGGCATGCATCAAAGAGTTACAAAAAGCGGGTTTCCCATTGCCGGAATATCCAGAATCACCAAGTAATGCAGAAGAGCAAAAAGTCAAAGGCATTTATGATAAAATAAAAGGCTCAGCAGTAAACCCTGTGTTACGAGAAGGAAACAGTGATCGCCGCGCACCGAAAGCTGTCAAGGCCTTTGCTCAGGCTAATCCTCATCGTATGGGTGCATGGTCAGAGGATAGCACAACCTGTGTTGCAAGCATGACCCATGGGGACTTTTTTGGTTCTGAAAAAAGCGTCACCATGGAGGCAAAGGGCGAAGCGTCTATTGTCTTCAAGTCAAATTCTGGAGAATCCAAGGTGTTAAAATCAGGAATAGCATTGCTAGAAGGCGAAGTAATCGACTGTGCTGTAATGTCTATGAGCGCGCTCAAGGAGTTTTTAGCGAAGATTTTACAAGAAACTCAAGGTAATGGAAACCTCTTTTCATTGCATATGAAAGCCACCATGATGAAAGTGAGTGATCCGATCATTTTTGGTGCAGCGGTCGAAGTATTTTTTGATGAAGTCTTATCGGCACACGCTGATATCTTGACTCGAATAGAAGTAGATTTTCGAAATGGTTTAGGCGATCTATACGATAAGTTAAGTCTACTCGACGACGCGGAGCGATCAGCTATCCTCGCGACGATTGAAAATGTCTATTCAAATCGACCTGACTTAGCGATGGTCGATTCGGACCGCGGCATTACAAACCTTCACGTGCCATCAGACGTTATTATCGATGCCTCTATGCCAGCAATGATTCGTGAAGGAGGTAAAATGTGGAATAAAGAGGGTAAGACGCAAAACACGACAGCTGTTATACCAGATCGTTCCTACAGTGGAGTATACCAAGCTACTATTGACTTTTGTAAGAAATATGGTGCTTTTGATCCATCGACCATGGGTAGCGTGAGCAATGTCGGCCTTATGGCGCAAAAAGCAGAAGAATATGGGTCGCATGATAAGACGTTCCAAATGGAAGGGGAAGGTTGTGTCCAGGTCGTTGTAGATGGACATGTCGTTATGGAGCAAAATGTAGCGTCAGGAGATATCTTTCGCATGTGTCAAGTAAAAGATGCCCCGATTCAAAACTGGGTAAAACTAGGCGTTGATCGCGCAAGAGCTACAGGCTCTCCTGCCGTATTCTGGTTAGATGCAAACCGCGCTCATGACGCACAGCTCATTGAAAAGGTAAACCGCTATCTACAAGATCACGACACCGCTGGACTTGAAATACATATCCTTTCACCAGTCGATGCGACCACCTTTAGTTTAGAGCGAATCCATCGAGGAGAAGATACCATTTCAGTCACAGGAAATGTATTAAGAGATTATCTGACGGATCTTTTCCCAATTTTAGAGCTAGGGACTTCAGCAAAGATGTTATCCATTGTTCCTCTTATGAACGGAGGAGGTTTGTTTGAAACAGGTGCAGGTGGATCGGCTCCTAAGCATGTTCAACAATTTGAAAAAGAGAACTATTTGCGCTGGGATAGCCTAGGTGAATTCCTTGCCCTTGAAGTCTCCTATGAGCATTTTGCAGAAACAACGGGTAATGAAAAAGCTAAGGTATTGGCCAAAGCACTTGGAGAGGCCAACAACCGATACTTAAGTGAAAACAAGTCCCCTACCCGACGACTTGGGGGAATTGACAACCGAGGATCTCACTTCTATGTAGCCAAGTTTTGGGCTGAGGCTTTGGCTTCTCAACAAGACGATGCCGACCTCAGTCAACTCTTTACCCCTATCGCCAAGGATCTAGAAGAAAAAGAAAATCAAATTGTCGAAGAACTTCTTGCAGTCCAAGGAAGTAAGGGAAATGCCGGAGGGTATTATCTGCCAAATACAGGGCAAGCGAGTCAGGCCATGAGGCCTTCTGACACGCTAAATGAGATTATCAATAAGCTATAAGTATTATCTCGATTTGACAAGATCATAGGCATGATGTCTATAAGTTAAAATCTAGCCCTTCATTTTACAAGCCTTAGCGTTAATTTAGGGCAATGCAAAAGCACCTTATCCTGCTTATCGGCTTAATGCTGTGGATCATGCGTGGCATAGCTCAGCCCATGCTTGTCAATGGACCCTATATCAATGAGCTCAGCCAAGGACCCAGTGGGGCTGAAGAATTCGTTGAAATCATGGTATATGGAGATGTCAATTGCAACGATACTTGCTTTGATTTACGAGGGTGGATTTTAGATGATAACAACGGATACTTCGCGAATGGCGGTGGAACAGGAATTGCCACAGGGTCTTATCGATTTGGACCTGATCCCATTTGGGAATGCGTCCGTTATGGCACCTTGATTGTTATCTATAATGAGTTTGATCGAAACGTAAACCTTCCTCCAGATGACTTGGATCCTTCGGATGGGGTTATGATTCTTCCTGCAAATAGCATATTGTTTGAACGCGCTGGTGGCAGCCCATCAGCATCGGGAAGCCCTAATTATCCTACAACCAATTGGCTCACACGTGGTAGTTGGCAAAACACGTTAATGAGTAATTCCAATGATTCCTACCAGATTCGGCAGCCGAATAACCTCAATGGATTGATCTCCCCTTTTCATGCTATAAGCTTCGGAAACAACACAAATAATCCTGTGATATACTTTCCAGGAAGTGCTGGAGGAAAAGTGTTTTACATGGACAATTCATTTAATAACAATCCGTTTGATCAAGCGAACTGGTCTGAGGGTAGTGCAGCTGGTGGAGATGAAACCCCAGGTTTCGGAAACAATCCAGCGAATTCTGCTTGGATTCAGGGCGTCTTTGCTGCCGCGAATTCCGCAGGACTTCCTATCAGAGATACCGTAAACGTTGAAGGCTGTGATTCAGCGCAGTATCAAGCTACCGTTCTATTTAACGATACAACATTCACCGATACCTTGCTCACAGTTGATGGGTGTGACTCAATTGTAACCTATAACTACACGATAAACCCCTCTCCTTCCATTAACCTGACCATTGATAATGCCATCTCATGCTTTGCCAGTAATGATGGCCAAATTTCAGCCACATTGCTCACAGGAAACTACGACTGGATAGGAGCTTCAGGATTTTCTCAATCGTCTACGAATAATGTTATTAGCAACCTAGGCCCAGACACCTACACTCTTGTGTTTACCGACGACAATGGGTGTAGTGGCCAAGATAGTGTCCTACTCAACGAACCTACTGAGATTCGCACAGTAAGCGTCCAAAGTGCATGTGACTCGGCATTAATCCATGGCAACTGGGTCTTTACCCCCGGGAACTATGTAGATACACAGCAAGCGAATAATGGATGTGATTCAATTAGTATTATTGATCTTGCGCTGTCGAATTCTTCCATTTCAACGACGACACTCTCTGGCTGTAACTCTCTAGACTATAATGGTCAAACCTTCCTTTCGGATACCATCATCAGGGATACCTTCCAAACGATTGGCGGCTGTGATTCAGTTGTTATCGCGGAGCTCAATATTCCATCGGATGTAAACCTTAACCTTACCATTCAAGACTGCCTTCCCATAATCTACAATGGCATAACCTATACGTCAAGTACTACGATTCGAGATACATTTTTAAGTAGTAATGGATGTGATTCCATCGTGTCAGTGGAGTTAATTATTGGCTCATCCATCTTTACAAATTTCGATGAAGAAGGATGCGATTCTGTGTTCACCAATGGTCAGTGGTTTTATGGAGATACAGTTCTTCGCGACACCTTTGTTGCAGCGTCAGGGTGTGATTCAATCGTCACAACAACCATCACTGTGTCTAATCCCAGCTTTGAGGTAAGCTTCATCTCGTCGTGTGATGATGTAACCCTCAATGGACAGGTATTTTTATCCGATACTATATTTAATGATACGTTGATATCCGTTTTTGGATGTGACTCAATTATTGAAAGAAACCTCACGATTTTGCAACCTTCGTCTAGTATTCTGACCGATTCACTCTGCCCAGATTCGAGCTACACCTTACCCGATGGAAGCACGGCATCCAATCCTGGTACCTACTCCGTTACTCTCATCAACAACGTCGGATGTGACTCCTTAGTTACCGTGAATTTGTTTTCACGATCAAGTCCATTTATACAACTCACAGATTACGATTCTTCGCTCTGTGAAGGAGAGCAATATTTTATCGATTTGGAAGACTACACAGGATTGCTGGGAGAATGGATTACACCCACCTCACCCAATGCCTTACAACTTTTTGAAGAGTCGGGAGATTACATCTATTCTCTTAGAAATGGCATCAATGGATGTCCCGTACTTGACACCGTGTCAATTGAATTTATCTTTTGCGATAACTCCTGCATGCTCAATTTCCCAAGTGCCTTCACTCCGAATTATGACGGGAACAATGAAGTTTTTAAGCCCGTTTTTCAGGAATGCAATGCAAGCATCACACAATATGAACTGTCTGTTTACAATCGATGGGGTGAGCTTGTTTTCTATTCCGACGACCTAGATCTAGGTTGGAACGGCATGGTCAATCAGGAAGCTCTGCCAATTGAAACGTATATTTATACTGTTAAATACCGAAAGAACAAAGATTACCGATTTGAAGGCAACGTAACATTGCTTAGATAAACAAAGACTTATGAAAACATTACTCAGACTTTTTTCAATTGGATTTCTAGGCCTCAGCATGACAAGTAACGCGCAATTTGTTGCATCTTGCCCTGGTGTAAATGCTGGCCCTGACGCTTTACAAACTTGTACTGATTCTTGCACAACGTTGAACGCTCAGTTTCTCGAAACAGCTGAGAGCACACAGTATAGAGTGGACGCTATTCCTTACAACCCCTTCCCTTACACCATTGGAACTGGAGTTAGTGTTGGGACGGATGATGTCTACAGCCCAATAATCAATCTACCTTTTCCTTTTTGTTTTTATGGAAACAACTATACACAAGTTGTTGTCGGTAGTAATGGTATAATCTCTTTTGATACTAACTTGGCCAATGCCTATTGTGAATGGTCC
>JBMHCE010000008.1:0-26439 GCA_049890075.1 Chitinophagales bacterium
GTAAGAGCTCTGGTAAGTCTTGTTGAATGGCAAAGCCATCATCGAAGTTGTTGTGATACTTATCATAGGCACAGACCTTCACACCTAGGGCCGTTGCTTTTTGGGCTAGTGCTCTTCCTGTATGACCATAGCCAATGACACCCAATTGCGTGTCGTGACATGACCTCCCCCTAAATCGCTCTCTCTCCCATGAACCACCGCGCAAAAAACGGTCAGCTATCGTCATGTTATTCATCCATGATAGCATGGCCGCCAAGGCTTGCTCAGCCACGCTAAAAGCATTGCCTTCAGGTGCTGAAAGACATGCTATACCTCTTGATGTTGCATAGGGCACATCAACAATTTCCATACCTGACCCAAGGCGTGCAATAAAACGTAAAGAATCTGCCTTTTGTAAGCGTTCTTTTGGCAATAGGGTTCGGCTGTTTATTACGATGCCTGATAGTTTTGCTATACATTGATCAACCTCATTTAACGTGATGTCTGGCTGATAATCGACCTCATATCCAAGGCTAGCGAGGCCCTCAAGAAGACAATCATGCACTCTATCGCACACTAAAACGCTTCCTTCAACCTTTTGCTTCATGACATACTTTGTTGACTATATAATTCAGCTAACTCGATAAAGGTTTCGAGGGGCAACTGTTCTGGTCGCATGGTCAGAAGCTCTTCGCGGTGAGTGAAATCCAAGAATTTCAGACTGTTTCTAAGCATCTTGCGTCGTTGACCAAAAGCAGTTTTTACAATGTGGCGTAATGCGCCATAGGAGCAATTGGGAACATCTGCCCGATACCTCCGCATGACTAGGACACTAGATTCTACTTTCGGTGGAGGATCAAAGGATGACGGAGCAATGTCAAAAAGAATGTCTACTTCATAAAATGCCTGGGTCAAAACGCTCGTAACCCCAAACACTTTACTTCCATGCTCAGCGGCTAATCGGTGAGCTACCTCCTTTTGAAACATGCCAACAACCCATGGCACATGAGCTCTGTTGTCTAATATTTTAAAAACGATTTGAGATGAAATATTATAGGGGAAATTGCCAATAACAGCCATAGGTGGCTCAAACTTCTCTAGAAGATTGGTCTTGAGCACATCAGCTAAATGTATCTTTTCCGCATTGTCTGGATATCGATCGATTAGGCGACTATGCCACCTTGCATCGATTTCCAAAGCGCTAAAATTTGGCTGTTCCACAAAAAATTGAGTCAACGCTCCGTCACCTGGACCAATCTCAATTAAATGATTGACCGAAACACCCTGCTCTTCTTTCTGTATTGCAGCAACAATGGACTCCAAAATACCTTGATCGACAAGAAAGTGCTGGCCGAACGCTTTGTTATGTTTTGGAGTATGGGACATAAATAGGTTTGCTACATTTGCCCATAAAGATTAAAAATGCCATTGATTCAAACCCCAAATGGAGAAAATTTTCAAGTACATGTCGTCCTCTTTCAGACAAATGATGACCTTCTGCAACTTGGATTTAATAAAGAAGTAGCTCAGCGTATTGAAGAAGCAGATTCTTCTCGAAGTATCTATCGATTCTTCTCAATAAGTGATGCCATGCCTAACAAAGAGCATCTCGACCCAAGCATCGAGTGCATAGCCGTGCATCTTGAGGAGGGAGATGAAAAAAATCGACTCAAAGGCTTTCGTCTTGTGCAAGAGTTGCTTCGAGATAAAATGCATGCATTATTTATCGAATCAAACCAAGACGCCTCCTTGGACTACGCTTTTCTTGAAGGATTATCGCTATCCTGCCACAAACCTGAGCGCTTGGGAGACAATAAATCTTCACCTATCAATTGGTCCGTAGGCTATCGAGGCAAAGTAAGCAGCGATGCCTTAGAATCGCTCGACATTGTATGCGAATCGAATTTTATAGCTCGAGACCTGGTGAACTTGCCTCAAAATTTCCTCAACCCAACAACCTATGGGAAACGCGTCAAGGAGCTCGGTAGCGAACTGGGGTTTGAGGTGAAACTGCACGACAAGGCAGCCATAGAGTCCATGAAGATGGGCGGTGTACTTGCCGTAAATCGAGGGAGCATTGAGCCTCCCGTATTCATTGAAATGCACTACTGTTCTCCCAATAGCAAGAACAAAAAGCCTGTTGTACTCGTCGGCAAGGGTGTAACATACGATACCGGAGGATTGAGTCTAAAGCCAACAAAAAACTCAATGGATTTTATGAAGGCAGATATGGCAGGATCAGCCGCCGTGGTCGGCACGATGTGTGCCTTAGCCCGCCAACAAGCTGATTGTCATGTGATCGGCTTAGTTGCCGCAACGGATAATCGCCCAGGAGGAGATGCCTATGCACCCGGCGATGTGATTACCATGATGGATGGAACCACCGTGGAGGTCCTCAACACCGATGCAGAAGGTCGATTGACCTTAGCAGATGCCCTTCACTATGCAAAACAATTTGAACCTAAGCTCGTCATTGATTTGGCTACCTTAACAGGATCTGCGGTAGCAGCACTAGGCGGAGAGGCTGCTGCCCTCATGACGTCTTGTGAAAAAGATATCACGGCTTCCCTCGTCACATCAGCAGATTCCGTCGATGAACGGTTAGTAGAATTTCCTCTTTGGGAATGCTATGGCACTTCGCTGAAATCTGATATTGCCGATCAAAAGAATGTGGGTAGTCGAGAAGCAGGCCTTATTATCGCAGGTAAATTCTTGGAAAAGTATATTGATTATCCTTGGATGCATATTGATATCGCAGGCCCATCATTTAACCACCAAGCAAAAAACTATCGTGGAAAGGGAGGATCGGGCTATGGTGTGCGCTTGCTCCTAGACTTCCTTAAATCTTGGGATTAATGCAACATCACAAAAAGGTTTTACAGGTTGGCTTAACGCTAGGTGACCCAGGAGGCATCGGACCAGACCTAGTGCTGAATGCCTTAATGCATCGCCACTTTAGAAAACGGATTAAGTTTACTGTTTTCGGATCAGAAAGTATTCTACAAAAAAGGATCGAGACCTTGCCTGAGGAGATTCAAGTTCATGCAAAAAAAGCCATAAGTCATCACCACATTGTTGGCAATCAAACTAAAATTTCCGAAAGTTTTACTGCGGGCAAGGCATCCAAAGAAGGCGGGATTCAGTCATTGGAATCTCTTGACCATGCTTTAGAACATTTTGCGAGCAATGCCTACGATGTTTTAGTAACCGCCCCCCTCGACAAACAAAGTGTCAGCGAAGCAAGCAACTCGACTTTCACAGGCCAAACGGGCTACATACAATCCTATGCTAATGCAGAAGATAGCCTTATGATGATGGTATCAGATGTGATGAAGATCGCCTTAGTCACTGAGCATTTGTCGCTTGCACAAGTACCTCAGGCCATCACCCAAGAACTTATATCCCGTAAAACCGCGCTTCTTCACCAAGCGCTCGTAAAGGACTTTAACTGTGCAACACAAAAAATTGCGCTGTTATCGCTGAACCCACATAGTGGCGACCGAGGATTACTAGGAAGCGAGGAAAAAGATATCATAGTACCCAGCATTAAATCTATTAAAGCCACTATGCCAACGGTTTTTGGACCATATGCAGCGGATGGTTTTTTTGGATTACATCAATATCAGGCTTTCGATGCTACACTTGCCATGTACCATGATCAAGGGCTTATTCCATTTAAGGCAACAAACTTTGATGGCGTAAACTATACAGCAGGCCTTCCTATCATTCGAACTAGCCCTGACCATGGCCCAGCCTATGATCAAGTGGGTCAACCTACGATTGATTATTCTTCATTTATTCAGGCAATTTATACCGCTGTGGATATCCACTCCAATCGATCAAACTTCGAAAAAGTTGAGAAGACAGCCTTACGATCCAAATCGTAATACGTAATGCCATAATTTATTCTTACCTTTGACGCCCATTAAATTTCGGAGTGGTGCACATTAGAGATTATCAAATCCCTTGGGTAGGGCTCAAAAATGGAGAGCATGCCTTTCACTTCGAAATTGATGAATCGTTCTTTACGTATTTCGATCACACCGAAATAAAGCGGTGTGATATTCAAATTGATCTCAAATTTCAAAAGAGTGAACACCTTTTCATCCTAAAATTTGAAATTGATGGTTGGCTGGAACTCCCTTGTGACCGCTGTCTAGCACCCTACGAGCAATCCTTGTTTGATGATGCAGAAGTATGGGTAAAGTTTGCGAATAATCGAGGAGAGGGAGAGAATGCAGATGAAGCGGATTGTGTGTACATCGCACGCACTGATCCCTTTTTAGATGTTTCAAAGATTATCTATGATTATGTCTTGCTAGCTATTCCTCTGGGCCACTTCCATCAAAACATTGAGCATTGTGACCAAACCATGATTTCTCAAAATTCATCAAAAGACGGTAAAAAGGCTTCACAAAAAGCAGATGATACCGATCCTAGATGGGATGCTCTAAAGAAATTACAATCAAAAAAGTAGGTCAACGCACTACACACTGTGATCGAAAAAGAAACGATAAAACGCTATAACCCTAGAATAAAATAAACTATACTCATGGCACATCCTAAACGCAAAACTTCTAAGACTCGTCGCGACAAGCGCCGTACTCACGTTAAAGCTAGCATGCCAACGTTCAGCATATGCAAGGAAACAGGTGAAGGGCACCTAAGACACCGAGCATATTACGTAGACGGAAATCTTTACTATCGAGGAAAACTCTTAGTAGAGGCCAACGACTAGTTGCATCATGCCAAACGCTCAACCAACAACCAACAACAAAAAATCCATTACGGCATGTATTCGTGATGTCACGGGTTTCGTACCCCATGATATTCTCTCTAATGCAGATTTAGAGAAAATGGTGGACACCAATGATGAGTGGATAAAAACCCGAACGGGTATCCACGAACGACGCATCCTTAAAGGAGAAGGCAAGGGAACATCTGATATGATTGTTCCTACGGTCAATAACCTTCTTAACAATTCACAAGTTCGACCTGAAGAGGTAGATCTAGTTATTGTGGCAACCATAACGCCGGATAGAATGCTACCCGCTACTGCTATGCATGTTGCCCAACGATGTGGTCTCATTAACGCCTTCGGCTTCGATTTAAATGCGGCTTGCTCAGGCTTTCTCTACGGTTTAGAAACTGGACGACGGTTTGTCGAATCTGGGGCGTACAAAAACGTTATCGTCATTGGGGCAGATAAAATGTCCTCCATTATCGATTATCAAGATCGAAATACCTGTATAATTTTTGGGGACGGTGCGGGCGCAGCCCTCTTGCAACCAAGCACTAATGGCTTCGGTATTCAAGACGCGATATTGCGAGCGGATGGCTCAGGTGTTGAGCTATTGTACCAACATGCCGGGGGTTCTGCATACCCACCCAATCAAGAAACTGTGGCCAACCGCCAACACTTCATCTACCAGGATGGAAAACATGTGTTTAAGGCCGCCGTACAGGCCATGTCAGGAGTCTGCCAGGACATCCTTGACCGAAATGGTCTAACAGGAAGTGACATAGACTGGCTAGTTCCCCACCAAGCCAATATTCGAATCATTGACGCTACTCGTGAAAGAATGGGGCTTCCTAAGGAAAAAACAATGGTCAATATTCACAAGTATGGCAATACAACAGCGGGCACCTTACCCCTTTGCCTATGGGAATACAAGGATCAGTTAAAACCTGGTGATCGTCTCTTGCTCACAGCATTTGGAGGAGGATTCACCTGGGGTGCAATTATTCTGACTTGGGGCTGCTAAGATTTGGATTGGTTTTTCCTATTTTCGAATAAATTCACATTATGGCAAGCACATCGGATATCAAAAATGGACTATGTCTTAAGCATAACAGCGATATCTTCAGCGTAGTAGAATTTCAGCACGTCAAACCAGGTAAAGGACCAGCTTTCGTTCGCTGTAAAATCAAGTCGCTGACCACTGGCAAGGTATTAGATAACACATGGCCTTCTGGGCATAAGATCGAGACCGTTCGTGTTGAACGACGCAAATTCCAGTATTCATACAAAGATGATACAGGGCTGCAGTTCATGAATACTGATACCTGGGAGCAGATTGCTCTCCAGGAAGAAGCCATAACGAATGCCGACCTCTTAATGGAAGGAGTTAATGTAGATGTTCTTGTTTTATCCGATGATGAGACCATACTCACCTGCGAGCTTCCTCAGAGTGTCACGCAAAAAGTAGCGTACACCGAACCAGGATTAAAAGGGGATACAGCAACGAACGCAAGTAAACCAGCAAAACTTGAATCGGGTGCCGAAGTACAAGTTCCTCTATTCATTAACGAGGGTGATATGGTTCGCATTGATTCCAGTACAAGATCATATATAGAAAGAGTAAAACAGTAAGAAATGAAGTTTCAAGAAATACAAAAGCTTATTCAACTCCTTGCAGATAGCAATGTGAGTGAACTTAACATTAAGGAAGGTGAATTCGAGATTACGATCCAAACGGACAAAGTAACTCAACAAGTCGTTGTCAGCGCACCAAGTGCCCCTGCAGCTATTCCAATTGCAGCAGCTAGCCCAGCTCCAGTCGCAGCAGCAGCGGAAGCACCTGCTGAGAAAGCCCCTGCAAAGGAAAAAGCGGAAGAAGCTTCGGCTAGTGGCGTAGAACAAAAGTCTCCAATGATTGGAACGTTCTATCGCAAATCCGGGCCAGACAAACCAGCATTTGTGAAGATTGGTGACACGGTTAAGAAAGGTGATGTAATCTGCATTATTGAGGCTATGAAACTCTTTAATGAGATTGAATCAGATCATGATGGTGTGATTACCAAAATACTTGTTGACGATGCGTCACCTGTAGAATTTGGTCAGCCTCTCTTTCTCATTGACCCAGCTTAACAACCTGTTAACTATTCATCATGTTTAAGAAAATTCTAATCGCCAATCGCGGTGAAATCGCATTGCGTATTATCCGTACTTGCCGTGAAATGGGCATCCAAACGGTCGCTGTGTATTCTGAGGCTGACAAAGACAGCCTACATGTCAAATTTGCTGATGAAGCAGTTTGCATAGGGCCCGCACAAAGTGCTAAGTCTTATCTAGAGATAAAGAACATCATGGCGGCAGCGGAAATCACCAATGCAGAGGCCATTCATCCAGGCTATGGATTTCTATCGGAAAATGCCTCCTTCGCCGAGATCTGCACGGAATCAGGTATCAAGTTTATTGGTCCTACAGCTGAGCAAATCACCAAGATGGGTGACAAGGTAACTGCTAAAGACACTATGAAGGCTGCCGGAGTGCCGGTTGTGCCTGGTTCAGATGGTCTTGTCAAAAATGTTACCGTCGGTAAAAAAATGGCCAACAAGATTGGGTACCCTGTAATGATTAAGGCTACTGCCGGAGGTGGTGGAAAGGGTATGCGCATTGTTGAAGCCGAAGAAGATTTTGAGAAGAATTTTGAAAGTGCTCAACAAGAGGCCAGAGCGAGTTTTGGGAATGATGGCATCTACATCGAGAAATTCATTGTTCAGCCTAGACATATTGAGATTCAAATCGCTGGAGACCAAAAAGGGAATGTTTGCCATCTCTCCGAAAGAGATTGTTCTGTGCAGCGACGACACCAAAAACTGATTGAAGAATGTCCTTCACCTTTTGTTGATGAAAAGCTTCGAAAGAAAATGGGAGATGTAGCCATTAAAGCTGCCAAGTATATCAACTTTGAAGGAATGGGCACCGTAGAGTTTCTCGTCGACAAGGACAAGAATTTCTACTTCATGGAAATGAATACCCGAATTCAGGTAGAACACCCTGTGACCGAAGAGGTGATTGGCGTTGATCTGATTCAAGAACAAATTAAGTTAGCTGCAGGAGAAAGCATCACTCAGTCTAGGTACTTCCCAGACGGTCGCCATGCCATTGAATGTAGAATCAATGCAGAAAATCCCATTCTAAACTTTCAACCCTCTCCTGGGGAGATAACTTCTTGGCATACACCAAAAGGTTATGGGGTACGTGTAGATACTCATGCTCATGCAATGTATCGAGTGCCACCATATTATGATTCTATGATTGCCAAGGTCATTGTTCGAGGAAAATCCCGAAAGGAGGCCATCAGTCGAATGAAGCGTGCGCTTAACGAGTTTGTCGTTGAAGGAATCCACACCACGATTCCTTTGCATTTAGCGATCCTAGAAAACGAAGAATTTTCTTCAGGAAGCTACGATACAGGCATCATGAATCGATTTGACTTTGATGTTCTACGAACTTCTTCGGATACCGAGTAAGGTCGTTACGACGAGATGTACAAAGTAAAATCCTACAAAAATCAAGGCATTTGATTTGTTGATAGGAAGGATTTCTAGGAAATGTAAGCCAAGTAACAGGGCTAGAGCAGCAATCGTCTTTATGGCAGAGAAGGCAAATGCCCATTTCAGACGTTGAGCTTCGCTTTGCGTAAGCATTTGATTTACCACACAATAGATGATCAGCGCGAACGTGAAATAACTTGTCCAAACAACAAAAACCATCAGAGAAAATCTTTTACGGCTAGATAAACTGCCGCGACTAAAGCAAAAAGCAGGATGCCTATCATATACCACAATCCATAAGTCGGAAAAGTATTCTTACAATAGATTCCTGCCATCCCACCAAGGGCCATAATCACGACCATTTGATATGCAATATGCAACGGCGCACGCATTGTACGAAATAAAGACTTTTTATCGAAAGTACGTGAAGAATGAGCGCAACAGGTGTGCAATTGATACGTTATATTTAGTGATAATCTCGAAGGACCTTCAATTATGGCCAGAAACCTTGTCAAATGGATAAAGCAAACTGGGCTTTATCAACCCCTACAAACGTTCGGCATCTTGTGCGTGGCATCTGTTTTTTTAACAGGATGCTCTAAAAACAATGCAGGATTACCCAAGCAGGTATATCACGATTTGACAGGATACTACAATGGCCTATTCAATGCCGAGCTGTTGTTACAGGAAAAAATCGATGCCAAACGTCAAAGCTATGAAGTGCAATACAGCGAACGGTTATCGGTGTATCCCGAAGGACCAATAGTTCCAGGCCAAATGCGTTGCGAGGATGTTGTCGAAAAGGCACAAGCCATGATCCAAAAACAAAATCGTGAAAAAATGGATCGAGAAATCAGCAACCAAACAGACGATGCATGGTTGATAGTAGGTAAAGCTTTTCTTTACGAAGGAAACTTCGAGGCGGCCATTGATGCATTCCGATATGTGACAACATTTTATGAAGAAGGCGTAGATGCCAGATCAAAAAAGAGACAGCGTAAACAAAACTCAAATTCTAAACGACGACAAAGAGAAAGAGACGCTGAAAAAGAACAGTTTGAAGCCTTGAAAGATGGCAAAGATATTCGTCCAAAGGCTAAACTTTTTGTCCACGAGTACGCAAGAAGTGAAGCGTTGACATTAATGCTTCGGGCCTACGTTGAAAGTGGGCAATATGATTTAGCCGAGTCCATTCTTACTTTTATCCGAAGTGACCTCGACTTTCTTCAAAATTTAGATTGGCAGATTCATCGTATCGAAGCGGATTTGGCACTTAGACAGAACAATCTTGAACGGGCTATTCAGTCTCTCGAGCGCTCTACGCAGGATGCTCCGAAGTTAGAACGAAAAACAATGGAGTTTGTCCTCGGCCAATTGTATCAAGAAACGGGGAGAAACATAGAAGCTAGTATCTGGTTTAATCAGTGTATACAAAGGAATGGTAACCTTGATATGCTGTTTTATGCCCGACTTAACCAGGCAAAAGAAAGTCCAACAGATGAGGCCGACAAGCTGCTGAGTAAGCTTCTCAAGGAGAACAAATACAAAGATTTCTTCGGAGAGATTTGGTTTGCGCGAGCGGAGCTTGCACAAGATGCCAGTGATCACGCCAACGCCATAACCTTTTATAAAGAAGCTTGCGGAGCCGATGGGAGCAATGATGAGGTACTTTATGCGTCGTATACCACCTTGGGGGATTTTGCCTATAACAGGAAAGATTATATTCAAGCCTCCACCTATTATGATAGTGCATCAAATCACGCAAACAAAGACATAACATCCAGTGGAGCGCTAGAACTTAGACGGCAAAACTTAACGCGGCTCGCAGAATACCTTGAAACAATCAAGACTTTTACAGATCAGCAAGAAATCAATGCCTTAAGTGATGAGGAAGTCTACACCCTGGCCAAAGAACAAATTGAAGAAGAGGACCGCGCGCTTGAGGAAGCTAAAGCGCGCCAAGATCGGTTAAATGCTTTATCGGCCTCATCAGAAGGCAACTCCGGATTTTACTTCAATAGCGTCGATGCCATGAAACAAGGGCAAACATTGTTTGCGAGCATATGGGGCGATCGTCCATTAGAAGATAACTGGCGACGCTCTGACAAACTGAGTTTTTCAGAAGGCAACACTCAACAGACATTAACAGTAGAAGATCAATTTGAACAAAGAGTGCAGGAGCGTGCAGAATCTCTTCGCTCGGCTTCTACCATGACGGCAGAAGATATGAAGGCGGTCTATGAGGCTTTTTACGGTGCTGGATTCATCTTTAGGGTAAACCTTCGGGAGCTAGGTTATGCTCAAGAAAAATTTCTTCAGTTGGATGAATTGTTGGATGCTGCTGATAGATCATTTCGCCCAAACACATTGTACAATTTATATCTGATTGCTCAAGAAAATGGTGATTCAACTACCATGCAATCCATAGAAGCAGGGTTTATACAGGACTATGGTCAAACTCTGCACGAGGAAATGTTTGGTGGAGGAAAGGATGAAGCCTCCAAGCAAAAAGATGCCTTGCTTAAGGCGGCAGAAGTATATTATGATAGCCTCTATCAGCAATACTACATCGATTCTCTAGAAGGGCTCCATCGAGCAATTGATATCGCAGGCGCGCGATTCAATCCAAACCCAATCCAAGCAAAGTTTGACCTTCTTAGAGCCATGATTTATGCCAAGCAGGCCAACCATGAGCTTTTTGTCAGTAGCCTCACTGATATCATAAAAGACCATAAAGGAAGCGAAGAAGGTTTGTATGCCTACGAACTTCTAGATCAACTTGGTCTGGCTCCTGAACAGAACAGCACTTCCCTCCCCTTCCCTAAGCCTGATAAAAAAGAGTCGAGTGGCCTAATTGATGAACGCAGTTCCACGAACCAAGAAAACTCAGAGGAGGACGGCCGAGTAAAAATGACTATCGGAAACAAGGCATTCAACCTTGGGCGAGAAGAAGAAAGTAACCCAGAAGAAAACGCAAGTCAACCCAATGAAAAAGAATAAATCAAAGGGAGGCTTCAAGCGGTTTTGGACAAGGTGGAAATCCATACCCATTCTTCGATATTTACATCCAATCTTACTTGCCATCATTGGAGTCATATGGCTCACACTTGTTATCGGAATTCGAATAACTGAGACGACCTATACCATGGTGAAAGAAGGTGAGTTTGGGCCGCTTCCAAGCTATGAAGAGTTAGAAAATCCAGAAGTTATTCGTGCAAGTGAGATCTACAGTCGAAACAATATCAGCCTGGGGAAATATTACTCCGAAAACCGCTCAGATGTTACCTTCCAAGAATTACCACAACACCTTGTTCATGCCTTACTTGCTACAGAAGATGCTCGATTTGTAGAACACCCTGGTATAGATTTTAAAGCAACCTCACGAGCCATCGTTTTTCTTGGAAAACGTGGCGGGGGCAGTACCATTACTCAGCAACTTGCTAAAAATCTTTACAAAACTCGAAAGAACACCGCAGCACCTACGGAATGGGAAGAATGGATGAAAGATAAACCGCTAGCTGATAAAGGATTTGACAAGTTAAAAGAATATGTCATCGCAAGCCAACTAGAACAACGGTATTCAAAAGAAGAAATCTTAACCCTCTATTTAAACACCGTTGAATTCAGTAGCAACTCGTTTGGGATAAAAGCAGCCGCCATGACCTACTTTGGGGTCTTACCGAAAGATTTACGACTTGAGCAAGCTGCCACCTTAGTAGGAATGCTTAAAGCACCTACACAATACAATCCTCAGATAAATCCGGAAGCCTCAAAAGAACGACGAAATACGGTGATCGATCAGATGTTCAAGTATGGCTATATCAATGAATCTGAGCATCGTTTTTATCGAAACCAGCCTATTGGATTAAACGTAAAAGGATCAGGTATTACCTCCGGGGAAGCCCTATACTTTCGAGAACAGGTACGATTGGAATTAGCCAAGATTCTCGATAGTGATGAGTTGGTTAAGTCAGATGGCTCTAAGTATAACTTATATACGGATGGGCTAAGAATATATACGTCTATTGATATGCGAATGCAAGCACTTGCAGAGCAAGCTGTGGCAAAACATATGCGCGAACTCCAAGTGCAGTTTGATAAAAATTGGTCGGGACGAGATCTCTGGGAGGGAAAAGAAAACCGGCTACAAACGCTGTACAAGAGCAGTCAAATTTATGCTCAATTCGCAGCGGACGGAGGCGATGAAGAGACCATCTTAAATGAGCTGATGGAGGCAAAAATGAACTACCAAGTCTTCACGCATGACCGAGGGTTTATTGATTCTGTGATGACGGGCAAGGAATTTGTCCGCTATAATGAATCCTTACTTCAAGTTGGGTTTATGGTTATGGATCCCCAAGGTGGCGATGTTTTAGCATGGATCGGAGGATTAGATTTTAATCAATCGCCTCTTGATCACTTAAATGTGCGACGTCAAGTTGGATCAACCTTTAAGCCCATACTCTATGCTAAGGCACTTATTGATCGTAGACGAGAGCTCGACCCTTGTGCACAGGTTTCATTAAGCTCACGGGTGTTTGAGGGGCGTGACTGGCCATACAAATGGAATTGGACAAAAGGGAAAGAAGGCTCTCTGACGATGAAAAGCTGCTTGGCCTCCTCCAATAATAGCTGTTCGGTTAACTTAATGTATGGGCTAGGTGGTCCCCTACCGCTCATTCGTTTCGCCTCTGAATTAGGAATCTCTGAAAAACAGATTCCCGAATCGGCAACGATATGCCTGGGTAGTGCAGATATCACAGTTTATAAAATGATGGCATCTTTCTCAGCCTTTGCCAATAATGGTGTTCATACTGCACCGCGCTTTATTACAAGAATAGAAAACAGCGATGGTCAGGTCATTTATCAAAACGACCAAAACTACCATATCGCCCTCGACTCGATAACGAATCGTCGAGTAGTAACTCTAATGAACGAGGTAACTAAAACGGGAACCGGAAGATCATTAAACTCATCCACATACAACATACCTGACAACATAATGCTTGCCGGTAAGACAGGTACCACGCAAAACAATACGGATGGATGGTATATCGGGTACACACCTGATTTACTTGCAGGTGTTTGGGTTGGTGGCAATGAAAGACATGTTCGTTTCCGAAGCAACTATTATGGACAAGGAGCTCGAATGGCCTTGCCTATATGGGGATATTTTATGGAAGGAGTATACAATGACGAAGATTTCAGGTATTCTAACGCTGAAGAGAGAAAGGACAAGTTTACCATTCCTGTAGGCTATAATGAATGCCCCAATACGGTTACACAGGACACCAGTGTCTTTTCCTCGGAAATGAATCAAGAAAACAACTTTGATCTTGATAATGAATACTTCAATCCGTCATTAAATAATGGCGAGAGAGCGAACGGTGGTAATAGCCAAAATCCAAATAATGTCCAGCCTAACGAAAGCAGTATCTTCGAAAATGACGAAGACGATTTCTTTGATGATGATATGCCCTAGCTAATTTAGAAACAATCTTAACACTCAATAACCCATCATGAACTATCTTCCTGGAGAAGAAATCAAGGCATCTATTGCCCTTATTCCCAACAAACCAGGAGTCTATGAATTCTATGATACCGATAAAAACATTCTGTATGTCGGTAAGGCAAAAAAGCTAAAAAAACGAGTCCAGTCCTACTTTCAAAAAGAGCATAACAGTGCACGACTTAAACTTCTCGTTAAAAAAATTTCATCGATTGAGTTTACAACCGTTGCTACGGATCAAGAAGCCTTCTTACTCGAAAACAACCTAATCAAGGAACACCAGCCTAAGTATAACATCCAGCTCAAGGATGATAAATCCTATCCCTACATTGTAATCCGAAATGAACCTATCCCTAGATTATACTTTACTAGAAGAAAGGTGCAAGATGGCTCTGAATACTTTGGACCATATACCGGTGTAAAACACGTAAGAGCAATACTTAATCTAGCCAAAGAGCTTCATCCCTTACGTACATGTAAACTAGACCTAAGTCCTAGCAAAATCCAACAAAAAAAATACAAGGTATGTCTGGAGTACCATATTGGGAATTGCCTCGCCCCTTGCATAGGTGAACAAAGTGCAGCCGAATATGATGAAGGTATCGACACAATACGTAAGATTCTAGAGGGCAAGACAGGTCATCTCATTGAAACCCTTACCGAGCGGCGCAATCAAGCAACAGAAGAACTCAACTATGAGCTTGCCCATGATTTTCAAAAGAAGATAGAAAAGATACAAGAGTTCAAAAGACCATCACTAGTCGAGAACCTCGGTATTGAAAGGGCGGACGTTTACCAAATTGTACATAAGGAAAACGGTAGCGCAATCCATCATATTAAAATCCGGGAATACTCAATCGTATTCTCAACGATCAATCAAGTTATCCCTAAACTGCATGAAGAGGATGACGAACTCCTTTTACATGCTATTCGCAAATTCTCAATGGCTGGGGACCTTGAATCCATTCCACCTATTATCGCACCTATTGATCTTGACTTCCCTTTTGCTCCCATCATTGTACCCGAGAGAGGCGAAAAGAATAAGATTCTCCTCATGATGAAGAAGAATCTGATGGAGCACCAATTCAAAACAAAACCTAAACTAAATCAAGACCTCTTAGAGCAAATTCAAAAAGACCTACGCCTATCTAGTCTACCCAAACACATTGAATGCTTTGATAACTCAAACATACAAGGGAGTAACCCAGTGGCATCTTGCGTGGTCTTTGTCAATGGACGCCCAGCAAAATCAGCCTACCGACATTTTAATGTAAAAACAGTTGTTGGACCAGATGACTACGCAAGTATGACTGAGATTGTTAAAAGAAGATACACAGGACAGCTTAAGAAAGGGGAAAGCCTACCCGATCTCATTGTTATAGATGGCGGTAAAGGACAGCTCAATGCTGCCATTGAGGCGTTAAAAGAAGTTGGAATCTATCAGGACGTGGCCGTTATAGGCATTGCCAAGCAACTAGAAGAACTCTTCTATCCTAATGACCCGTTACCGCTTATGCTAAATAAACGCAGTCCAGCACTGAAGCTAATGCAGCAGATTCGAAATGAGGCACACAGATTTGCCATAACCTTTCACAGAAAGAAACGCAGTCAGCATTTCACAAGAACTTCACTCGAATCAATACAGGGCATCGGAGAAAAGACAGCCATACAACTGCTGCGGTCCTTTGGCAGCGTCGAAGCAATCAAGAAAGCCCCTCTTCAGGAAATTGCCTCCATTATAGGACAAAAAAAAGCCCAGCTCATTAAGGCCGGGCTTGATTAAATGTTTACGAATCGCTTAGTAAGACCAAAGAGACTGTTCAAGATTGAAAAGCTCTTGGAACAACTCGTCAGCCGTTAACTTCTTGCGGAAACTACTGTTAGGGAACATATCCTCTAAGTATTGATTTTGAGGCGTTAAGTCATCCTTTGCAATGTAAGAGCTGAACATGCGGAATTGGAAAATCTCATCCCAGCTAATCGTGTGTACCCCATTATCATAGTTAGGAGCCTGAGCGTGCGCTAGATAAGGTCTTAGCAAATCGTATGGCACCCAGTATGAAAGTTCGTTAAACTGAGTTGCATCGGCAATAGCATCGTAAGTTGTGAACTCTAGCTGTGGACGAATACCTGCAATACGCACCTGCATTTTACCATAACGATCATCAACATACCAATCCTCTACAATCTCGTAATACACAACATCAGTTGGTTTCCAATCCTTGTGTGTCATAGATCGATCTGTACTGGAAACAACAGATGATACCGTATCAGAGAAATCGATCATATACCCCTTCTTTTTCTTCATTGTGATGTCTTCCTTAGGAAACTGCGCATTAACAGTAAATGGAACAGCGTACTCAGCCCGGGCCATTACGTTCTCCTTCGTTTTTACACCATAGAAAGGCACACCATCATCGATAGCCTCTAACAGAACGTTTAGAAAAGGATTTTTCTCATCGATAAAACGCAAGTTCATCTTCTCGCGAACATCAATTCGTCTGTAGACTCTTTTTTGCCATGAGACATCGCGCTCCAAAAGCTCTGGATAGTCTAGGATTTCTCGTCCCTCCATAGCCTCGTACTGATAGAGATCACCAATGTTTTGGCTGAACCCTGTCGATACTGACAATAAAAGAAGGCAGAATGGAATAGTAAAAAGGGTTTTCATTGTAAGTTATTTTACTGAATAAGAAACTGGTGCTAAGTCAACAATCGTTCCTGATGGAGCTCTAGCTTTGATATTGTACACGGTAATCGTCGCACCAACTGCGGTTGGCTCTTCGCAAGCAGAAGCAATTTGGTTTGGCGTTGCCTTTGTTGGCATCTCACCACGAAGGGTAACTGTCGCATCCCAGCTTACTACATCAAATTTTACGTCAAATAGCGCTGCAAGTGAATTCTCGTCCGGAGTAGCTACAATACTATTGTTGCTGAATCCACAAACTTGACCTCTCGTCATTTTAGTCTCACCTACACTTAAGGCTTTATGACGTGCTGCTGGTGGTGGGAAATCACGGACACGAATTGGGAACTGCTCTGATACAGGCTCGCCCTTATCGGTACCTTTTATTGTCATTTGACAAACCTTTTCTCCGCCACCTGGAGAGCCAGGATTAACGATATAAGAGTTGTCTCCAGATCCCCGTCTAACCGATCCACATGTAAAGGATACATTGTTCACCTCTGCACTACCCAATGACACAGTGATTGGATTTCCTACACCGGCAAACATCACATTCATTTTTTCTAAGAGGTAACTTCCACCCCCAGACTTCTGAACGCTATAGCCTGTTTCGAAAGGGAACCAGAAATTTCCACGTTTTACAGCACCTGTTTTAATACCACCGGAACTGGCAGCTTCTGAATAGACACCATTGCCATCAGCATTTTTCGCGAGCTCAGCAAGCTCCTCAGCACTTTGAGTAAAAGGCCATCCTTCGAAAGATACCGCGTAAGGCCCCCCTGGAGACTCTTCTCCAGAAGCGTTACTTGAATCAAGCTCAGCGATGGCAGCCATAAATTCTGGAGTATAGGTTCCAACGTAGTATTCCGGCACTGTCTCTCCACCAGCTGCGGCAGCATCTGGATCATAAGCACCTAAACTAATAATTGCCTCAAACTGCTCACCTGGAGCTAAGAAGGTAGAGTTAGGTGCAATAACAGGATAAAAGAATACCTTTTGTGTCGTACTTGCCTTAGCCCCTTGTAGCGTAAAGCTAGCAACAGCCTTCTTCATATTCTTTAAGTCTGTAATCAACTTGGTAAGAATAGTGCGCGCTCCAATAGCTGGGACTCCTCTAAAGTTATACTCATGCCATACTTTCGTTTCGGCTTCCTTATCCTCTACAACTAAGTCGTATGTAATAGATCCTTTGATGTTGCCCTCGAAGTCGTAATCAGCACTTTCCCCTGCGAACTTCTTCACAAACTGATCCACAAAACCTTCAGGAAGGTTTCCAAACTCACCGGAAGCTGCAACGGCGGAGACTCTATCTTGTAAAGAATATCCTTGGATAAAGTCGGCCAGTTCTTTTAAGTTGGCTTCTAAGTCTTTACCCTCTTTACCTTCCGCTAACAAGCGATCAGTTGATTCTGTATCATCATCCTTTCCTTTCGCCTCTTTTTCGATTTTGCCGTCAATTTCAGCTATAAACTCTTCCATGACAACAATCTCAGCTTCAATCTCAGCATATAATGCCTGAAAGACCGGAATACTCTGATTATTCTTGTTTTTCTCCGCCAAGTTGGTAACCGAAATTTTTTGAGACTCAATGGACTCATCGATTCCAACGTTAGTTTTCTCAAGACTACCTTTTACAAGTTTAAAGGCGTTGAGAATCTCTGCGGATACATTTAGTGCTAGAAGGGCTGTTAACACGAGATACATCATGTTAATCATCTTCTGCCTTGGGCTCACATTACCTCCTGCCATAATTTCTCTTTATTACGATTTAAAAAAAGTATAGAATAAATCAAGATTACGATGGACGCATCGCACTTAACATATTACCATATACTTCATTTAATGAAGTAAGGTTAGACGACAGATGACTCATTTGCGTCTTGATGCTTTCTGCGTCATCAGCAATAGAATTTAAGCTATCCATAGAGTTTGACAACGAAGACATACTATTCTGTAAACCATTACTAGCATCAGCAATACCACTGTTTAGCTCAGAGGCTGCAGCAATTGAAGCCTGATAAGCCTGACTTAATTCACCCATTGCTTGGGCAGCCATTTTGGCATTATCCGCGAATTCACCAACACCAGATGTTGACTGCATTACTTCATTGAAAGAATTCATACCAGAACTCATGGAATTGGCAGAATCAGATGCGCCTTGGTAAGCACTTGTCAAATCGTTTAATGCTTGAGAAGCACCTTTAGCACTTGAAGAAAACTCAGAGGCTGAACTAACAGCATCTCCCATTTCCCCCATCTTAGCAACATTATCACTAAGTTTTCCCATGTTTTCTCCCAGACGGTTTAACATGGCCTGCTCAATGTTGCTCTCTTCAAGAAGATCATCCAAGCTCTTTGTGACGCTTTTGTTACCACCTTCGCCGTCAGCAAGCTCAGGATATACCCGTGCCCAATCAAGATCCATATGTGGTGGTTCGAAGGCAGAAACAAAGAAGATAATCGCTTCCGTTCCTAGTCCAACCATCAGCATTTCATTGGCACCAGGCCAGTGAAGAATTTTGAAAAGTGCCCCTACAATAACTACCGCTGCACCCCAACCATAGGCGAAACCTAATATTACTTTACCTTTTTTCGACGTTAATGGATGTTTCTTTGCCATGTTCTTTCAATTAATTGTTTACGTTAAATACTTGTTGTTTTGATTGGATTATTCGATTCCCTCTCCCATTACACTGGTAACACATCGGAAACCGATAAAACTTCGTGGTTCATTGGCATATTCCCAACTACGAGTACCCGTCTGTAGAAAATAAGCCATATCTGACCATGAACCACCTTTAACCACTTTTCTATTCCGCGTTCGATCTTCGCCAGAATTGTAGTCATAATCTCTTCGATAACTAGGGTTCAAATCATGATAGAATGCGAATGAACCTTCCTGATACTGAGTAAGTGTCCACTCAGCAACATTACCTGCCATACAATAAAGACCATAGTTGTTCGCCCAATAAGACTCTACAGGAGCAGGATAAGTCATTCCATCGTTATGGTAAACTCCTCTGTTCGGTTTGAAGTTTGCAAGAAGACATCCTTTGCTATTTCTCAAGTATGGACCACCCCATGGGTAATCTGGCTTATCGTTACCACCTTGCGCTGCATATTCCCACTCCGATTCAGAAGGGAGGCGATAATTATCAATTTCTCTTGGCTTATTAATTTCTGTTGTGTAGTTCACAGAATATTGTGTTCTCCACGCACAGAATGCATTCGCCTGATCCCAAGTCACACCAACGACTGGGTAGTCGTCATAGGCAGGATGAGAGAAATATCGTCGAGCAAATGGCTCATTGTATGAGTACTCAAAATCTCGGATGATGCACAATGTGTCAGGGTAGACTGCAATGCTAGTATCCTTGTAAAGGTTTTGTAAACGATCTGGATCCTTTTGACCATATGCTGCATTCACAATATCAAATTCACTGTAGGCGAATTGTACGTAGTTGATATCGATTTTTCCTTCACTGTTTAGGACTGTCCCTTTGAGACGTCCGAAATCTGTATCGTCCGCAGTAGCTAAATCTTCAGCTTCCTTGGCCTCTAGATACATTTCTCTGAAATCTACTTCGCCGTCTTCCCAATTGACCTCCATTTTACCTGTAATAGGATTTTCTTTCATGTACTGGTTTGCACCGGCATTATTTCCGTTGTTTTCTAACTCAACGTGAATCAAAGAATCTCGAGTCCACTCTACAAATTGACGGTATTCGTTATTCGTTATTTCCGTTTCGTCCATGTAGAACGCAGTAACAGAAGATGTCATTTCCGGAGAGGTCTTGCGACTAAGAATGTCCTGTCCCTGAATACCCATTTGGAAACTTCCACCAGGGATATAAGCCATACCGTAAGGCTTTGGGACGTCTTGCACTGGGCGACGCTCAACCCCTGTCAAAACACCCCTGTCGGATGATGAACAGCTGACTAAAACTAAGCCCATTGTGAGAGCTGAAAGGATTTTTGAGAATTTCATACGTACAATCTTCCTAAAATTTGAAAGCCTAAATATAAAAGAATATTCCTGCTTTGCCGGTTATTTTTATTTACAAATATCTTCCGTGGTAAACACGTCCCCATGAACCCACTTTAGCCTTGACCGGACGGCGCCAGGTAAGGCATAATTCATGAGATCCTATATTAACACTCCTCAATAACGATAAGTTGTACTCGTAATTGTATAGCACCCGAAAGTTTTTTCCAACATTGTACCCAAGCGTAGCACCCACGGCATCAAGCGTCGAGGAAGTCAGGCCCCGTTGGTTTAACCCTAACAACCATTTATCGTGGGTTAAATGAATGGCCAAGCTATATTGAATTAGCCTTCCATCTGTAAGGATCAGACCTTGAGGTATAAGTCTCCATTCCTCGCCAAGATTCAGGTCGTACTTCATTCTTAACCAACTTTGCGAAGATGCATTTACATTATAATCATTCTCCCCACTTCGTTTTGCTTTTGGAAAGTTTATTGACCCTAGGTCAACGTTAAGCCGCTTATGTGTAAACTGGACACCTGCACGCCACTCAAAGCCTTGCGCATTAAATACCGTATTAAACAAAACATCGTCTTGATGGTCTATTCCGCCGGTGTATATGCCTTCAGGCGTTACCATTTGATTGCCATCCCAAGATAGACTTCGAAAACCTACGCCAATTCCAGCAGTCAAAACAAAATCCTTTTGGCGAATTGCCTGCCAACCACCATCGATTCTCAATCCAGTTGCACGCTGCAAGCCAATGTAGTCGTGATTAAAGTGTATCCCCGTTGTAAAGGGTTGGCCAGGAAGCTTGGCATCAACGCTCACTACTTGAGCACCCATCGCTTCAGAAGACAATCCAACGTACTGACTTCGATGAAAAGCGGCCACACGCACCTCATCGCTTTGTCCAGCACTTGCGGGATTTAAAAAGGCTGGACTGTATTGATGAAGTGTAAAATGATTGTAGGATTGAGCTAACAGAATTCCTGAAGACATGATGATCAAGGCACAGAAAGACAAACTTCTTTTGGCCGATATCAGGTAGCTTCTTTTACCCATGAGCTTTACCCTTGATTTTCGATATACCTTGATATCGCTTCACTCATAGACCGAAACTCTTTCGAAGGAACCTGCACATCGAGACGCATGCCAGCATCTTTTACCGCTTGACAGGTTTGAGGACCAAAAGCCGCAATTCGAGTATCCTTCTGCTTATACTTTGGGAAATTATGTACCAAGGATTGCACTCCGTAAGGACTAAAGAAGGCCATTAAGTCAAAGGCGGACACATCAAATTCAGAGAGATCAGTTGGGACTGTTTTGAAGAGTATAGCTTCTTTAAACTCAAATTCGTTTTCTGTAAGGAAGGCAGGAATACTTCCCTTGTTTTTATCGCTACAGATGAACAGGATTTTTCCCGATTTCTTGTACTTGAGAAGCAACTCCTTAAAGCTTTTTATCGTGCCGTCACCGTAAAACACCTTACGCTTACGGTATTGGATATGTTTTTGAAGGTATAATGCAATAGCCTCTGATTTACAGAAGTATTTTGTTTCCTGAGACATCGTAACCCTCAACTCCGCGCACATACGGAAGAAATGATCCATGGCGTTTCGGCTCATAAAAATCACGCAGCTAAAGTGATTGGGGTTAATTCTTGCTTTTCGGAAGTCTTTTAAGCTAACCCCCTCTACTTCGATGAACGGCATAAAATCAATCGACACTTTATGTTTCTTAGCTATTGCATCGTAAGGGGACCTTCCCTGCGGTTTCGGTTGAGAAACCAGAATTGATTGGATTGGGTTTTTAGTTTTTTTAGCCATGGCACAAATCAAAAAATTCAAGGAAAGAGCCATGGAAATCCCCCATAGAAAACGCCTACCATAGCTCCCTTAAGGAAGCAAAGATACAAAAGATAGTGAAGGGAAATGACCCTAATCTTCATTCTGATGGCCAACTGCATCGTTCGTAAAAAAGAAAGACAGCTGAGCATCAAAATGATCAGTGATGCCATATAAAAGGAAAGATTGGGCAAAAAGCCCTTGCTAAGCAACATCAACCCTACTAATGGAAGCAACATATAGGCTAAGACTCGAGCATACTGCAAGAGCGAGAATAAGAACAAACTAGAGGCATCGGCAATCTTTACCACCTTCATGGCAAAGACAATGAGAATATATTGAAGCGCCATCCCAGCAAAAATCAACAAGCTAAACTTTAAGGAAGATAAAAGACTGAGCGATTCAGACTGTAACACAGCCATTTCAATGCAGAATACATTAGCAACCATCCCCAACAAAAGGATGCTGGCAAAACCAAAGGCAGCATGCTGCAGCCATGACCCTCCTTTTTCTGCATTAAACTGGCGTTGCAGGACCTGAGCGCTAAGCAACAACTGGAGTACATGAATCGACCGTGCTTTAGGACTCGAGTAACCAAAAGAGAGCAGCATTAAAACAACCACGATTAAAATGGAAAAAAGGGAGTTATCCGCTAAGGTCATATCACAAATGCTTTGATAAATTCCAAAAGAAAAAGTGCCTCACCTCGTAAATTTAACACCATGTTAGGCCCCAAACAAGAACAAGGCATTTACATCCATATACCCTTCTGCAAACAAGCATGTAGTTATTGCAACTTCTATTTTGTTACGGGAGAGCGCGATCACTCTGATTTTATTGCTGCGGCCAATAAGGAAATAACCGACTCTTCTGAGTTCTTTGGGTCAACGCGGATCATTCATTCGATCTACTTCGGCGGAGGAACCCCGTCAAAGCTTACATTAAAAGAAATTGAATCAATACTAGAGCGCATTCGCTCTACTTACATAGTAGATACTAATGCTGAGATAACCCTTGAAGCTAATCCAGATGATATCACCAAAGAAAATGTCCAAGCATGGTTTAACCTTGGTATAAACAGAATAAGCCTAGGAATACAGTCCTTTGATGATGGCCTGCTTAAACTTATGCGTAGATCACATGATAGTAAGGAAGCCATGAATGCAGCTTCTATACTTAGTCAAAGTCAATTTACTAACTACTCTTTTGATTTAATCATCGGACAGATTCATCAAGACCTTGACATGCTCAATAACGATCTGCACCTCCTAGAATCCTTTAAGCCTCCCCACCTTTCAACTTATCTGTTAACGGTAGAAGAAAGAACTCATTTGTATAAAGAAATTCAGCGCAAACGATTGCCAGATGTGGAGGACAAAGCCCAAGAGGAGCACTATTTGCGATTGATGGAGTGGTCAGAGAATCAACACTACATACATTATGAAACGTCCAGTTTTGCACTAGAGGGTTATCGGGCAAGACACAACGCAAATTATTGGAACCACAGTCCATATTTAGGTATCGGCCCTAGTGCTCACTCTTTTGATGGAAAGAAGCGCTATTGGAATACACGAAATCTCAAGGATTACATTGCATCAGCATCTGCTAGTCGAAAAGAAGAAACCCTCAGTCGTACAGATTTAGTTAATGAACGAATCATGCTAGGACTGCGTCAATCTAAGGGTATTGAAATAGACAGCCTAGGATTGAGCCACAGCGAACGAAAAGTATTCTTGGATCGTTTACAGACCGTAGATCCTTATCATATTCAACAAGACTCAACCCATATTCAACTGACTAATAATGGAAAACTCTATTCAGATGGAATTGCCGCGACGTTGTTTCTTTAACCTGTATTCCCTAGTTGTTAAGGCCTCTACCTAACTTACCTCCTATGTCGACATTATATTTCAATGACAATAACACCAAGTACTCCTTCCGCACAGAGGACGGGATCTCCCTAGGTCACCAACTCAATACCAGTGGAAATACCCCGAGAGCATGGTATAGCTCGAATCCGTCCATACATGCCATTCAACAAGAAGGTTTTACAGGTGATACTCGATTAGGTGGAAGTGTCAATTCCAATGAAGTGAGCCTTCAACCCCATAATCATGGCACGCATACAGAATGTTATGGGCATATAGCCAAAGAACGTGTTGCACTGAGTGAGGTCTTCAATGGGTATATAGGACTTGCAAGCCTGCATACTACAAACCTTCCATATGGAGCTCCGATAGATGCCGGATGCTTGCCAAAATCATCCCATCCCGCACTCATATTGAGAACCAACCTAGAGGGATTTCGTGCAAAGGATTTTTCAAACTCTGAGCCAAGTTACATAAGCCCTAAAGCCATGGAAGCTATAGTTGCCTTGGGGGTAAAACACCTTCTCATTGACCTTCCATCTGTTGATCCTGAATTTGATCAAGGAGCGCTGCTTGCCCATCGGATATTCTGGGGTTATCAAAATGGGACGTTTACACGCACTTCGTGCACGATAACCGAAATGGCTAGAATACCTAGACATGTCCAAGATGGAGAGTTTGTTATAAGCCTACAAACGCTTGACTGGGAATCAGACGCTGTACCGAGTAACCCGGTGCTTTATCCTGTAAAAAAGGAAGTGGAACAAGAATAGAGCAGATGTCTACTTGCGAGCGTAACGCTTCTTGAATTTCTCGATACGTCCTGCTGTATCTACGAACTTCATCTTACCTGTGAAGAAAGGGTGTGAAAAGCTTGAAATCTCAAGTTTCACCAAAGGGTACTCATTACCATCATCCCACTTGATCGTTTCCCGAGTTGGGGCACAAGAGCGGCAAAGAAAGGCCTGATCATTAGAAATGTCTTTAAACACAACTAATCTATAATCTTCTGGATGAATCCCGGTTTTCATAATCTCTTTATTAAGGGACTGCGAATATAGTAAAAAACCCGTGTATCTACGAATAAGTTTTTAGCAAAAAAAAATAATCGTCAATAAATAGACTCTTACAAACTAATCCAGTTGTTTTAGCTTACCAACATGAATTGGAGATCACTAAACGGGAAGTATTACGAAGGCACGATTGAAGGAATTCTTGAAGAAGCTATTCAACGAGAATTCAACTTAGGAAACAAGCTAAAAATCTGTGTAGGAACGGACTCCCAGGTATATAAGGATAAAATTGAATACGCTACCGTCGTTGTCGTGTTGCGAGAAGGACGAGGTGGTTTTATGTTTATCAAATCCGATAAAGGGTATGGATCGATTTCCATCAAAGAGCGCATGCTGATAGAAGTTAGCAAAAGCATAGAGGTTGCTTATAAGATATGCCCTGTTTTAGAAAAGTACTCGATTGGTCTTGAAGTCCACGCTGACATTAATACAGACCCACAATTTAAATCACACCCCGCATTAAAAGAAGCCATGGGATATATTCTGGGAATGGGCTATGCCTTTAAAGCTAAACCCGACGCCTTTGCCTCTTCCTCTTGTGCAAACAAAGTGGTATAAACAAAAAAGCCCGATCCGAAGATCAGGCTTTGAATATTTTGTTGGCAACGACCTACTCTCCCACCTTAGCAGTACCATCGGCGCTTATAGGCTTAACTTCTCTGTTCGGCATGGGAAGAGGTGTTTCCTATAGCAATAATCACCAACAAGTCTTTGTCTGAATTAGCGTAAACGCAATTTCATATCAGACTATGTGTCTGACATGTTAGAAAATCAAGTTGTTAAGCGAAAGCTCTTGAGTAATTAGTACGACTCGACTTTGATGTTGCCACCTTTACATCTATCGCCTATCAACGTCCTCATCTCGAACGACTCTAAGAGACCTCATCTTGAAGTGGGCTTCGTGCTTAGATGCTTTCAGCACTTATCCCTTCCCAACATAGCTACTCTGCGCTGCAGCTGGCGCCACAACAGATACACCAGAGGTTAGTCCATTCCGGTCCTCTCGTACTAGGAACAGCTCTTCTCAAGTCTCCAACGCCCACAATAGATAGGGACCGAACTGTCTCGCGACGTTCTGAACCCAGCTCGCGTGCCACTTTAATGGGCGAACAGCCCAACCCTTGGGACCTTCTCCAGCCCCAGGATGTGACGAGCCGACATCGAGGTGCCAAACCTCCCCGTCGATATGAGCTCTTGGGGGAGATCAG
>JBMHCE010000009.1:0-6829 GCA_049890075.1 Chitinophagales bacterium
CAATGGGCCAAGGTATCCATCGATAGTTTATCGTAAGCGTTTTCTATTCCTGATCTGGAATTTGTATCTCAAAGTCGACCCACTCTGGAGGTAAACACTGTATGCTGTCGCATATCATAAATTCGTAGTGTCCCTTTACGGCATTAGTAGTCGATTGGTCCAATGGAAGAACAAAAGGAGATGAGATAAACAACACTTCGTTCACGAATTTCTTTATAGGTAAGTCCCAAATGGGATCGTAACCATCTGATCCAAATGGACTTTGCTCACTAAATGTCACCTGCGGCACATTCGATACATGTATCGATGTAGGAATGGGTCCTGTGCCTTGCTGGTGTTGGCTATATATTGCCCAACCCGAGTCTAGTTTCACATGAAAAGAGATTTGTAGACTATCGGCAGTGATGTATTCAATGCTAGGAGACCATTTGACAAAATTATCGGGAGTCCGAGCCTTTGATTTTGTGGATTGCCCATAGAGGGTAGACATACTTGTGAAGAGGCAGCCAAGCACAGCCATCACAATCAGTGAACAGCAATTACTTTTTGTCATCTTCAGGTTGCTGCTCTTTCTTCCACTGCTCAAAAGCATCAAGGCCTTCTTGTAAGAATTTCATGTACTTCTCTACAGTATTTACCTCGGAATACCCAACAGCAGCGGTGAGTTGCGTTTCGTCAGGTGCCAAGATTACGTACAGCGGCTGAGTTACTGACCGGAAATTTATGGCTTGTACCGTTGCCCAAATGTCTCCTTCTGTGCGAATAAGCTTTTCCTGGCCATTAATCGTTACAACACATTGTTCCTCTTTAGAAAGAATCGTGCGCTCGTCGACATAGAGAGAAGTAAGGATAAAGTCGTCTTCTATAAGCTCATGAACCCGTTGATCGGTCCAAATCTGCTCTTCAACTTTACGACAATTTACGCACGCGTGACCTGTGAAATCAAACAGCATGGGTCGGCCCAAGGTTTCTGCCTGTGCCTTGGCATCCACTACATTGTTTTTGAACTCAACTTCCTCAGTCTCTTCATTGTCTGATTGACTCTCATCACACCCTAAAAAGCTATAACATACCGGAGGTGGAAATCCAGAGAGCATTGTTCTTGGCTTATACCGACCGGTAGATTCATCAATGGATAAACCCATAAGAAGGTATCCTGCAAAAATCAGCAAGATGCCAGCAAAAAACCCTTTAGTCGTCGAGGGCTTCTTTGGGCTAGTCTTCTTAGCAAGCCAACCGAAAAGATAGGCCATTGCCAATATGCTAATGATAGCCCAAGCAATAATGAAGAGCTCATACTTTAGAAGACCTAACTGTAAAACAAGGTCGGCGTTAGATAAAAATTTAAGTGCTAAAGCTAGCTCTGCAAAGCCTAAAATCACTTTAAAGTCTTTCATCCAACCTCCACTTCTAGGAAGTTTATTTAGAAGACTTGGGAAGGCAGCAAAGAGGGTAAATGGCAAAGCTAAAGCCAAACCAAAGCCCAACATGGCCATAGTAAGTTCTACTGCCCCTCCCTGTGAGGAAAGTGCAGTTACAATGGCTGATCCTAGAATTGGGCCTGTGCAAGAAAAAGAGACGATACAAAGCGTAAGCGCCATGAAAAATGTCCCGATTACGCCTCCAAATTGTTCAGCATTGCTTACACGATTTGCAAGAGATGGCGGTAAGGTGATCTCAAACGCTCCAAAAAAGGATATGGCAAAAAAGACAAAAACAACAAAGAAGAAAATGTTTAATGCAGGACTTGTAGAAATTTCATTGAGAATATTGGGGTTAAGCCCATCAATCAGATGAAAAGGTAAGCTGATCAGCACATAAACCAAGGTGATAAAGAATCCATACAGTGCTGCTTGCAGCCATCCCGACCCTTTGCCTCCATCACCTTTAGTAAAGAAGGTAACCGTTAGAGGAATCATAGGAAAAACACAAGGCGTTAATAAGGCCAAAAGCCCGCCGCCGAAGCCCAACAGAAACAATGTCCAAATGCCACCGTCACTTTTGCCCTTGTTTTCATTTTGATTATCCTGTCCTTTCTTACCAAGATTTAATTCATACTTGGCTCGAAATTCCTTAGCGCAATCTGACTCCTCGTTGTCTACAGTGCTTGTTGGGCTACTTGATGCCGTATTTTCTTCAGTGACCTCAGGGACATCGTCAGGCACTTGCCCATCAAGGCTATCTGATGCTAACGGAGGGCTATCTAACAATGAATCGGACGCTATGTTAGCGACAACCGTATCTTGACTGGAGTTCTCTTCTGTTGCTGAATCCGATGTAGATCCTGCCTCAGGAAGTTCTATATCAAGACTAAACTCTATATACTCTGGAGGCATGCATGACTCATCATTACAGGTCATGTACTCATAAAACCCTTCGATAGAGGTTGATTCAAATACGGTAAAGGCTTGTACAAAGGCAACTTCGTCGCTATATTTTTTAATCACCTGATTCCAAATCGGATCGAGTCCTTCCTTGAGATGGCTTGATTCTTCGACAATGCCTCCCTCAAGTACGATATCAGCATTTTCATTAAACGCAATTGTAGTGGGAATAGGTCCTGCATTGGGATCGTTATCCTGACTATAGATATACCAACCTTCTGTTATAGAAGCCTCAAATCGAATTTCATATTCGCTGCCTTCCCCCTGCACTATCTCTACATCCCATGTTACGGGATTGTCCCCAAACTGAGCCAGTAGGTTCCCAAAAGCAAATAGAAAGCATAGAAAAAAGCCCTGTCGAATTGTTGCTGTTCCCATAATTATGCGTGCATTACATCAAGTGATTGGGATAGGCATTCTAGTAATACCCTGCCATCCGCATTACCCAGTACATTTTCTGCTGCGCGCTCTGGATGGGGCATAAGGCCGACCACATTACCTTGTTTATTGGATACCCCTGCAATATCATCCATAGAGCCGTTCGGATTGGATGCATGGTCAATTTGGCCATCCGCATTGCAATAGCGAACTACGATTTGATTATTATCCCGCAGTTCCTGAAGCCCTGTCTCTGAAACAACATAGCGCCCTTCTGCATGAGCAATCGGTATTCTCAATACTTCGCCCCCTTGAAGGCCACGCGTTAGTGCAGATGTCGTTGACTCAACTCTGAGGTAGACATCCTTGCATGAGAAACGCTGGTTATTATTTCGTGCTAGTGCGCCCGGCAAAAGACCCATCTCGCATAATACTTGAAAGCCGTTGCAAATTCCGAGGACCTTTCCACCAGCATCTGCGTGCCTTTTAATGGCATCAACAATAGGAGAAAATCTCGCAATGGCTCCAGATCGGAGGTAGTCTCCAAAACTAAAGCCACCTGGAAGGATAATGCAATCCTCTGCTGTGAAGTTGGTAATCTCTGCATCCTTGTGCCAAAGCATCACTACTTCATGACCCAATTGCTCCATAGCATGGCTTGCATCACGATCACAATTTGAACCTGGAAAAACTACTACACCTATTCGCACAATTCTTTTAATTAGTTATAAGTCGAAAAGTACAAAAACCCCTAGTAAATCAAGAAGAATTGTTCCAAACCATAAGAGACTTATCATTTCAAACATGAGGCGGTTTTGGATCTGCTCAAATCCTCTTACCAGAATTATGATTAAAGCGGGAGCGAGCAGTAAAAATAGCGTCTGGTTGGGATGTGATTGTATCAATATCAACCCAATAAAAAGGCCATAAACAAACAGTATGTTTCTCAAAACATGGCGAAAGCGCTGTTGGGGAATCTCCTTAAGGATTATAGACAAGAGCGCAAGGAGCGCACACCCAATTGTTACGATTAAGGAGGGTGTCAAGGTAAATGCACTTTGACTTGGGAAGTAAAAGAATGGAAGGCCATTTCCGGCCAACACTTTAAACGAAAAACTTGTCCCCGTATTCATGGTCAGCCATTCCATAACACCCCAAACAAAGCATCCAAAAAAAAGTAGCACAAGCGTGTGCCTAAACCGCTCACGATTCTCTTGCAATCGTGGGCTGTAGCCAACAACTAAAACCGGCAACAAAGCGATTTGCGCCCATGCCATCAGGCCCATGATCACTCCATGGTTTGCCGTGTAGTTAAGGGTAAAGTCCTTTCTGGTTAGGGTAAAATTTCCTTCTAAAAAGAGGACCATGAGTAAGGTCAAGGTAAGGTATACACTCGCATGAGCGAGTGCTGGATGGGCATGCAACACCAAAAAGGCAAACCAAAGAGCCGTATGTCGCGTCCCTTGATAACAGCCAATGGTGTACATCCAATCATCAATTCGCCACATAATGACCATTTGCATCACCAATCCCAATAGCAATGAGGGGATGAACCATTTGGACACATCATAAGTAAAAAAGCCCTGAAATGCCCAGTTCGTCCAATCACTAGAACCTAAAACAGCAACCAATACATAAACTACTTTACATAGTAACAATACCAGTAAGGATCGTGATAAATCTGCTTTTTTAAACGAGCTAAAGATCAAAACCAAGCAATTTTTAACAGCTTCATTTTATTATTCACATAGCTCGGCATTATACATTCATTAACGGCTGTCTGCTGAGCTAACTTTGTCAGTGGAAGCACTTCCTTTTGACCCAAGTTGAATAAACTCTCTTTGGCTACGTTTTCTCCCGTGAGGACAAAGCGATTGTAATTTCCATCTAGCGTTATGGCATCGGCGTATAACAGGCATAGTTCCTGTCTTCGGTTCATTAGAAAAATACCGGAGTATCGACCATTATCATTTTCTGAAAGTTGGCTTTTGCGCAATATAGTGTAGTCCTCAACCTCATAGTAAGGCGACCGTTGTAAGGCAATAATATCATTGTAATAATAGAGTTCGACCGTGCGATAATTCGACAGCGTCGTCGTCGCAAAAACCGATGGGACAAAGACCTGTTCTTCCTCCGAATAAAAGGATTCCATAAGCAGCGTGTAGGAGGAATCTAAAGCACTAGGAATAATACGATTTACGTAATAAGTCTTCAAGCGATTATCACTTTGCCGCAATGCCTGTCCTGTTAGATCGGTTAGCATATTATGAGAAAAGTCCTCCTCTTCAAGATCCCAGTTTTGACCATCAAAGTAGCCGTGAATCAATCCTGTCGCGCCATAATTTTCATCCTCCATCCGATCGGAGTAAAGGCATGCAAAAATGAGCTTATCCTGCCTTGCATCGTATTTGATTTTTCCAGGATGATATGGAAAGCTCTCCATTGGCACATTGTAGCGAACAGGAGAAGCTGAGCCCTCTGACGCTAGATATACAATGTAGGGTTTGGGACGCTCACTATTTTCTGTAAACAACAGATAAACATCCCCAGTTTGAGTGATTAAGATCTGATTAAATCGATCCTCTCTACTTAGAGTGATTGGAAATGTCGAAATATGCTCGAAATGTTGGTTGTACAGGGCTACTTGCTCCAATTGACTGTTATTGCTCGCACTTCGTAGGACAACATAAGCATTGCCATATTCCGACTGGTATACCTTGTACCGTCCATCGGGGCTCCGTCGACTCTGAGGTACTGCATCCAAGGCAAGGTTTATTTCGTTTTGCAATTGCATTTCTGCATTTAGGCGCACAGCCGATAAGGTTGAAGAATCTTTCGTGGGTCGATGAAGTAAGACCCATCCTCCCTCAGCATCGACAAAGGCGTCTTCATAAATTGCCTGATTGAGCTTGACCGTTTGAGAGCGCTGAAGGTTTAGGCGATGGTTATACAGGTCAAAAACCAATTGGCTTTCTCCGTATCGCAAGGCGGCATAGCCAGCCCCCGTTTTTCCCAAGAGCTTAAAACGAGGCATTTTGGTATTGAGGCGAATCTCTCGAGAGACCGTTACATCTTGGGCTGATAAACTCCCCCCAAGAGTAAATACAAGGAGTATCCAGCACCCTATAACCCATATACCTCGATTTGCCATGTTTCGAAGATACGGAATTGCTTTTGGCGTGCATAAATGTGGATAACTCCGATTGTTAATTTTTTACTTTATTCATTTTCAGCGTTTTATGTATAATATTTTTTTATATATATTTATGTTGAAAACTAGAAATTATGAAAAAGAACACATTCATTCCGTTAAACGACCAAGCGTCAAAAGCATTAAAAGGTGGTAAAACTACTATTGAGGCGTTTGACCAACCTTCAGTTGAAATGAATAAGGTAAGAGGATCAAAAGCTACAATTGAAGCTTTTGATCAGCCTGAATTGGCTTTTAACTCATTTAGCGTAAGCTAAGAAAAGATCAACCTAAAGGATGTACCGCTGTGGCCATCACTGGTCACAGCGATTCGTCCGTTATGCTTTTGCATAATCTTTGCGCATAGGGCTAGACCTATACCGCTGCCCTCTTTTTGGCGGTCGACCTGTTGGAATAGAGAAAATATCTTGGCTTGAGCTTCTTGAGGAATGCCAAGACCGTTATCGGCAATCACTACTCCTCCTTCTGCATCGGTATCAATTGTTATCCTCAGCCTTCGATCAGGATGAGCAAACTTCAGCGCATTGGAGATAAGGTTTAAAAAGAGTTGACGAAGCATACTCTTATGTCCACTAACCGTGGGCAATTCATTTAGATATATTTCGGCTCCAGCTGCCTTTATCTTATCTGCCAAGTCTACTAAGCTATCTTGAGCTAGCGACAGAAGATTAACCTCTTCTTTTGGCTGCGCTCCTTCACCTACGGTAGCAAAAGAATATAAATCGTCAATCATTTGGTGGGCACGATAAGAACCATCTAAGACAAACTGAACCATGGTAGCCTCTTTAGGCGAAAGTTTATCTTTTATAGGGGCCAATGCAATGTGGGCATAGTTTTTTACCTGTCGGATAGGCTC
>JBMHCE010000010.1:0-3546 GCA_049890075.1 Chitinophagales bacterium
ATTTTTAATGCAGAGGACCCTTCAAACCTTCGCATTCAGGCGCTCCAAGGCAGGGCATTTTCCTATGCCCTTCAAATGGATTTAGTTACCCATTGGAAGGAGAATCTCACCTCCACCACATCGTTTAAGACCGATCAAGCATTTTCCGATTATGACGGTAATCTCTTACGAGACCCTTACATCCCACAATGGATTTTACTAAAAAACATTGCCTACAACTTACCTTCTGAGAAGTTTCGAGCAGATTTCACTCTCACCTTGCGAGGACCAAGTCGCATTCCATCAACAGATAACAGAAGGCCCGAGGCCTCTCCCACCTATGCTACCATCAATGCACAGGTAACCTATGCACCCAATATTGGGCATGAGCTTTACATAGGGGGTGAAAACCTCAATGTATTCCGCCAAGCCAATCCCATTATCCGCCCGGATGGCATTGCACAAACGGATGGTAACTCTCCAGCAACCCTATTTGATGCCTCTATGATTTGGGGACCAATTTTCGGACCTCGATTATATTTAGGATACCGATACACCCTGTTTCGGCATAATTCTTGAAAAACGTTGAACTTATGAGAACAATATTACTTGCTATGAGCATCCTTTTTTTATCCGCAAATCTTCGGGCAGAAAAGACGACCATTTCTTTTGAAACCAATGCAATATGCGGTATGTGCATCGATCGTATCGAGGATGCCTGCTATGCCCTTCAGGGAGTAAAAAATGTAGATGTTGATTTGGAAGACAAAACGGTCTCTGTCACCTTTAACGATGCAAAAACTTCTGAGGAAGCGATTAAAATGGCTGTTGCCGACGCGGGCTACATGGCAGGAAACTTTGCACCTAATCCCATTGTACAAGAAAGTCTACCGGGTTGCTGTGGAGGCAAGCAAGGAGAGAAGGCTGGATGCTCTGCCTCAGAGGGCAAAAAATAAGGTTTAGATTACCATTGCTCAACAACACCCTTAAAGGGTAATAAAGAGGCCTAGGTTTGCGCTTAATGCGCCATAGGCTTACTCTCTATACACTACTTTTTCTATACCATCCTTTACTCTACGGACAGGAACACCTAGTAGAACGATCCAGTACTTTCCGAGAGGTTCCGTCCTTCTGGTTACTACACCCGGTCTCTACTACTCAAACGACCAAAAACCTTCATCTTGACGGACAGTGGAATTATCACCCCCTCAGCCCAAGTCTATACAATGGTGCCCTGAGACTTACCTATAACGGAGGCAATCAAAGTCTTTTGCTTGTCAATAAGGCCACAGGATTTCAAGAACATTCGCGATGGAAACTCTATGCGGGATATACAAGGAAAATTGGAAGCCACGCCAATGTAGGTATTCATCTTGGCCAGTCCAGCTACTTCACTCCGCTTGCACGTTCTGCTGAATTACAATTCGGGACCAGTACTTCTCTCATCCTAAACTCCATGATCTCACTCCATCTCTTGTGGGAAGCAAGTCATCGAAACGCTGAGCTTAGTCAATCAACAAAGTCACCACGACATCGAGTAAGTAAAGCACTTTTCTTCTCCAAGGAAATGGTAGAGGCTTACATTGCCCTTATCCTAGATCGTCAAATGGGGAACCAATACCTTCTCGGCAGTCGATTAAAACTCCAGAATACTGTGTCTCTTCGACTGGATCTGGGATTATCACCAGTAAATGCTGGCCTCACCGTCCTTATGCATCAAAAGAATGTCACGCTAGGACTCTCAGTACAACTATACAATGGAATACCTACCCAATATACTGCCATTGCAGGCTATGAAATCTTCAAATAATGAATAGGTTGACCTTGTCATTCATAGGCATTGTTAGCTTTTGGTCGTGCTATTCTCTATGCCATGCACAACCCCCCTCCGCTCTTGATTACGACAGTGTGTATCGAGATAACACGTCGTTGTTTTTATCGGAGAGATCCTCTATTTATGATGGATACAATTTGTCATCAAAGAAAGACGCATCCCACATGGCGCAAAGATGGCGCAATAAACAATGGATAAGCCAAGATCAATACAACAGCCTCCTATCCTATCAAAAAAAGTTTGGTCGAATACACAACCTGCTTGAATTGCACCATATCAACTCTTTTGATCGAGCCACCTATGAGCGCCTTGTTGAGGCCCTCGGGCAACACGCTCTATTCAATAGCGCTCAGGCAACTTTAGACAACACAGAGCATAAGCTGCGCTTGGGTATTGTTGGCGAAACCAACGATAATTTCTCACTGCGGCATTACATACAATATGGAATAAAAGTAAACGACGTATGGGCAGCTGGAATAAATCTAGAACAGGATTACAGCGAGCGTTTTGTGTTTAGCAAAAAGCAACTAGGTTGGGACTACACCTCTTTGTATTGGTCATTTAGGCAACCAAATTTTGCAGTTACTCTTGGCGATTATCGAGTGACGTGGGGGTTGGGAAGTGTTTTATCGCGACACTTTCAATTACAATCCCTATTTATTCCCAGTACGTGGGTAGGAATTCAAATGCGAGGCAGACCCCATACGAGCCTCAATGAGGTAAATAGAATGCGAGGAGTGTGTCTTGAACTCCACAAAAAAAATCTTCGTGGAAATGTGGTTTTCGACCATCAACAAGTTGATGGAGAAACAAGGGACTCAGCGCTCTGGATTGACCCAAGCAGTCAAGGTCTTCACCAAAGTGAACTGCAGCAATTACTCCGTAATGCAGTTTCCCTTACAGCAATAGGATTTGATGTGAATGCGGAGTTAAAACAATCCGAGCCAGGATTATCAATGCTGTGTAGAAGGGCCTTTCAATCGGACATCCATCATTCCCAATTCAATCTAGGTCTGTACAATTCATGGTATCTGCCTAACGGTATAATACAAGGAGAATTATCAACTCAGATTGAACCGTCACATACTAAATCAATCACATTACTGGCTTCAATGATTCTAGCCCTTTCGCCAAAAACGGATTATACGGCTTCGCTACAACTTCGATCCCTAGGTAATGACGAGCCAAAGATTCCAGATATGAATGTTATCGATATAGCCGAAGGTTATCAAGTCCGAATGGGACTCGGCCATCGATGGTATAAACACTACATGCATGGGACTATATCCCTATATTCTACTGGATACAAGGACCTGAATAACAAAAATCTAAGCGAAGTAACACTAGGCGGACGATATGAGTACAAACGTAATCGTACAGAAAATATGTATGTATTGGCACGCTACCGGCGATCTCTCGACATAGAATCATCTTTACATCAGATCTTGATTCGATGTAAATGGACCAAACATTACCAAGATGACTTCAGCTTTCACTGTTATCTATCCACCCAAGCACAGAAAAAACACAATCAATGGTCTTGGGGTCAACTTTGGTATACGGAAGTACGCTACAAGCCTTGGAAAAAAATTCAACACCGAGCTCGACTAACGCTCTCCTCCCATACTGGCCCCGATGCATTACTAGATTACCCCTACACGATATCCCTACCCTATGGGTTTCCCCAGGCCTTTAGCTTGGGCCAAGTGCACCTAGCCAATTCGTTAACTATA
>JBMHCE010000011.1:0-19488 GCA_049890075.1 Chitinophagales bacterium
TAAGCAGCAGAGGATTGTATTTTTGGGGTGCGACATGATAGAGTTATGGACCATAGGAAAACCGAAATTTACTTTTATAAACGAAGGTGAGCAAGAATTCGTTCGAAGAATTCGTCATTATTCAAAGTTTTCAGTCGAATCTATAGAGGTTAAATTGTCTTCTCGAAAAAACATGGCATCATGTGACGTTAAACTGGCGGAGTCCGAAGTGATTCTCAAACGCCTTGGAGACAGGAAAACACTGATTCTTCTTGATGAGCGAGGAAAGCGATATGATTCAATCGCTTTTGCAAACAAGCTTGAGCACTGGCAGGTAAATGCACGCGAGGGAATCGTCTTTTTGATAGGTGGTGCTTATGGTTTTGATGAGTCGCTTTACGCAAGAGCTCAGGACAAGGTGTCGCTCTCCGATATGACCTTTAGTCATCAACTTATTCGGCTGATTTTTTTAGAGCAATTGTATCGGGCTCATACCATCTTGCGAGGAGAGAAATACCATAATCCTTGAGCGCAAGGGTGATACTTTGATTTTTGATTATCGAAGGCTATCTCTCGTCCTCCAGGGGTGATAGTGGTTGCAACTTTAAATTTGAGGGTAGAAACTGAAATCATAAAACTCGTCGGACCTGAAGGGTCTTTAATCCAACCTCATTTCGTGTACACAATTCTACGTTTTGATTAATTCTCTACAGGATTGGTTAACGAATTTTGTTTGAAACTTAAAATTATGATTGGTAAAGCTATTTCAGATTTAATGATTAAGCCTGGTAAATCCCCGGTGTTTGATAGCCCAGAGAATTATGGACTCGATTATGAAGAGGTAACGTTTAAAGCAAAGGATGGTGAGGAGTTATCGGGATGGATTATCAAAGGAAGCAGCGATAAGGTTGTAATACAGTCTCATTTCGGTGTTCAATGTTCTCGTTGTGGATATACTGTTGAGGGTAAGAATTTCATCTCAAAGTCCCTATGGAGCACTGACATCAAATTTCTGAATCAAGCGAAATATTTAAATGATGCTGGATATACTGTGCTGATGTACGATTTTAGAAATCATGGGGAAAGTGTTTCAAAATCAAATGATTGGATTACATGGGGATTAGAGGAAAGAAATGATGTATGGGGCGCGGTAAACTTTATTACTAACCATGCTATTTATAACGCGGCATCTATAGGGTTGTTAAGCATTTGTATGGGTTCAGCTTCTACCTTTTTTACCTATGGATTGGAAGAAGATTTTAAATCGTTTAAGAATGTTACTTCTATGATAGCGGTACAGCCTCTAACCTATGATCACTTTGTCGCATCTATGGGCTTGCCCAACTTCATGATAAAAGCTGGAAACAAGGTAAACAAGCAAAGAAACGTTGACTTAACAGGAGATTCTTTCCTTCCTTACATAAAGGAAGTCGACGTTCCTGTAATGGTTATCCAAAATCAAAATGATCCCATGACAAACATGGATATGGTGAAAGAATTATACAAAACCATAAATACAGAAAAAGAAATGTTGTGGTTAGACCTTGACAAAAAAAGAGGAGCAGCTTATGATTGGTTAGGACATAATCCTGATGCTATTCTTAACTGGTTTAACAAGTATGCTTAACATTGAGATAATATGGAATACTTGACATCGAATTGGACGATTGCTATCTATGTTTTGATAGGTTTAGCTTGTTTTCTATTGCTTATCGGAAAGAAGTCAGTGCACAGCACCATACGTATCGATGGCACACCTGATGAAGTTTGGGAAGTAATCATAAACACCTCACAATACGGTGAGTGGAATAGTGTAATGGATTTACTCGAGGGAAACATTGAAGAAGGTAATTTAGTCAAATATCGATTTACTCAAGAAGAAGGAAAGTCTTATGATGTTCCAAGCAAAGTGAAAAAAATTATCCCCTCGTCATTGTTACATCAAGGTGGAGGAACGCTTGGTGTTATTACATACAACCATAAGTATATCTTAGAAGAAAAAAAAGGAAAAACCCTACTAACAATTCATGAAGATTACCGTGGTGTATTTGTTCCCTTTTGGAATTCAGACCCAGTTCAAAAAGCCTACGATCGATTGAATAAAGACATCAAAAGGAGGGTGGAATCTTTACAACATGGTTCTTAAATGAAAAACTTTGTTCGCATAAGCACGATAGAAGAGGTGCACAAAATGTTGGGAATCAAAAAACCTAAACATCCGATGGTTTCCATGATTCCTGTTACAGATGATGTGGTCAATTTTGATTATGGTGATGTCACCTATATCCTCGACTTCTATCAAATATCATTAAAGGAAAATTTGACGGGTTCTTTCTTGTATGGAAGAAATCAATATGACTTTTCCGAGGGAACCATGATTTTTACTCAACCTGGACAAACAATACAGATGAGTGAAAACGAAAGGGTTGAAAATGCTAAAGGCTATATTCTTCTTTTTCATCCAGATTTGATTCGACAATCAAGTCTTATGGAAGAAATTTCCACATATCCCTTTTTCAAATATGATGCTAATGAGGCTCTCCATCTCAGTGAAGAAGAGCGAGATCATGTCTATTCACTCCTTGATAAAATAGCAGAGGAGTATGAACGTAGTATAGATACCCATACACAGGAAATCATTATCGGCTCTATATCAATGCTACTTAAGTATGCCCAACGCTATTACGATCGTCAGTTTTTCACTCGCAAAAACGTAAATCAAGATGTCTTAGGGCGCTTTGAAAAACTGCTTCAAAATACTTTTGATTCAAACGAAACACTTGAGCGTGGAATTCCTTCAATAAAGGAATTGGGCGATAAAATGGGTATGTCAAGTCATTATTTAAGTGAGTTATTGAAAAAAGAGACTGGTCAAAGCGCAAAATCTCACCTTCAATCTCATATTATCGAGAAGGCAAAGAACCTTTTGTTGAGCACAAATAGCAGCATTAGTGAAGTCGCGTACATATTGGGTTTTGAATATCCTCAACATTTTTCTAAACTGTTTAAACTAAAAACGGGATTTTCGCCGAAAGAATATCGAAAAATATCTTAACCTTTAGATATCCGCCCTTGTCCTTCTTAAATTACGTAACTGTCTACAACGTTTAGCTGCACTGCAACTTTTAATCGCAGGGAAAGCCATTCCGCATAGTTTAATTTCCAGCGTGTTTTTGTCAGAAATGCCATTAGGTGGTCGGGGTGTAAACTCGATGAAAATCTCGAGTAAAATTCCTAATTCAACGGCGCAGAACAACTCTGTCATTATTTGTACGCTTAATGGCGTACGACTTGATTAATGTGTTAATAAATGCTAAAGCAAACGAGGGCGAATCCCTATATTTCGCGACGTTATCAGCGTGTCGATATGACCTTGATACAACCTTGAAACGAATCAAAATGAGAAACCTTCAACAATTCTGTATCCTCGCGGGTCTATTATTCCTTCCTTTGTTTGTCAGTGCACAAGACTATCAAGTCGAACTCATCAATAACGAAGAGGGTAGCGTACTAAAGCTCAATGGAGAACCATTCATCGTCAATGGAATGAACTGGGACTATCTACCGATAGGTACGAACTACACCTATAATTTCTGGAGCAAAACAGACAACTTTATCAAAGCGGCCTTAGATGATGAGATGTCGTTGCTGAAAAATATGGGAGTCAATGCGATTCGTGTATATACGGGCATTCCCAAACGTTGGATTACTTACATCTACGATACTTACGGCATTTCTACTATGCTCAATCATTCCTATGGACGGTATGGTCTAACTATAGATGGAGCATGGGTTCCAATTACCGATTACGCGAGTCCTAAGGTTGAAGAGATTCTTATTGGCGAAGTCAGTGAAATGGCGGCTGAGTATGAAGGAACACGTGGACTACTCTGTTACCTATTGGGTAATGAGAACAATTATGGACTCTTTTGGGATGGTGCGGAAACAGAAGATATCCCTGTGGAGGAACGTAAGTCCACTAAACGCGCTCAGGCGATGTATTCATTAATCAATAAAGGGTCTCTTGCGATTAAAGCGATTGATGGAGGTCGCCCTATTGCCTTCAGTAACGGAGACTTACTCTTCCTGGATATTATTGCTGAAGAGTGTGGTGATTTAGACATTTTTGGTACCAACATGTATCGTGGAATTTCATTCCGAGATGCCTTTGATCGCGTGCGTGATGAGTACGGTAAGCCAATCATGTTTACCGAGTTTGGAGCTGATGCCTTCAATGCGGTGAGCAATAGCGAGGATCAAGAATCACAGGCGTATTACATGGTGGGTAATTGGAAAGAAATCTATGCCAATGCAGCGGGTATGGGTAACGCCAACAACTCTATTGGAGGATTTACATTCCAATTCAGCGATGGATGGTGGAAGTTTGGCCAAACTAAAAACCTCACCGTACATGATAACAATGCATCATGGTCTAACGGTGGATACCAGTCAGATTTTGTACAGGGAGAAAACAATATGAATGAGGAGTGGTTTGGGATTTGCGCGAAAGGTCCATCTGATGTAAGTGGTCTTTACACCCTTTATCCTCGTGCTGCGTACTACGCACTAAAAAAGGTTCACGAGTTTGATCCTTATGGACCAGAAGCCAATAGCGCAACCCTTGAATCTTTCTTTTCCAATGAAATTAATCTAAGTGCAGCCGCACTGGAAGCTCGAGGAGATAAAGCTGCCTTAGAAAGCCAAAGCAAGTCAATAGCTTCAATCAGCCGCTTTTCAGCACGCTTTAATACATATAGCACAGGGGGTTCACTTGTAAGTACCCCGCAGGATGCTAGTCCAAATGTTACTCAGTATCCTGATGAATTAGGATTTGATCACATGCAAACCTTTTTTGTAGGTGTGCAAGCTAACCCTGCACCCAATGTACAAGCAGATGTAGAGTTCAGTATGGTGGGCAATGTAGCGGAAAACCCAATCGATGAGATATTCTACGAAAATCCTTCTCGTCAGGGAGAGAACCCATTTAGACTCTATGGAGCAAGCCTCAAATGGAATGAAAAGTGGTTCAACTTAGATGCATTCTTTAGAAAAGGCCACTATCACTGGGGCTACGAAGGAGATTTCTTTGGACTATATCCTGAAGCATACTACGGACCGAATCTTGATATCTACAATGGGCAAGCTCCGCTTGGCTTTGAAATCGAAGGAAAAAAATCCCTCTCAGGTTTTAAAGTAGCTATGGGGCCTGAGTTATGGTGGGGAGCGAACCCTGCTGTTCTGGCGAAGTACTATAAAGAGTACAATAAGTTTACGTTCTCAGCGATTTTCCATGAGGATTTAGAGCAGCGAGGAAATACCCAAACGGCTTTCGCCATCCCTCAACCTAAGACACGCCGTGCAACAGCTTATCTCGAAAGAAGCTACGGTAAGTTTGGTGTTGGTATAGGTGGGATCTGGGCTGGAAGTCCATTAATTGGTCGAACCTACCAAGTATTACGAGGGGATGAAGAAAATCCAGAGGTTTATGAGGCAACGATTCGTGCTAAAGACAATTGGGGAGGTAAGGTGAAGCTAACTTACACCGGCGGTCGATTTAACTGGTATGCTTCGGGTGCGGCTATGGGACTCGTTGCTGGGGGTGGCGGCGATCAAACGATGACCTACACTGGGTGGCGCTTAAAGGATAGTGGAAGCGGAAATCAGTATAACGTATTATCCGGACTTACCTATCAATTAGGCGATCTACAGATTGCGCCAAATTTCTTGTGGCAAAAACCTATTGAAGGTCCAATGCAAGCGGGTCTTCCTTCCCCAGCACGTCTTAGAAATATCCTCGATGATCCTTTTGTAGTACGTGCGAATAGAGAGCAATTGGCAGGAGAGCTTCTGTTGACATTTGACCCTACACCGGCAACCTATTACTATGAGTGGAATAACGACTTTGCCGAGGATGCTAAGTTCGCCATGAATGCAGGGTTTGTATATCGACATTTACCAACTTCGCAAGATGCATCAATTGCAGTGTCTCAGCAAAGAACCTTCTTCCCGTTTTCTGGTGCAGCTCCTGCACAGGATCTATGGGAGGCCTATTCTCGAATCGTGTCTAAGATTAATCCTAACCTAGGTTTTATTGCCAACTTGTATGGAGGAACAGCTCAGGCCAATGGAGACAGCGAGCGCACGATAAAGCGAATGGGAGGTGATGTTCGTCTTGTATACCGACAGATGAAAATCAATACAGCCATCAAAGTAAATGACTGGGGACCTTATGACTACCACAGAGATTTCAACTTGACCTATCCGTTGCAACTTATCCTTGATGTATCAACAACCTTAGGTAAGCCTTCTTGGGAATATGCTCCTCAAACACAATTTGGTATTCTCACCACCTGGCGTTCGCTTGATCAATACTCCAACCGGTATTGTCCAGCGACCTACATTGATGCTAATGGAAACGAAGTGTGCGTCAATGACTTAACGGGCTATGCCAACGGAAACGAGTGGGAACTTCGAGTATACCTTCATATGAACTTTGGGGCAACTCGGTAACTAACAATAAACTAAAACAAATTATGAATTCAGTGATATCAAGAATACTCTTTGTCTTCTCGGCTTGCATTTTCATGTATGGATGTAAGGTAGATGATGGGTCGCTTCAGCAGCCTTCTTATCCGATTAATCCCAATGTATTTATCGACGGATTTAGTGGGGGAATGGACTACTACGCCTTTGCAGGTTCAGACGTGTATGCTTTTGACTTGGACTACCAAACGACTTATGGGAATAGTGAGGCGTCCATGCGGTTTTATGTGCCTGACTTTGATGCAGCAGCAGGGTCCTATGCAGGAGGTGTTTTCGTAGCACCTGGCGGTCGCGATTTCTCGCCCTTTACGGCATTGACTTTTTACATGAAGGCTTCTCGCTCTGCTACGATCGATGTATTGGGCTTTGGTAACGACCAAGGCGATTTCCCTACGAATGTAGCCTTTGAAGGGGGCGTTCCCGTGAACACCAATTGGCAAAAGTATTATGTGCCGATTCCAGATCCATCGAAAGTAACGGCAGAAACTATTCTATTGCGCTTTGCTGAAGGACCGGAAAATGGAGAAGGGTACACCTTTTGGATTGACGAAGCGAAGTTTGAAGACATCGGAACCTTCGCCAATCCTGTTGCGAGCATTATGGGTGGAGAGAACATTGTACAATTAGCTTATGATGGAATCGATGTAGGAATTGAGGACGTTTCGTATTCGGTCAATCTTCCTAATGGGGTTGACCAGTCCTATACGATTGCCTCTACGTATTTTGATCTTCAATCTTCCAATGAGGATGTCGTTCGCATCACGCCGAGCAACGAAATCGACATTGTGGGTGAGGGATCTGCTTTGATCCGCGGCTATATCAATGGAGTAGAAGCAGAGGGTACCTTAACGCTAAATATTCTAGGAAGCTTGGATCCAGCGCCAACACCTGCTTACGACCCTGCCAACGTCATCTCCATATTTAGTGATGTATACGACAATGTTCCCGTTGACTTTTACAATGGATACTGGGAGCCTTTCCAAACCACAACTTCTGAAGACTTTGTAATCAATAATGATAATGTCCTAAATTATGTGAATTTCAACTTCGTGGGAACTCAATTTTCGAACCCAACCATTGATGCAAGTGCCATGACGCATTTGCATTTGGATGTCTTTATCCCAGGAGCAGTCCAAGCGGGAACTAGCTTAACGCTGATCCTTCGTGACTTCGGTCCTGATGGTCAAGACGGTGGAGGTGATGATACCGATATATCAGCGTCATTTAACAGCAGTACGCTCGTTCAAGGAGCTTGGAATAGCTTGGATATACCAATTGCCGGAATGGCCAATAAAAGCGCTCTTGGACTATTGATCTATGAAGGAAGTTCACTGCCCAATTTTTATGCAGATAACATCTTCTTTTACAACTAATACAACCGATAACCATCATGAATTCAATTATGAAAAAGTTTAAGTCCATCTATATTGTCTATGTCTGTATAGGCCTTTTGTCTGCTTCTTTAGTGGGCTGTCAAAAAGAGGAAGGTGTTCAAATTCTACCTGAGCGAAACTATGTTTTGGTATGGAGCGATGAGTTTGATGGTGCGGCCGGTGAGCTAGTTGATAGTTCGAATTGGTCCTATGATATCGGACGTGGCGTTGATGGATGGGGTAATCAAGAATTACAGTTTTATCGTGACATTGCGGATAATGTTTCCTTGGACGGAGAGGGTAATCTTGCCATTACTGCACGAAATACACCTTTTGGTGGTGCACCATTTACATCGGGTAGAGTAAAGACTAAAGGCTTAGTATCCGCTCAGTATGGTCGAATTGAAGCGAGAGTAAAGCTTCCTTATGGACCAGGTTTATGGCCTGCTTTCTGGATGCTAGGTTCTAATATTGACACCGTTGGATGGCCACAGTGTGGAGAGATTGACATTTTAGAATATCGCGGACAAGAGCCGTTTGTTACTTATGGTAGCGTACACGGTCCTGGTTATTCAGGCGGCGAGTCTCTAGGTAGCCCGTTTTATCTTTCCAATGATCGCTTTGATAAAGAATTTCATGTTTTCGCTATTGAGTGGGGCGAAAACTTTATTGAATATTATGTCGATGGCATTCGCTACCAAACGGTAACGCCTGATGACGTCGATGGTGAATGGGTCTTTAATCAGCCTTTTTACGTGCTATTTAACGTAGCCGTAGGAGGCACCTTTGTAGGCTTTCCTACATCTGGTACTCCTTGGCCACAGACCATGCTAGTGGATTATATACGCATCTACGAAGAGCAATAGCAACATTTGATTACTCCGTGAAGAAGGAGGGGAGTTAAAACTGAAAAACGGAAGACATTGGAAACAAATAGAGATTTTAATCAATCGATGCCCACTGCAAAAATTGGGGGTAAGACATTTTTTAAGATTGAAAATATTAATGAGTTCCCGCCATTTTTCATGAGCATTTTAAGTGGAGAAAACCACTGGATGTTTATCGGGAGTAATGGAGGGCTTTCTGCGGGAAGGCAAAATGCTCAATCTGCACTCTTTCCATATTACACGTCAGACAAGATTTTAGAATCCCATGATGTAACGGGAAGCAAAACCATCATTCGAGTAAATGGCGATGTTACCACCAATTGGGAACCTTTCTCCTCTCGTCCTTTTTTGCGACATGACATAACTCAAAACCTGTATAAAGGAGTTTATGGCGAGTCGGTGGTGTTTGAAGAAGTCAACCACGACTTGCAACTGGTCTTTAGGTATCGTTGGGAAACTTCAGCGAAATACGGTTTTGTGCGGACATCAACCTTGGAAAATCTATCGAAGAAGACGCAGCGTGTTGAGTTTGTAGATGGAATTCAAAACATCCTACCACAAGGTCTTGGAAGCGAGATGCAACTGCGCTACAGTAATCTAGGAGATGCCTACAAGTGGAATCAACTTGGCTCATCGTCCGGTCTAGGGATTTATGCATTGAGTGCCCAGATTGTGGATCGAGCTGAACCTAGAGAATCGCTACGGGCCAATATTGCCTGGGGTCTTGGAATAGATAACTGCAGTTACCTCATCTCATCTCGACAATTGCCAGCATTTAGAAAGGGTATGAGCATTCAGGGTGAAACGGATGAAAAGGCAGAGAAGGGAGCCTTCTTTGTTTCGAAATCTATAGAAATGAAGGCTTCATCGCAGGAAGAATGGCAGATTGTAGCGGATGTGAACTTGAGCCAACGCTCGGTCAGTGAAATCATTCATGCTTTGGAATCCAATCCGTCAATTCAGGAGGAAGTAAATGCGGATATTGAGAAAAGCTCAACGGATTTGATCAAGCTTAGTGCTGCTGCTGATGCTCTTCAACAGTCTGACGATAGCAATACAGATGCCCGACATTTCGCGAATGTCTTATTCAATATCATGCGAGGAGGAATCTTTGATGAGAACTACACCGTCGATCGCGATGATTTTGCCTCTTTTGTACACCATTCGAATAAGAGGGTCTACGAGCGCTATTCGGATAAGATTCAGGCCTTACCTCCGCAGTTAGATGTGTTTACGCTACGTGCCTCGTTTGAATACTCTGATGATGCTGACTTGATTCGACTTTCTACAGAGTATTTACCCTTAAAGTTTAGTCGTCGACATGGTGACCCGAGTCGACCTTGGAATATCTTCTCCATCAATACGAAGGATGAAGACGGGAATAAAGTATTAGACTACGAAGGAAACTGGCGGGATATATTTCAAAATTGGGAGGCTTTGGCGCACTCCTATCCAGAGTTTATAGAAGGAATGATTTTTAAGTTCCTTAATGCCTCCACCTTCGACGGTTACAACCCTTACCGCGTGACGAAAGGAGGTTTCGATTGGGAGACCATTGAACCAGACGATCCTTGGTCCTATATCGGATATTGGGGTGACCATCAGATTATCTATTTGCTGAAGTTTTTAGAGTTTATCGAGCAATACAAGCCGGGTAAGCTCCAAGACTACTTTGATAAGGAGGTGTTTGTCTATGCGAATGTTCCTTACAAAATCAAGTCGTATCGAGACATACTCAAAAATTCAAAGGATACGATTGACTTTGATGAAGAGTTGGATAAATCGATTCGTAAATACAGAGAAAGTATAGGGTCAGATGGTGCCTTGCTCCAGGATGAAAAACAACAGATTCATCACGTAAACTTTATTGAAAAAATCCTTGCTACCGTTTTAGCCAAGGTAAGTAACATGATTCCCGGTGGTGGAATCTGGATGAATACGCAACGACCAGAATGGAATGATGCGAACAATGCATTAGTAGGAAACGGTATCTCTATGGTAACGCTATGTTATCTCCATCGTTTTTTGAACTTCTTCGAAAAACTTCTGGTCAAGCATATGATGCCAAGCGAACGCATCTACATTTCAAGTGAGCTCATGGACTTCTATAAAGGCTTGCGCCAGGTGCTACTGGATAACGAGCATCTGTTAACTAAGGAGCTTTCCGCAGAAAACCGTTTACGTATTGTTGACAGGCTTCAAAGTGTTGCCTCCGATTATAGGTCTCATGTTTACGATCAGGGATTTTGGGGCAAAAAGCGAAGTATTTCTGTCGCAGGTTTAAAGGACTTTTGTCGTGTAAGTAAAGTGTACACAAAGCATGCCATCCGAGCCAACAAGCGCCAGGATAACATGTATCACGCCTACAATCTCCTCAATAAAGAAGCAAAAGGATTGTCGATTGATCATCTCGATGTGATGCTCGAAGGCCAGGTCGCCATTCTTAGTGCTCACGTGCTCTCAAGCGAAGAGGTAGTCAGCCTTCTTGATAGCATGCGTTCAAGTGCACTATACAGACCAGACCAAGAGAGTTATATTCTCTATCCAAATAAAGAACTCAAAGGTTTTTTAGCGCGTAATATCATTCCAAAAGAAGCAGTCAATAATTCGCTATTGCTCAAAGAGCATCGAGATAAGGTGATTACCTCCATCATCGTGGAGGATGCTCATGGGAATTGCCGTTTTAATAGCAATTTTGCTCATGGACCTGATCTGGCAGAAGCGCTCGAGGATTTGGAGTGGGTTGACTTTAAAGGATTGATCAACGAAGAAAAGAAGAAGATTCTCGATATCTATGAAGAGGTGTTTAATCATCAGGCCTTTACCGGTAGATCAGGCACTTTTTTTGGTTATGAAGGGCTAGGATCAATCTATTGGCACATGGTGTCTAAATTATTGCTAGCGGTTCAGGAGTGTTGTTTTAAGGCTATTGAGCGCGGTGAAAAACAAGAGTTAGTTGATCGTCTGGTAGAGCATTACTATGCTATTCAGCAGGGAATTGGCGCTCGAAAAGCACCTAAGATCTATGGAGCATTTCCAACCGATCCATATTCCCATACTCCTGCAGGTCGCGGTGCTCAACAGCCTGGTATGACTGGTCAGGTAAAAGAAGATGTGATTGTGAAGTGGGGGGAGTTAGGCCTTGTTGTCAAAGAAGGACTTTTGAGTTTTATGCCAAGAATGCTTCGTCAATCCCTCTTTTTGAAGTCGGATGGACATTTTGATTTTTACAACGTCAAGGGAGAACCTGTTTCTCTTGAGCTTTCGGAGAATACGCTAGCCTTTACCTTCTGTCAAGTACCTATTGTGTATAGTATTGGTAAAACTTCGGTGATAGAAGTCCAAAGTCAGGGTAAATCCCATCGCATCGAGGGGGAAAGTCTGGATATGTCTTGGACTGAAAAAGTGTTTGCTCGACGAGGTGATATTGAACAAATTCAAGTTCAGGTTGACGAAAAATTCTTGTTGTAGGGTGAAAAAGTACTCTGCTTATAGGTTTCTAATTGATGGTGTTATACCTCAATGGGGCATGAGCAGAGCAATGCATTCCTCGCCAAGGACTTTTGTTTTATGCTTCGTGCTGTTGCCATTACTAATGTGCTTTGCTCGATGCAGTTCTCCCGACCATAGCGCTTCGCAGGAGCGTTCAGTTACTCCTCAGGATGTTAAGAGGCCAATGCTCGCAGTTGCTGATATTTTGGGTGATTCAAACTACACGGCAATAGCCTATGGAGGTTATCGCATGAACTCTCGAGATATACAGCCCTCCGTGGAAGAGATAAAAGAAGACCTTCTGATTCTTCATACCCTTGGCGTTCGAATGGTTCGGACATACAACGTTCACCTTCCGCATGCGGAAAACGTGCTTCAAGCGATTCGCGAGCTTCGAGAAGAGAATAGCGCGTTTGAAATGTATGTCATGCTTGGTGCGTGGATTGATTGTCTAAATGCATGGACGGAGATGACGCCCCAACACGACGAGGAAAGTCCCCGTAATGCAGTAGAAATGGCAGAAGCGATGCGTTTAGCAAACGCTTACCCAGACATTGTCAAGGTATTGGCAGTTGGTAACGAGTCAATGATTCGATGGGCTGCAGCCTATTACGTTACACCGGATATTATCCTGCGATGGGTTAATCATGCCCAACAAGCCAAAAAGGATGGTTTACTACCTGCTGATCTTTGGATTACCTGCTCGGATAACTTTGCGGCATGGGGTGGCGAGGAGCAGTATCACTCAGATACGCTCGAAGCATTGATTAATGCGGTTGATTATGTTTCTGTTCACGTCTATCCCATGCATGATACGCATTACAATCCTTCGTTCTGGGGTCTTCCTGACTCCTTACGTGATTTGGATAGTGTAGCGCAGATAAATCACTTAATGGAGGGGGCTCTTGCCAAGGCTAAGGAACAATACGAGGCGGTTCAGGACTATATCCAATCATTAGGTATTGAAAAGGATGTTCATATTGGGGAGACGGGTTGGGCGAGTTCTAGTGACGGCTTTTATGGCGTAGAAGGATCGTTAGCTTGCGATGAATATAAATCGGGGCTCTACTACCGAGGTATCCGAGATTGGACGAATGATTCATCGATTACATGCTTTTACTTTGAGGCATTTGATGAGCCATGGAAACAAGCGGCTAATCCCTTCGATGCTGAAAATCACTTTGGCTTGATTACAGTAGACGGTCAGATTAAGTATGCTCTTTGGGATGCTTTTGAGGTCCTTAGTTCGGATTCAATAAAGCGGGGAGATTACTCCTTGCGTAAGACCTATGGCGGAGATATGCTTAGCTTACTTGAACAAGTTCGAATACCCTATACCCGAATATCACCAAGCCAATAAATTAACATCAAATTGTATTTATGAAAACAATATTTTCATTCTCGTTGTATCACGTGATGCCTTGCCTTGCTGTAAGCATCTTGTTGTCGCAATGCACTCTATCTGGAAATGACAATGATCAATCGTCAACAGATCAAGACAATGTTCTAGCTCTTGAAATATATGAAACCTCAGCGCAAGGGCATAAGCTAACGTTGTTGGAGGATAGTATGGTAAGCGATACACTTATTGATATCTACATAGACCCAACAAAGCGTCTCCAGACCATCACAGGCTTTGGCGGTGCATTTACGGAGTCTTCGGCCCACCTGTTGAATGCCATCAGTGCACAGAATCGAAATGAAATCCTAGAGGCTTACTTTGGTGACGAGGGCGCGCGCTATTCATTATGCCGCACCCATATGAACTCTTGTGATTTTTCACTCGACCAGTATAGTTACACTCCGGTGGAAAATGATACAGCGCTAGAATACTTTTCCATTGCGGAAGATCAGGGGGACATCATTCCCATGATATTAGATGCACAAGAAATATCATCCGAAGGGTTTAAACTGATGGCATCACCTTGGACTGCGCCACCATGGATGAAAGACAACAAGTCCTGGGTTGGAGGTCGCTTGTTAAAGGAATTTTATCCTTCATGGGCAAAGTTCTTTTCGTTGTATCATCAAGCCTACTTGCAAGAGGGAATAAATGTTTGGGGCTTTACCGTGGAAAATGAGCCCCATGGCAACGGGGATAGCTGGGAAAGCATGCTCTATTCTCCAGAAGAGATGACAGACTTTGTGCAGCATCATCTCGGGCCACAACTTGAGCGTGATGGCCTGAGTGATGTTGTGGTATTAGGTTATGATCAAAATCGTGCAGGCCTCAAAGAATGGGTTGATGTCATGTATGAGGATTCAGCTTCTTCAAAATATTATGATGGAACGGCAGTGCATTGGTATGAGAGCACCTATGAAGTGTTTCCTGAAGCCTTGCAATATGCAAAAAGTAAGGCTCCCGATAAGTATCTAATTGAAACCGAGGCATGCGTAGATTCCGAAGTTCCAGCATGGAAAGACGATGTTTGGTATTGGAGTAAGGAAGCTACTGATTGGGGTTGGGATTGGGCTTCTGCTGAAGACAAATACCTACATCCTAAGTATGTTCCCGTCTATCGCTATGCGCGGGATATTATCGGCTGTTTAAACAATCAAGTGGATGGATGGATTGATTGGAATATGGTCTTAGACCAAAATGGCGGGCCAAATTGGTTTAAGAATTGGTGCGTAGCTCCAATTTTGGTAGATACCACTAAGGATGAAGTATACTACACACCCATTTATTACACCTTATCACATTTTAGTCGATTTATTCGACCTGGTGCTGAAGTCCTAGAAACCGTGATTGATCATAATGACGTTATGGTAACCGCAGCAGAAAATCCTGACGGTTCTCGTATGCTCGTTGTCTTTAATCCCCAAGATTACCCTGTCAATCTCCGATTAAATTTAGAGGGTGAATATGCTCAGTGGGCTATCGCCGCTCAGGCCATTCAAACCGTGGTCATACCCAACTAATCAAAACAATACAAAATGAGTGTAACTACAGATAACAAAATGAAAGCCACGGGTATTGAGAAAATTGCCTTCGGCTTTGGTATGCTAGCCAATCAGATGTTTCCAGCCATCCTAGGGATATTTATGGTAGTATTAGTCCAGGACATGGGTTTTCCAGGCTGGATGTGGTCCTTGATTTTTCTTTTTCCAAGAATATTTGATGCAATTACCGATCCAATCATGGGCTTTATATCAGACAACACGAAGTCCAAGTGGGGGAGGCGCAGGCAGTATGTTTTTATAGGAGGATTGATTATGGGTCTTTCCTTCATCTTTATGTGGCAGATCTTCAAAGAAGATGGACTAGAATACAATTTTTGGTACTTCCTTTCTTGGTCTATCGTATTCTATTTAGGCCTTACCATCTTTAGTGTCCCCTACGTTGCGATGGGATATGAAATGAGTGATGATTTCCATGAACGGACAAGCATTATGGCAATCGCGCAATGGATCGGTCAGTGGGCCTGGGTGATTGCTCCCTTGTTTTGGATAATCATGTATGATCCAGAATGGTTTCCTTCTCCCGATGTTGCTGCAAGGCGATTAGCCATTTGGGTGGCTATTCCATGCACCATTTTTGCGCTTATTCCGGCGATATTTATTCGCAGCAGATCGACGCTCGAGGAGGACTATGAACCCCTCAACGCCGCCAATATTGGAAACAGCCTCGTTAAGATCTTTGAGAGCTTCGTGGAGGCTTTTAAGATGAGCGAGTTTCGTAAGCTATGTGGTGCCACCTTCTTGATTTTCAATGCATTTAATACTGCCGCGGCATTGACATTTTTTGTTATCGTCTATACGCTATTTAATGGTGATGCAGGCGCTAGTGGTATTTGGGTATCCATGTTTGGATGTTGCGGAGCGTTGGGGACAACCTTCATCGTTATTCCAACAGTAGCTTGGCTGTCTAGACAGTATGGGAAGAAGCGTGCGTTTATGATTTCGCAGGGTATCTCGTTGATTGGTTATGTCATGCTTTACTTTCTCTTTATACCAGGAAAACCGTGGATGTATCTCTATGCGTTACCCTTTTTCTCCTTTGGTATAGGAAGCTTGTTTACTATAATGATGTCGATGACAGCTGATGTTATCGATGTAGACGAGCTAAACACTGGAAAGCGTCGAGAAGGAATCTTCGGTGCGATATATTGGTGGATGGTTAAAGTTGGATTTGCTATCGCAGGCACATTGAGCGGTCTTGTAATTACATGGCTTGGTTTTAATCCTGATTTGCCAACACTTGAGCAACAGGGTGCAGTGGATGGACTTCATGCATTTTTCTGTTTCTTTCCTATGGCAGGAACAATTATAGCTATGGTAATCATGAGTAAATACAGCATTTCCGAATCGACAGCAGAAGAGACGAAACGACTCCTTCAAGAATCACGTGAACGCTAGCCTTTTTAGGACCATGTTGACTATGTCATATTTTGTACGCTTTTAAGCGTATGTATTGCATCTTGACAATGATACAATTAATTGATATAGAGTGATTTACATTGATTTTGGAGGTGTAAATTTACTCTATGCACATAGTTAGCATTTTGTTGCCTTGTGACCGCTATTGAAGTTCTCTAATTTCAAGGCCGATGTTAGGAATGTTATCAAGACGTTACCTAATGATTAAACAACAAAAATCATTCAATAACGAAACACCGATTATGAAACGAATACTTGGCTTTTTAACCGCCTTATTGATCACCTCTGCCGTATTTGCCCAAACGGCAAATCTTGTCATTACAGAGATTAGTTACAACCCTGCCGAATCAGGGACAGATTCCACAGAGTATGTGGAGCTATACAACAATGGCTCTTCATCTGTTGACCTTACGGGTTACTACTTCTCTGCTGGATTTGTTCATACATTTTCTTCTGGATCAATCGCACCAGGTGGCTTCGCAGTAGTTGCAGTGAATGCATCAGCTGTCGAAAATCGGTATGGTATCTCCGGTGTATATGAGTGGACTTCCGGTGGGTTATCCAACGGAGGTGAAGGCATTACGTTGCGCGATAACAATGGTGCCGTGGTTGATACATTGCGATATGATGATATCGCCCCTTGGCCGGCTAATACAGATGGACAGGGTGCTTCTATGGTACTTTGTGATGTAAACGCTGACAACACAGATGGTGCTAACTGGTCTACATCAAGCACAGCTGCAGGAGTTACGGTTAACGGTAATGCCGTTTTTGGTAGTCCGGGTGCTGTAGATGCGGGTTGTGCACCTCAAGTGCAAATGGATCTTCCCGTTACGTTTGACGATCCAACAGTAAATTATGGTTTCATCGATTTCGGGGGTAACTCTTCGGATATTGTTGCTGACCCAACTGACCCAACTAACTTTTGCATGGAGACTGAAAAAACTCCTGGTGCTAACTGGTGGGCAGGAACAACACTTGCGGTCTTAGGTCCTCCGGATGTGCCGTTTGCTAACCCTATTCCTTTTACAGCAACCGATACAAGAATGTCTGTTCGTGTTTGGGCTCATGCCAGTGGCATCCCGGTAATGCTCAAAGCGGAAAACAATGCGGACGGAGCTATTTTCGTAGAAGCTCAGGCAACTACAGTAGTGGCCAATGCATGGGATACTCTAATCTTTGATTTTGGCACGCCAACGAATGGTTCATTAAATCTTTCCAATGTTTATGATAAAGTTTCGTTGTTCTACAACTTTGTCGATCCTGCAGGAGCAGGTGGCGGAGAAGTTTTCTATTGGGATGACGTAGAGTTCCGAGGAGGTGGTGGAAGTGGTCCAGGCCTAAGCCAGATGGAATTGCCTGTAACGTTTGATGATCCAACAGTAGACTATAGTACGATTGATTTCGGAGGAACGGCTTCAAACTTTGTGGCTGACCCTACTGATCCTAGCAACAGCGTGGTTGAAACGATTAAAGGTGCTGGATCTCAAACTTGGGCGGGAACTTCTTTAGCTTCTCCGGGTAGCCCTGAAGTGGCATTTGCAAGCGCTATTCCTTTCTCTTCTTCTGAGCAGACTATGTCTGTACGCCTTTGGTCTCCTGTTGCAGGTGTTCCAGTAATGCTAAAGATTGAAGATCAAACTAACCCTGGAATCTTTGTAGAGGCAACGGCAACTGTTGCACTGGCCAATGTATGGGATACACTCTTCTTTGATTACAGTGCGCCGTCTGCTGGTTCACTTAACTTGTCGGCGACATATGATAAGGTGGCGATATTCTGGAATTTTGGAACATCTGGTAATGATGAGATATTCTACTGGGATGATGTAGAATTTACTGGTACAGGTGGCGGCGGAACAGGACCTGTTCTTTCACAAATGGAATTACCTGTAACCTTCGATGATCCTACAGTAAACTACAGCACCGTTGATTTTGGAGGAACGGCTTCTCTGTTTGTAGCTGATCCAGCAAATGCGAGCAATAACGTAGTACAAACGACAAAGGCATCTGGTTCACAAACATGGGCTGGTACCTCGTTAGCCGTTCCAGGAAGCCCTGAAGTAGGGTTTGCAAGTGCCATACCTTTCTCTGCTACTGAACAAACAATGTCAGTGCGCGTTTGGTCTCCCGTGGCAGGTATTCCTGTAATGCTTAAAGTAGAAGATCAAACCGATGGGGCAATCTTTGTTGAGGCAACCGCAACAGTAGCAGTTGCTAATGCATGGGATACGCTTTTCTTTGACTACAGCGCTGCAACAAATGGCGTGTTAAACTTGAATGCTACGTATGATAAAGTGGCACTATTCTGGAATTTTGGAACGTCAGGTAATGATGATGTCTTTTACTGGGATGATGTAGAATTCAGAGGATCGGGTGGAGGAAGTGGTCCTAACCCAGGTGCAGGTACTTCTCCTTATTGTGCGACAAATGCCTTCCATTTTGGTGGAGACCCTAACTCTGAGGTACTTGTAACCATTGCGAATTCAGGTCCTAGTTCAATGATTGTTGAAGTTGAATCTGTCGATGCAAACGATCCAGTGGATGTACTTATCGTTGCTGGCGGGAGTGGTGCACAGATTTCTGCAGAAGATTTCTCTGTACCCGGTAAAATAAGACGAACGTTAACGTGGGTAACAACGCCACCTGATACTGTTCTTATGAATGTATTGTGGAGTAAGCAATCAGCTCCTGGTAACTGGCAGTTAACCAACGTTGACGCGCCTTATGCTTTTGCAGATACTTGTGGAAGTAATGGCGGTGGAGGAACAGGCCCTGGTCCTGTGCTCTCTCAGATGGATTTGCCGGTAACCTTTGACGATACAACGGTAGATTAC
>JBMHCE010000012.1:0-2851 GCA_049890075.1 Chitinophagales bacterium
CAACACCGAGCTCGACTAACGCTCTCCTCCCATACTGGCCCCGATGCATTACTAGATTACCCCTACACGATATCCCTACCCTATGGGTTTCCCCAGGCCTTTAGCTTGGGCCAAGTGCACCTAGCCAATTCGTTAACTATACGATGGCAAAAAGGAATACGTATTGCTATCCTCCATAATTCGAAGATCACCTTAGAAGATTCGTTACACAGAGTACACCTTCAATTAGAACTCTCCTTGCGCTAGGATTGGACTAGAGGCCTTGACAACTCAATGGAATAGATGATAAGTTAGGTCAGGATAATTTGACGGTAATTCTAAAGGCTTTGACGAAATCACATCAAAAGAGCTTGGTATTGATAGTATATTTACTTTATGCAGGACATTCGAAATTTTTGCATTATTGCGCATATTGATCACGGCAAGTCTACCCTTGCTGATCGACTTCTTGATGAGACAAAGGCCGTCAATGATCGAGAAAAACAAAGCCAAATCCTTGATGATATGGATTTGGAACGCGAACGAGGAATTACGATTAAAAGTCATGCCATTCGCATGGAATATGCCCATACCGATGGAAAAACCTATCGATTTAACCTCATTGACACACCGGGCCACGTAGACTTTTCTTACGAAGTTTCGCGGTCAATTGCTTCCTGTGAAGGAGCACTCCTTCTTGTGGATGCTACTCAAGGTATTCAAGCCCAAACCATCTCTAACCTATACCTAGCGCTCGAGAATGACTTGGAAATCATTCCGGTTATCAATAAGATTGATATGGACGGTGCCATGATTGAAGAAGTGTCGGATCAGATTATTGACCTAATCGGCTGCGAAGCGGAAGACATAGTCCATGCTAGTGGAAAAACAGGCATTGGCGTTCCAGACATCTTGTCTGCCGTTGTAGACCGGATTCCCGCACCAAAAGGTGACCCTAACGCTCCCCTGCAGGCAATGATTTTTGACTCGGTCTTTAATCCATTCCGTGGTGTCATTGCCTACTTCCGGGTATTGAATGGAACCATGAATAAGGGTGACAAGATTCAATTGCTCTCAACAAAAGAAACGTATAACGCAGATGAAATTGGCATTTTGCGACTTAAGCCTGAACCGTGCAATACCCTTTCTGCCGGAGACGTAGGCTACATTATTACAGGCATAAAACAATCCAAAGAGATCAAGGTAGGAGATACAATTACTCTTCAAGAAAACCCGACTACGGAAATGGTTAAAGGGTTTGAAGATGTTAAACCTATGGTCTTCGCGGGGATTTATCCTATGGACTCGGATGATTACGAGGACTTGCGGGATGCATTGGAAAAGCTTCAACTCAACGATGCTTCTTTGGTCTACGAACCCGAAACGTCGATTGCCTTAGGCTTTGGTTTTCGATGTGGTTTTCTGGGACTCCTTCATTTGGAGATCATTCAGGAACGACTGGAACGAGAGTTCGATCAAAGTGTTATTACTACAACCCCTCAGGTAACCTATTTGGCCTACACTAAGGCGGGTGACGAGATAGTCATTAACAATCCTGCAGATCTACCCGATCCCTCGTTTCTTGATCGTATTGAGGAGCCTTACATACGCGCTCAAATCATTACAAAAGAAGAATATGTTGGCTCGATGATGGGGCTTTGCATTGAAAATCGAGGCTTTCTCAAAAACCAGGTTTATCTCTCTATAGATCGAGTTGAATTGACTTTTGAAATGCCGATGTCTGAAATCGTTTTTGAATTTTATGACAAGCTAAAGTCCATTTCCAAAGGGTACGCCTCCTTTGACTATCATATCATAGGCTACCAACCTGGCGATCTTGTTAAACTCGACATCAAACTTAATGGCGATAATGTAGATGCCTTTACTGCGATGATTCACCGCGACAAAGCCTACTATTTTGGAAGAAGGTTGTGCGAAAAACTCAAAGAACTCATTCCAAGGCAACAATTTATGATTGCTATCCAAGCAGCAATCGGTCAAAAAGTAATTGCACGAGAGACACTTTCTGCGCTGCGTAAGGACGTTACCGCAAAATGCTATGGTGGAGATATTACCCGAAAGCGTAAGCTTCTTGAAAAACAGAAAAAGGGTAAGAAAAAAATGCGCCAGTTTGGTAAAGTAGAGGTCCCACAGCAAGCCTTCCTTGCTGTACTTAAACTCAACAATTAATGCCGGCCCTGCCGTTAAACTATAAAGTTTTAGGCTCCGGAGAGCCCTTGATTATCTTGCACGGTCTTTTCGGTTCATTGGACAATTGGCAGACCTTAGGTAGAAAATGGAGTATCGATCGACAGGTGATTCTCGTTGATCAAAGAAATCATGGACGATCTCCCCATGCAGATGATTTTGGCTACGAAGAAATGGCCGAAGACGTGCTACAATTGATGGATGACCTGTCTTTTGAAACCATAGATCTTATGGGGCATTCCATGGGAGGGAAGACCGCCATGTACCTTGCATTAACAAGGCCAGAACGAATTCGCAACTTAATCATTGCCGATGTTGCTCCTGTAACCTATGAAGGAGGACATGCTAAAATTTTTAATGCCCTTCAATCCATTGACTTTAGTTTGATTAATCGCCGCGAAGAAATCGATGAACAATTATCCCACGCCATACCAGACACCTCGGTAAGACAATTTTTAATGAAAGGCGTCACACGAGACGAGACCAAGGAATTAACCTGGAAGTTTAATGTCAATGCCTTGTGGGAACACTACAACAAAATTTTAACCTTTCCCGAAACGCATAAGCCCTATAGACAAAACGTAACCTTTATACGAGGAGGCAAATCGAATTACATCACAGAAGATCATTGGGAAAGCACTAAAATGATTTTCCCTAGAGCCAA
>JBMHCE010000013.1:0-29929 GCA_049890075.1 Chitinophagales bacterium
ATTGGAGATCGATTTGATGAAATGATGACGACTGAAGATATCCTCGTCCAGCCTGATGGTGGTGGGTTTAACAGTGGCGCGAATTGGCAAGGTCATTACCGAAATGATAACGGTACACCTACGATACGTATGTCAGAGTCAGTGTATGCAGAGGCTACGGCCAATACCCTTGATCTTCGCGGTCAGCAGTGGTTTACTGAAAGTGGTAATAACATCTTTCTAAACAAAGCCAATGGATCGAATGACTTGTTTCATCCCGTGTTACACCTTACCGAAGTGCTATTGATTAAAGCAGAATCCGCGGCTATTCTTGGCTTAACGGCTGAAGCAGAAAACGATGTTAACCAAATTATAGTCCGTGCGGGTATGACCCCCGTCTCAGGGCTATCAAGCGGTGATTTAATCAGCCTTATCCGAAGTCAACGTCGATTAGAAATGGTAGGGGAGGGGAATCGATTGCACGACTTGAAACGTATTGCCGTATCGGAAAACCAGAACCTCTCCATTAATGGAGCGCCATGGGATTGCCCAGGTATGGTGGTTCAGTTCCCCGATGATGAGTTAAACGGAAACCCTGGCATGCCAGCCAATGAAGAAGGCGGATGCTAAACCTATGCTTATGAAGAAGATTTTATTACTCCCTATTGCCATCTTGCTGCTCGCAATAACTGCCTGCCAAGATGATTTAGTTCTAGATAACGAGCCATTAAAAATCGATGGTATCCAAGGGGATTGGGTACTTTCTGTTGTAGAAATGCAAGATTACAAGGCGATTAACGTTTCCGATCGAAGCCTTGATGTTTCTTACGTATTTACCGAAGTAGCTCAACCGACTACGATGTCTTTTAACTCAGCGGACTTCACCTTTACCTATAATGAAGGAGATAATCCATCCTATTTACCTCAATCAGGAACTTGGCGTTTTGTCAACACAGCAAACAATGATTGGAGTTCGAACTATCCAGATGAGTTACACCTCATTGCTGGTGGGGATACCACAGAATTAGCCCTTGCTGGGCCTGTACGACCTCAAGATGAGTATCTCCAGTTTACCATTCGAAAAAATTGTCCAGAAGACAATCAAGGATATGGCTATTTATTCAAATTCGTACGTCAATAATATGCGCTTTATGAAACGATTATTACCATCAATTTTTGTGCTTCTGGGTGTATGTCTTAGCCCAGTCTATGGTCAAGTGTCCACGGTTCCCTCTTCGGTAGAAGATCCAACGCAACCTGTAACGATTACGGTAAACATTGCCGCCATGGACGGATCAATCGATCACGTTGCTGCGCTTCAAGCGGCTGTGGCGAGCGGTGAAGACCTTTACGTGTGGACTTGGAAGCCTGCGGAACATCCCGATGGACATCCCAATGTCAACGGCCTAGGAGCGCAACCCTGGAAGGATTCCAATCCTAATTTGATTATGACCAACAATTTCGATGGTACATTCTCTTGGACCATCGTTCCTACTGATTTCTACGAGGTGTCAGCCTCCGATGTATTTAACGAAGACATTCATTTTTTGGTAAAGCCAAAAGATGGTGGTGGATACGGCGATCCTGATGTGAAGTCTGAGGACTTGCTCGTTCCCGTTGATCCACCGGCTCTTCCTGTAACGAAGGTGCGATCATTCCCATCGATTGCGACAGGAGACTCTCTCGTACGTATAGGGTCAGATGATGTGTTTACTCTGATTTATGATAACAACTATGAGGAAAAACCTTCTATGCAAGGGGTCAATGATCTTTGCGTCTATGTTGTAGCTACATGGACGGACTACCTCGGTACTCAAAACACTACAGAATATGCGCCTATAACGCAAGTAGGTAACCAATCAGAATTGGCTATGCGTGATATAGGGAAGGGACTGTTTCAATTTTCTTTTTGGCCAACGCGTTTCTTCAACTTGCCTGAAGGAAGTGTCGTTCGTCAACTTGAATTCAGGGTCTTACGTCAAAATGTAATCAACTCCAATGATGTCTCAGATGGAACATTCATCTACAGACTCAGCTGTTTCTAACCAAACTAAATTTTTATTCAAACACCAATTCAAACACTATGAAAACGTTTTTTTCAACCTTTATGGCAAGCATTATGCTTTGTGCTGTTTTACAAGCGCAGACTTATAATGTCACCTTTCAAGTCGATATGAATACTCAGACGTCGGTACCGGATACCATTTCTGTGGCCGGTAGCTTTCAAGAGTTCACTTCAGTGGGGGCTTCATGGCAAGCTGGTGCCACGCGAATGACCGATGATAATATGGACGGCGTTTATGAAGTAACCGTGGCAATGACGGGAGCTCCTGATACCATTCAATACAAATTTATCAATGGTCTTGCTTGGGGAAACAATGAGGGTATTTCAGGTCCTTGTGCCTATCCTGGTTCAGATAACCGATATGCAGCCATTACTTCAGATACTACCTTAACGTACTGCTACAATACGTGTGATGCATCTTGTCCTACTATCGATACAGTGAATGTTACCTTCCGTGTCGATATGAGTATGGAGCCAGCAGTCAATGCGCCAATAACCGTTGCAGGAAACTTCTTAAGCAGTGTAATTGATAGTAACTGGTCTGATTGGACGGGCGGACAGTTTAATCTGTCAAACACTTGTGGCGGTTTCTACGAGGGTACAGTACGCATGCTTTCAGGAACTTATCAGTTTAAGTTTCAAAATGGTATCGACGGATGGGAAGGGTTTGCCAATAACAGAGCATTAGTTGTCCCTGCCGGTGGTGGTGATGTTGTGTTAGACCGTGCGCTCTTTAACAACGAAGATTCTGCTGTCGTGGCTTCGACGAATGTGACCTTCCAGGCTGATATGCGTCGCCAGTTTGTCGACCCATCACTAATGGATCCTGATACGGTAATCGTAGCGGGTTCTTTTGGTAGCTCTGTTGTAGGAGGAACCTTCGGTGATTGGAATGATTGCGGCTATACCTTGTTAGAAGGAGCTACAGTAGATTCTATGTTCTCTGGTACCTACACCATCACAGAAGGTAATTATGAGTATAAGTACTTAAATGGCTGCGGTGGCTGGGAAAGCGTTGCTAATGCCTCGTTAAATCTTGATGGTTGTGTTACCGATACGGTGATTACGCGATGCTTTAACCGCCTTACAGAAGACTGTGGCCCTATTTTAGCGCCAATTGATGTCACCTTCCGCGTGGACATGAGTGAGCAAATTGTTAATGCGAGCGGAGTCTATGTGGCCGGTACCTTCCAAAATCCTGCATGGATTAAGTATACACTGGGTATGGATGATAGCGATGCCAACAAGGTCTACGAATACACTACAACTGTTATCCCTGATCGTTATGCCTTCTTATTTTTTAATGGAGCAGATACAGCGAACACGGATCTCTACGCTGAGGTACATAACTTTGAAATGTCAGGTTGTGGAGAGCCTAACGGTATTGGAGGATACAATCGCGTAGCTGATTTATCTATGGCAACGGGTGATACGATTCTTCCAATCTGGAAGTTCGAGTCTTGTGACCTTGGCGTAGGCGACACGACAACACCTCCTCCAACGAGCCTTGATAACATTGACCTGTCAACGGCAATCTATCCAAACCCTGCGGATGTAAGCCTTACCATCGAGCTTTTGGATAATGGCATCTATCAGGTTTCTTTGATGAATGCTGTGGGGCAAGAAGTTCGCGCGTTGACGTTAACTGATGGTCAAGGCACATTAGATGTATCTAACATACATTCCGGTGTCTACACTATCTTAATCGAAAATTTACACACTGGACGACGTGGAACGCGTTCAGTAATCATTGAATAAATCAAACGATATCCGGATGATCAAGTTAACCAACAGACTTACCGTATTCTTTGGATCATTGCTTGTTGTAACAAGTTTACAGGCTCAAGTGACCGTTGACCCTGCCTTTCCTACTGCAGATGATAATGTGGTAATCACCTTTGATGCAAGTGCTGGCAATGGAGCCCTTGCGGGCGTCTCGCCAATTTATGCGCACACAGGAGTGATTACGACCAATAGTACAACTGGAAATGATTGGAAGTATGTCCAAGGAAACTGGGGGATTGCTGATGCAAGTGTATTGATGAATTCCCAAGGAGGTGACATTCATACGATAAGCTTTAACATCCGGAATTACTACGATATTCCAGCCAATGAGGAAGTACTCTCTATGGCTTTTGTTTTTCGTAACGAAGATGGCACCGTCGTCGGTAGGTCAACCGACGGTAGTGACATTTTTTATCCTGTCTACACGGGAGGGTTTAATGTGAGCTTTACCGTTCCTTCTGATAATCTGTTGATTTACGAGGCGGGAGATCCCATTGACTTTACAGTATCAGCATCTACGACTTGTGATTTAACTGTTTTCCATGATGGTAATCAGATTGCCAGTCAGACAGCAGAAAACTATACAGGTCAGGTAAGTGCTCTTCCAGCTGGTAATCATACCCTAATTGTTAATGCCTTTGATGGGAATGAAACGGTGTCGGATACGATTTACTATGCAGTTAATCCCAATGTCACACCCCAGGATGTGCCCGGTTCAACAAAGTATGGTATAACAGATCTTGACAACTCAACGATGCGGCTTTATCTCCATGCGCCTTTTCACGATAATGTATATGTGATTGGAAACTTTACCGACTGGCGGGCTGACGTCAATTACTTTATGACACCGACGGTCGATGGAAGTGGATATTGGCTTGATGTACCCAACTTAGTGCCTGGTCAGGAAATCCAGTTTCAGTATTTGGTAGATGGCTCAATTACTATTGCTGATCCCTATGCCGAAGTGATACTCGATCAGGGCAATGATGGATGGATTGCTGAAGAAAGCTATCCCAATCTGCCGGTTTATCCCTTTGGAAAGGCTTCAGGCTTTGTGACGCAGCATATTTTTCAGGAGCCCGACTTTCAGTGGCTTTTCCCAAATTTCGTAAAACCTCCTGCCGATAACTTAGTGATTTACGAGTTGCTCGTACGTGATTTTTCTGAAGAGCAGAATTTTCAAGAGGTTTTGGACCGATTGGATTATCTGGAACAGTTAGGAATAACTGCACTTCAATTTATGCCTCCACAAGAATTTGAAGGCAATAACAGTTGGGGTTATAATCCAAGTTACCACGGAGCGTTGGATAAGTATTACGGCAGTCAGGAAATGTTTAAGACCTTAATTGATCAATGCCACGCACGCGGCATAGCGGTTATTGTTGACGTTGTATTTAATCACGGCTTTAGTCAAAACCCACTCTGTCAGTTGTGGTGGAATGATTCACTACAGCGACCTGCACCCAATAATCCATATTTCAATGTAACGGATCGCCACCCATTAAGTGTAGGGTTTGATTTTAACCATGAATCTGCGGAGACCCAGCGCTACATGGATGACATCCTAAAGTTTTGGATTGAGGAGTATCATGTTGACGGATTCCGATTTGACCTTTCTAAGGGCTTTACTCAAAACAATACGCTTGGGGATATTGGGCTGTGGAGTCAATATGATCAGAGCCGAATCAACTTATTGAACCGAATGAAAAATGAGGTCTTGAGTTATGCGCCCGATCACTATATGATTCTAGAGCATCTTGGGAACAACGACGAAGAAATTGTCCTAGCTGATAATGGTTTTATGCTGTGGGGAAATTCAAATGACCAGTATTCTGAGGCAGCTATGGGCTACTCAAGCAATATGTCTAATGGCGTGTATAATGCGCGTTCGTGGTCTCAACCCCGCCTTGTAACGTATATGGAGTCTCATGACGAGGAGCGGTTAATGTATAAGACACTTGTCTATGGTAACAGTGGGGGTGGCTATGATTGTCGCGATTTAAGCACTGCACTAGACCGTGTAGAAATGGTAGCCAATGCTTTCATTCCGCTACCTGGCCCTAAAATGATATGGCAATTCGGGGAGTTGGGCTATGAATACTCTATCAATCGTTGCCTTGACGGGACGGTTCAAGAGGGCTGCCGTCTGGTAGAGAAGCCCGTCCGTTGGGATTATCTACAAGATCAACGCCGTGTTGATGTCTACGAGACCTTCCGTAATCTCAATTACTTGAAAAAAACCTACAGTGTTTTCCGCACGACGAACTTTAACTATTCGCTCTGGCAACCTGTCAAGACAGTCAACTTATATGGTGACTTTGATGTGGCAGCGATTTCAAATACGGATGTAAGCGATAGACTGTGGCGTCCTAATTTTAGCCGTCTTGGTACGTGGTATGAGTATTTCTCAGGTGACAGTGTGGAGGTTACTGATTACAATCAAGATGTGGAATTAGGCCCAGGAGAGTATAGACTGTACACGAGTCAAAAAATTGAGCGTTTAGGACCTGCGGACTTAAATACAACAACGGGTCTTCGTACAGATGATTACAAGGCTTCATCATGGTCTGTCTTCCCTAATCCTAGCAGTGGCGCGTTTCTCATTCAAGCCAATACAGCAATTCCTGTTGAAGTCCTACGAACGGATGTCTTTAACAGCTCAGGCCAGCGCATAGCGGTTGAAGTGCACTCAATTTCAAATGGAGTAAGCCTCGACTTATCCGACTATCCTGATGGAATATATTACTTGAGATGTTACACCGCGAATGGTGGGTCAACCACCGTCCTTCAGAAACAGTAGGAAGTAGACGTTATATCGAACAAAAAAGCCTAGCAAATTGCTAGGCTTTTTTTATGCTAATTGTTTGAGTAAATCAGATAATCCCATGCCGCTAAGGATGTGATGTCAGAAGTCGCGTATCGACTTGTTTCTAACGTCATATTGCTTACATCAATCAAGCCAGCGTCCATTGGAATGGGAAGGTTAGACAGGTTAAATACGGCAAGGATACTATTGTCGCCTTTCGAACGCTCTAGGACAAGGACGCTTCCTTTCTCAAGGCGCGCTGTGTAATCTCCACCGAAATCTCCGTTCCAAAGTGCTTCATTGTCTTTTTTCAATGCGTTGAGTTCACGGTAGAAGTCTCCCATTACTTCTTGACCGCTCCACCCAATCTCATCCTTATCAAAAAAGGCTAATTGGTGGGCTAGACTGTCTTCTTGTCCATTATAAATAAGTGGCATAGAAGAGGGCATAACATAGGTCAAGGCTGCCATGGTACGAGCCGCATCACCCATTCTTTCCCAAACCGTTCCATTCCACGTATTCTCATCATGATTTGACGTGAAGCACATACGATAGGCTGATTTACCATAAGTATTGTCGTTTTTTGTAAAATAGGCGAGTAGGTCATTAGCGGTCATATGCCCCTTGGCAATTTCGTTGAGGATATGGTGGTTCTCCCAACCATAGGTCATATGAAAGGCATTATCATGCATAATGACTTCATCAGCTTCAGCAAGCAAGAATGCATCTTCTTTTATCGAACGCACTTCGCTACTCATATCTTGCCAAAAGTCAATAGGCACCATGCCTGCTACATCACATCGATAACCATCAATGTTGAATTCTTCCACCCAATAGCGAAAGGCATCAAGCATGGAGTCTCGCATTTCTGTATTATCATAGTTCAGATCAGCTACGTCAGCCCAATCTTCAACTGGAGGGATGCGCTCACCCGTTACGCTATCTTTCGTATAAAAGTCATCGTGTTGCGGATACCAAACGTTATCCCATGCGCTATGATTGGCTACCCAGTCTAAGATGACCTTCATGCCGCGATTGTGTGCTTCGTCAACAAAAGTTTGAAAGTCGGTATCTGTACCGAATTCAGGATTTACCGCCTTATAATCTAGTACACTGTAATAGCTACCTAAGCTTCCTTTTCGTCGGTCCAAACCAATGGGGTGAATAGGCATAACCCAAAGGATATCAACCCCGAGATTTTTTATGCGATCGAGGTCGCTTGTTACCGTCGCAAAATCTCCAGCCGGAGAATACTGGCGAACATTGATTTCATAGATGATGGCATCCTTTGACCATTCAGGGGGTGTCAGATGGTTGACTGGTAAAGGACTTCCTTCTTCTTCAGCGATGTTAATTCTTCGGCCTACGGCCTCAGATTCACAAGAAGTCAATGCCAAAAAGGCTAATGAGGAATAGATTAATAGAGAGAGAGGGTTTTTGATTAGTCGCATATTCTATAGGTTATATATTGAAATGAATAAGGTTCTAAGTCGATTATGTCTGTTCTGGTTTGATCATGCAGCCTGTTGGTTACACAAGCCTCCTTACACGGTAGGGTAAAGATATGGGATGTAGCTGATTTGTTGAGATAAATCCGTGTTATCTCATCGTTATAATGTCGTTCTGCTACGAGGTAGTCTTTGCTTGTTTCAATAACTCTCCAGTCTCCAAAAATCAAGCTCATATGGTTACTTCGATAGGTGTTTAGTTTTTGAACGACGTCATGCACTGCTTCTTCATGGCGATTCCATCCCTCGAAGTACATCATTCGGCGATTATCCGGGTCATTGCCTCCGGGGATCCCAATCTCATCACCGTAAAATAAAATCGGGATACCTGGTATGGCATAGTTCCATGCATGTAAGAGCTTTAGTCGGGCGTATCCAATGGTGTCGGTGACTTGGATGTCTCGAGTCCAGCCGGCAAGCTTAGGATCCTCATTACGGTCAATATCTCCACTGGCAAGCGAGATAAAGCGCGTTAAATCATGGTTTCCTGAAATGTTGCCCATCAGGTGGTGGAAGCCATAATAGGTTAAACTTTCATCGAGTGATTTCGCTAGGTTAATCAACGAACCGTCTTCATAGGCAAAGCAGTTGACGGCATCGAAGTATAAATTGAAGTCAAATTGGGCATCGAGCCTTGAAGGCCGCACATAGCTTCCGATCAACTCACGTGTACCAAAGGTTTCCCCAATTTGGAAAGGCATAGCTTGATGCTTAGCCCGGCTCTGCGAATACATCTTTTGCGTTAAATCCTCCCAAAAGGAATAGGGTATATGTTTCGTTGCATCATGTCGGAAGCCGTCCAAATCGAAGTTTTCCATCCAAAAAGCCGCGGAGTCCACTTGATTTTTTCGAACCTCAGGATTCTCTAAGTCCAGTGTAGGTAAAAAGGGATCAAACCAAGTTGTTAGGCGTTGAGCATCCCAGATTCGAATATTGACTACACTGTCTTCGAGATAAAACGGTGTTTTCCAATCGGGATGATTGACGATTAATGGATGTTCTTCATGCACGTGGTTGGCTACAAAGTCAAGAATGACGCTGTGGTTGTTGGTATGGGCATCCTCGATGAGCTCCGCAAAAATCTCATTGCTTCCAAATCGCTCATCGACTTTGCTAGATGATTTGGGCCAATAGCCGTGGTAGCCTGAGTAAAAGCGCTTTGGTTCCATCCATTCTTGATAAGCACCCCATGGATTTTGAGCAATAGGCGATATCCAAAGACCATTGGTTCCAAGTTCATTAAAATATCCGTTGGCAAGGGCAGCTTGGATACCCTCTAAATCCCCTCCGTAATAATTGGCTTTTGGATGAATTCGGTCATCCTCTACTGGGTGATCATTTGCCGAGTTTCCATTGTTAAATCGATCGACAAGGACGAAGTACAATCTCCAGTTTTCATAGTCAGATCGCGTGAGTTTATTCTCGGGATAAAGAATAACCTGTCCGTAATGCAACGGGATCACCACGTCTTGGCTAAGGCTACTACCTTGTTGTGCAATCAGGGTGATGTACGACCGCTCAATGGATTTAGCAGCCTCGGGAATAGATAAGGTGTGGTCAGCGTTAAGTTCTTTATCGAGTAGAATTTTTCCGTTCCAAAGGGCGATACATCGGGTGAGTGGTTTGTCTACGATTACTTTGACTTGGTAATCGTATCCCCTCCATGATAAGGGAAAGGCTGCTTCAGAGGTTGTTTCAACCGTCCAAACTGAGTTAAATCCTCCCATGCCATTACCTGTTGAATCCTGATTGTTTGGATCGACAAACCAGGTGTCAGTCGATACAGAATAGCCATTGTCAATGTCGGCAACCAATTGATAGGAATATCGACCAGGGTTTAAGGTGTCGGTATAATACCATATTCCGTCTTTTAACTCCATGGGTTGTGGAATCCAATTGTTTACGTCGCCTGTAAGCCTGAGGTTAGAGTAGCCTTCTGATGCTGGAAAAGCAAGGGTCGCTAACTGTTTGCGAGGTCCTCTTACAATGCGCGAATTGGAATACTCTTCACTACCTGCTTGAATGGCATACAGTAGATCCAATTTCTCTGATGTTTTCACTACGAGACGCTCTCCTTTTTCCTCAAGAGAACATTCTATTCCATCAGGACAATCAACATCGGTAAAGGGAGTGTTAAAGCCAAAATCTATCGGAGAGAAAGAGGTCGATCCTAAATCAAGAGTGAGTATAGGATTTCTGTGATAGGCGTGATGTTGCTGCTGTTTTTGACTCGTTTTTTCTGCAGAGGTGAAAAAATCACAAGAAAGGAAGGTAGAGCATACGATTCCTGCAGTAATCCACAGATTTCTTGGCAGAGTATAAGGCTTCATAACGATAAGATTCGGTATCTTGATAACACCAAATCTAAACAAATGAAAACCAAACCCCAATTGTCGTTCTGGCAAATTTGGAATATGAGCTTCGGTTTCCTCGGAATCCAGTTTGGCTTTGCCTTGCAAGGAGGATTTATGAGCTCGATTTTTGTCTCACTTGGCGCATCTAAAGATGAGATTCCTCTGCTATGGATTGCTGCCCCTTTAACCGGTCTTATTGTACAGCCTATAATAGGGTACTTCAGCGATCGTACGTGGCATCCCCGGCTCGGTAGAAGGAGGCCATTCTTTTTGATTGGAGCGGTGTTGGCGTCTATTGTTCTCTTTTTTGTGCCTCATTCCCCCACGCTATGGGTGGCTGCTGGATGTCTATGGCTATTAGATGCCTCAATCAATATTAGTATGGAGCCCTTCCGCGCCTTAGTGGCTGATAAGCTATCGAATGAGCAGCGAACCTATGGTTTTGTGGTACAGACGCTCGTCATTGGAGTCGGAACGTGGATTGCAAGCAATTTACCTTGGTTTGTTGACACGGTTCTTCAGCTTCCTGATGAAGCGAGTACAGGCGTTCCTTTGAATGTGAAAATTGCATTTGCAGTAGGAGCTTTTGTCTTTTTAGCCTCCATCTTAATCACGGTATTTACGACCAAAGAATATAGTCCAGAAGAAATGGCTGAATACAGTGAGGAAAGTGAGGTTGAAGCCAGTGAGGGTTTTCAATTCAACCCGGTAATGGCAAAACTAGCTGTCGTCCAGTTCTTTTCATGGTTTGCCTTCTTTACCATGTGGAACTTTGCCACACTGGCCTTGGTCGATCATGTTTTTGAGGCACCTTCGCCCGATGAAAAAGTGTACAATATGCAGGTAGATGCTGAGGCTTTGACCTACAAAACATTGAAGGTTGCCAATGAAAAGGCAACCACCCAAGCAGGGGCTTATATGGGGACCTATGGCTTGTCTTCGATGGCCTTTGCGCTCATACTCACGTTTTTCTCTTCGAAACGAAAAGTAAACCGTCGTTGGGTTCATGCGCTATCGTTAGCTATTGGTGCTGCGGGCTTTTTCTCTATGAAGTTTGTAACAAGTCCTGAGATGCTTCATCTAAGCTATGCCTGCATTGGCGTGGCGTGGGGCAGCATTTTATCCATGCCTTATGCGATGCTATCGTCTTCGATTAAGGCAAGTCAGATGGGACTAGCTATGGGTATCTTCAACATATTTATCGTTATTCCTCAAATTGTCGCTGCACTTGGCGGAATTACGTTGACGGCCGAGACCTTTTTGGGTGAAGATTTGATCCACACGATGACCTTGGCAGGCTTTTCCTTGCTACTTGCGAGCTTATTCACTCTGGTGATTACGGAGCGTTATGCAGTTTCGGATTAGGGATGTAGGAGTTTGTAAAAGGCCCACGATCCACCCCCGCCCTACGGGCAAAATAACCCCCTCAAAAAGTGTGCCGCTGAAGCACTTATTAAACGGTCCTCTCTACCGAGCATTCAGTACTATGGGATAGTCCCAATTGAGCATAAACATCGGATGAAAAACCCATTCTCCCTTGGTGTTTACCTCGAGGGCAGGAGCAGGGCATTTAAATACATTAAGCACACCCATTAGTGTCTTCCAGCCCTTTTTCCGAACAGGTATTCGTTCGAAGTCAATATCAGGCGAGATAAAAAAGCGTCGATAGCGTTCAACATCTTGTCGTTCGATGAAATCGCCATTCTCATCAGTCCAAGTATTGTCAAAGCCCCCATACATTCCACTTGCTCCATATCCAATAGCCACATTAAGCCATGTTAGTGGTCTTTCTTGCTCTCGCTCTCGCATGAAGCTTGCAGGATTAACACTGATCCATGTTACAATACCATTATAATCCTTAAGCAAACGCTCTAAAGGAAAGGTGCCATAAAGGGCACCAGCTCGTTGGTCGAGCATGGCGTCCGCATGATTGACTTCATGAAAGGAAAATTTACTGCGTATTCGCTGTTCGCCCCACAAGACGTCCTGGCTTACACACAGTGCTGTACCTGCGAAATTCGCTAATACATCCCATCCTGAGGCCCCCCATTTCTCACTAAAGCCATCAAAGACTTCGATGGATGATTGGATGGTAAAGCCAAGAGCTGCTCCGATCCATCGGCTTTTTTTCTTGTCAACACCCGCCCATCGCAGGGATTGCATCATCCAATAGGTTTCAAAGTAGGCCGTATGGCTATGTCCGAGTTTATCGACTTGTTGCCATTCCTTGGCATCGTCAAAAAAATGAAAGCGATTCCGTTCGTTTTGATTATACCATGCAATACTTAATGCAGACATGGTTGCTCCGTATGCTGTGGGAATACCAATGGACAGTCCACGAATTCGTGCCCTGTTTCGGTAGGGGCTTGCTTCGAAAAACGATAGGTCAATTTCTGCTGAAGCAGAGGTGTCTTGCAAGTGGGAATTGTTTTTTTGCGACCATGCTGGAGAAATGATAAGCATAGTCAGGATGCAACAAAGACCTAATCCACGATGCATACTTAACCGCCTTGGATCACGCGACTTGCTTCACTTAAAATCTCATCCACTAAGTCCATCGTCGCTGATTCTGCATAGACACGAAGGACAGGTTCTGTGCCTGAAGGCCGAATCATAACATAGCCACCTTCCTTGAAATGAAATTTAAATCCATCGATGTTTTCGATATAGTCAATGGTATACTTACCAAATGTCTCGTTGAATTCTCCACTTGCACAGCGATTCATAGTGGCCAATTTGACTTCATTGGTAAGGTGCATATCATTGCGATTGTAGGCAAGAGAGCCTGTAATGGCATAAATTTCTTGAATAAGATCTTCCAGCGACTTTCCCGTTTGAGCAAGGTGCTCAATAACAAGCAGGGCGTCCCAAAGCCCATCTCGTTCTGGTATATGTCCTTTTACAGCAATTCCTCCTGATTCCTCGCATCCGATAATCGAATCAACCTCAATCATTCGTCCTGATATATGCTTAAACCCAATCTTAGTTACCTCGAGGTTTAAATTATGATGCTCACAGAGTGTTTTGACCTTAGGGGTAGCTGAGAATGCTGCGATGACCGTTCCATCATACTTTTTATACTCCTTTAGAATATGCAGTAAAATGAGGATCGCGTGGTGGGCATCAAGAATTTCACCATTGCCTTTAACTAATCCAATTCGATCGGCATCACCATCGGTGGCAAAGCCTATGTCATGATGGTCCTTTTTAAGCATTGCTCCAAATTCTTGGAGATTTTTAGCAATGGGTTCAGGTGCTTGACCATTAAATCCTGGATTGAGTTCAGCATGGAGCATGGTCGCTTCTGGAAGGATTTTCTTGAAGACGGGAAATCCTGCACCGAACATCGCATCATAGGCTACACGGAGCTTGCTCTTACGAATAGCATCCAAATCAAAGTATCCCTCTACTTTTTCTAGGTAGTGCTTTTCTAAGTCTACAAGACTAACATCCCCTGATGCACATAGTTCATCAAGACTTACGTTAGGTACGTCAATGGCATGATCAGGGATATGAGATTCAACTAAGGCAACATCGTCTGGCTTTGTTGGACCTCCATAAAAGGACTTTAGCTTGTATCCGCTGTACGCTGGGGGGTTGTGACTTGCCGTAACTACGACACCAGCAAAGCATTTGAAGTCGTGGGTTCCAAGGGAAACCATTGGTGTGGTGGCAATGCCTTTGTGATACATGACGTGAACTCCTTCATGCGCCATGACTTGCATAACAGCAAGTGAAAACATCTCACCTCCAAATCGACAATCATGTCCTAGAACAATAGCGGGTTTAAGATCTGCATGTTTACCGGCTTCATTTTTCACCCATTGTGCTGTAGCATAGGCTACGCGTTTGACATTTTCTACTGTAAAATCTTGTGCGATGATGGCTCGCCATCCATCCGTTCCAAAGCGTATCTTGTACATTCGAGTACTTTTTTGATTTAGGCTGTTAAGGTACTAAGCAATAAGAAACTCTTAGTTATCATATGATGAAGCATTTATTAAGTATTGTTTTTTTGACATGTTTGCTGACTGTAGGGTTTGCCCAAGGCAGTTATAATCTCTATCAAGTGGAGGATAACTCCATCAAAATCGACGGTCTCCTTAATGATATGGCTTGGCAGGATAAGGAAATCAGTACTTCGTTTGTTCAAACCTTTCCAACTGATTCTCTTCCAGCTCAGCGCTCCACGGAAGTCAAAATGGCCTTTGATCAACGCAACCTATACGTCGCGGTACGCTGCTTTACGCCGTCTGATGATTATCAAGTCAATACCTTGATTCGTGACTTTTCCTTTCCCAGAACCGATGCTTTTGCCGTATTTCTAAGTCCGAGAAATGATGGGACAAATGCGCTCAGCTTTGCAGTCAGTCCCTATGGCTCGCAACGGGAAGGTATTGTAGCCAACGGAGGACTTTTTGGTGTGACCACAGCATGGGATAGTAAATGGAATTCTGCAGTACGGCGCGATTCTTTAGGATGGACAGCTGAAATGGCCATACCCTTTAAAAATATCCGATACGATCCAAGAGATACACTATGGTCTATAAATTTTGCTCGAAACGACCTTCAAATCAATGAACGAAGCACTTGGTCCAAGGTTCCTGTAAACTTCAATGTGGCGTCTGTCATTAACTACGGACAGTTACTCTGGAAAGATCCTGCACCCAAGACCAAAGCCAATGTAAACCTAATCCCCTATGCAAGCGCTGGGTTAAAACTAGACTACAACGACCCCTCGAATACTGAGATTACAAACCTTTCCAAGGTAGGATTAGATGCTAAGATTGGGGTGAGTCAGAGTTTGAACCTCGATGTTACGATCAATCCAGATTTCTCCAATGTACGCGTGGATCAGCAGGTGATTAATCTGGACCGCTTTAGTGTGTTTTTTCCGGAGCTTCGACCTTTCTTCACAGAAAACAGCGACTTGTTTTCCGACTTTGGATTTCGAAGAATTCGTCCATTTTTCTCTCGAAATATTGGTTTGTCCGGGGGCAGCCCAGTCAATATTCTTGGAGGATTGCGATTGAGTGGTAATGTTTCGGATAAGACACGGATTGGATTAATGACCATGCAAACAGAGGGTACAGCTGATGAACGCAACCTAGAAAGTGAAAACTACACGGTAGCTGCCTTTCAACAACAGGTCTGGAATCGTTCTAGTATTGGAGCCATCCTAGTTAATAAACAAGCCTTTGATGGAGCAAGGGCAATTGGTGGTCAAAGTAATACGGTAGCTGGTTTGGACTTTAACTTATATTCGAAAAACAACTATTGGCGCGGTAAAATTTTCTATCACCAAAGTTTTGAGGATGGATTCAATATCGATGGGGGAGCGCAAGCGGTCTGGTTAAACTATGATGATGGGAAGTGGCAGTTTGCCTACAACCATGAATACGTTGGCTCAAACTATTCAGCGGAGGTCGGATTCGTTCCCCGTACGGGATACTTTCGCTTCGAGCATTTTGTGGTAAGAAACTTCTTTCCGAAAAAGAAAAATCCGATTGTTTTTAACCATACACCGAAGATCTATTACAGCCAATATTGGAATAGTGACCCGACCCTTCAAGGATTTGAGCGATTCTTGTCGACCGACCTCAATGCTTGGCTTGGTTATGAAGTGACCTTTATGAATACGGCCTCATTAGAGTTTAAAGTGCGTGAGTTGCAAACCCAGCTTACGCAAGATTTTGACTTGTTTGGGAATGGTGATCCGATTTTGGCTGATAACTACAGATACCGCGATGCAAGCGTCGAATGGCAGACCAATCGAAGAAAGGATTTTGTCTTTTCAGGACTCGTTCAAGGAGGACAGTTTTATGATGGAAATCGTTTGAGCTATCGCGCGAATCTATCGTACAGGGGATGGCGACCATGGCTGGTGGTCGATCTGAACTTTAGACGAGATGAGATTCGCTTTGACGAACGTGAAGATGATTCACCGATGCTAATTGGTAGTAATATCGCCGTGAGCTTCAGCCAAAAGATTCAGTGCAACACCTTTGTTCAGTATAACACTCAACTGGACAATTTTAACGTAAATACACGATTTCAGTGGCGATACGCGCCAATGAGTGATCTATTTTTCGTCTACACGGATAATTATTTCGATGATTTTCGCGCTAAAAATCGCGCCCTTGTTTTACGTCTAAGTTATTGGTGGTAGAAGGTTTGCTAACCTTTTAAAGAATGCTCACTGAGTGCAGAGTGCGGAGAATCTGGTCTTTTCCTTATTCTTTATCGCTAAGCATCCTGTCTATGGCATCATAACCACTTAAAATCGCACCAGGCACACCCAATTGTTGGTGTACATCATAGATCTCTCCTGCAAAGTAGACCTTGCGATTAAGCGACTTGTTTAAGGCATTTAAATCAAATGGCTTATTCAGTGCGGCATTGGTCCATGTTCCTAACGTAAAGCGATGCCGCCCCCAGTCTTCGATGTGAAAACTTCCTGTGAAATATGTTGTCGCCTTGCCTTCATACATTCGATCCAATTCTTGGAGGGTATGATTCAAAATATCCTTTTCAGAACCGAGAGAATACATTTGCTCTGCGGCTTCACCCGTCGCGAGCAGGCCAAGTACATTGTAGCTGCTCTCTTTAGAAAATGCCATATCATAGTAGGCTTTCTCACCATTATTAATCTTACAGTTAATCGCATCTGGGTAGAACTTCTCGGTAAAGGTCATGACTACTTTTAGTCCAGGTAAAAATTCTACCCGATCTATCGCGTTTTTTCGCTCCGTAGAAAGGGGAGGGTTGAAGGAGATGTCTTCGGATTGGAGAACACCAATTGAAACGGTTACTAGCGCTTTATCCGCATAATAGGTATCACCATTGGCACAACGTAAAGCCACTTGGTCTCCTGAATAATCAATAGAAACTACGTGCTTATTGTATTCGATATGGTGCAGTAAGTCTTGTGCGAAATATTGATTGACATAATCATACCAGGAAGATCGCTTGAACTTGTATTCTGGAAAAAAGCTGAAACGAAAGTTGTTCATGGCTTGAGAAACTTCTTTTAGCCTTTGTCCGTTCCATTGATAGCCATCATTCAAACGATAAGGAATCAATTCCCTAACTAAAGAATCATGCTTAAGTCCAATTAATCGGTTGATTATCAGTGGTTTGTTGTGAATCCACTCCGCGCCAAGATCTATAGGAAAATCTGCCAAAGACGTATCCCTTTTAAGTCTTCCTCCATACCGATCACTCGCCTCTAAGATAAGGTAGTCTATATTGTTTTTTTCACATACAGCGGCAGCAGCTAGACCTGAGGCTCCCGCACCAACGATAATCACCTTGCCGGGATAGGTGTAGGTATTATTGAGGGCAATATCTTCTGGGAATTCATCAAATGCTCTGGCGCCCCATCGAAAACAGGATGAAAGGGAGAACAGAGACAGGATAAGAAGAATATATCGTCTCATATAAGGCTGTTTTTGGTTGATTGAGAGGGCAATGTATCGAATTTTGAGAGTATATGCCCTTGTTAGGCGGGAGATTTCGTACAAACCCAAACGTATTCGGAGAATATCGCCTTTTTGTTCAGTAGTTGGCGCTGCTTTATGGCTAGTCCATGAAAGGTAAGGAGGCTATCCATTTCATTTTTTGTGATTTGGTGCGGATGTAAAATATCGCCTGGAATGAATCGGAAAATTTTATGAAATACGCTCCAATTGTGCACATCACATGAGAGGAATAGTGTGCCATTATCTGACAAAATATCCACCATTTTTTGCAATGCGCTTGACATATCGCGCATATGATTTATGGCGTTGAAACAAAAGATAAAATCATGGTCAATTCTCCCTTCAAAATCTTCGATTTGCATTGAAAAAAGCTCTGATTTGCTTGGTATACTAAACGTATCAAAAAGGATGTAAACGTCTATTAAAGGATCAATTAAGGAGATTTGATGGGATTTTTCAAAGAGTTGGAATATGCCGTTTGGTCCGCATCCAATATCAGCGATTCGACCATGGAAATCTTCCTTTTTGTATCCTATTTTTTGCAATACACTGAGCCAATAGCCTTCCTTCCACTCACGATATTCAGCGGGATCTTTTTTTGATAAATAGCTCTTCCACCACCATCTTTCAGCGAACTGTGCTATCTTCCATCGACGATGTCTAACTCGGTACATTTCTCTTTGTGGTCAAGTCGTGAAAGTACGATTACTCAGTTGGCTAATCTTCTATTAGTTGGACTGTTCACCTTTTCACTGTATACCTGCAAGCTCGACGAGTTGGAGTTGAAATCAGTATTGACCATCACCTTGATAGTATCTCAGGTCTACCTATTGCTCGAATCGCTAAACCGCCTAACGGTGCGCCAGATAGGTGGTGCTTTTTTTGGAGCTTTACTTTTTGCTGTTCTTCCTTGGACTCACACCATCGTGGAATCTGGAATAAATCTTTCTTCAGAAGTATGTGCCCTCTTTATTCTTTTGATGGTCTTGACGTATCAGTTCAGTAGGTCTTTGGATTTTCTTTTCGCAGGTATAATAATGATACTCATGCTTTTTGCACTCTCGGGTAGTCTTGTATATAATGTCATTGCATTGACCAGCTTTTTACTGGTAACGATGGCTCTGAAGGATCGAGATCGCATGGCTAATCATAGTGGTCGTTTTCTCGGTCTCTATGGAGTGCTTGTCGGAATAGGTCTAGGCTATAGTTGGTATACTAATGCCATGAGTGCGGAGTCGCTCTTGTACTTGTTAGGCTGTCTAGTAATGTTGGTCCTGAGCTTGCTTGGATACCTTAAAATCCATGGGTTCTGGCAGCAACGTCTTTTTTGTTTCATAGCAATCTTAGGTACGGCCATCAGCATGGTAGGGACGTTGTTCTTCCCTCTTTTTATAATACTTGCCGTGCTCTTTCTTCTCGGAGTCCTTCCTAGGTTTTGGATGAAGTATCCTTTTGTTGCAGGTTTTATCTATTGTTGTTGGGAGACTTGGGCGATCTAATTCTATTATCTTTGCTGTGCGGAAGGATCCACTACATGATCTTTTCATGAGGAAAGTCCGGGCTGCATAGGGAGGCGTGCCACCTAACGGGTGGCTTCTGAGAGGAAGGGAAAGTGCTACAGAGAATAACCGCCATTTTATATGGTAAGGGTGAAAAGGTGGGGTAAGAGCCCACCAGTGCTTGATGTAAATCAGGTAGCTGAGTAAACCCCATGCGCTGAAAGACCATGTATACCGAGGATAGGGTGTCCCGTCCTTATATTGACTTAGGTTGATAGCTTCGGGGGGTTGGTCGATTGAGCCTCAAGGTGACTTGAGGTCTAGATAAATGGTGGAAGTTTAGCAGTCAATGTTAAATGAACAGAACCCGGCTTACGATTCCGCTCCATATAATAGAGACTCAAGTTTTCCACCTCGTGGAACTTGGGTCTCTTCTTTTTTTGCTTTTCGATGAATAAATCGCTTATCTTTTCCAAATTCTATTAAATTAGACACTCTATGGCACGAATACTAATCGTTGATGACGAAAAAAACATTAGGCAATCCCTTCGAGAGATTTTAGAGTATGAGCACTACGAAGTTGATGAAGCTTCTGATGGCGATGTGGCTCTGAATATGATCTTGGAAGATGTCTATGATGTCGTCCTTTTAGATATCAAGATGCCAAAGCGTGATGGCATGGAAGTTCTTCAACTAGCCAAGGCGGCGGAAGTAGAAGCGCAGTTCATTATGATTTCAGGTCATGGGCAACTTGATACGGCAGTCGAAACGGTTCGATCGGGAGCCTATGATTACTTATCTAAGCCACCGGATTTAAATCGCCTTCTTATTACCGTGCGTAATGCGCTGGATAAATCTACCTTGATTACCGAGACCAAGGTGCTCAAGCGAAAAGTATCTAAGACAAGAGAAATCGTAGGGGAGAGTTCAGCCATTGAGTCTATCAAACAGACTATAGCTAAGGTTGCTCCTACTGAGGCGCGGGTTTTGATTACAGGGGAAAATGGTACGGGAAAGGAATTAGTGGCTCGTTGGATTCATGAACAAAGTCCACGCTCTAAAGGTCAGTTGGTTGAAGTGAATTGTGCTGCCATACCCGCAGAACTTATTGAAAGCGAATTATTCGGTCACGAAAAGGGAGCCTTCACTTCAGCGATTAAACAACGTATAGGAAAGTTCGAGCAAGCCAATGGAGGTACGCTGTTTCTTGATGAGATTGGTGACATGTCGATGTCTGCCCAAGCTAAGGTGCTTCGCGCATTACAGGAAAACAAAATCACCCGTGTTGGTGGAGACAAGGAGATCAAAGTCGATGTGCGCGTAGTAGCGGCGACCAATAAAGATCTTGCCAAGGAAATTGATCTGGGTAACTTCCGAATGGACCTGTATCACCGTTTGTCCGTCATTTTGATTCATGTTCCTTCGTTAAATGATAGGGTAGAGGATATCCCGTTGATTACAGAGCGTTTCCTCAAGGAGATTTGCCAAGACTACGGCATCCCACTCAAGAAAATCACCCCGTCGGCTGTTGCTGAGTTGCAGGAGGTAGAGTGGACTGGAAACATTCGTGAACTGCGAAACGTGGTAGAGCGTCTTGTGATCCTTTCCAAAGGGAATAAAATTGAAACCGAAGACGTCCAATCCAATGTGTCCAATGTGATGGCAAAAAGTCCACCCTTACAATTGTTCGAATCTTTTCAGAAGTTCCAAGACTTTAAAGAGCATATTGAAAAACTCTTTATCGAGGATAAGCTTCGTAAGAACGGATGGAATGTTTCTAAAACCGCTGATGTTCTTGATATTCAGCGAAGTCATCTCTATAACAAAATAGAGAAGTACAATTTAAAGCGGTCCTAGGCTGGCTTTAATCCTTCTGTAGAGAGTTCAAAAGAATGGCCTTCAAGAGCTAGGTGACTTCTAGTGAATGTGGCTTGACATTCTGTTAATAGCGGATCCAGGTTTTCATATCGAGCCGAAAAGTGTCCGATCAAAAGATCTTTCACTCCAGCTTCCTTGGCCATCCAAGCAGCATCTTCGGCCGTGCTATGACCCGTAGCGTCGGCACGATCTTGTCGGCTGTTCAAGAAGGTAGCTTCATGATACAGTACATCAGTACCTTCCAGACGTTTGATATTTTCAGGTTTTCGAGCAGTATCTGAACAATATGTATATATACAACCGCGACTACTTGGCAAGGCTACGTCTTCTAATCCCACCGTGTTGCCGTGTTTGTCTTTGACTTCTTCACCGGCAAGTAACTGACCAATCGCCTTTCCCTCAATGCCTAAAGCCTGGAGTTTTTCAGCGGATACATTGGGCTTTTGCTTGATATGCTCAAACTGAAATCCGAGGCATTCTATGCTGTGATTCATCACTAAGGTGCTGACTCGACATCCTGTTGTCTCAAGGATGGTTTCCGGACGATCCATAGCTAGACCGTGAAAGACTAATTCATACTGAAGGCGGTGGCTGTAATCACCCAGGACACTTTGAAGAATTCCCTCAAGATTAGGAGGACCGTAGATGTTTAGGGGCGCTTGTCGACCATTAAGGTTTAAGGTATTGATCAAGCCAAAAAGACCGAAGAAATGATCTCCATGGAGATGAGAGATGAAAATATGGTCAAGCTTGCCTCGCTTAATATTGTATCTACTCATTTGTAATTGACAACCCTCACCACAATCGATGAGAAACTTATTGCCGTCGAGCGAGAGAACTTGACTTGAAGGGTGCCTTCCAAAAGCGGGCACGGCTGAGTTAGATCCTAAGATGGTGAGTTCAAAACTCATTAAGCATCTAAGTCTCCTTCTAGGTTCTCGAGCTTCACAAAATCAATGGCTTCAGTGTTTGTTGGTATTAACGTCAACACATCGTCCAATCGAGATAGGGTGATGAGGCTTTTTACACTGGGTGCAATGTTGGTAAGAATAAATGATCCATCGCTTTCCTCGCGACAAAGACGGTGGCCAATCAACAAGGCACTCAAACCGCTGGAGTCGATGTATTTCACGTCACTTAAATCACAGATTATCCGCGTATGTTCTTCTTGAAAGAGTAACATAAACTCAGACTTGAGTTTGGGAGCAATCATACTGGTCAGCTTCTCTTCTTGAGGCTGAATTAGTGCGTAGTGTTCATTTTTTTCGATACTGAATTTCATATTCTTGAACTTTTTCTTTTAGGCCTTGAAACCAACAAGTGGAAATTTACGCATATTACTTAAAAACTAAGGCATGAGTCTTAGGTATATTGTTACTTTTATCTCAATAAGAAATTTAGGATACGATGGCGGAAAAATTCTCACCTCAAGTGCGCAATGTAATCTCCTACTCGCGGGAAGAGGCCTTACGATTAAATCACAACTACATAGGAATTGAACACCTTTTATTAGGTCTAATCCGAGAAGGGGAGGGCCTCGCCATTAAGGTGCTTCACTCTTTGGATGTCGACCCCGTTGTGATTCGTCGTGCTGTTGAGCGTGCTGTGGCGGATAATAGTTCACCACTAAAAAGCCCGGATGAAAAACTTACCATCAATAAACAGGCAGAGAAAGTACTCAAGATCACCGTACTTGAAGCGAAGCAGCTTCGAAATGAATGGGTGAGTACAGAACATTTGTTTCTTGCCATCCTAAAAAATCCCGACAATGTAGCTACTCAAATTCTTGAGAAACACGATGTCAATTATGAAATTTTCAAATCGGAATTAGACTACCTCCAAAATGAACTCAAAGGCGAGACCCCGCGCGATGAGGATGGAGACGCTGCAGAAGAAGATCCAGGTGCTGGCCGTAAGGAAGGAGGTGCTGGCTTCTCAAGACGAGGCAAATCAAAATCTAAGACGCCTGTCCTAGATAATTTTGGAAGGGATGTCACCGAAATGGCCATCAACGATAAGCTTGATCCCATTGTCGGTCGTGAAACAGAAATCGAACGGGTTTCCCAAATTCTAAGTAGACGTAAGAAGAACAACCCAATTCTCATTGGAGAGCCAGGAGTAGGTAAAACGGCCATCGTTGAAGGACTTGCTCTTCGTATTGTCCAGCGTAAAGTATCGAGAGTCCTCTTTAACCGTCGCGTGGTGATGCTTGACTTGGCAGCCTTAGTCGCAGGAACAAAGTATCGTGGTCAATTCGAGGAAAGAATGAAGGCCATTATGGCAGAGCTTGAAAAAAATCAAGATGTCATTCTCTTTATTGATGAGATTCATACAATCGTTGGTGCAGGTGGGGCTACAGGCTCGCTTGATGCCTCAAATATCTTTAAGCCAGCATTGGCGCGTGGTGAGCTTCAGGTGATTGGAGCTTCTACCCTAGACGAGTATCGTCAGCATATTGAAAAGGACGGTGCATTAGATCGCCGTTTCCAAAAAGTGATTGTCGATCCGCCAAGCATCGAAGAGTCCATTACTATTCTTGAGAACATTCAAGTGAAGTATGAAGACTATCATAATGTAACCTATACAGAAGGTACGATCGAATCATGCGTGAAGCTTTCTGAGCGATACATTACCGATCGATTCCTTCCCGATAAAGCCATTGACGTAATGGATGAGGTAGGTGCTAGAGTTCACTTGAAAAACATTAAGGTTCCTCTGAACATTACGGAACTTGAGGGTAAGATTGATGCCATCAAGGAAGAGAAAAACAACGTTGTAAAAAATCAGAAGTATGAGGAAGCCGCTCGACTTCGAGATGATGAAAAGAAGTTACTCGAGGAATTGGATGCTGCGAAATTGGCTTGGGAAGATGAAGTAAAGACTCAGCGTTTTCCAATTACCGAAGATGACATTGCTGAAGTTGTGGGCATGATGACGGGAATTCCGGTGAAACGAATTGCGGAATCAGAGAGCCAGAAGCTTGTTAAAATGGGTGATGACTTGCGTAATCGCGTGATTGGTCAAGACGAGGCTATTGAAAAAGTAGTGAAGTCTATTCAGCGAAATCGAGTAGGGTTAAAAGATCCCAATAAGCCTATTGGAACCTTCATATTTCTTGGACCTACGGGTGTCGGAAAAACAGAGCTTGCTCGTGCTATAGCCGAAAATCTTTTTGACTCAGAAGATTCACTCATCCGAATTGATATGAGTGAATACATGGAGAAGTTCTCTGTGAGTCGCTTGATTGGAGCACCTCCCGGCTATGTGGGCTATGAAGAAGGTGGTCAGCTGACGGAAAAAGTTCGAAGAAAGCCCTATTCAGTGGTCCTCTTAGATGAGATTGAAAAGGCTCACCCCGATATCTTTAATATCCTTCTACAGGTATTAGATGATGGTCTCTTAACCGATGGACTCGGGCGAAAAATCAACTTCAAGAATACCTTGATTATCATGACGTCCAATATAGGAGTGAGAGACCTTAAGGACTTCGGACAAGGCGTTGGGTTTGCCACAAAAAATCGTCAAAGTCAAGCCGGCGATCACGCGCGTTCAGTTATTCAAAAGGCGCTAAAGCGAACCTTTTCCCCTGAATTCCTAAATCGTATTGATGACTTGATTACCTTCTCTAGCCTAAGCGAAGAGGATATCTTCAAGATTATCGATATATCCATGCGTGGCGTTCATCGCAGAATTGAGGATTTAGGATACCACCTCGAGCTTTCCGAAGAAGCGAAGCGCTTTGTGGCTAAACGAGGATTTGATCCGGAATTTGGTGCACGACCGCTTAACCGAGCGATTCAGAAGTACTTGGAAGATCCCATTGCTGAAGAAATGCTATCCGGTCGTCTTAAAGAAGGGGATACCTTACTCGCCGATAAGGATGAGGAGAAGGAGAAGTTGGTCCTTTCAAAGAAAGCGACTAAAAAATCGTCTAGTAAGGAATCGAGCAAATCCACCAAAGCGGCGGAGCCATCCGATGATGCTAACGGATCAGAAGGAACAGAGGAAGCGGAAGACTCGTCTGCACAGGATGCGGAGGCGTAACGATGTAGCGCTCACTATATAACACGCTTTTTATGGGTTGTTATGGGAAGACTTCTAGGTTAAGTCAATATAAAAAAGTAATCAGCCTGTAGCTTTAAGAACGTTTTTGGTATTTTCAAAAGAATACTTTAAATGAAAACGTACTTTACCCTAGTTGTTACTTGCCTAATGCTACATTCAGTCAACGCACAGTCGAATATCGTCGCTGGTGGAGGAGATGCGGCTAGCTCAACAGGCAGTGTTAGCTACTCTATTGGGCAAGTCGATTTTCAGTACAGTTCGTCAGCTGATTATTCTGTTTCTGAAGGTGTCCAACAGACCTATTCCTTTGATACGGCATTGTCTATTGATGATATTCAATATGACTTTCAGCTCTCTATTTGGCCTAACCCATCGGCAGATGAGATGAACCTAGAGTTTACTACCAACTATGAATTGCCATTATCATTGACGGTTACTGATGTAAAAGGTGCTATCGTTGCTTCTAAGTCAGTTACTCAAGGTCAATACTCCTTTGATGTGAATACATGGGCAGCAGGAACTTACTACGTCAACTTAAATGATGGAGAAGCGGTAAGTATCATTAAACCAATTATCATAAACAGATAACTATGAAAAGAATTCTAACCCTTATCGGAGCCATATTTATGGCATACAGTGCATTTGCTCAGGCACCTGAACAATTTTCCTATCAAGCGGTAATTCGGGATGCACAAGGAGATTTGGTGAGCAACCAAAGTGTAACGGTTAATATCTCGATCCTCGAGGGAAATAGCACAGGGACGACTGTATTTGAAGAAGAACATTCGATTACGACCAATGATAATGGATTAGCCACCTTGGTAATTGGTAATGGGCTAAATACGTTTGGCGATATATCAAGTGTAAGTTGGGGTGATAATGCGTATTACCTTAAAATTGAAACGGATCCAGAGGGAGGGAATAATTTCTCTATAACAGCAACTACCCAGTTACTAAGTGTTCCTTATGCTCTGTATGCTAATGAAGCGGGGAGCGCTCCAGGAACACAGGGGCCCGCAGGCCCGCAAGGTCCCACCGGTCCACAAGGTCCTGCTGGTCCACAAGGTCCCGCCGGTCCCCAAGGTCCGCAAGGAGCAACAGGACCTCAAGGATTAACGGGCCCTCAGGGATTGACAGGAGCCCAAGGCCCTCAAGGATTAACGGGTCCACAAGGTCCAGCTGGAGCAGATGGACAGGACGGTGCTCCAGGTCCCGCTGGTCCTGCCGGTGCTGACGGAGCACAAGGTCCACAGGGAGTAGCAGGTCCACAGGGCCCGGCAGGAGCTGATGGTCAAGACGGAGCTGACGGTGCTCAGGGTCCACAGGGCCCCCAAGGAGTAACGGGTCCACAAGGTCCAGCCGGTCCGCAAGGTCCCGCTGGTGCAGATGGAGCAGATGGACAAGATGGAGCACAGGGATTACCAGGTCCTGCCGGTACAAGTGTTACGGGGGTTGCTATTGTCAATGATAGCCTTCAAGTGACGCTGAGTAATGGCAACACAATAAATGCTGGTTCGGTAAGCAGCGGTGTTGTATCAGGAGCACTAGAAGAGATTACTGAAGGATCTAACACGGGTTATCGCATTGTTGGGCGAGATTCTACTTATTACGGAGATATTGGAAGTAATGCAGTTGACTTAAGTTATAGCAATTTCATCAACTTCAATTATGGGGCAACCGGTGATAACAGTTTCGCAGTAAATCTTGGCACTTCTGCATCAGGTGATGAAAGTACCGCAATGGGTCGTTTTACAGTCGCTTCAGGAGACCAATCCACCGCAATGGGAGTTGGAACTATTGCTTCTGGCACAAGTAGCTTAGCTACTGGTGAAGGATCTCAGGCTATTGGTAGAGAAAGTACCGCAATGGGTCGTTTTACAGTCGCTTCAGGAGACCAATCCACCGCAATGGGTAGTTCTTCAACCGCTTCGGGAAACTCTTCCACCGCAATGGGTCGTTTTACAACCGCTTCGGGTTATCGTTCCACTGCAATGGGTAATTCTTCAACCGCCTCGGATACTTCTTCCACCGCAATGGGGGAGGGTACAACCGCTTCGGGTTATGGTTCCACCGCAATGGGTGGTGGTACAACCGCCTCGAATAGTTATTCCACCGCAATGGGGCGGAATACAGATGCTTCGGGAGACTATTCTACCGCAATGGGGTATTTTACAACCGCTTCGGGTTATGGTTCCACCGCAATAGGGGAGAGTACAACCGCTTCGGGTTATGGTTCCACCGCAATGGGTTATTCTACAATTGCCTCAGGAGAACAATCCACTGCAATGGGGCTTTTTACAACCGCTTCGGGTTATGGTTCCACCGCAATGGGTCGTTTTACAACCGCCTCAAGTACTTATTCCACCGCAATTGGGCGGGATACAGATGCTTCGGGAAACTCTTCTACCGCAATGGGTTATGGTGCAACCGCTTCGGGAAGCTATTCTACCGCAATGGGGTGGAATACAACCGCACCATCTTTTACTGAAACAGTAGTAGGTGCTTATAATACCACCTATACACCTGTCGAAACTTCAGTTTATAATTCCTCTGATCGTCTATTTGTAGTCGGTAATGGAAGAAGTAATGTTGTACGAAGTGATGCTATGGTAATATTGAAGAATGGAAATGTCGGTGTAGGGATTTCTAATCCCGAGGGCCAGTTTGTTGCTCATAATGATAGTGCAGGTGCAATAGGTACAGATCGCTTTGGGATTTTCGTCGATTTTAATGGCGATCATTGGAAAACGTATCATAGTGGTTTACACTATAGTTTTGCTAATGAGGGCACTCGTCGCGCCTATGTTGAGGACAATACAGGAAACTATGTACAACCCTCAGATAAAAACCTAAAAACAAACATTGCAGCGTTACCTAACGTAATGAACGGCGTTCTTCGCCTTAATCCCGTAAGTTATGTATACAAGAGTTCTTCAGATCCCAGTGCAACTACCCTCGGATTCCTTGCACAGGAAGTTGGGGAGGTTTTTCCGGATGTTGTTCGATATGCGGAAGACGGAACTCCGGGCTTAGCCTATGACATGTTTTCAATCTTATCTATAAAGGCCATCCAAGAACAACAGGCAATGATTGACGAGCAAAAGGTTCATATTGCGGAGCAACAAGAGCAAATCGAGTTGTTGATAAAAGAAATGAATACGATGAAAAAATTGCTGCGGGATATCAAATGAAAATGGTAAGCCAATTAGCCTCACTTCTTTTTAGCGTCAAACCATAGCTTTTCGAGGGCTTTGTCTCCGGTCATGTAGTCAACAGTCAGTTCCTGACCTTTAGGAATAATAGATTGACTAATTACACGCATGGCTTGTTTATCCTCTAAGCGCTCCCAATAGCAATTGGCAGGCGAGGCGTGGTTGTATATAGAGAGGTATCCGAGACCAACAGCAATTTGGCTTTCAGACCACTCAAAGTAGTAGTCATATAATTTGCTGGATTGAAGAATTCCGCGTTCACTAGATGGAAGAATAATCAGCGGTGAAAACTCGATTAACGTTCCTTCTTCTATATCTTCTGTCGCAAAGACACCTCTTCCATGAATGGGTGATTGGGCGATCTCTAAAAAAGGAAGAATTACCATGGATTACTTGGCCATTAATGCCTCAATTTCTTCAACTTCTCGTGGAATATCCGCCATTAAGTCATTGGGCTTATCCATAGTAACTACAATATCATTTTCGATACGAATTCCAATACCTTCCTCTCGGACATAAATCCCTGGCTCGACAGTCAATACCATGCCGGGTTTGAGCTCGGCAAAGCGGCTTCCTACATCATGGGTATCAAGCCCCAAGTAGTGGCCAATGCCATGGGGAAAGTATTGATGGCTTTCTTTTAAGGCTTCTTTATCATCGCTTGCCTTCACTAATCCCACTTGACGAAGAGCATGCATCATAATGCGTTTTGACTCAAGTTGATAGGCCTGCAGTGTGATACCCGGACGGGCGATGTCGATACATTCTTTTTGAACCTGAAGACAGGCATTGTAGAGTTCTTTTTGTCGCGCACTAAACTTGCCGTTGACTGGAATGGTCCTTGACAGGTCAGCAGAGTAATAGGCATAATCTGCCCCGAAATCCATCAGGAGTAAGTCTCCGTCCTTTAGTTTTTCATGGTTTGTTATATAATGCAAGACACAGGCATTTTTTCCTCCAGCAATAATAGGCTGATAAGCATGCCCTCCACATCCATTTCGAATAAAGGTTTCGGTAATGGCTGCCTCTACTTCATATTCATAGATACCCTCTTTGACCATGTCTAGCGTTCTCATAAAGCCTTCTTTGGTAATGGCACAAGCTTTGGACAGGGTATCGATTTCAACCGAATGCTTTATGCAGCGTAAGGCATCAAAAATTGGAGTAAGGCGAATAATGCCGTGCAGAGGATACCTCGTTTTCCAGGAGGCGGCTTCTTTTTTACCTAAAATCAGTTCGGTCGCATCACTTCGATCATGCTCATTAATGACGAGAGCTAAATTTTCTGCGTGAGAGG
>JBMHCE010000014.1:0-43142 GCA_049890075.1 Chitinophagales bacterium
TTGGCTTAAAGGAATCGTTAGCCCCACACCCACTCCGGCTCCACCGCCACCACCGGCATAGATTTCACCACCAAGGTCAAAGGTTGCTCTTGTGGTTAGATTGATTGCATCGCCCCCATCTTCGCCATCTTCACCAAACTGCAGCTGAAGTATATTACCAACTCCCCCTCCATTTCCACCACGACCAAGAATAGACCCTTCATGAATAAATCCAACGTGAGACTGTACGTCAAGGTTACCTGTGTTGAATGCTGGCTGACCAGCATCGGTTGATCCAATTTCCACGCCATCGGCGATATCGACAATTATACAGGCTGGATCTCCTGGAAGACCACGGTTTACATTATCAGACAACAAGAAGTTATCAGTACTTGCATTTAACGGCACGAGCTCACAGGGCTCTACAATTACAGTAAAGGCTATAAACTGCGTAAACTGGCCACAAACAGCTTGAACAATGACTGGAAAGGTGCCAGGCTGAGCGAAGATATCAGCGGTCACGGTTATCGTTGATGTACCAAAGCTATCTATCACAAAGCTATCGGCAGAATAGGTAACTCCTGCGGGAAGCGAGGTTAAGATTACTAAATTGATATCATCTGTACCATTAGTTTGCTCCACAGTAAGTGTAAATGAAGCACTATCAGTAACTGCTCGATCAATGATCGCTTGAGTCTGGTCTATAGTCATAATGAATTCGCAGTCATCGCAAGTGCGCTGATAAGGCTTTATCCAGCATTCACCATTCCAATACTCAACCAAACTATCTTCGGTATTGTAAAGGATAAGACCTTCAGCAGGATTCCCAATACTGTTCATTTGCGCATCATTAAGCCGCGGGAGCAACAATCCCTTATCAATAGACTCTAAATGGAGAATTGCCGACGAATCGGGATCTTGAATGTTGATCCCAACCTGAGCATATAACGTCGAAGCACTTATACAAAGTAGCCCGAGCAATACACCATAACCTTTACACTGTTTAATCATTCTGTGTTTTTGACTTAAACAATAATACGAACATTGCTTAAATTAGAAGAGGAGAGATTCCCTATGATAACCACCCTTTCTCACATTCGACATGTTACACTGAGTATTCTATGGCTCGTGTGCCTAAGTGTTTCATATAATTTAGTTGCGCAACCCATGTTCTCCCTAAGTGAGGGTTTTGTAAGCATTACCGATGGAGCCCTACTCAATGTAGATGGAGACGTATACCTTGATGCAAACACAGTTATCCTCAACGAAGACACCCTACGTAGTCAAGGCGATTGGATAAATGAAAGTAACGGCCTAGGCTTTGACCCAAGCCTATCAGGATATGTTTACCTCGATGGAGATGACCAAACCATTAGGGGCAGTTCAACGACAAGGTTTCACAATCTGTTATTAGCAACTAGTGGAACTAAATATGCATCCCTCCACGTAGAAGTGGATAGTCTCCTAGACCTTGGAGATCGTCAGTTCGATTTAGATACTAATACTGTTTTTGTATATAATCCCACATTCAATGTTGTGCGTCATAATCATGGTTTCGTACGCGCCCTTGGTGATGGGGGTATTGAACGTACATTAAACGCCACAGACACTTACATATTCCCGGTAGGGTTTGAAATAGGAGGAGATACGGTTTACCGGCCTGTAGAAGTTATACCCAATTCAATAGGTAGTTACATCTATCGAGTGCGGCTTGTAGAAAATGACCCAAGCCTTGACAACCTGAGTAGAGAAGAAAGAGATCTACTAATCTGCTCCATCAACGATCGGTTTTATCATAAGATTTGGGAAGAGTTAGGTACAGACTCTGTAACCATCAACTTTACCTTTAACCCATTAGATGATGGGGAGTTCAACGATGTTGTTCACTGGAGAAACATACCACAATGGGAGATTGCCCCGTCATTTTCAACTAACAACATAAGTCCTAGTGAGCGAGTCATCAGTATGACACCGTGGAAAAACTATCTCTCTGAGAACTTTGCACTTTCGGAAACAACAGCCCCATTTGCGCAAGCGGGCAATGACACGACGATTTACTTGCTCGATACCGCATATCTGTTGGCTAGTGGCGGAATCGACTACACTTGGACCCCTGCTGATTACCTAAGTTGTGATAACTGCCCTGATCCATTCTTCTTCCATGATTCAACAACAAGCTATGTTGTTACAGTGGAGAACGATCGCAACTGCAGGGACATCGATTCGATTACCATCTTTGTAGATGATCGCTTTGACGAAGACCCCTTTATTCCTAATGGTCTAACCATGAACGGGGATGGATTAAATGACTTCTGGTACATCCGATGGCTATATCAATTCCCGGATAACTCGGTGAGTATTGTCAATCGTTGGGGTGACGTAGTATACAAAGCAGCTCCCTACAACAATGATTGGAGAGGAACATGGAAAGGGCAACAACTTCCCGCAGGAACCTATTACTACATACTTAACCTCAATGAGTCTGGTCAGGTCCAGCAAACCTATACCGGGCACATAACACTAGTCGAATAACTGCAATAATCTATGAAGGCTAGCACAAAATATACTTTCTTAATCCTCGGGTTACTCATTATGCTCAACAAAGGGAAGACCCACGCACAGCAGTTACCTGACTTTTCTTTTTCTAAGGAAAGCATGTTTCTATACAACCCTTCCGTTGCAGGCCACGGCCAAGGAATGTATATCTTTTCGACTTTTCGATCGCAATGGGGTAAGATAGAGGGTTCGCCATTTACGGCAAACATTGGATTTCATACTCCGCTGCGAAACAAACGAATAAATCTAGGTGCCTCGATATTTAATGACTTTACGGGGCCAACGAGTTACAGCGGAATTTCGGGAAGTTTTTCCTATCGAATCATATTGGATAAAGGACTTTCTCGCCAAAGGGCAAGAAAGGCAATATCCTTCGGACTTAGTCTTGGTGCGAACAGTTACAGATTGAATGCTGGTTTATTGCAGCTAGACCAACCCGATGATCCGGGAATTCTAGCCAACACCGAATCAAAAATGTATCCAGACGCGTCATTTGGTGTTCTATATGAGGGCGGAAAATACTACATCGCCGCAGCTGTACCGCAGCTTTTACAACTCTCTGTACCATTTGAAGGCCGTAATGGTCGCACCTCGAACTTCACTAAAATGCAACATTATCATATTGCTGTTGGAGGTAAAATTTCACTTCAAGACAACTTCAGCGCTAGGGATATATCTCTAGACCCCGATATAAACATTCACTACGTCATCGGGGCACCCCCTCAAATTACAAGTAGTCTTCGCTACAGCATAGAATCCTTATTAAGCGTTGGACTTGGCTATCGATCGACCTCCCACTTAATGTTCTTAGGAGGATTTACCGTGTTAGACCGCTTTTCTATCGGTTATGCCTATGACATGAACTTATCCAATAATCGTGCGGCTCTCGGCCAAATACACGAAGTCCATATATCATACGACTTTAGAGACAACCTTTTTGGATATTGAGATAGAGGCTACAGGCAGATAGCTAACATTCACAACAGCTTCTATAGTGAATATATCCCAAGACTAGATCTCGCATACAATACTGCAGAAAACAACAAGGGCCGCAGTTTCCTGCAGCCCTTGGATAATTCGAAAAGGTTTGATAGATGCTATTCTTCAGATGACTCTGTTGATTCTTCTGAAGCTGGAGCCTCTTCTGATGGAGCTGCATCATCCTTAGCAGCCTCCTCTTTCACCTTTTTCGTAGTTTTCTTGGCAGCTGCCTTCTTTGCCTTAGGCTTTTCTTCGGCAGTCTGCTCTTCGTCTTTAAGCTTGGCTTGAAGATCAGCAAGTGCAGAGATATCACCAAGTGTGGTAGCCTCAATATTGCTTTGTAGCTTCTTGACTTGCTTGTTTGTATCGCTAGCTGATTTACGCTTCTCTTTGATAACCTCGTCTGACCATACTTTTGTATGTGATAAGATTATTCGCTTGTCACGCTGATTAAACTCGATAACTTTTACCTCGATTTTATCATCAACTACAGCTAATTCGTTGTTTTCCTTCTTCATATGACGAGAAGGCATGTATCCTTCAAGACCATGCTGAAGCATAACTACACCACCTTTTGAATCGGCACTGATTACTAAACCTTCATGAACTGAACCTACTGGGAAAACTGTCTCGAAAGTACCCCATGGATCCTCTTCAAGTTGTTTGTGCCCTAGGGATAGTTTGCGATTTTCATCATCTATTTCTAAGACCATAACCTCAAGAGTCTCTCCTGATTTCACATACTCAGATGGGTGGTTGAAACGCTTCGTCCAAGAGAGGTCAGAAACGTGGACCATACCACCAATGCCCTCTTCGAGCTCAACAAATACACCATAAGGAGTAATGTTTCGGATTTGCCCCGTGTGTTTTGAATCTACTGCGTAACGCTCAGCAACTACCTCCCATGGATCTGGAACAAGTCGCTTGATAGACAAACTCATCTTACGCTCTTCAGCACCAACAGTCATAATAATCGCTTCGTGCTCCTCACCCATTTTGAAGAACTTGCGAGAATTGATTTGCTCTGAAGACCAACTTACCTCACTAACGTGAATAAGCCCTTCCACACCTGGCTGAATCTCTAGGAAGGCTCCGTAATCCTCAACATTAACGATCTTACCTTTTACTTTATCACCTACATTCACCGTATCGACAAAGGCTGTCCATGGGTGTTCTTGTAGCTGCTTAAGTCCAAGAGAAATTCGCTTTTTGTTATCATCAAAATCGAGAACAACTACATTGATGCTTTCATTCAATGTCAATACCTCGTTTGGATGGTTTATACGTCCCCAAGAGATGTCAGTGATGTATAGAAGACCATCAATACCACCAAGATCGATAAATGCACCGAAGTCAGTGATGTTTTTGATAACCCCTTCAAGGACCTGTCCTTTTTCAAGACCTGAGATGATCTCAAGACGCTGCTCTTCGATATCGCTTTCGATTAAGGCTTTATGAGAAACTACTGCATTCTTGATGGTCTCATTGACCTTAACAACTTTAAGCTCCATTTGCTTACCAACGTACTCATCATAATCAACGACAGGCTTGACGTCAATTTGAGATCCAGGTAAGAAGGTTTCAAGACCTCCGATATTTACAATAAGTCCACCTTTTGTTTTTGAAGCAACTGTTCCTTTAACAATAGTGTCGTTAGCGTGTGCCTGCACAAGAGCATCCCACGCCTTAAGTAGCTTCGCTTTACGACGAGAAAGTTCTAACTGGCCTTTGGCATTTTCTAGAGTTGATACATATACATCAATCTCCATACCCTGCTTGAGCTCGTCCATATCGCGGAACTCATTGATAGGAACCATACCATCAGACTTAAATCCGATGTTCAATACAACATCTGTACTAGTTACAGAAACTACAGTTCCCGTAACAATAACATTTTCTTCTAGAATCTTGAGATCCTTCGTGTACTGAGCTTCCATTTCTTGAATGGCATCAGCACTATATTCCGTTACGTTGCGCTTGCCTTTTGACCAATCAAAATCATCATGGCTTGTCCCTGAATCATCTTTTTTGATTTTTAACTCAGGCATTTCATCAACATCTTCTTCTGCTGCAGGAGCTTCTTCCGCTGCAGGTGCTTCTTCTGCTACCTCCTCAGCGGCAGGTGCTTCTTCTGCTACTTCTTCAGCTGCAGGTGCTTCTTCAGCTGCTTCCTCAGCGGCAGGTGCTTCTTCTGCTACTTCTTCAGCGGCAGGCGCCTCTTCTGCTGCTTCCTCAGCGGCAGGTGCTTCTTCTGCTACTTCCTCAGCTGCAGGTGCTTCTTCAGCGGCAGGTGCTTCTTCTGCTACTTCTTCAGCTGCTGGTGTTTCTTCTGTAGCTTCCTCTTGACTCGAGGCGTCGTCCCCTTCTGGGAAAAATTGATCACTGTTTAGATCAAAGGCATTATCATCGTACATCATAATCTTCAAATTTGGATCGCGCGGCTCTGAAAACTTGAAGGTTGAAATACTCCAAGCCTACAAGAGTTTTACACCCAATCCAGGGTTAACAAAAATTTAAGATGCGAAGGTAAGACAATAAATCTAGTTCTCGACTGAATTTTTAGCTTTTTTATGAAACCGTAACGTCGTACGAATTCCATGAAAACCAGAAGCTAAATGATGCTTTGCATAACTGTATCCAAAAGCCCAACGATTAAGCTCCATACCAAAGCCCAACGAGAAGCCAGCAAAGCCATTTCGATTAGGGATAGCCATCTCCATTCTTCGTTGATGATTATATCCTAGTGCAAACCAAAACTTGTCTTGAAACAGATTGAAATCCAATCCGAAGTTGACATGCCGAAAGAAGTTATCCGTAAACTTCCCAAAGCCGCCTATACCCTGCTCCTCTGGCAATCCAAAGAAGTTGGACGTATTTGAAGCCAAACTATCCTCAAACCGAAGATTCCATCGATAAAGATCATGTAGGGTACAGTGAATTCTCAAGGGGAGATATTTTAGCTTTCGACTAAAGCCAAACTGTAAATCCGTTGGAGTAGCCCTTCGTTTACCAGCGTAGGGAATGATCTCCCCTCCAAGATTTCGCAATGCAAACCCCATAGTAGTCAAGCCAGAACTATCTTCCCAAAACGCGGTAAAATCAACGGCCAACCCAAAGCTGTTCTGTGCTTCTAACTGCCCGATTAAGCCATGAGCATTGACACCAAAACGATAATTTTCCCACGTAAATGCAGTGCCAGCAAAGAGATCCACTTCATTGGCTGAAAACTTGCCTTGATAGGCATTCAAGGGGTCACGACGATCAAGTAAACCATGGGTGAGGTACCGAGTACCAACTTGTAGTACACCTAAGCGTTTGTGAGGTATTATATACTGTACAGCAAATGCCGAGGATGAACCATAGAGGGAAGTGTAACCAATATTCACCTCATTTTGTCCACTTTGTAAAGCTGACGGAAAATCCATCCCGGACATAGACGTCGTGGTCTGACCAAGCACCATACCGCCCAAACTACTGACATGGGGTTCAAATGCCATAGATGTGAATCCAAACGCGTTTCTTCCTCCTATTTGCCCATATGAGTTACTCGTCACAACAACGATGAGACCAAGAGCTACTAAGAATTGACGCAGGGTTGAAGGAGTATTAAGCATTGGCATCAAGTAAAGCGGCGTCTATAACTTCTTCCATATGCCTTACATAGGTAACCTTGAGATCCAGAAGATGTGCTTTATCTATCTCCTCAACATCATGAGCATTCGATGCACAGAGAAGTACTTCAGACACTCCATATCTACGAGCGGCTAGCAACTTTTCTCGAATACCTCCAACAGGAAGAACATCTCCGCGCAGAGTTATCTCTCCGGAAAAGGCAAGTTTATGGTTAACCGGCCTCTTCGTCAAAAGAGAAGCCATACACACCAAAAGAGCGATTCCTGCCGAAGGGCCGTCTTTGGGTGTAGCCCCTGCCGGGACATGAATATGAATAGAGAACTCATCTAACAACCGCATGACCTCATTATCCTCTGTATAAAAAGATTGGAGGAAGGTGTACGCTGCTTGGGCAGACTCTTTCATAACATTTCCAAGATTCCCTGTGAGCTTAAGCTTTTCTTTACTGCGGTGCAATGATGCCTCGATAAAAAGCAAATCCCCTCCGACTGGTGTATAAGCCAAGCCTGTTGCAACTCCAATCCTACTCTGAGTTAATGCCGTCTCATGAGCAAACTTTGGTGGCCCTAGTCGCTCGACGAGATAAGGCTTTCGTATTAAGCTCTTAGAAGGAAGTTCTTCTACAATATCTTTTGCCTTTGAGCGCATAAGTGAACCGATTACTCGATTGAGCTGACGCACCCCTGACTCTCTTGTGTAGCCTTGTATCAAGTCAGGTAAGATCTTACGATCAATTTTAATCTGCTTACCCGACAATCCATGATTCTCGCGTTGCTGCGGAATCAAGTGTTGGGTAGCGATTTCTAGTTTTTCCTCGATGGAATAGCCTTGTACTTCAATGATTTCTAGTCGATCGCGCAATGCAAGGGGTATTGAACTCAGATCATTTGCCGTGGCAATAAAGAACACGTTGGAAAGATCAAATTCGTATTCCAGATAGTTATCGTAAAATTTAACATTCTGCTCGGGATCAAGCATCTCAAGTAAGGCGGACGATGGGTCACCTCGAAAGTCCTTACCAATTTTGTCAATCTCATCAAGTACAAATACTGGGTTATTGCATTCTGCGCGTTTGAGTGATTGGAGAATTCTTCCAGGCTTAGCACCGATATATGTTTTACGGTGTCCCCTTATTTCTGCTTCATCATGCAAGCCTCCAAATGCCATTCGCGTGTACGATCGACCAAGAGCTTCGGCAATAGATTGGCCTAACGATGTTTTTCCAACACCTGGTGGGCCTACTAAACATAGAATTGGGGCCTTAGCATCCTTTTTTAGTTTAAGAACCGCCAGATACTCCACAATACGTTCTTTAACATGCTTTAAACCAAAATGGTGTTTATCAAGAATTTGACGGGTCCGTTTTAAATCAAACGTATCATTCGTGGATTGATTCCAAGGAAGTTGTAGAGCAAATTCTAGATAGGCCGTTTGACTTCCATATTCCGGTGAACCCGTATGCATGCGCTCCAACTTTTGAAGCTCTCTATCAAAGTGAGCTTTAAGTTGTTGATCGGTAATTTCTAGACCCGCTAAATCCTCCTTAAATCGTTCGACATCGTGATTTTGACCTGTCCCTAACTCTTCTTGTATCGTTTTTAACTGTTGGGTTAAAAAGAAGTTGCGCTGTTGTTGCTCGATGTCTTCCCTTGTTTTTTCATGAATCATTCGCTTAAGCTCAATGATTTGCAACTCATTACTCAAACGCTCTTGGATAGCTTCCAAGCGCTTAACAATAGAAGATTCCCTGAGAAGATCCTGCTTTTCATTACTCGGCATGGGAAGAGAAACCACCACAAAATTTAAAAGATGAAGCGGGTCGTTGATATTCTTTAGCGTGTAAAGCGCTTCGGCTTTGATATCATTGCTGCTATGCATCAATTCCAGCGTAGAGTCTCTGACCTCTTCCATCAGCGCCATAAAGGATTTATCATCCATGGTATTTTCTTCCTCAAAAGCCTCTATTTTACCTTCATAATAGAGCGTATTACTATGAATGCGATTGAGCTTGACGCGCTGATGACCACGAATTATAGCGTTCATACCGCCTTGCGGAAGACGAACAATCTTATCAATTGAACAAAGAGTCCCTACCTCAAAGAGTTGATTTACATCGGGTTCAGCATCCGTTTCCTCGCGCTGAGTTACGGCTAAAATCCACTTATCCTTTCGGTATGCTGCCTGACATGCTTCGATTGACTTTTGCCTTGTCATCGCAATAGGCAAAGAGACTTTGGGGAACATAACAGCACGCTTTAATGGGAGAATCGGAAGGCGATCATATACGCCATCTGAAAGCACGTGATGCTTGTTGGGTTCGAGACTATTCTTCTTAGAAGATGATTTGTTTTGGGAGTTTGCCAAGCTTGATATTCTTTATAAAGGTGGGAAATTCTTTCGACACTTTCTACAGGCCTAACGAGCTAAGCACGTCATCTTGTACATTATTCTGACGAAGAACTAGTTTTCCGTCAAAGGCATCAACCATCCAATCGAAGTGCATAGCCTCTTCATTAGCCATTATTTTAAGTGCTAATTCATCGGTAACCGAACGCTGGAGAAGACGACGTAGTGGTCTCGCACCATAAAGCGGATCCATTCCAGCTTCTGCTAAACAGTGTAAGGCCTCCTCAGTAATCGATACGGTATACCCTTTTTCTTTCGCTCTCCGCGCTATTTCATCAAACATGTTTCGTGCGATGGATAGCAAGGGATCTTGAGCTAACTGTCGGAAGACTATAACTTCATCAATGCGGTTAACAAACTCTGGCCTCAACTGATTTTCAATAGCATGAAGCACAATGTCCTGCGCCTTTTTAAAGCTTTCCTCAAGATCTAATTCAGTATCAGCATAATGATCACTAAGCGATTTTGCGCCGATATTAGCCGTCATCACAAGAACCGTGTTTTTAAAGTTTACCTCTTCTCCCCTGCTATCCGTGAGGCGGCCTTCCTCCATAACTTGCAATAAGATATTTAGCACATCGGGATGAGCCTTATCTATCTCATCGAGCAGCACCACGGAATATGGTCTTTGTTTTACAGGCTTGGTAAGTAGCCCACCATCATCATGCCCTACATATCCCGGAGGTGACCCAATAAGTCGAGACACACTATGAGCCTCTTGATATTCAGACATATCAATAGTCAAGAGCGCATCTTCACTACTGAATAAGTTGGTAGCCAATGCCTTTGCCGTTTCTGTTTTACCTACACCAGAACCACCAACAAACAAGAAGGTTCCTATCGGTCTGTTGATATCATTTAATCCTGCTCGGTTTCTGCGTATCGCATTCGACAAAGCCGATAACGCTTGAGCCTGTCCTTTTACTCGATCTTCTAAAATCGATTCCAATTGCATCAAGGTTTCGCGCTCCGTACGAATCATTTTTTTGAGGGGGATCCCTGTCCACTTTGCTATAATCTCAGTAACAGCCTCAGCATTTACAACCTCTTTCAACATTCTTTCGCTATCCGGAATGTCGTGGAGCATACGTTCTGCATCATCAATACGTTGTTGTATTGCCACCATTTCTCCGTATCGAATCTCGGCGACTCGTGCAAATTCCCCCTGCCTTTCTGCTTTATCAGCCTCTAGCTTGGAATCCTCAAGGTTTGCACGTCCTACTTGAATGGCATCCAACCATTCTTTCTCGCGTTTCCAGAGGGCTGATAGTTCTTTAAGCTCTTTTTGTTTCTCCTTTAGGGAAGCATTGATAGCCTTTAAAGAAGCAGGACTGCCATCTTTTTCTTGACCAGCTTTCTCAATTTCAAGTTGTTTTATTCGACGAGACAAATGCTCAATTTCTTCGGGCATAGAGTCGAGTTCTAGGCGCAGTCTAGCGCCTGCTTCATCAAGCAGATCAATTGCCTTATCGGGTAGTTGACGATGGGGTAAGTAACGAATAGACAGATCGACTGCGGCTACTAACGCATCATCGAGGTATTGTACCTTATGATGATTTTCGTAGCGATCTTTTAATCCACGAAGGATAGATATGGCATCTTCCTTACTCGGCTCATCCACTAAAATCACTTGAAACCGTCGTTCCATAGCCTTGTCTTGTACGATGTGCTTTTCGTACTCTTGAGAAGTCGTCGCACCAATCAAGCGCAAGTCTCCTCGTGCAAGAGCGGGTTTCAGAAGATTCGCGGCATCCATGCTACCTCCTTCTACCTTTCCCGCACCCATTAGCATATGCATTTCGTCGACAAACAGAATGATTTCTCCAGCAGCTCGTCGTATATCATTTAGAATCAGTTTGATTCGCTCTTCAAACTCTCCACGATACTTCGTTCCAGACATTATAGTAGCTAAATCAAGACGATAGAGTATCTTTTTATCGAGTGTTCTTGGCACATCCCCGTGTGCTAAGCGCAGCGCAATAGCTTCTGCAATCGCAGTCTTACCAACTCCTGCCTCGCCGACTAAAAGCGGATTGTTTTTTGTTCTGCGCGCTAATACATTAAGTACGCTTCGAATTTCATCTTCCCGACCAATAACTGGATCGAGCTTTCCCTCCGCTGCCAAGACATTTAGATTGTCAGCATATTTATCAAGGTTTGCATAGATTGATTCGCTTTGCTTAGTCTTGCTTGATGAATCTTGTTTCGCATCCGGTTCCTGTAAGGCATTAAGGGCCTTGTGCACATCTTCTGCAACTAAACCGATTTCCTGCAGCATTCTTGCCACTGAATCATTATTATTTAACAGTGCTATAAACAAATGGTAAACTTCAATGAGCGAATCAGCACTCCGCTCCGAAATCGACTTAGCTCTTAAAATAGTTTGACCTAAGGCGGGAGACGGCATTTGAAATGCGCTTTCTTTTTCAGTAGTGCCTTCTTGGTTAAACAGATCGGGTAAGCGTTCCTTGATTGCCTGGTCGCTCAAACGCTTTGTAGCGAGCGTGTAGTTTAACACCTCATCGTTAGCATCCAATAATCCATGGAGCAGATGACATGTATTGATTTGCTTATGCCGCTTTGAAGCCGCAACTTGCTGAGCATTCGCTATGGCGGCCATAGCCTTTTGCGAGAAATTTAAATCACCTGGAAACATAGTTTGAGCATATCAAAATCTATTCCAAGGCAATCTAGGTGCCAATATGGCGCTTCCTTATTGTTTTACAAAGGAAACTCGGCCTTCCTTACCCGTAGTAATTGATTGAGAATGGACGACATAGACTCCATCTGACCATTGCGATACATCAAGGGAAAGGGTGTTACCCATCCAATCCTTTTGCACCATCAATTGTCCTGTGGAGTTAACTATACGGACAATAGAGTGTTCGTTATCAACTCGAGAAAGCGATACAACTTGATCAACAGGATTAGGTGCTAATAGTAAACCTCCAGCATCAAGAGAAAGCACAGAAGTTGGATTGCAACCTGCTGGGCCTAAGATGGTCTTATTCACAAACGCCAAGTTGTTCGCTGAATTTTCATCCGTAACTCCATTCGGATTGCTTACGCGTGCTTGGTAAAGAATCGGTCCAGGACTTAACGAAACAAGCTCTAAATCAACAATCTCAGAACTTCCTGGCGCAAGATTTCCAGTCCAATTTATCGTTTGCTGAGCAGAACCATTTAATCCAAAGAGAATATCGGTGCTAGTAAGTGGATCCGCCCCTGCGTTGACTAACACGAGCTGAGCGATAGCACCGGAAGCACAAGAGTCCTCAAAACCAAGTATCTCACCAGCCATGGCATCATTGGCATAAACATCAGAATTAGGATCAAAACCATCTAGTAGAGTAAGTCCCGTATTGCTAGGATCGAGCCATACATCCAAGCGACCCGAATTTTGATTCTGACAATCCCAAGAATAAGCTACTTTACCGTAGAGATCAGAAAAATCATTTCCGCAAAGAGCAGCACCTCCGTGAAGCTGACCTACAATGCGCTGATTCTGGTCAAACAACGGACTACCCGAAGAACCACCTTCTGTAGTTCCTATGTCCCAATCAAGAACCTCCCAATGCGTATTGGTACCGCTGCTGCCCCAGCCACCCCATTCTGAAGAAACCGAAGCATCACCGTCATAGGACCACTTTTTGATATCACCCGAAGGATGATGGATTCCAACTGCTGACGTTGGCGCAGTATTTTCTGCAGACCATCCGGCATAGTACGGATTGTAATCTAAGGGTACTTCTTGACTCAGTTCAAGCAAGGCAAAGTCAGAACTCGAGCAGCTTGCTAACAAGGTAGAGCCTGAAATTCCATCGTAGGAAGAATTCTGTGTCGGGTTGCACGTTGGGCTTTCCCAATTGAACCAAAACACCCAATTCGTAACGTTTCCAGTAAGACAGTGATTAGCCGTTAGGAAATAAGGCGTACCATCATTTTCTGTGTTGTTGATTAATGCACCCGTACAGTGGTCATTGCCGTTCACAACAATACGTGCCACTGAGCGACGCTGATCTTCCCAACCCGCTGCTTCTGGACAATTCACATTAACATTACATGAACCCGACTGACCAAGACCTTTGTCAAGCGATTGAGTAAATAGGTCTTTGTATGCATGCGTGACCGTTTCCAATTGCATGGCTGTCAGTTCTGTTCGGCTACCCAATGGAGCATTGATTTCTAAGACAAGTACATCGCCCGGTAAAGGAAGCGTGCTAAACGTGCGGTAAGATTTATTATTTGCCGACGTAAAAGCTCCTATAACATCGTTCTTTGATTCATTATACAGAAAGAAGGAAACTCCTTGTTCCAAGTAGAAATCACTGAAAATCAAATTTAGACTTCGTGCCCCTTCACTTTGAATAGCTAAACGACCAATTTCATGTGTGGAGGTAGTTTCCCATTCGCAAGAGGCCAATACGTCGATTGTAACATCATGGTTGTATCCAAAACGAGTTGTCTTTTCTCCGTTCAAGAGACGAGCCTCGTCTTCTAACAAAAGCGCCGCTTCATCTACTACAGGTAAAACAATTGCAGTATTACTCGCCGTAACCACGCTGGTCCACGACAATGGAGTCCCCCCAACGCTTACCTGAGCCTGGCTATAGTTAGCCACTAACATAAGGCCAGCACTCAAGATTGCTGGCAACCATAGTTTACAATTTCTTAACATGGCGTAAAGGTACGACAATCTCGCATTATGTTAACGGGTTATCCTCAAAAAAATGGATAGATTCCGGGTGTACTTTGTCAAATTTACTCGGCAAAGGCTTAAACAAAAGAAAGTATACCCATGCCGCACTAGCTCCGGCAAGGGCTCCTCCGACATGGCCTTCCCAGGATACTTGCTTTGCCGAATTTGGAAACAACCCCCAAAACAAACCGGACGCAATCAAAATCACCGTTAGCGCCATTCCAATGGCCTCTGGTCTTCGGCTTAAAATACCGTGACTAAACAAATAGAATGAAAACCCATATACCAGTGTACTTGCACCACCATGAATTGACTGGGGACTACCCATCCAATAGATAAAGGCCGCACTTCCGAGAGCAATCATCCCAAGTAAAGGGAAAAAGATATTTCTGTTTTGCATTCGAATTCCAAAAACAAGGGGCACAAGCAACAAGCTATTATTCCAAATATGGCCAAGGTCACTATGCATAAAGTGCATGGTGATCCAACGCCAGTATTCAGCATGCTGATGAGGGATTAGTCCGTATCGATGAAAGGCGCCTAGAGTATCCTCACTGTTTATGGCATAGACGAGCCAAAAAACCAAAGTAAATACAATGGATTGCAGGAGCGAAAAGAGTAAGAACTTACGCTCCCTTTCCAACGACGAGTTATGACGCATTATCTATATTCGTTAGCAATTGAAAAAACGATATCACCTTTGCAAAATAAAGCTTTACATTTTGTTTTAACTGTTGTATCCGGAGCATGCTTTATCGCAGTCACCTACATGGGATCGCAGCGTATTATCCTTGGTGATCGTCCAATTCCTCCGCTAGGCAAGCTTCTTTATCCTTCCACCGGTATTTGGCAACAAGCGGAGTCTATTGACGGGTTACCTATGGAATCAATGGCTAATTCAGAGGGTCTTCAGAAAGAAGTCTCGATCTTTTGGGATGACCAATTGATTCCGCATATCGTTGCCCAAAATGAGCACGATATGTTCTATGCCCAGGGGTATGTAGAGGCCTCATTACGCCTTTGGCAGATGGAGTTTACCATTTTTGCAGCAGCAGGTCGATTATCAGAAATCCTGGGTGATGCTCCCGACCTTCGGGATAAGATTCTTGAATTTGATATCAATCAACGTAGAATGGGCATGGTGTATGGCGCAGAAAACAAACTGCGAGCCATAGAACAAAACCCAGAGGCGCTGGCCTTACTTGACGCGTACACAATGGGAGTAAACGCCTATATCAATTCCCTTACTTACGCAGACTACCCCATAGAGTATAAGCTGCTTGATTATCAACCAAGCCCATGGACAAACCTCAACTCTTGTCTACTCTTAATGGCTATGAGTAAAGACTTAACCGATCGAGAATTTGATTTGGAATACACCAATCTAAAGAATGCACTCGGTGAAGAGATGTTCTTTGCGCTGTACGGAGAATATTACCAATCGATGGAACCCATCTTTCCAACGTCCACCTATCCTCTTAGTGATTCAACGCATAATGGAAGGCCTCATCAAGATGCTCATCCCTCCTCCTTTGATTTAGCCATGCCTCAACGATTAAGTAGCCCACCTGATAAAAACATTGGCAGCAATAATTGGGTAATTCATAAAGAGCGCAGTAAATCAGGCAAACCGCTTCTTGCTAACGACCCTCACCTGAGCTTTAATGCGCCGTGCATCTGGGTAGAAATGCAAATCAGTTGTCCTGGATACAACGCGTATGGAGTCAGTTTCCCAGGAGCACCAGGGATTGTCATTGGATGTAATGATTCCATCGGATGGGGCGTGACTAACGCAGGGCGGGATGTAAAGGATTGGTATCAGTTAACCATCAACGACGATCGCACGCAATACTACCACGATTCCATTTGGAAAGACCTAACCTACCGCGAAGAAGTTATTCATTGTCGAGGAGGTGAAGATGTCATCCTTACCATCCCCTATTCTCATCATGGGCCGGTAGTCTATGATAAGACGTTCTTCCCGTCAGAACAGTTTACAGGCGACCTGGCCCTCCGCTGGAGAGCTCATGATCCAACCGAAGAGTTTTTTGCTTTTTATCAGATCAATAAAGCCAGCAATTGGAACGAATTTCTTAATGCCCTAAGCTATTACAGTTGTCCTGCACAAAACTTCATTTTTGCCTCGCTACAAGGTGATATTGGCTTACGACAGCAAGGAGATTTTGCGGTGTTAGAGAAAGGACAAGGACATTTTGTTATGGATGGCACGTCTTCAAGGTTCGATTGGAAAGAAAGTATTCCATTTGATGAGATGCCTACCCTTTACAACCCCGAATCGCAGTATGCCTCATCAGCCAATCAACATGCCGTGAGTCCAGAATACCCATATTACACGCATGGAGAATTTGAACACTATCGCAATCGACGCTTAAACAGCTTGTTGGACAACTTGCATGAAGCGAGTGCAGAAGATATGGTCACTATGCAGTATGACAATTATGACCTCTTTGCTTCTGAAATGCTACCCCTCATGTTGTCCTACTTAGATAGTAATCGAATATCTAATCCTGTTACTCGTTCTCTGCAATCGTGGGATTATGTGGCTGATACAGAGAAAGTGGCTCCTAGCCAGTTCCACACCTGGTACACGCTCTATGCAGACTCGCTGTACAAGGATGATCGCTTTAACGACATATGGATCAAACCTAATGAGTACCAAACCTATTACCAGCTTAAGGATAGCCTAGATCATCCGTTTATAGAAGGAGACGTTGTAGCTGCTCAGACAGAATTACTTAATACCACATTTGATGTACTCTGCAAAGCTCAAGACTGGGATGCAGACTCATCGAAATGGGGACAGCATAAAGCCTCAACTATTAGTCACTTATTGCGCATAGATGGATTTAGCTATGGCTTATCTTCCGCTGGTGGCGGAGAGCATATTCTCAATGCGAGCAAGACATCAACGGGCCCGTCGTGGCGTATGATCTTAGATTTTTCTGGAGAAAAAATTCAAGGAAGAGGTCATTATCCAGGAGGACAATCCGGTAATCCAGGAAGTACGCAATACATGGGATTTGTTGATGAATGGCTTAATCAATCATACCACTCATTTGTGATGGAAGATTACGCCTATTTCGAGAAGGACCAGTCATTTACAAAGACAACCTTACTGCCATGATGTCCTCTAGAAACATACTAACTATGGTATTCTTCTACCTTGCCGGGTGTGCTTTAGCCCTAGTCTATCTTCCTTGGTGGGGTCTTGGAGTTGTTTTTACTATTGGAGGACTTCTTTTTGTGAAACCGCTATGGCAGGAGCTCGCCATTGGACTGCTTCTTGGCGGCTTACTATGGACGGGCTTGAGTTTTTATATGTCCGCCCAAAACCAACACATTCTTTACCATCGATTTATGGAGGGAGCTATCTTACCATTAAATCCGCTTCTGCTCACTGCGATACTTGGCGCATTCCATGGGCTACTTGGAAGTATATTTGGCTATATGCTTGGAAGATGGCGTAGTAAGTCTTAACGTAAGCCTGTATCAAGGCTTTTCAACCAAAAGGATCATATCGAATTTAGTCGCAAAGAGGGCTTCATATTGCCCCTTCATTCCGACAATACCTGAAACCATTTGATAACCACCCTGCCCCATAGATGCATAACCAATCACCTTGGCAGCCTTGATCATTCGAATGCCTAAGCCAAAACGCAACGTGCGATTTGAGGATGACGTCAGTAAGAGATTGAGAGCAGCTTGATTTTTTTTCCATTCATCCACTATGCCTTTTGCTGTGGTTCGGTAGGTTGATACATCCACCGTCTTCATAACCACCAGCTCCTCTTGATTATTTGGAGCAGCTACATATTCATGATTAATCTCATGGCCATATTCATTGCGCGTTTTATAAAAGAGTGCTTTTACTTCGGCATTTTCTTTGCCCGTTTCTCTTTGTAAAGCGTTGAGATAACGAGGTCTTGCATAACGAACAACATTTGGCAAGGTTTCCACAGTAAAAGACTTTCCTCTTTTTGCACTTACACGCAACAAACTATCAGCTACATGCAACGTTAACGTTGGTGAATAGCGAAGGGTATCAAGGCCCTCTCGTCTTCGAAAATGATTAATTTCAACCATAACACAGCGCGCCAAATACTGATAATCCATTGCGCAGTCCTTTTGAATCATCGGACATTCTTTATCATGGAGCACGATAGGACTATCCCGACTTACTTGAGCATGGACGGGACTCAAAGAAATCATCGCGACCGATACGAGAACGCATTGGATTGCTAGCATCAATGTAGTCTGGCTCATCATTTTTGCTTGTTTTCTTGTATTTTATCGAAGAACACGATTTCTAAATCAAAGTTAATGCCACTTATGGGTCCAAAACTACTACGATTTGTCCTTTTCATTGCGCCACTGATAGTATGGTCGCCACTTTACAGCCAAAACGATGAGTCCGATACCAAACCACGACTTCAATTTCTAGCAGGCTATGGAATCCAAGCTTTACAAGGGAACATTGGATCGCCTATTGACGAGATCACTCGATTTACCTACATTCAAAACCAAAATGGATATACGCTAAAGGAAGAGAGAGGGAGTCGGGGCGCAGGAGCAATGTTTTCTCTGAACATGAGCTGGCCTTTGAAAAAACTACCTGGTCTATCTCTAGGGATTGAATGCAATGCATTGCGCTCTTCTAAAGTATTTAATGCAGAACGAGTTATTGATACTGGATTTATAGAATACCGAGGAAGGCAAGATAGTTACACACAAATGGTAAGCCTATCTCCCTATTTAGAAATATCTACGAATCTTGGAAAATTCAGGCCCTACATCAGCTTTGGGCCTTATCTGCCCATTTTTGGACAGACTTGGGTTGAACTTGATCTATATGACGAAACCGGCTTATTAGCCGAGACATACTTACCGCTAATTGACCCAGCACTTCAAGGCCTTAATGAAGATACCGAAGCCCTTGGGACGAGTATCATTATTGACGTAGATATTCAAGCAAAAACAAGGGGTGGTTTGAGCATTGGGTTTAAGAGTAAGGCAGGGTTTGACTATGCAGTATCTCCAAGAATCGGAATTTTAGCCCAAGTAGACTTTGTAGCACTTGCTGTTCCTTCCTTAAATACGACAATCACTCAAGCTACTTTACAGGGCACTCCATCGCAGATTGAAGTCGGAAGAGCGCTTGGATACACCACATTAAAAGATGTCTACACTGAAGCCGACCTACCTGCGATTATACGAGAAATCTCTTATCAAAATACGTTGGATCAAAACAGCAATTCAAGCTACAATATGGAACGGAGAGAGGAGGCCCTTGAGCGTCTCTCATTTAAAGATCCATACCACACAGCAACTTTTCAACTTGGACTGCGCTACAGTTTAGGAAAGTAACGTATGAAGCATAAAAAAAGCCCAACAGATGTCGGGCTTTACAAAATTGAAAGATTAGGACTTTAATGTTTGCTTAGATAATCTGCAACACTTTCGTGCGTCTCTTTCATTGTATCCTTTCCTTCTTCCCAATTCGCAGGGCAAACTTCACCATGCTCTTCGTGAAAACGCAGGGCATCTACTAAACGTAAAGCTTCATCGATGCTTCGACCGAGAGGAAAATCATTTACCAATTCGTGACGAACAACCCCCTCCTTATCGATTAGGAATAATCCGCGATAAGATTGAGGAGCTCCTTCAAATGTCCAGTTACCTTCTTCATCCATATCGTAATCACCAGCAAGTACGCCGTAATTCATAGAGATGGTTTTTGACAAATCCGACACAATCGGATACGTTACCCCCTGAATACCTCCTTGATCTTTTGGCGTGTTTAACCAAGCCCAGTGGCTTTGATGCGAGTCAACAGAACATCCGACTACAGCGGTCTCACGTGCTTCAAAATCCGCCAAGCGCTCTTGAAACGCTAAGATTTCAGTTGGACAAACGAACGTAAAATCCAAAGGATAGAAAAAGAAAATCACATTCTTTTTACCGATAAACTGTTCAAGCGAAAAATTTTCTACAAAGTCTCCTCCGTCCGCTACTGCGGTACACGAAAAATGGGGAGCTTTTTTTCCTACTATTGCCATGATATGAGTATTTAATTATTTCTATGCAAAATGCATCAAGCCGTCATATTGTTCGTCAAGAGAAGGTAAATTTATATCCACATATACCAAGAAAAGGTTAACAAGTATATCCTACAGGATTATCTATCTTTCTTTTATGATTCGTTTTCAGTCCTTCCCTATCCGATGCACCTTCCTTTTATTGTACTTCTTTGCCCATAATGCAACTACTCAAGCTCAAAGTAATGTGCTGTACGACTTCGAAGCATGGGACGATCGTGTCAATGTGATCAATCAGAGCGGGACAATCTTAGGCGTTGCCTACTCCATAACGGGTACTGCTGAATATGCCGATCCAACAGGGTGGTCAACCATCAATCAACTGTCAACAGCAGACAGCCTTGGGAATGACACCTTGGTGCGTCCTTATATTCCAGGATTTCTCAGTGATACAGGGGTAAGTATATCCTCTCGAGCTCTTGATATAACGGTAGAAACAGCCTTTGGTCCTCAAACTATATCCAATGTAGCACCGGGTATGATGGTGAATGGTGTCTTTGATATCGACCTTGGACTCATCGAGGACTACATTGCCCAAGGTAGCCTAGAGGTATTTAATCCCTTCACTTATCCCAATACTGGAGTTCCTGTAAACAATCGGCCGAAATCATGGTCAATGCGCTATGAATACCAAGGCGTCTCCAATGACTCTGCCATTGTCGCCATTGCCGCTAAGGGAAACAATCAAATTATAGGATATAGTCTTCAAAAGATAGGTTCTACCCCATCCAATCTTTGGGGAGAAATCCGTGGAGAACTCACCTACATTAGTTGTGAGGCAGTAGATAGTATGGTCGTTTTTGTATGCGCTTCCAACTTAGACCTGACTCTAGAAGGTGGCAACTTTCAGTTAAACAGCGATTTCACAGGAAATAGCGGATCAACCCTGATTATTGACCAACTCGACATTGCCCTCTATTCAGGCGATCTTCCACCCATCGCCAACGACGATCAGCAAACCGTTTACAGCGGAATAGAAGATACCGTTGATGTTGTAGTAAATGATATTTTGTGTTCATCAGAAGCCTACACCGTTAATATTGTAACACCTCCTTCATCAGGAAGCGCTTCGATATTGGGTAGTCAAGTGGTGTACACCTCCAATCCGGGATATCTGGGAAGTGATGTAATAGAGTATGCAGTATGTGATACATCAGGCCAATGCGACACAGCACGAGTTTTTCTGCAAGTTTCCCCGATTCCTTCCTGTCAGGCCGGCGATGTATCTGTTAATCTTTGCCTTGATGATGTAGACGTTTATGACATAAGCATAAACGACGTCAACTGCGACATGATGCCCGTCATCGTTGATAGCCCGGTAAACGTAGTGGCTCAAGTTCTGCAAGATGGCAAGATTGCCTTAAGTTCCAACGCAACGTTTATTGGAACGGAAGTTTTTACCTATGCCAAGTGCTCTCCTCTTGATTCATTGGACTGCGACACAGCCGAAGTATACGTCAATGTTGTGCCGTGCACCTCTGTTGAAGAGATAAACTACCCATTAGCATCTATCCATCCCAATCCTGGACGAGAAGTTTTAACTATACAAAGCAATATGGCCCTTACCTCCGTCCAGATTATCGATCACTTAGGACAGGTTGTGTACTCAAACGACGTATCCCATGCAGGCCCCTTAATCTATACCTTAAAAACAAATAATCTTGCCCAGGGATATTACACAATTACCGGCGTGGCAGTCCAAGGACAACATCTCTTCTTAGGAACCTGGCTTAAATGGTAGGCAGTGGTTGGCTTAAATGGCTCTGCTTTGCTGTAGGTTGGCAGTTTGGGGGACCAGGACTTGCCTTTATGGCCTTTATTGCTGGATACTACCTCGAAAAACATTGGCTTCCGAATGAACATAGTGCCGCCGAGCAAGGACCAAGCCAGGATTACCGTATTGCCCTGCAAGAGATTGCCGTTTTACTACATGCAGCTATTGCACCATCTATTGACGTTCAGCAGCAGCAATGGCGTTATATACGCCAGGAGTTTCGTAAACGCTATGGCATACAAGAAGGAGACTCGTTGTACTTCTTTGCCCGTAAAACCCAACCTACCTCCTCAAGAATTGCGCATGCAGCAGATAGACTAGTCTCCCTTCTTACCCTTAACTCAAGGCTTCAAGTGTACTTGATGTTTTGCCGTGTGCGCAAAATTCAATCCAATGTAAGTCAAGCTGAGCTGCAAAAAATCCTCCTTATTGGAAGAGGGCTTGGACTTAGCCCTGAAGAGGCCAAAAGAGGGTTTCAGCAAAGTCAACGACCATATGTCTCAACAAGCAGGGTTCAACCACCGAAAGACAACACCCAACACTACGCTGTATTAGGAATCTCACCAGGTGCAGATAAAACTCAAATCAAAAAGGCCTACAGAAAACTCGTTCTACAATATCATCCTGACCGAAGTGGAGATCAGGGTAATGCAGCGAAGTTTCGAGCAATCCAAGAAGCCTATGATGCATTGATGGAACAATAAGAGATCCCTATAATATATACTCGAGAGACTTATGAATCTTCCTACCTTCGTGCTATGCGCAAACCGTTTAGAGATAATAGAGATCGCCGAAGCCGAGGCAAAGGGGTCACGACAAGGCATTATAAAACGTATTTACTCAACAAGCCCTATGGCTATTTGAGTCAGTTTACCTCCGAAGGAAATCACCCAGGACTTAAAGAACTGCTTTATGTACCAAAAGATGTTTATTCCCTTGGGCGGCTAGATAGGGACTCAGAGGGCCTACTCCTGCTTACCAACGATCCTTCGCTCAACCAACGCATTTTACATCCAAGAAATCATATCGCCAAGACGTATTGGTGCCAAGTTGAAGGAGAATTTAGCGATGAAGCGATTCGAAGCTTCAATTTAGGGGTTACTTTTTCAATCAAAGGAAAAGCAGTAACAACTCTGCCCGCTCAAGTAAAACGTCTTGACAACGTTGATCTATGGGAAAGAAATCCACCGGTTCGATTTCGAGCCAACATCCCCACCTCGTGGATTGAGGTGACCATACGAGAAGGGAAAAACAGACAAGTACGACGGATGTGCGCTGCCGTTGGTTTTCCAGCACTGCGCCTTGTGCGTTGGAGCATTGGGCCTTTTGACATCGACGGTCTTCAATCCGGAGATGTGATGGAAATACCCCATGGAGAATTCCTTCAAAAACTTAGTAAGTACGAAATATAGCCCGACGATGAAAGCGATCCGTCCTTCCGTACTCTTTGAAGATGACGCAATTCTTGTCATAAACAAGCCAGCGACTTGGCTTACTGTGCCTGGGCGTTTCCCTCAAGGTCAACACGTGGTTAAGGATGTAAAAACATGGGCTGACCAGCACTATGAATCTGTTTTTAGCGTACATAGATTGGATCGAGGCACCTCAGGTGTCGTTGTTTTTGCTAAGAACGCCGAAAGCCATCGTCATCTCAGCCTGCAGTTTCAGCATCGAAAGGTACACAAGACCTATCATGCCTTTGTCCATGGATTTCCGAAACAAGCAAAAGGGTATATCGACTTTCGAATCGCTGAAAAATCATCGAAGGGCAATGTGTTTAAGATAGACCCCAATGGCCAAAAAGCGCATACCGATTATCATTGCCTTGCTCGCTATGGACAGATAACACTTATTGCCTTTCAACCCAAAACAGGACGAAGTCATCAGATTCGAGTCCATGCCAAAGCTCTAGGGACTCCCTTACTTGTTGATGAGCTCTATGGCCCACAAGATTCATTTTTTCTCTCCAGTGTAAAATCTAACTATAAAGGAAAGCTCGATGAACAACCATTTATCCAACGGTTAACCTTACATGCCCACAGCATTACCATTGCTCACCCAGTTAACGATAACCCAATAACCGTTACAGCTCCTTGGCCCAAGGACTTCAGAGCACTCCATAAGCAGCTTAAAAACCATTGTCCTTTTCAAGAACTAGAAGAGGGAATCGATGGTTATGCTACCATATAATCGTATTCCAATGAGCACACTCCGAGAACACAGTGTAAGCTATGAAAGCTTTTTGCAGGACTTTACCTCGATTGTAGAAGGAAAGAGCGAAAAATCATTCTATGACAGTCCCTATTGGTTAGACTATACCCGAGCTAACTACGAACGCATGCAGCGATTTGGAACGCGATTTCGACTGAACAAAAAACTCTATAACCTCCTTGTATCGCTGAATCAACATCTCACTATTTATGTCATCACAGAGCCATGGTGCGGGGACGCTGCTTTTGCCCTTCCAGCATTAGAGTGCTTTGCTGAGGCTAATCCTGGCCTTATTGAGCTAAGAATCATTTACCGTGATGCATCTCCAGAGATAATGGATAATTATTTGACCAATGGAGCGAGAGCGATTCCTAAAGTCTTGTTAGCTGATCAGCAGGAAACCGTTTTATGGACATGGGGACCAAGGCCCTCTACCCTGCAACAATTGGTTAACGAGTGGCTAAGCCAGGGAGCCACAAAAGAAGAAAAACTCAAGAAGACGACCCAATGGTACCTAAGAGATCAAGGGGAAACCCTTCAGAAAGATTGGATTGGAGGAATTCAATCTATTAAATAGGACAACCTTCCTAGGATTCTCAGCGATTCTTCTCGCTATATTCTTCTACTTATGTACCTTTCCCTTATGAAAAATGAGGTTAAAAATTGGGAGGAAATCAAGATTAAAGTTGGACTTAATGAAGACAACTTACCCGTTGATTTAAAATGGTCCGCGAGTGCTAACTCAGCTCAAGGTGTAAAAGACTGTAAGGCCTTTAACTTAGGCATTTGGGACCCTGTCGAAAACAACTCGTTAAGCATTAACCTATGGACGAACTCCATGACGGTTGATGAGATGAATATGCATTATGTGCGTAACCTTCTTAACCTCACAAAATCCTATGTGGATGCCACTAAAAATCCTTTGGCACAAAATATGATGAAGACCTTCTGTCAAAATTTAATGGAAGAAACCAATAAGCTTAAATCCTAGACCTATGCATCATCGCTTCACACCAACATTCACAAGACTGATCGTTATTATACTCTGCGCCCTGCCGACGTTAAGTCAAGCGCAACAACGCGAACAGGCTCATGACATATCCTTTCAGATCGATGGCTATCCGAACGATAAAATCACCATTGCCTATCACCAACAAGGAAAGCACTATATCGAGGATAGTTTGTTTACGGATAACAAGGGAAGAGCGGTATGGAATGATGTTGAAGACATTCCAAGAGGAGTTTATCTAGCCGTCTTTCCTGGACTAGGTAATATTTATTTCGAGTTTATTGTATCCGGCAATGAATCCTTCGATATTCGAACATCGGCAGATAATGTGGTCGACAACCTCGCATTTCAAGGTAGTGCAGAAAATGATGTGTTTTATCAAGACATGGATCAAATGGCTTCGCTTAGTAAACAAGCCAATGCATTAAATGCCCAAATTCAAGAGGCAGATGCTGAACAAAAGAAGGTCCTTAGAGATCAAATCGAAGTACTTAGCCAAACCATAAAAGCATCACGTGCAGCGCTGATGCGTGAACACTCTACCCTATTTTATGCAACCTTGCTTGGTGTGATGCAAGAAACTGAAATTCCATCAGCGCTTAATGAAGCCGACAATCGGGTCAAATTTCAATACTACCATGATCATTTCTTAGACAACATTGACTTTTCTGATGCGGGAATCATTCGTACTCCAGTCTTTCACAACAAAATGATGAATTATTTGGACAAAGCCACTGAGCAAGTTCCGGATTCCTTGATGAAGGCATCTGTCGGATTGGTTGAGTTATCCCGGGCGAATGATGACGTCTTTCAGTATGTATTGGTTCAAGTATTAAACAAATATGCTAACTCAGAGATTGTATGCATGGATAAAATCTATGTAGAGCTTGTCATGCGCTATTACAAAACAGGTCTAGCGTATTGGACGGACAGCGCTCAAAATGCAAAAATTGTAGAGCGTGGTATGGCGTTAGCGCCAATTGTATGTGGACAGATAGCTCCAGAGATGTGCCTGTATGACCACAACTTTACCTTTCCAGCCAATCGACTTAATGAAGTGTGCCTTGACAATATTGAATCTGACTACACCATTCTCTTTATCTATGATCCTGACTGTGGGCACTGCAAAAAAGCCACCCCTAAACTGGTTGACTTTCATGAAAAATTCATGGACTACGATATTAGTGTTTATGCTGTATCAACCACCGTACACGATTCTGCCCAAGTCGCAGAATGGCATGAGTTTATCGAAGCCAAAGGCCTAGAGAAGTTCTATAACGTAGCGGACTTGTTCAATAACCGTGGTATGCGCGATAATTACGATTTATCGGCAACACCTGTTGTCTTCGTGCTTGATGCAAACAAACAAATCATAGGCAAACGCCTTGGTGTCGAGCAAATCGAGCAGTTTATTCGCAGTTATTGGTCGACGAACGACCGTGAACGATTTGAACGCGCCGAAAATGATTTTGGACCACTCAAGGACCTTATCGAAGAATTGCGTCGTCAGCGAGAGGCTGGAGATGATGAAGAGCATTTTGAAGGCGATGGCCACGATCACTAATCCGTGACAAGGACTTGGGCGGATTAAAACGTTAATCTAAGGTCTGTGCAGTAATCGCTTTACGATTTAGATAAATCAGACCACCTAAGCCGATCAATATCATTGGTACACTCAACCATTGGGTTCTACTTAAGCCAAGCGCTAAATCAGGATTGGCCTTCATAAATTCGAGAAGGAGCCGGCCCGTAAAGACAACTGAAAGGAATAAGCAGGCAAAAAAGCCATCTTTCCATTCTTTACGCTTCATGTAAAGCCCCATAAAGGCTAGAAAACATACCATAAGCCATACCGACTCATAGAGTTGAACTGGATGCCTTGGTATCATATCATGCATGGTAAACACTACACCATAATCACTACCTGTTGGCGTACCATACAATTCGGAATTCATGAAGTTTCCAAATCGGATAAAACTTCCTGCAGCAAGTACGATTATGGCCATCCGATCAAGTAACCACGAAAAACTGATTGATGCATACTTCTTCGACAGATAAAACACAGAAAGGATTGCGGCAATGACCGCTCCATGACTTGCAAGGCCTCCATTCCATACTTGGATAATTTCTGAAGGGTATTTTAAAAAATAATCCAAGTCATAGAAGATTACCTGACCTAATCTCGCCCCTACAAGACAGCTTAAGAAGATCGTGGTGACCACATTAGAAGGATCTGCAGCATCTATCTTTTCCCGCGTAAACATCCAGGTAGCGAGGTAGTAGCCAACAAGCATAGACAACGACCAGGTCAAGCCATACCAAGTAAATGCAAGTGGACCGAACAACTCGAAAGCAACAGGATCTGGATTCCAGGAGATTGCCGCTATATATCCCATAAAGAAACTTAAGTTGTTGAGCGCTGAACTTTGCGAATAAGCCCTGTCAAAACTTTACCAGGACCGATTTCAAGAAAATCAGTAGCTCCATCTGCCAACATTTGCTGGACGGACTGAGTCCATAAGACAGGCGAGGTTAACTGGGCGATCAACTGCTTTTGAATTACCTCTGGATCTTGGGTAGGTTTGGCCGTTACATTCTGATAAATGGGACAAGTTGGTTTATAGAACTTGGTGGCTTCAATCTTATCCGCAAGTGCTGCACGAGCAGGCTCCATAAAGGGTGAGTGAAAAGCTCCACTCACTGGGAGTGGTACAACTCTCTTGGCACCCAATTCTTTGAGTTTTTCCGAAGCTAGGTCAACCCCGGCTAAACTACCCGATATAACGACTTGACCAACCGTGTTAAAATTTGCTGCCACAACGACTTCTTCCGTGATTTCATCACATGTATCGCGCACTAACTCATCACTGAGTCCCAATACAGCTGCCATTGTTGATTCGCTTGCTTCACAAGCTTCTTGCATCGCAAGCGCCCGCGCGTTGACCAGCTCTAAGCCTTGCTCAAAAGGGAAAGCCCCTGCCGCAGCGAGCGCGCTAAATTCACCAAGCGAGTGGCCCGCAACAGCATCCGCTTCAAACTCCGCCTGGCAAAGTGATTCAATGACGGAGTGAGTATATATAGCAACCTGAGTATACTTAGTTTGCTTTAGTTCCTCTTCTGTTCCTTCGAACATTACTTCGGTTAGGGAGTAACCCAAGGTTGCATTCGCTTTTTCAAACCAAGACCGCGCTTGTTTTGATTCATCATATAGGGTCTTCCCCATACCAGGGAATTGGCTGCCTTGTCCAGGAAATACAAATACGAACATGTGGTTAAATTTTCAATGAAAGTACAAAGAGGTAGGCACTTTGCCTCTCAGAAAAGGTATTCGGAGAAAAATCACATCCGACAGCGGCCGAACGGTATATGAATCGAGTTACGAATTGTGGATTAAGCTAGACCACATTTGATGAGGTACTTCGGCACAAAACTTACTATTTGGTGCAAGAATAACCGACACTGCATCATGAGAGTGCAAGGACTCCTGGTGCGAGCAGATTACCCTAAAGTCTTTAATTCTCTTATCATTGATTAACTGCTCATACAATAGTCGAGCAGCGTCTTCAACAAACTTGAGATAAGAGCCATTGAGTTCAGCAAAGGCCATTTCATCCTCGCGCTTGACCATGACCTGCGTTTCGGTATGTAAGGCCTTAGCACACATATCTCTTAAGTCCTCAATCCATACGGCTTCATCAAACTCAATGGAAACACGAGTGACCGAACGCTGCGAATGCGATACAGTGGCCTTGTTTCGTGTTTTTCTAGCAAACTCAGCCAATTCATACGAACATGGACAAGCTGAAGAGTAGACAAAATCAAAGTGTATGATTTTCTTGAGAACACCATTTTTATCGAGATTACCTTCTAAGGTTACATCATAGTACTGGTACCCCTCAAGACCAGATCTTAGGGATTCCTGTAGGATGGGATAGGAAAACTTCAGTGCAATCTTCGCGTCAAAAGAGTTTAGCTTTTCCTTGTAGTGCGAAAGCACAGAATCCAGCGTATCGATACTAAATACATCCTCTTTAAACTCATAAAAGGAACGGATGATTCTTGACATATTGATACCCTTCTTATGCGCTTCGAGGGAGACGGTTCCAGTGACCTTAGTCTCCAGTTCGACTTCACCACCATCTCTTTTCTTGTAGCGTAAGGGTAAACGAAAGTTATGAATCCCTACTTGCTGTATTTCTACAGGACTTCCTTGAATCAAGGATGAAGGTCCATTTTGAAGATCAGGAAAGTTTTCTATATCGTTTTCTGTCGGGCGATACTGCGCATCGTAGTCTCTACTTGGTTCACTTGAGGTTTCCGGTTGCTCATCTCCCTTCACTTGGTCACCGATTTTTCGGCTTGTCGAAGGTTTTTTCGAGTGCTCTTCCGAATACTCACTTTGTGAATAGCCATTAAAGTTCTCTCCAAGTTTATAATTGTCATCCTTCATATCGAAACCTTATTGTTTAGGACCAAAGTATTCCACATAAATGCGTGGCGTCTCCTGCAGTCGTATACTGTGTAAACGCGCGGAATGTATAAGTGGTTCAATACGCTCCCATATTTTCATAACCACAACCTCACAGGTTGGATTAAGCCCTTTTAACCAATCAACTTCTAAGTTGAGGTTTTTATGATCTAGCTCAGCACAGATTTCTCGCTTCATAATTTGAGACAACTCATGAGCATTCATTATAAATCCTGTAACTGGATCCGGTACACCTTTCACTGTTACGAAGACCTCAAAATTGTGTCCGTGATAGTGCTCATTGGCACATTTACCAAAGACCTCTTCGTTCTTCTCCTTACTCCAAGCATCGACATATAAGCGATGAGCCGCGTTAAAATGTTCTTTTCTTGTAAGATGCACCATGAGGTAAAGGTAATTCTAATCCTCCGTATCTTGCACTCAAATCACAAAATGGAAGAACCATTAGAGCTCACAAGTGAACAACAACTACGAATTGCTCGCTTTCAACGACAGATCAAATCCATTGGATTTCGGTTTTTTCTATTAAAAAAACTACCCATGGCTTGGCTTGCTGGTCTTCGTGTGAAGCACCTTTCCATGGAACGTTGTGAGACAACTATCCCCTTTAAATGGCTCAATCAAAATCCATTTCGTTCCACCTATTTTGCTGTGTTATCCATGGCCGGCGAATTTGCGAGCGGACTGCCGGCACTTATGATTACAAGAAGTTATCCAGTCAAAATCTCTCTACTCGTAGTCGATCTTAAGGCAACCTTCTCAAAAAAGGCAACAGGCAAGGTCACCTTTGTATGTGACGATGTACCCGCGTTGGCCAAAACAATTCAAGATGCTGTAGAGAGCAAAGAGGGACGAACTTATGAAGCCACCTCCATTGGGTATAATACGGAAGGAGAAGAAGTCGCTAGGTTTATGGTCACTTGGTCCTTTAAGGCTAAATCATAACGCCCTGTCAATCCGTGAATAGTAATAGTACATCATCCGCTTCATTGCAAGGCCTTGCCTCGATGCATATCGCCACCCTGCTCTTTGGATTTACCGCTATTTTGGGGAAACTCATTACCCTAAATGCTCTGAGTCTTGTATGGTGGCGTATGGGAATTGCGACCATCGTCTTCATGTTAATCCCAAACGTTTGGAAGGGATTACAAGCCATGTCGAAGGCAAAGCGACGACTTTTTTTAATCAACGGAAGTTTGGTGGCCTTGCATTGGATCACCTTCTATGGCGCTATAAAAATCGGAAACAGCGCTTCGCTTGTCTTAGGGGTCTTTGGTATGGTAGCCTTCTTTACGGCGATTTTAGAACCCTGGATTATAGGCAGTCGATTCCGAAAACACCAATTAGCCTTAGGGGTAGTCATAGTTCTCGGACTGTTTTGTATCAATCAAGCCAATCCTGAAGGTGCGTTGACATGGGATAACAATTTTGCACTTGCCATTGGTGTAGGCCTGCTGTCTGCTTTTCTGGCCGCCCTGTTTTCTGTGTTTAACAAAAAGTGGATTGGAGAGGACTCAGCAACTACTGCTACGGCATTACAAATGTTTGGAGGTTTCTTAACGATCTGCTTATTCCTACCCTTTTTAGGGAAACTCGGATCTAGTTTTGAATACTTGCTTCTTCCCTCAGACTGGTTTTGGATGATTATCCTTGCCGTACTATGTACTAATCTTGCCTTTAGTTTGGAAATGACAGCACTTAAATCAATGTCAGCCTTTACAGCCAATATCATCCTAAATCTTGAGCCTATATATGGTGTAGCTATTGCAGCACTAGCACTCAAGGAATACGAAATGCTCAATGGTTGGTTTTATCTGGGGACGGCATTAATCATAACCACCGTCTTTCTCAATGTGATCTTATCAAAACGCTTAACATCATGATTCTTCACTGGACTCCTTTTGATAGTGCGTTGTATCATCAAAGCATGAAGCTGCGAGAAACCGTGTTAAGACATCCTCTTGGCATGCAATTCACTGAAAAGGACTTAGCCATAGAACAGGATCAAAAACATCTTGTGGTGTATTCTTCGCAGAAGGAAATCATGGGTGGTCTTTCCCTAGTTAGTCTAGGCGAGTCAGCTGTCAAATTGCGTCAAATGTGGATTCTGCCTCAGTACCAAGGAATGGGTATCGGAAGGAAAGTCGTTGAAGAAGCGCACCGGCTGGCCAAGGCACATCATGCGCAAGAAATCTATTGCCACGCAAGAGAAAACGCCTTGGGCTTTTATGAAAAAATGCTATATTCTAAGGAAGGCAATCCTTTTTTGGAAGTGGGATTAACGCACTATGTTATGCGTTATCTTTTCACGGAGAATAAAGAAGTAGTCCAAGGATGAAAGAAAACAAAGAACATATTATTTCTTCAAATATGGCTCACTTGCTTAGCGAGAGAGATTTAGCAAAGGTCAGTACGCGAGATGAACTTCTTGATTTACTTGAGCAAAAGAATCATCCACTCGCCCAAGAAATGCGTGCCTACCAAGCGTATCGTGATGAGCTCAAAGGATTACAAATCGAACTGCTTAAGTTTCAAGAATGGGTTGTCAAGAATAACAAGCGCATTGCCATACTTTATGAAGGGAGGGATGCAGCTGGCAAGGGCGGTGCCATTCGACGATTTAGAATGCACTTAAATCCTATTCATTTGCGCGTAGTCGCCCTGAATAAACCAACTGCCATCGAACAGGGGCAATGGTATTTCCGTCGTTACATCAAGGAATTACCCAATGCAGGAGAAATTGTACTCTTTGATCGATCATGGTATAACCGAGCGGTTGTTGAACCAGTCATGGGATTCGCAAATGACGCACAGTATTCTCGGTTTATGACCCAAGTCACCGAGTTTGAAAACATGCTTCACGAGGAGGACACCACAGTAATCAAATTTTGGTTTTCCATTTCAAAAAAGGAACAGAGGGAACGATTTAATGACCGGATACTCAATGACCTGAAGCGATGGAAGTTTAGTCCTGTCGATCGAAAAGGACAAGCCCTCTGGGATGAATACACCTATTACAAAGAACAGATGTTTAGTCGCACGCATACCTCATTTTGTCCATGGGTTATCGTGCGTGCCAATGTTAAGCGTCAAGCAAGAATTGAATCCATTCGGTATGTGTTGTCAAGATTTGAGTATGATGGTAAGTCAGAGTCTAGTGTATCGACCCTTGTCAATCCAGACATTGTCCAACGCTATCACCGATCACTAAATCAAGATGATATCTAATGGGCTACAGTAAAGAAGATATATCCCTGCTTAACAGTGGACGCGGTCTACGAAGTTTACTCTACAAGGGAAAAGTAGATATTGACGAGGGGCTTCGCTTCGCACGATATTATCAAGCCTTGGAAAAACTCCAAAAAGAGTTGGTCCAAATGCAAACGCATATAATCCAAGAAAACAAACGCGTCGTCATACTTTTTGAAGGAAGGGATGCAGCAGGTAAAGGGGGAGCGATTCAGCGATTTGTACAATTTCTAAATCCGCGTCACTATCGCATTATTGCCTTAGGGAAACCAGAAGACGGGGCAAACCAAGAATGGTACTTCCAACGTTATATCGAACATTTCCCAGCGCCAGGAGAAATGGTCTTTTTTGATCGCAGTTGGTATAATCGAGCCGTAATTGAGCCCGTAAACAAGTTTTGTAGTGAGTCAGAATACAAGCGTTTTATGGAATCGGTTAATCCCTTTGAGAAAATGATTACCGATGACGGCGTCATATTCATAAAATTCTACTTTTCGATTTCAAAAGAAGTTCAGGCCAAACGCCTTGAGGACTTGAAGTCAGATCCTTTACGATTTTGGAAGCACGGTAAACTAGACCACTATGCGCAATCCCTATGGGAGGAATACACCGAGTACAAATCCAAAATGCTTAAAGAAACCCATACTGATCATGCTCCCTGGAAGGTTATCGACGCTGACGACAAACACCACGCTCGACTTGAGGCGATTCGTCACGTGTTAACCTGTATTCCCGAGCGTCAAGAAATCACGTTCGAGGACGAGGACATCTTTTGATTTATCCACTATTTTTTGTTTTGCAACAAAGTTGCATTTAGATGGAAACAAGTTATCTTTGCAGAGTGCGAAGCATAAGACACCTTTTTGTTTTCCATTTGTTGATGTTGAGTGCAGGGATATCCTTTGGACAATCCTCAGCATTTAATGTATCGATTCAGTTTTTGGATCATCATGACATGAGTCCCCTACCCTCTGCCTCATTCACCTTAGAGTCATCAGAAAATGCTTCTATTACTGATACTGAGGGTAAAATTCACCTTAACTTACCAGACTCGCTAAAGACGATTCGCGGTTTAGTCCGATATGGCTGTTGTTTAAACAACCACATAGAATTTGATATTCATTCAGACACCAGCATCATCTTGTTGTTGGAGAGCCATAGCGAATGGATGGAAGATATTACCGTGCATTCAGAAGAACATCACAATCATGCAAATGTCTACATTGCCTCTGCCAAACTGATTGAATCTGCTGACGCAAGCTTTGCTCAGTTAACAAGACATATACCTGGTATAACCATGATTAGTCATGGCGGGCAAATTGCCAAACCCATGATACACGGGCTCTATGGACATCGCCTTCAAATCGTAAATCACGGCATCCTTCACAGAGATCAAGATTGGGGCATCGAGCACGCACCTGACATCAGTCCTTGGGCAGGTAGTCAAGTGGAAATCTATACACGGTCTCCTGCGGTGCGATACGGCACTTCTGCCATGGGTGGTGCCTACGTCATCTCAACACCCATGCCAACAAATGATGAAGGACACTGGCATGGTAGTGTAGTCAATAGCCTGCATGTTAATGGATTAGGCGCTGGCCTCCACGGTCGTATAAGCGGAGCACTTGCAAAGGATCTTATGCTGACATATAGTGGTAGTATTCAAAGACAGGGTGATCAGTTTAGCCCAGATTATGTGTTAACCAATACAGGGATGCGCCAGCACGTCCAGCGCGTCAATCTCCACAGTCAGTGGAAGACATGGCAACATGAAGCCCATGTAAGCTTCTTTGCGAGAAACACAGGTATTTTAAGAAGTGCGCATATCGGCAACCTAACCGACCTCAATGAAGCCTTAAATCGCGAAACGCCCTTTTACACTGAAGACTCACCTGGATTTACTATCAATAATCCAAGACAGGCAACGCAACACTACACAGCAGGGTCCAATAGTCAAATAGATTTGAATGCGAATACTCACCTACATATCGCCACGGGATATCAGCAAAATGAACGACAGGAGTTTGATATTCGACGCGGCGATCGAGATAGTATTCCTGTTGTTGATCTTAAGCTACGTACAAGTCATGTGGAAGTTTCGATGGATTACAACACATCTAGCTTGTATACAACTGTAGGACTACGATACAGCCATGAGGAAAATCGGCCCCAGTCGGGAACCGGCACCAATCCTATCATACCCTTTGCCAACACAAATACAACGTCAGTTTATGGAGCACTAGAAAAAGACTTTGGAGGAGTGACCTTGTTCTCTGGCCTGAGGTATGAACATATCAAACGAGAAGTAAAGTACTACACCAGACAACGAGACTATGTTGAGCAGTATGAATCGCCTGACTTGTATGCAGCAAATTTTGGCTTAGCTTGGAAAGGCTACAGATTAGATTTTTCTGGTATCAAACGAATGGCAAATCTCTATGAGCAATATGCTGATGGTATTCATCCCGCCGCAGCAGTCATCATTCGAGGAGATTCGGCCATACGTAGCGAACAAGTTTGGCAAGTCAATGCAAGTCTACCCTTTCCATCTCAGAACGGGTGGGAAATCTATGCAGGACTCTATTACAATTACTTTCCCAACTTCATTTATACCATATCAAGCCCAAGTCCTGAATTGACGATTGCTGGAGCTTTTTTTGTAGAGCAATACATTCAAAATAAAGCACAACTGGGTGGACTCGACTTCACCATAAAAAAATCAATTGAAAAGGCTCATCTCGATTTTTCGATGACGTCGTCAGTTACTCTCGGTCAGAACATTGACACAAAACAATCACTACCTGATATACCTCCATTTGAGATTAACCCTGGTCTTTCTTGGACAACAGAACTCAAAAGAAACAAAACCTTAGGCTTAAGCATAGACTATCAATACCTAGCCAAAGCATGGTTCTACCCAGTAGACCAAGTTGTTGCCCCGCCTCCATCGGCAGCACACCTGGTCAATGTTAGTGCAGAAGTTGTGATTCGTACCAAGAAATTCTTTTCCATGAAAGTGATTGCGGAATGCCAAAACCTAACAAACCATCGCTACAGGACCTACCTCAACCGATGGCGGTATTACGCCAATGAAGTTGGAATCCAACCAACGCTTAAAATTTTATCTTTTTTTTAACCCCAATTATCTATTATGAATTATAAATTTTTACCCTTTCTTTTTGGTGTTGTCGCTATGACGATGACTATCTCTTCATGTAGTGAAGATGATACACCACCGCCTCCAGTTAATGAAGAGGAAGTGATTACTACGTTAAATGTTTTCCTAACGGATACTGCCGGCAATACGGTTACTTTCTCTTTTGTCGACCTAGATGGAGACGGCGGAAATGCCCCTACGATTAGCACGGATTCACTTCTAACAGGAATGACATACTCTGGTACAATTACATTATTAAATGAGTCAGAGACTCCTGCTGAGGATATCACTCTTGAAATCCAAGAAGAGGACGATGAGCATCAGTTCTTTTTCTCTTCAGATGATGCAACGTTCGCCTATACAGATCAAGATGGCAATGGAAATCCAGTGGGATTAACCTTCACAATGACTACAGGAAGTATGATGAATCATGGCGCAGCGATGACAGTTACTTTACGTCATGAGCCCGATAAGGCAGGAGTTGGCGTAAGCGATGGTGATATCACCAATGCAGGTGGAGAGACTGATATTGAAGTCACTTTCCCATTCCACTTACATATGTAGAGAGCTACCACAGATTAAATCAACAACCACGAACCGTACTACTCATTGGAGTAGTGCGGTTTTTTGTTTGATTAAAGTGAGACCATCTAAGGGCCGCTATGCACAGCGATCACATTGCCCTTTAAGGACTACGCGCTCATCTTCCACTTTGAAACCTGAAGGTAGATCGATTCGAAGATTGACTTCACCGTCTACACAAATCGTCCGATCACATTGAGAACAATGAAAGTGAAGGTGATCGTCATGGTGTTCATGCGTTGTACATTCCGTCGCACATAAAGCGTACTTAGCCTGACCCTTTGTATCGATTACTTCATGAATCAACCCTTTCTCCTCAAATTGTTTAATCGTTCGATACAACGTAACTCGATCGAAACGCACCAGGCTTTCCTCAATGATCATCTTTGGGATGGCCTCTCCTCCCCGTGAAAGGAAGACATCGAGGACCTTCTCCCGAATTGGCGTGATCCTTAGATGATGGCTTTTTAACAAGTCGTGGCTTTCCATAGTGTAAAGGAAAGGTATGATTTTACTACGAAAAACGGCCTACATAGTGCCTTCTTAATTGAATTTCGACATGTATTTTGACCAAATGGAATGCGCAAGTCATCCGTACACAGATCATTACCCTAAGGCCAACCGCATCTCCTCCTCCATGGGAGAAATCGAAGGACCAAAATAGTGAGTCAAAAGTCCCTCCTCATTGATCAGGTACTTTCCAAAATTCCAGTCTGGCGAATGATTATTCCAACCATTTTGTGTTTTGTCGGTTAGCCAACGATAAATAGGTTGTTGCTCCGCCTTTTTTCGAACGACTCCCTTCTTCGCAACTGGAAAGGTAAGTCCATAATTTGCTTGACAAAAGGCCTGTATGGACGCATCATCTTTTCGTTCCTGCATGCCAAAATCGTTAGCTGGAAAGGCAATAATGGCCACCTTGTCGCCCGCTCTTTCATGCAAGGTCTGTAGTTCCTCATATTGACCAGTGTAGCCGCAATCAGATGCCGTATTTACAAGAAGCATCTTTTTACCCTTAAACGCTTCTAGTTTCAACTTTTCTCCACTACCTAATACCACCTCTAAGTCGTACAACGGATTGTTGGGCGCCGTATTTTGTTCATTGGTAATGACCGCCCCATTTCTCGTATTCTTCGCTGCCTTCCGTATAAAGGGATATAGTTTCTTTAGTACTTTTTGCTTTATCGTTGCCATCAATGAACCATTTATTCTTTTACGGATAACCTCGCCTTGTAGGTAGTCAGTGCTCGTTCTCGAGCTATTTTATGATCTACCATCATTGGAGTGCTTCCCTCACGCCATCCCGGATTAAACTGATCTCGATACTTCCCGTCTTTATCGAACTTGTCGGCTTGAGTGATTGGATTAAAGATTCTGAAGTAAGGCGCGGCATCCGTACCACTGCCACTAGCCCACTGCCATCCTCCATTATTACTCGCTAAGTCAAAATCCAATAAGTGGCGTGCAAACCATGCTTCACCCCAACGCCAGTCAATTAACAAGTGCTTGGTCAAAAAGCTAGCTACAAGCATGCGCACCCGATTATGCATAAATCCTGTGGCCAATAACTCCTTCATTCCTGCGTCGACTAGAGAGTAGCCAGTTTCTCCTTTACACCACTTTTCAAAGTCTTCCTCGTTGTTACGCCACGCAATCTCGTCATAGGCCGGACGAAAGGCTCTATCGGCAACATGGGGGAAATGACTGAGAATTTGGGCATAGAAATCCCTCCATATAAGCTCACTAGTAAATGTAAAGGACGTTGTGTCTTCGCTCTGTTTTAAAAGTTGACGTATGGAGATCGTACCAAATCGAAGGTGTATACCCAGGCGTGTAGTGCCCTTTACCGAAGGAAAATTTCGGCGCTCATAGTATTCTTTAAGTACTTGTCGCTCTGCAGTTTTTTCAGGAAAGGTGAGCTCATTACATTGAAAGCCCATGGATTCCAACGAAGGCATCGCTTCCGTAAAACTCAACAGGTATTGAAGGTAATTTTCCGAGGGATAGGACGGAATCCCTTCTTCCTCTAGACGCTTACGCCATTTTTTACTGTACGGCGTAAACACAGTGTAGGGTTTTCCATCATCCTTAGTAACCTCATCGCGTTCAAAAATCAAGTGATCCTTAAAATCTAGCCAATCGATCCCTTGATGCTCTGCCATGTCACGTATCTTCTGGTCTCGAATCTTCGCATACGGCTCATCATCGTGATTGCTGTAGATCGCTGATATTGAATAGTCATTTAGAATGGATGACCAAACGTCCATCGTATTGCCATACCGCACACAGATGTCTTTTTGTTCAATTTGAAGTCCTGTTTTAAGGGTAGTCAAGTGGTCGTGCAGAAAGTTGACTCGTCGATCATCCTTGTCTTCGAGCTTATCCAATATATCTCGGTCAAATACAAAAACCGGTAGGACCTTAGCGTGCTCTTGCTCTGCGCGCAATAGGGCTTTATATAAAGCATGATTGTCAAACAAACGTAGGTCTCGTCTCAACCAGACTGCGATAATAGGCGAGGTAGAATGTGGCATATCTACTTAACCGCTAAGGAAGAGTAGAGTTCAATTGTTGGATAAATTCTTCGATAATTTCCTTCGAATGCTGCACTTCTTTTCCTAGAACACCTCGAACAGGAATAACTCCTTGTATAGCATTACACAGCATCACTGCCTCCACATCCTTTAACAAAAACCGCGATACTACTCCTTCCTGCACAAGGTGGTTATCCAATAGAAAGGACCGAAAAACCCCTTCTACCATAGAAAATGCTGCACTAGGCGTTTGCCATGATCCATTGCGATAATACAGAAGATTAGTGAAGCTTCCTTCGGTTATACAATCTCTACGATTATAGAAAAGGACTTCTTCATTGGCACCACGTTGTTTACTTGGCGTCACATAATCCCCTTTCCTAGGCCCCTTACCGGGCATAGATGCGTTATATGCGTGGTTAGGAAGCAACTTGACAATATCTATGGGCCTGACCTGATTCCAAGTATGTTCTAATGGTTCGGATTCAATGTAGAAGGTAGCCTCTTCATAACGCGCTTTATACAGGCCTCCTCTTCGGCGAACCACGACAAGCCGGAGTCGATGCGAAGATGCCTTTCCCAACCAATTTACTAGTTGATTTGATATTCCGTCATTGAGCGAAGAAAATTCAACTGGAACTTCAAAGCCAAGTGCCTCACACGATAATTGTATGCGTTGCAGATGATAAGTCCACAAAGGGATTCGCCCTTGCTCGTAGCGCATGGTTTCAAAGAATCCATCGCCATATAGTAGACGCTCAAAGGGTGCAAAGGGCAATTGATCGAGGGATAGTATGTTGCCTTGATAAAGACAGTACTTATCCATCTTAGAATGTCATTTCGCAAACATCGTCAGCGACTACAAGATCTCCATCTGTCAATGATTTAACCTCCTCGACGCTTACACCAGGAGCTAACTCCCTAAGCACAAAGGCTCCATGTTCAATCGTAAGATAGGCTAAGTCTGTTACCACACGCTTAATGCATGATTGCCCCGTTAAGGGAAGACTGCATTGCTTGAGCAACTTGGATTTGCCATGCTTGTTGGCATGCGTCATGGCAACGATGATGTTTTCAGTACCCGCTACAAGATCCATAGCACCACCCATTCCTTTAACCATTTTGCCAGGGATTTTCCAATTGGCAATATCTCCATTCTGATCGATCTCCATAGCCCCTAGGACGGTTAAATCCATATGTCCGCCACGGATCATTGCAAAGCTATCGGAGGAGTTAAACAAAACAGACCCAGGTAGCATGGTAACTGTTTGCTTACCCGCATTAATCAAGTCAGCATCAACCTTATCTTCTGTAGGGAAAGGCCCCATACCCAAAAGTCCATTCTCCGATTGTAAGGTAACATTGACTCCATCAGGGATGTAGTTGGCCACCAAGGTTGGAATACCAATGCCAAGATTCACATACCAACCGTCCTTAAGTTCTCTTGCTATGCGTTGTGCTATTTGTTGTTTACTTAAAGCCATATCTATTGGGTTACCGTGCGTTGTTCAATACGTTTTTCATAATCCACCCCTTCAAAAATGCGCTGGACAAAAATGCCAGGAGTATGAATAAAGTTGGGATCGAGTTCACCTGGCTCCACCAGCTCTTCGACTTCGGCAATGGTAATCTTCCCTGCCATAGCCATAACCGGATTAAAGTTTCGTGCCGTTCCTTTATAAATCAAATTACCGTACTTATCTCCTTTCCAAGCCTTGACGTAAGCAAAATCAGCCGTCAAGCTAGGTTCTAAGACATACATCCTACCATCAATTTCACGCGTTTCCTTCCCCTCAGCGACTTCAGTACCGAATCCTGTTGCTGTAAAAAAGGATGGAATTCCTGCGCCACCAGCCCGGCACTTTTCAGCAAGTGTCCCTTGGGGAAGAAGCTCAACTTCCAATTCACCCGAAAGCATTTGTCGTTCAAATTCAGCGTTCTCTCCGACATAGCTCGAAATCATTTTAACCACCTGTCGTTGTTGAAGCATAAGCCCAATACCAAAGTCATCAACTCCGGCATTATTAGAAATACACGTCAACCCTTTAACCTTTAGTCGAACAAGCTCTCGAATACAATTTTCAGGGATACCACAAAGACCAAAACCACCAAGCATCAGCGTCATGTTATCCTCTATTCCTACCAAGGCCTCTTGCGCATTGGCATATACCTTTTTACTCATATACTTTTTGTTTGTTCTGTACGTCAGTAAACTAAGTTTAAATCTTCAATTTTTTCAGCATCATAGATCTTCTTTTTCAACCGTTCCTGCATACGCTGGAAAGCCTCATGATCTTCTGAATAGTGTTCATAAGCAGCGCGATACTGCTCCCGAGTCAGCTTATGTTGATCTAGGATTTCTTCCACAAACATAGCCCGATATATATCATGGCTATCGACAGGATAAGATTGTACCATGGCCTCTGCGAGCTGAATATCCAAAAGGATCTTTTCAAAGTGCTCTTCGTCCACTGTAGGCACATCCTTGCATGAACTCAATCCACCGACTCCAAGTAGCCCAAAAAATATTAAGGAAATTATGGAGACACTAGAAAGCCAATCTCTCCTACGATGTACCTTTGCAACACCAAACACGGTAACAAGGTAAGGAGATGCTAGTAAGTGAAAAAAACTTTCGAGAAGTAATTAATCAGTGTAATGCCTATCAGGCGACATGCATTGCGGTTACCAAGACGCGACCCATCGAAGTTTTTCGTGAGTTCCAGTCCCTAGGACACACCACTTTCGGGGAAAATCGTGTAGATGCGCTTCTTGAACGACGGGAGAAGTTGACCTCTGATGTCCAAAATACTTGGCACTTCATTGGTCATCTCCAACGTAAAAAAGTATCTAAACTCGTTCACCAATGTCATCTTATTCATTCCGTAGATAGCCTTAAACTGTTATCCCATATTGATAGTAAAGCAATCCATCCGCAAAATGTGCTTTTACAATTTCACATAGCCAAAGAAGAAAGCAAATATGGTATGAAGGTTGATGCATGGGAAGAGATCATTACTTCAATTCAATCCATGGAGTTAAAAAATGTGCAAATCAGTGGCGTAATGGGTATGGCATCCTTCACCAAGGACCAGCAACAAATATCTCAAGAATTCAAAGGGTTACGTGATACGTTTGAATCCCTTAAGCCCGTGTTAACAGGTATGGGTCATCCTTTTGAGACGGTCTCCATGGGCATGAGTAATGATTATCAGATTGCCCTCGACCATGGAAGCACTATGGTTCGAGTGGGAAGTTATCTATACAACACCTAGTCACAGCGTGCAAGCTCACTACTCCTTTATCCGAATCGTAGCATGCATTGTATTCAATGCAATGTTGTTTGCTTGTAATGCTCAAGTGATTCAGCTCTACCTCGTGGATGACGTCAACTGCGATCCTGTTATCGATGCGTACATCGAATACGGAGACAGCACGGTCTTTACAGATAACTATGGCATTGTACATCTTAATCCAATTCAATCAAGCCAAAAACCAACAACAGTTTTTATTGCTGCTGAAGGTTATGAGCATCGAAGTGTTCGCCTTGACTACCGTAAAAACAATATCTATGAGATTCGCCTACATCCAACGATCTATCGATTTGATGATGTAGTTATCGCCGTCAACCGATTGGAAGATACTCTCGTGCGTCCCCTACAATTTACGGGACAACTGAGCCTTGCTCGCATTGGATTTGAGGCCGCACCAACCTCTGCTGATTTGCTGCAACGAACAGGAAGTGTCCATGTACAAAAAAGCCAACC
>JBMHCE010000015.1:0-12295 GCA_049890075.1 Chitinophagales bacterium
TGGAGAAACCAACCAGTCGTATTCACCTGTTGAAACAGGGTTGTACGCTGTAATAATAACAGCCAATGGTTGTACGGATACCAGTGCTTGTGTAAGCCAACAAGGGTCAGGAGTTGGAATCTTAGAAAGCACCTTGCCTTCTGAGGTTTACCTCTATCCAAATCCATTCGCTGATGAGCTTCACTTAGAGCTTGGACAGTTTTACGGATCGATTCGCCTAGTGATGTATGACATGATTGGTCAGACGATTTACAGCCAGCAATATAATGGAGTGGATCGCATTGATCCTACCATGGATGTTGCTGCAGGAACCTACACCTTACGCCTTGAAGACGACCAGGGGCGTTACGCCATGTTTAGGATTGTAAGGAAGCGCTAGTATAAAATACGTGGTCGCTGGCTCAGGTGAGGTCAATACTCATTGAGTCAGCGGCACACTTTTTGAGGACATTATTTTGCCCGTAGGGCGGGGGTGGAACGTGGGCTTTGACCGTAGTAAAACCTATCTCACTCATCCCAAACTCCCATTTTCACCAAGCCATTCCGCATTTCTTGGGATAACACCCTAGGAAATACTTATTTCCACTATTTTAGACTCAAACTATATCTGCGATGGCTGAAGCAAAGACACAGAATCCTAAGGAACGCGTTAAACTTCTCGAAGTAAAAGACTTGGTTACCGAGTTTTCTACTGAAGAAGGCATTGTTCGAGCCGTTAAATCAGTAAGCTTTACCATATATCGTGGAGAGACGGTAGGTATTGTTGGAGAGTCAGGTTCTGGAAAGTCCGTGACGTCGCTTTCCATAATGAAGTTGATTCCAAGCCCTCCCGGCAAGATTGTCTCTGGATCGATTACTTATTATCCAAAGGATGGAGAGGCCATTGACTTAGTGCAAGCAGACGACAAAGTCATGCGCAAGCTTCGAGGTGATGCCATTTCGATGATTTTCCAGGAGCCTATGACCTCATTAAATCCTGTGTTTACTTGCGGTCATCAAGTTGCGGAAGCCTTAATGCTTCATAAGAAGTTATCTAAGAGCGAGGCCAAAGCCAAAACCATAGAAATGTTTGAGAAGGTTCAGCTTCCTACACCAGAACGAATCTTTAAGGCTTATCCCCACCAAATATCCGGTGGTCAAAAACAACGGGTAATGATTGCCATGGCTATGTGTTGCGATCCTGATTTGTTAATTGCTGATGAGCCGACAACTGCATTAGATGTTACTGTCCAAAAGACCATTCTTGAGTTAATGGACGACTTGAGTAATCAATTGGAATCTTCCATCATTTTTATTACTCACGACTTAGGTGTTATTGGTGAGATTGCTGATCGAGTCATTGTAATGTACCAAGGTAACATCGTAGAGGAAGGCCATGTCCTGGATATATTCAAAAATCCTAAACACCCTTACACAAGAAGTCTATTAGCTTGTCGACCTCCATTAGGAGATCGCCTTAAGCGACTACCGACGGTAAAAGACTTTATGGATGTTGCAGAAGACGGAAGTATCATTGAAAAGCCAATGTCAGTGGGTGAAGCACTAAAGAAGGTGCGTATCTCTCCTAAGGAATTTGAAGCACGTATGACAGAGCTTGCCAAGGAAGAACCCATTTTATCAGTAAAGAACCTGAAGACCTTCTTTGTCACGCAACGTAACTTCTTAGGTCAAGCAAAAGCCTATACTAAAGCGGTTAACGATGTAAGCTTTGACGTTTATCCAGGAGAAACACTCGGTCTAGTAGGAGAGTCAGGCTGTGGTAAAACGACGTTAGGTCGATCGTTACTGCGTCTAGTAGAGCCTATGGATGGCGAAGTGATCTATAAAGGACGAGACATTCGGGATATGCGAGCCGATGAGTTACGCAAGATGCGTAAGGAAATGCAATTGATTTTCCAAGATCCATATTCCTCGCTTAACCCTCGGATGACCATTGGTAATGCCATTCGCGAACCCATGACGGTTCATGAGATTTACAGTAATGAAGCAGAACGCAAAGAGCGTGTTGAAGAGCTCTTACTCAAAGTAGGAATGCTTCCAGAACACTTCGGTCGGTATCCTCACGAATTCTCTGGAGGGCAACGTCAACGTATTTGTATAGCCCGTGCCTTAGCCGTTAAGCCAGAATTTATTGTTTGTGATGAGTCAGTTTCTGCCCTTGACGTTTCCGTCCAAGCCCAGGTACTCAATCTATTGTTAGATCTACGAGAAGAATTTAATCTGACCTACATCTTTATCTCTCACGATTTGTCGGTAGTGAAGTTCATTAGCGATAGAATGGTTGTGATGAATGCTGGACAAATTGAAGAGTATGATAGCTCCGATGTTATCTACAATAACCCACAGAAGGCCTACACTCAAAAGCTAATCCAAGCGATTCCCAAGGGAGAGATCGCTGATATTGAGCGACGCCTCAAGGTAGGATAATGGCCTACGTGAATAACTACTTTGTATTAGGGTGCTCAGCTTAGGTATTTTCACATTATGAAAGGCCGTAAAAGGAAAGGCAAACCAGGTCGTGCGCAACGACAAGGTAAGGCAGACAAACACGCTCCAAAGGGCGTCGAATCGACGGTTAAGGCCTATATTACCAAACATCCAGGCGTAAAGATTAAGCAACTCGTTGCTCATTGTATTAAGCGATTCCACCATGAAAAGGTGATGCATGCTCTGGAAAACCTTGAACGAAAGGGCAAAATCGAGATTAACGACTACGGCAAGATCTACATCAAACAATCCAGAAGAGAGCGAGTTGCCTCAGGTGAGCTCATCGAAGGAATTATTGAAGTCACTGCCTCAGGTAATGGCTATGTCATTGTAGACAACCTCGATTCAGATATTTTTATTCCGTCACGCGCTAAAAACAATGCACTGAACAAGGACAAAGTACGCGTGCAAATCACCAAGTTTGGACGTCGTCCTGAGGGAATGGTCAAAGAAGTAGTAAAGCGAAGTCGAAGCAGCTTTATAGGCCAGGTAGAAGCAAGTCCCGACCAAGGCTTTGCTTTTATCTTACCCTTCGATAACAAGGTAGACTTTGACATTTATGTGCCCAAAAAATCATTGAATAAGGCCAAACAAGGCGATACGGTGCTGGTTGAGGTCACGCAATGGGGAGATGGTGATCGTGGCCCTTCAGGTATAATCAAAAAGATTATGACCGATCTTGAGGCAAGCGACCTTGAGATGCAAAATATACTTATCAATCAGGGATTCAACTTAGAATTTGGAAGTGATGTGGACGCCGAGGTGGCTAAGATTCCAGATAATATTCATCCTGATGAAATAGCAAGTCGAAAAGACATTCGCTCCATCTTGACCTTTACCATTGATCCTGATGATGCGAAGGACTTTGATGATGCCTTGAGTTATGAGCGCCTGGAAGGAGGAGAAGAGCGGATAGGAGTGCATATAGCCGATGTAAGTCATTTCGTAAGGCCAGGTACTGCCTTAGATGATGAAGCTGCCTTTCGCGCCACCTCAGTCTATCTTCCCGATAGAGTGTGTCCTATGCTGCCCGAACGCTTGTCCAATGACCTCTGCTCGCTTAAACCTAAGGTAGATCGCTTAGCATTTAGTGTATACTTTGATATTAATCCCAAAGGAAAAATTGAGCATATCGAAATTGCTCGTAGCGTGATTAACTCCGATTGCCGCTTTACCTATTCAGAAGCCCAAGAATGTATCGAAGGAAGAGGAAATGAGGACTTTATCGTCGTCATTCAACGCCTGAATCAGTTAGCCGAACAATACAGAAAGGAACGATTTAATGGAGGGTCAATTGATTTTGATTTACGTGAAGTACGCTTTAAGCTCGATGAGAAAGGTCATCCTATTGACGTCTATGTAAAGGAGCGTAAAGCAGCCCATATGCTGATTGAAGAGTACATGCTGCTTGCCAATACGACCGTATCAAAATATGTAAGCCGACTAGAGGAAGGGAAAAAGCCTCGTGATATGGTCTACCGTATCCATGATGAGCCCTCTCTGGAAAAACTAGCGAAGCTATCGTCCGTGGCTGCACGTTTTGGTCATCGCTTAAAGTTCGAAGACGGTGTCCAAGCCAAAGAGGTGTTAAATCGCTTTATGGCTAAGATTCAAGGTAAACCTGAACAAAAAATCCTTCAGCAACTCGCTGTGCGCTCCATGTCTAAGGCAGAATATAGCCCTGAAAATATAGGTCACTATGGATTAGGATTTGGGCATTACTCTCATTTTACATCACCTATTCGACGGTATCCCGATGTCCTTGCCCATCGCATCATATGGGAATGCATTCAAGAAACTTCACCGAGTCTCGAGCGCGAAGAGCTAAAAGAGCTTTGCAAACAGAGCAGCCTAATGGAGCGCAAAGCCATTGAGGCCGAGCGAGAAGCCACAAAATTCAAGCAGTGTGAATACTTACATGATCGATTGGGAGAGGAGTTTGAGGGTATGATTAGCGGGATGCTCAGCAAAGGCTTTTTTGTCGAGCTAAAGAATAATCAATGCGAGGGCTTTGTTGATCTTGATCATTTTGATGAGCACTTTATGTTTGACGAAGAATATTTAGTTTTAGCAGGTATGCGGTCAAGAATTAAGTTTCGCATGGGAGATCATGTTAGAGTGCGAGTAGCCCGTGTTTCCCTAACTGAACGAAAGATTGACTTTGCCTACATTGATCGTAATGCTGACGATGCTACAGAATAAATCCCTATGAGACACTTAGACGCCATGTTAGCCCAGTTTGATGCCTATACTGCATCTCTAGAAAAAGAAGGCCCCTCTTCGCTTTATGAGCCGATACAATATGCTATGTCGACAGGAGGAAAGCGGGTTAGGGGATTGCTTACCCTGTATGGTGGTGAATTGTTTGGCGCAACATTAAAAGATCTCTACAAACCGGCTTACGGCATTGAGCTACTGCACAATTTCACCTTAGTGCATGACGATATCATGGATCATGCGGAGTTACGTCGAGGAAAACCTGCAGTGTATACCAAATATGGTATTGACAGCGGAATCTTAGTAGGGGATACAATGTCTATGATGGCCTTACAGTGGAGTAGAGGCAACCTCGATCCAAGCCATCAAGCTGCCATTATCAATTGTATGGTAGATACAAGCATTGAAATCTGTCAAGGACAACAAATGGACATGGACTTTGAAGAGCGTGATCTTGTATTAGAGAGCGAATACCTTCAAATGATTACATGGAAGACCGCGGTCTTATTGGGAGCTGCGCTTAAGGTAGGAGCCATCGTCGCTCAAGCTAGTCCGGAGGATATCCAAAGAATTTACCGATTCGGTGAACTCATAGGAATAGCCTTTCAGTTACAGGACGATTACCTAGATAGTTTTGGAGATGAGTCCTTTGGAAAGCGCATTGGAGGCGATATTCTTAATACCAAAAAGACCATTTTACTCATTAAATCCTTGGAAAGCGCCGTATCTGAAGAAGATAGAGCCTATCTACTCGGTACAAACCAGGTCACTGAAGAAGAGCGTATTGCCCGTGTTCAGCAGATTATGACCGATTGCGGGGCCAAAGAATACCTCAAAACCCTTATGCTTGATTATCACCGCCAAGCCCTTGACGAGTTAAACTATATTTCAGCGAAGAACTCTACACAAGACTTGATTCATATAGCTGATATGATTACTCAGCGTACGACCTAATCGTTGCAAGACTGCATCATCCCTCAATATGCCAAAACTCAAAGACTGCACGATCTATTGCTTGCCCGGTCTCGGAGCTGACCGACGGATGTACGAGGCTTATTGCAAAGCCATTCCCAATGCAAAGGTGATTGAGTTTATCCCTCACAAGAAGGGGGAGTCCTTAGTTGAATACGCAGGCCGAATGGCTAATCAAATTGACCCCTCAAAACCCTTTGTACTTATTGGGACATCTATGGGAGGTATGATTAGCATGGAGATGAATCGTCTATATCCTGCCGAGCGCGTCATTCTTATATCAACCTTGGCCCATGCTGGCGAAAAGCCATGGCCAATCAAACTTTTTCATGCGACTCAACTCTATCGATTCGTGCGTGGACATATCACCTTAGCCTGCTTTCGTGCCTTTGTTCGTATGAAAGTGCGCCGTAAACCCAAAGGACTAGCCTCAAGAATGTATGCTATGGCCCAAGATGCTCAGGCTGCCTTTGTTGGTTTTGGAGTCCGTGCTGTCGTGTCTTGGAAGGGGAGTGCTCAACCTAACGCCAAGGTCTTTAGAGTACATGGTACTCGGGATTTGCTTTTCTGGTATTCAAGGCTATCCAAAGTTGATTACACGGTGCAAGGAGGAAGTCATGTAGCCGTCATAAGCCATCAGTCCGGGATCATCGAGACCATCAAAGAAGAGTTAGAAAAGGAGTATTAGACGAATACCACGTCAATTATGACAGAGACTTTCCGCTTCCTTACTCGTATATTCAAAAAATGATTACACATAATATTCAGCGAGCCTTATTGGCAACGCTTGTAAGTCTTGTTTTTACTTCTGGAACTCAACTTTCAGCACAACACGCTTGCGCAAAGCACAAAATCGAGCAACATGCCATACTCTTCGCTCAGGAGAAGATGCCTTCGGCCATGGATGATTACGACATTAATTATCACAAGCTTGAATTGGAAGTCAGTAATACATCTACGTATTTGCGTAACGGCAAGGTGACAACCAGAGCGACCTGCGTTGTTCCTTTACTCACAACCTATCAAGTCGAGTTGTCCAATAACTTAACAGTATCCGCCTTAACCATTAACGGTAATCCTATGAACTATACACATTCAGGGGATACGATTACCGTAGGTCTTACTTTTCCCATTCTTGAAAATGAGGTATTTGAAGTCGTTATTGATTATGAGGGTCTGCCACCAAATTCCGGTAGCTTCTTTGGAGGGATTTTTCAAGATCAGTCGCCCTCATGGGGTGTAAATGCTATGTGGACTTTAAGTGAGCCCTATGCTGCACACTATTGGTGGCCATGCAAGCAAGACCTCTATGACAAAATCGATAGCATGGATATCTGGTTAACCGTCGAAGAGCCCAACAAAGCGGGGTCCAATGGTGTGCTGACTCAGATTAGTGACCTCGGTAATGGTAAGAAGCGCTACGAGTGGTCTACACGCTATCCAATGGTGTACTACCTCGTTTCTATGGCCGTTGCGCCCTATCAGGAGTATAACATCACGGCCAATCCAGTGGGCTTACCTCCTGTCTTTATTCAAAACTTTGTGTATGATGTACCCAACCTATTGAATACATTCCAAGATGATATTGATGAGACGGTTGAAATGCTGGAATACTTCTCTACGGTGTATGGGCCTTATCCTTTTGCCGCTGAAAAGTATGGACACTGTATGGCCCCGCTTTCCGGAGGAATGGAGCATCAAACCATGACAACACAAGGTTACTTTGTGAGAGACTTAACCGCTCACGAGCTAGGCCATCAATGGTTTGGGGATAATGTGACCTGCGGAACGTGGGAAGATATCTGGCTTAACGAAGGATTTGCCACCTATTCGGAATACCTCTTTCAAGAGCATATGAGCCCAGGAACAGGATTAAACATGATGCAGCAAACCCATAACAGCGTGAAAAGCCAGAACGGAGGAAGCGTCTACGTTGATGATGTAACCAGTCCAAACCGAATCTTTAGTTCTCGATTGACCTACAATAAGGGTTGTGCTTTAGTGCACATGATTCGCCATTGGGTTAATGATGATGAGTTATTCTTTGACATCCTTCAAACCTATCAAACTGAAAAGGCCTTTGATGTAGCGATAACTCAAGAGCTTGAAGATCTTCTTGAACGGGAAAGCGGAATTGTATTTGATGATTTCTTTAATGACTGGTTTCGTGGAGAAGGCTTTCCACTCTTTGACATCACCTGGTCTCAGCAAGACTCTGTCTTTGCCATAAACTTTCAGCAAACGCCGTCAACAGCCAACGGCCCAGCTTTCTTTCATACGCCCTTAGAAGTGGAGCTAACCTTTGCTGGAGGCTCATCTCGAACTCTTAGACATAGTATTGACGCGGGAGACCAGACCTTTGGATGGCTGATCAATGAGGATGTTATCAATGTTGAAATAGATCCTGCTCTTTGGGTGCTGAAAGATGTTCAAAGTGTAAGTAATGATAATAGTTTGGTGTATGACGGCGAGGTGATTGATCCCGATGCACCAGTAGATACCGTGTCATCGCTTGCCTATGCTGAAAACTTGGGCTTAGCGCTATATCCCAATCCAGGTCAAGGCATACTAAGCTTTCAAGGATGGAAGGAAGGGGATCAAATCACTGCATTTGATAGCAAGGGAAGTAGAGTAGGTTGCAAAGCCTTAGGAAGTGGTCGCTTTGAATTACAAGGTAGCCCAGGTGTGTACCTTATTACCATTCAGCGGGGTGACGCGTATCAAGAGTTTACCTACACGCTTCAGTAAGCTAGTATGATGCGTAAAGGACTTCTTTTCCTTTGTATACTTTGCCATACGCTTTATGGGCAAAATTTGTCTAACTCATCCAATCTCGATCAAACCTATACTTGGTCTCAGGAACCAAATGGTTATAACTTTCCTGTTGCCATTAATGTACCAGACAATGGAGGAATAACAGCTGAAGGAGGCTTTCCCGTCTGCATTCTACTGCACGGAAATGGAGGAAATGGCGATCAAATGGCCAATCAATTCAGTAATGTACTGTCTTGCCATATCCTAGTGGCTCCAACAGGCTATCAAAACAGCTGGAATATTTGTCAAGAGGGTAGTGATGCCCCTGATACCGATCTCGTTGAGTCACTGATTGACACCTTACAGTCATTTACCAATGTCAATCCGAATAAAATCCGCATACTGGGATCTTCGAATGGTGGAGCCTTAGCCAATAGGCTGTTTATTGAAAACAATAACCCAGCCGTCGATCGAATCGTCGCCATTGTATCTCATCTTAATACCTATCAATATCATGATGCGGCATTTTACATGCCCTCAGGCCTTACCGATAGCAGTTTACCAAACTGCGGATATAATACGACGGCAATTCCAAGTACGACTAGAGCCTACCTCAGCATTAGTAATGATAATGACCCCTTGATTCCATACAATGGAGGAAGTTCTCCAGTAGGTGTAGACTTTCTTCCGGCAGAGGAGGCGGCCTATCTAATCGCTCAGTACAAAGGCTATAGTGGTTCTTTGGTCAGTGGAATGATGGGAAGTCCTATGGGAATGCCCCTGATCTTTGAATATGCTTATCCCCAACAGGAAGTATATCATATAAGAGGAAATGCTTCTCATGCAGCCAATGAATCCCAATTGGAGTATGCCAAAACTTTTCTAGAAGATTGTATCTATTCGCTATCTGCGGAGAATCTAGTCAACCATGAAAGCATCAAACTAATTTCTCATGCGCAAGATGCCACATCATTTAGGTTGGTTAATCTGCCCAAACTGCATGAAATCGTAGCGATGAATGCTTTAGGACAAGTCTTTGACGTACTTGCGTTGGATGACGATCATTTTGCCTTGCATGCTCCTGTTGGTAGCTACTTTATTCAAGTATATTCAGGGAATCAACTCCTTAAAACCATTCCTTACATAAAACTGCGCTAAATGCTAAAATTTCAACGACGTCGAATCGCATGGATGAAAGAAAAGTGGAAGATCTCCGACCTAGGAATTGCTTACCTTTCTTTTCTCAAGGGTCTGATATTCGGAGGTCTATTGGTTTACTGGCTATTGCGTTAGAAACGCTTTAGTTTACCTTACAGCCGTAGATGGCAATATCTGCAAAGATTTTATCCTTGCCACAGGCCGTCATGTGTGTCTCAACTATAACGGCAAGTCTATCTTCTAGGGGAGAGGAAATGTAGCCAAGAATCTTTAAGTGACTTTCGCCCCCAACATCGCTTCCTATGGTTTTAACAAACTCCTCACCGCGATAAAAATTTAAGGCATACTTCAATGCAGGGACTTTGACCTCGTCCGAACAGGCGAATTGAGTAGCTTCTGTATCAAGCTTAAACTGAAATGGAGTGTAGATATTCGTAGCATGAAAAACACCCAGCATATCTGACTGTATGTTGTGTTTGTTTAGCTTTTCTGCGACATCCGTTCGATCCATCACGGCACAAGGATCATGGACATAGGATGTATCCACATCTTTATCAAGGTATAGCATCTCGACTTTATTGTCCGTAACCATATCTTGAACAAGAATAAGAGAATATTGCGTCTGAGTGGTTTGATGCACGCCGTGCACCAAGTAAGCCATAGCGCCATTCTCTTCCCAACCCAAGCCATAGACTTGCGGCCCTTGATAAGCAAACTGACCATCCAATGAAACGGACGCCGAGTAGGGAATTGATAATGTCTCACATTGTGCGGCTACCAGCGAAGGAAACAAAAGCACTACAAAAAGGGATCCATAGAATCTAGGGAAAACAGAACACTTCATAACTTATCCTTTTTCTCTGAAGTAGATTTGAATAGGAGCTCCTTTAAAATCAAAATTTTCTCGCATTTTATTCTCTAAATAGTTGCGATAGTTTTGCTTGATATATCTCGGGTGTTTACCAAAAAATGCGAAGGCAGGAAATGGCGTAGGCAATTGGGTAACATACTTAATAGCAGGGTTTTTTCCTTTCACTACGGGTGGTGGGAAGCGTTTGAGAATCTCCTGCATCACATCGTTGAGTTTAGATGTTGTAATACGTCGTTTGACATTCTCAAAGACATGGATAGCGGCATCAAGAATTTTCAAGGTGCGCTGTTTATCATGCACGGATGCAAAGACAATAGGCACATCACGGAACGGTGCAATTCGCTCGATAAGTTCTTTTTCATAATCACGCGCTGTATTGGTTTCTTTTTCGATCAAGTCCCACTTGTTTACAACGATGAGAATTCCCTTTTTCTTTCGTGCAGCCACACTAAATATGCTTACATCTTGCGTTGTAATCCCTTTGGTAGCATCTAGCATCAAGACACATACATCAGCCTCGTCCATGGCTTTTACGGCTCGAATTACTGAATAGAACTCCAAGTCTTCATGCACCTTGGATTTCTTGCGGATTCCAGCCGTATCGATCAGTATAATATCCCGACCAAACTTATTAAAGCGCGTGTGCGTTGAGTCACGCGTTGTTCCTGCGATTTCTGTTACTATTTGGCGTTCTTCTCCGATGAATAAGTTGACTAACGATGATTTTCCGACGTTAGGCTGACCGATTACTGCAATACGAGGAAGTCCTTCTTCCAAATTTTCATCCATATCATCATCTGGAATACTTTCAATTACTGCTTCCAGTAATTCACCTGATCCTGAACCATTAATGGCTGATATTGGATAAATCGTTTCAAAGCCCATACCGTAGAATTCACTCGAATCATAGAGTCGTTGGCTATTATCGACTTTGTTAACCACGACGTGGACCGCTTTATCGCTTTGATGTAATAGGCGTGCAAGCTGGTCATCCAAGTCTGTAATTCCCGTTGTAACATCCACAACGAAGAGCAGAGCATGAGCCTCTTGCATAGCAATCTTAACCTGCTCACGAATGCGCTTTTCAAACATCTCATTAGAGTGCGATACAAAACCACCCGTATCAATCAGGTTAAACTTTCTACCTCCCCATTCGAATTCGCCGTAGATGCGATCTCTTGTAACTCCACTGACATCATCGACAATGGATTTACGTTCACCTATGAGGCGGTTAAACAGGGTCGACTTGCCCACATTGGGACGACCTACGATAGCTACAGTATGCATATAGAGTGCAATTTACGATTTTCGATAACCAAACTGTCTAAGCCAATGTTCGCTATTCCGCCAATTGGCACGCACTTTAATATGCGTTTCTACATAAACTTGCTTGCCAAAGAAAGATTCAAGCTTCTTTCGAGAGGCAATACCAAGCTTTTTTAGGCTAGATCCCTGTTTACCAATTATTATTCTCTTTTGGGAATCCCGCTCGACAAAGATTTCAGCACTTATACGCAGAAGCTTCTTTTCCTCTTTAAAGGCAATGATCTCAACCTGACAGGCATAAGGTATTTCTTCATGAAAGAGCTCAAGTATCTGCTCTCGAATGATTTCAGAGGCAAAGAATCGTTCGTTTTGATCTGAAAGATGTTCTTTATTGAAGTAGGGAGGATGGTTAGGGATCTTTGTTAGAATATACTCCCTTAATTCTGTCGTGTTATGCTGATTGAGCGCGGATACAGGAAAGACCTCACAGGTCGGAATTCTTTCCTTCCAAATCTTCACTTGCTCAAACAACAAGGCCTCATCTTTTACAAGGTCTATTTTATTCACCAC
>JBMHCE010000016.1:0-118854 GCA_049890075.1 Chitinophagales bacterium
TTATTGTATACATAAGACGACGTCGCATTTCCTAGCGAAGTCCAAGAAGTTCCGCCATCAGCACTAAATTCCCAATCTTGTATGGTTCCTTGGGTCCCTGTCAAAGAGATGTTTCCAGTGTTTCCGCTTCCACATACTGTGGCATCGCCAGATAACGTACCCGCAATCACGGTAGCATCCACAGTTATGGTTGTTGTATCGCTGTATGCAGATCCGCAAGCAGAAGGAAGAGTGATTACTTCATAGACACGTGTTAACCCTGCATCAGGACCAGCGTTATCATTACTACCTGAACCTGACGTCACAAAATTTCCATTTCCTGAAATCGCTACACCAAATCCAAAGAAATCATTGGGTGCATCACCGTCTAGATCAGGCGTTACTTGCACCCAATTAATACCCAATAGTTCGTACATACGCATATGGCCAGAGAAGTTTCCACCTCCTGGATTAAACGGAGCGCCTACGACAATTCGGTCCCCGCTGTTATCTATTCCCACTGCAATTCCTGCTCCATCCCCAAAATCTTCTCCTCGAAGATCAGTACCAATTTGCGCCCAGTTTCCTGCACCTATTCTTTCATAAACCATGGTAGCTCCTGTATTGACCCCACCTAAGTCATCAAGATAGGCACCTACAACAAGCCGATCTCCTTGGGCATTTAAAGCAATATCAGAACCAAATTCTGAAGAGCCACGGCCACTTGTAACCGATGCACCTGTTGCATTCCAAACATCGACTGACCGCTCGTAGAAATCAACTTTACCTACTGAGTCCTGCACCCCATCAGTCCATTTTGGAGATCCAACTGCTAAGCGACTTCCGTCAGCATCAATCGCTACCGAGCCACCGAAATGATCTCCTGGATTTCCATATAATGTATCGTTGAGTGATTCATATATTAATCCATTAAAGCTATAACTATATACAGCACCTGCATTAGGTCCATTTACTTCATTATGTGGTGAACCGACCACAAGGAATTGTCCATTGTCTGACAGGTCCATATACCGGCCAAACAATGAATCTTGAAGAGAACCAAACACCATATTAATCTCAGACCAATTACTACCATCCCAAGAATAAATTGCCGCTGCCCCTACATCGGGACCAATAGAATCGCTTCGCTGTATTCCTACGGCAAGCGTATTTCCATCATCCGACAAGGCAACGTTAAAACCAAACTGGCGATTAACTGCTGACCCACGTAAAGTATCTCCTACTTGGGTCCAGGTTGCTCCATTGTAATCGAAGACGCGGACACTACCCTCTCCACCATTCGTTTCAAACTCCCCTACAGCAAGGCGAGTACCACTATTTTCAAGAGTTACAGCCCAACCACTTTGTTGTCCAGCTTCGAATCCTAGAATATCGCCACCAGCGAGTATCAAGGTATCAAACTCCCCTTGGGAAAGCACACGGTACGAAGTCGTTTGAGCAATGTTAGTGTAGTTGAGCGAATTTGTAGTATTTCCTAAAGCTGACCAATTGATTCCTCCATCAACGCTCTCTTCCCATTGAACGATTTCACCAGAGTTTCCAGATAAGGTAATTTGTCCGTTGTCCCCTTCGCAAACCGTCTGATCAGCAGACAAAGAACCCGGCAATACAGAGCTAATCACGGAAGTGGCAATCGTATCATTGGCTGTTACGGTGCCACCATAACTAATCACACATTGGATATCATATATGCCAGGTGCAGAGAAATCAATAGGCGCAGAACTACCAGAAATAAAGGCCGCTTGATAAGGCACTAAACTCACAAAAGAAGTCTCCGCAGGGTACGTTGTTCCATTTACCGTAGTGGTTACGGTTACAGAAAATCCAATAGGCGTAGCAGAAGTATTATCTCCTCGAGCAACACGCACCTCTACATTCTCTGAAGCCGAAAGTAGGCACCCATTGGTTGGAGAAGTAATTGCGGTAGGAAGTAAATCTGTCTGAGCAAATGAAAACTGTGCAAAAGAGACCATGCAGAAGGCATAAAAAGCCTGTCGAAGTGATGTAGTCATTGTCAAATTTTAACTTAAATGTATCATATTTTAAAGTAGGATAAGTCGTTTATCGGTTGTCTCCGATGTTGTTTTTTCAACAAATACCACCAACTCGACCACTTATATCTTCATTCATTACGTGCGGAATACGCTAAAAGTGACTACAAAATGCAATAGATTCGGCTGATATTTACATATCTAAAATGTGTTTATGCAATATTGGAAAGCCATTATTCATCAAGTAGAAAGCGGCCAACCACCCCACCCTAATCCCATTTCAAAATCAAAAGAGGAGTGGAAAGCCGTGCTGGACGACCAAACGTACATGATCACTCGGGAAGGGGGTACAGAGCCTGCCGGCTCAGGGAGTCACTGCAGTCGATTTGAGCCTGGAGTGTATAATTGTGCATGTTGCAATACGCCGCTGTTTGATTCGGGAACTAAATTTGAATCCGGCAGCGGGTGGCCAAGCTTTGACCAACCTATTGAGCAAGACAGCATACGCTACATCAAAGATGTTTCTTACGGCATGATACGGGTTGAGATTCAATGCCATCGATGTGAAGCACACTTGGGACATGTTTTTCCCGATGGCCCAACACCAACCGGCTTACGTTTCTGTGTCAACTCCCTAAGTCTAGTGAAAGCAGACTAACTGTAATCCATCCATCGTCATTTTTGACAACAGGTAATGGCGAACAATCTTTATCTTAACGTTTATGGGAAGTTTTGCAGATGCCTTAAACTATGGCATACCGTTTTTTTCAATCCTAATCTGCATAGAGTTTATCTATGGTTATACCGTCAAGAAACAAACCATGCGATGGATGGATACGATTGCAAGCTTAAGTTCAGGCATAACGAATATCACTAAGTCGATTTTAGGCATTGTTGTGGTGCTAATAGGCTATGACTTCCTCCTAAATCATTTAGGACCTTCACAGCCCTTACAAGCCACTTGGTGGATGTATCTTATCGTCTTTGTTGCCAAGGATTTTGCAGGATACTGGGTACACCGATGGGAACATGAGATCAACGTCTTGTGGAACCGGCATCTTGTGCACCATAGCAGTGAAGAGTTTAATCTCGCCTGTGCGCTGCGACAGTCTGTGAGTGAGATATTTTCCTTTATCGCCATTTTCTATCTCCCCTTGGCTTTTGTTGGAATACCCACCGAGGTTTTTGCCTTAATTGCGCCTATACACCTCTTCGCTCAGTTTTGGTATCATACCCAGCATATTGGCACGATGGGAATATTGGAAAAGATCATCGTCACCCCGAGTCATCATAGAGTACACCATGCCATCAACCCCATTTACCTCGACAAAAATTATTCTCAAATTTTCATCGTGTGGGACAAATTATTTGGCACCTACCAAGACGAGTTAGCAGAAGAAACCCCGGTGTATGGCATAAAACGCCCATCTCACACGTGGAATCCCTTTCTGATTAATTTTCAGCACAACGCCCTTTTGCTTTTTGATACGATTTATACGAAGCGATTGCTGGATAAAATTCGTTTGTGGTTTATGCCGACGGGCTGGCGCCCTGCTGATGTTGCTGAACGCTATCCGGTTGCTATAATCGACAACCCAGAAGATCAGAAAAAGTATGATCCCAAGTCCTCTACAGGACTCAAAGTTTGGGCCGCAATTCAAATGGTATTAAGTGTAGTCAGTGCGATGTTTCTCTTTAATCATTTAGTGGCCATCAATGAGGCTGGCCTCCATCTCGGGATAACCATGTTGCAACCCACCTTGTTGTACGGACTCTTTGTTTTTCTCAGCATCTTCTCTTATACAAGCCTTATGGATCGCAGGATATCAAGCATTGTTTGGGAAACACTTCGATTGATTTTTGGCCTCTTTATTCTTGCCACTTGGGATGGCTGGTTCACGCTAGGCGCAAGTCTTCCCGTAAGCTCCTCAATGATTGCCTGGTATCTTTGGATTAGCTATGGCATATCTTTCTTCTTTGTGGCCTTCGACTTTCTAAATGACTCATCAGAAGATGTTCGTGGAGCAAACCTATGGCCAACGTTCGAGAAGAATTAACCTTGATTTTCCATAACAAAACAGCGCATCTAATCGTTTAACTGCTATGATTAGATATTCCTTTGCGTTATGCATCCTTAGCATTGCCCTCACTACGTCTTGCACCTTAGCTCAGGGGGATGCAAACTCAGAATCTGAGGAGGCAACGAGAATGATTGATAATGATTCTATAAAATCTCATCTTTCATCCTTCCAACAAGAGGTAATGTGTGGCGGGGCGACAGAAGCGCCATTTACAGGAGCCTATCTTTACAACAAGGATGAAGGCATATACCATTGCGCAGCGTGCAACTATCCCCTATTTGACTCGAACACTAAATACGATTCTGGCAGTGGGTGGCCTAGTTTTTATGACCAGATTGCCGAAGGTTCTGTTACGACCAAAGCGGACAACTCCCATGGCATGAAACGCACGGAAATACTTTGTGGACAATGCGGAGGACATCTTGGGCACATTTTTAACGACGGACCTAGAAACAAAACAGGACAGCGATACTGTGTGAACTCCGTGTCTTTATCCTTTGAGCCGACGAAAAGCACCTTGGATATACCTGAATTTGAGTAATTTCCTCATCCGATATTTTTAACTATGCCGACTCGCCTACTTCTTCTTTTCCTTAGCATAATGATTAGTTCTGCTGTCCTTGGACAGAAAAAAATGAACAAAAAAGAGATGGCCTCTCTTATCAGTTACCTTGAGTCAAAGCGAATTAGCGATAGCCTAACCATTGTTGAACAAGCCCAATTTATTGATGCCCAAAACACCCAGCTTGAAGAACAAAACCAAGCCTTATCGAAGCTCAAAAAAGACCTCCGATTAGCACGCGAGATATCTACTAATCTAGGGCTCACTGAGAGCGCCCTTGTTCAACGCCTTAAGATTGAATTGAGCGACTTAGAATACAAGCATGAAGTAGAAATTGATAGTATACATGCCCAGTGGGAAGAGAAAATGGCCTACAACCTAGCGATCATGGATAGTCTTTACAAGCACAAACTCGGCCTATTCCTTGCCATTAATGATGCTGATTCAACCACAATCGACAGCACCCTATCTTCATTTGATAGCCTTCAATTTGTAAGCCCTATCGATAGCGTTGTTGATTCGTTAGTCGCTGACTCAAGTATTGATGAAGAGATTAATCCCGTCACAAACGACATAAAGCGTTTTGAAAAGATACCCGACTCGCTATATGGCGTCTTTAACTTGGATTCTGTCCGTGTACTTTGCGATGATTTTCAGCGGCTGTACTACGCACAGAGCGCTGAAGAGGGCAACAGTTTAATCAAATACACGGATTACTATGATACCACGCTTAGTGATACGGCAGAGAGTTTGACCTTTGAAGAAACTCAATGGTTTCGATCCAACAAATTAGTAATTGAGCCCAAAGGATTGGTACGATGGCTGGTCAAAAGCGTAGCTATTTTCGAGGAGATGTATCAAGGAAAGCCTATTACAAATCATCAAGATGGCGTAAACATATGCCTTGATCCTGACTTCCCAAACTATCAGCCAGAAGACATCGAAATTCTTCAATACTCGGGTACAATGCTTGCATGGGACAAGGGTTTTCCCCTTTGTGGTGATAATAAGACTAGCCCCTTCTGCCTAGAGTGGCGATTCAACACAGATGATAAGACCGCTAAAATCGATATCTACATGAAGGGAGCAATTGTGAAGATTTTCTACAGCAAATAGTTAATCAACAACCTATTCCCCAACTACGGCTCCTGTCATTCTAGAGATGCAGACTAGACGGTCTCTTTCGTCAAGGATTTTGATCTCCCAAACCTGCATGGTTCTACCTAGCCGAATGGGCGTTGCTCTTCCAATGACATACCCCTCCCTTACCGCTCGCAAATGATTCGCATTGATTTCAACACCTACTACATTTTTGCCATCTGTAACACTCAGAAAACCAGCAACACTGGCCAATGTCTCGGCTAGGGCGACTGAGGCTCCCCCATGCAATAAACCAAAAGGTTGTTTAGTTCGCTGATCAACAGGCATCCTGCCTTCAACAAAATCTTCGCCTACGTGGGTTATCTCAATACCCAAGGTCTCACCTAGAGTATTCTTGTTTAATGTGTTTTCAAGGTAGGCTGTGTCAGTAGGTTTTTTCCAAATGGCCATAGTGCCGATGTTTTAATGTAGTAGGTAAACCATAAAAAAAGGCATGGTGTTCACCATGCCTATATTTTTGCTTTGTAGGACTAGAGGGGACTAGAGCTCGTAATCTTCCTCATCCCAATCATAGTCATAGTCATAATCGTTGTCATAGTCATCATACTGATCATAATCATAGTCATCCCATTCATATTCGTCTTCGTATGATGAAGAACCAAACAATTCATCTAGTCCATCCTCTGAAAGAGCTAGATCAACAACGTCCTCTAAGCTCATAAAAGTCAATCCAAGCATTGCCGTTGTCTCATAACACTCTGTATCAAAGACACCTTGCATCATCTCTCTGAGATAATCTACTTGGTCTTCTTTTTCCATATCCTCGACATCACTTTTTATATCTTCCAAGACTCCACGAACACATTTTTCAAGGTCTTCGGTAGCTTCGTCACTTATACCTGACATGGCTTCCATACTGATCATGTTGCCGTCCATGGCACAATCGCATAAGTCACTAGCTCGTTCAGCACCATTACTGCTGCATGAGGATAACGCCATACTTGTCGCTAAGATGATTGCAAAAAGTTGTAAAGATTTCATATTGATTTGTTTGATTGATTGATTACAAGGTAAAGATTAAATCAACAATATACCGACCATATTATGGTCAGATGTGTATGAATAGATGTTAACTAATGCTAAAGGTTTGCTGCCTCCGCTTATTTTTACAGCAATTCACATTCGCATGGAAACACAATTGATCATTCTTGACTTCGGTTCTCAGTACACCCAACTTATTGCACGCCGTATTCGAGAGTGTGGTGTCTATTGTGAAATTCTCCCTTACACCAAACACAAGGAAGCCCTCAAGGCAAAGGCAGTAATCCTTTCCGGAAGTCCGTTTTCATGTTTGGAAGATAATGCCCCGCAAATCGAATGGGAAGAGCTCACGACGCATCTACCATGTCTCGCAGTTTGCTACGGTGCTCAAAGTATCGCTCATCACATGGGAGGAACGGTTGAACGCAGTCAACATCGCGAATATGGACGAAGCAACCTTGTATTATCCAAAGAGGATTTATTATGGAAGGGAGTTTCCAAAGAAACCGTTTGGATGTCGCATGGTGATTCCATTACTGAGCTTCCTCCTGCCTACACAGTGATCGCCAAGACCGACAGCATACCCGTCGCTGCATTTAAGAGAAATGACCAAGATCTACCCCCATTATATGGACTGCAGTTTCATCCTGAAGTTACGCACTCAGAGGATGGAAAGCAGATGATAGAAAATTTCATTTTCGATATTGCCAAGCTTCAAAAGGATTGGTCTCCTGCTCAGTTTGTAGACAACACCGTTAAAAGGCTTAAGGAAGAAATCGGAGAAGAATCCGTTGTTCTTGGTCTATCAGGTGGAGTGGATTCATCGGTTGCCGCTCTATTGTTACACCGTGCCATTGGAGATAATCTACATTGCATTTTTGTCAATAATGGCTTGTTAAGAAAAAATGAGTTTGATGAAGTCCTTTCATCGTACAAAGGACTTGGTCTTAATGTAAAAGGAGTCGATGCATCAGCTGAGTTTCTACAAGATTTGCATGGCATAGCCGATCCAGAGCAAAAGCGTAAACGCATCGGAAAACGCTTTATTGATGTTTTTGAATTTGAAGCGAAAGCAATCGACAATGCTCAATGGCTAGGACAAGGAACAATATACCCTGACGTTATTGAGTCTGTATCCGTCCATGGTCCTTCGGTTACGATTAAGTCGCATCATAATGTAGGAGGGCTCCCCGAAACACTTGGCCTAAAACTTGTAGAACCTCTACGTATGTTGTTCAAAGATGAAGTTCGGCGTGTTGGAAGGCAAATGAATATGCCCGAAGAGATTATAGGCAGACATCCTTTCCCTGGGCCAGGTCTTGCGATACGCATTCTCGGCCCCATCACAGAAGAACGAGTGACTATGCTGCAAGAAGCTGATTCGATCTTCATTACTGCTTTGAAGGAAGAGGGGCTCTATGAAAAAATTTGGCAGGCAGGAGCCATCTTGTTGGATACGCGCAGCGTTGGGGTTATGGGAGATGAAAGAACGTACGAGTCTGTTTTGGCATTGCGCGCTGTCACTTCAGTAGATGGGATGACCGCAGACTGGTATCCCCTTCCGGCACCGTTTTTGGCAAAGGTTTCCAATCAAATCATCAACCAAGTGAAAGGCATCAATAGAGTAGTCTATGATGTTAGTTCAAAACCACCTGCTACCATTGAATGGGAATAAAGCGATCATACAACTCGTTATCAATGCAAAGGATATTCTCAATGATTAGGACCTTTCAGCATCTGGCTCTTTTAACGCTGTTGAGCATAGGCACTAGTTGTTTCGCCCAAGTGTACACACCCACAGTTACGGTAGACTCATTACCAATTGAGATTAAAGAGGACACCACAAAGGTTCAACGCCTTGAAGAAGTTCAAAAAGTTCAGGACAGCTTGCGGAATGACAGCCTCGCTATGCTCGGCAAAGAGCGCTTCTTTCTGATTCAGCTAAGGCAAGAAATTAATCAATCCGACTCCGCCCTACGGGAACCTATGCTACGTTTTGTCGATGGGCTAATCCGTCGAATCGATTACAAAATAGAAGCACTACAACATCAAATCAATTGGAAGACGGCGTATGACATCGCAGTAATTCTCCCTTTTCGAAGTGATGTAATGCCAAAGGCCTTGGAGCAATGGAAACTCGAAATGGCGAAGGTTATACCCAATGCTGCCAAGCTGGCCATGCCCAAGTCACTGTTTCAAAACTACGACTTGTATGACGGCATCATGTCCTACCTCACCCATCGATCGGACAGCTCCATACAACTTAATCTTAGCGTATGGGACAACTACAACTCCATTGACAGCAATCAAGCGATTTTAAACAGCTTACAACAAGACCCTCCTGATTTCATCATCGGACCAGGCTTCGGAGGAAAGTCTAATGCTATGTTGTCGTCAACATTGTCCTTTGCCAATGAATATGGCTCAGTACTCTTCGATCCAGGGTGCACCAAACTGGACACCTCAATGCTTCATGGCCATTACATCGGATATCAACCGAATTACCTCGAAACATTCTACTCAAGTTTAGATTTAGCCTCCAAACAGGATAGCTCAGCCTATATCCTTGTCTTTCAACCGGATTCTAATCCTCAATACAATAAACTTTTGGCAGAAATGAAAGGCGCCGTTGTTGCCTACAACAAGGAAAACAACACCACCATGACGCCCGTAGTGTATGGCAGATTGCAAGATGAATTTGAAGATGCGCTAGAAGATGAGGAAAAATATATTGAAGTTCTACGCACCAAGTGCCTTTTTGACGATAGAAAGACCTTTATCCACTTCCCTACAAATACCGATCAACTTATCGTGCGATTCTACGAACTATTATCTCCCGTCATTCAAGACACATCAAGCGCTACAGCCGTTGGACTAGAAGGTTGGTTGGAGACTCGACAACTTGAGTACCACAAAGTGCTCAATACGAATCTTGTGATTCCTAGTTACACACGAAAGAATATGACGTGTTTACCCGATGCAAGCATCTATGAAGTTCGGCAAGCGACTAATCTCAACCCAAGTGAAAGCTACAAGTTGGGCTATGAGATCATGATGACCATTAATCTAGGGGTGCAACATGGAGGACAAGCCTTTTTATCCAATGCTGAGGATAGCCTTATCATCAACTTCTGCGACTCCACACAAAGCAGCATTAATTTTGTCAAAACACCATTTTTTGGTGGTTATCAATCTGTAAAAGAACCTGGATATTGGCAATCCTATGGTATTCAGTGGATGAAGTTAGAGGGAATCGAGGCCGTCCCTTTCAAAGAAAATGAAGAATGAAAAGTAGCATCAAACATCTCCTTACCCTTCTAACCTGTATAATTGTTCAGGTTACTGCCTTTGGTCAGCTAAACTTCCTAGGATTTTATCCAAGCGACGAGGAAAGCAACGACATATGGGGCTTTGAAGACTCACTGGGAAACCAATACGTATTGCTCGGACAAAACTCCCAAACGCTGATTCTTGACGTTACCAATCCTAACAATATAATACCCTTGCACAGCGTACCCGGTGATCGAAGTATCTGGCGGGACATTAAAACGTGGGACAGCTTTGCTTACGTTACCAATGAAGAAGGGGGTGGTCTTGATATTATTGATTTACGCTACCTCCCCGACTCCATCCAATTTGAGCGTTTTACGGCAGACACCCTTGATCTGCAAACCGCCCACAATATCTTTATCGACGAAAAAGGATATGCCTACATTTTTGGAAGCAATCTCTATGTTGGCGGAGTGGACGTTTTTGACCTAAACACCACGAATCGCTATGAACCCACCTACCTTGGAAGCTATACCGAGCAATATGTTCATGACGGCTACGTCAAAGGGGATACGATGTATCTTTCGGAAATCCTCAATGGAACACAATCCATAGTCGACAACAGCAATCCAGAAAGCCCTACTACCCTAGCCCGCTTTCCCACCTCCTCATACTTTACCCACCAGTGCTGGCTTGATTCAAGCGGTCAATACTTGGTTACCGTCGATGAGGTTGAGGGCGCCAATATTGATGTCTATGATGTGAGCGACCTATTAGATATCAAGGAAACCGATCGATACCAGCGAAGTGAAGGAAGCGGCGTTATTCCTCACAATGCCTTCTGGATTGGAGATTACATTGTAGCCTCTCATTACACGGATGGCGTCGTACTAATCAATGCTAAACGTAAAAGCAATCTTGTCGAAGTAGGAAACTTTGACACTTCACCTTTTCCCTCTGCCCCTGAATTTTATGGTTGCTGGGGAGTATATCCATTTTTTAGCAATGGGATGATTGCAGCCTCTGATATCGAAGAGGGTCTATATCTCATGCAACCGCAATTTCCATCAGCAGCCTATCTCGAGGGAAACATAACCGAAGAAAACACAGGGTTTCCGCTGGCCAATATTCAAATAGAAATTCTTGGAACAGACGCTATAAAGCGCAGTAGGCCATCAGGCGATTACAGCAATGGGCTCGATCAGGCGGGTACCTACGCCATACGATTTTCAGGCAAGGGGTGTACGTCGAAGATTGTCCCGAACGTCGAGCTTGCTTTGGACTCCGTAACGCTATTGGATGTCGTCCTCACTTGTCCTGGACCGCCGACTAATCTCTCGATCCTTGCTACAGACAATCCCATTCAAATCACCCCCAATCCTGTGCAAAGTTCTGCATGGCTAGAGTTTCCTAGCGCTTCAGGCACCACAACATTGGACCTCTACACCTTGGATGGCAAATTATTAATGCATTTGGATAATCTTTCGAGCAATTCCTTAGCTATGGATCTATCCCACCTCGACCACGGGCAATATTATATCCAGTTGACTGTCGACGGGCAAAGCCACACCATTCCATTGGTTAAAGAGTAGGACCAAATTGGTATTGTATTAGCATTTCGCAAGACAATAACTTCAGTAAATTTCAAGTTAACCATTTATGAAAAAGCACTTCATTCTGATTTCATGCCTTGGATTCGGACTTAGTCTTCTGATTTTTCAAGCATGTGAAAAAGATAGGATACCTCCAGTAGATGGAACAGCATTAGACTATGCCTATGCATGTGAAGCCGTCTTAGGACCGCTCCCTGAGTTTAAGTACGAGGATGCCATTGAAATCCCAATGACCAAGAATGGAATGCCGTTAACGCATGGCAGCGATAACGTCAGTGACTGCGATCAGCCATTTGCGTTTAATGCTCCTTGTGACCCAGGAAATCGCCTTGGCCGCTACCCGGGCATAAACCCTGATGGCACAGAGAATAGTGATGTGGTCTTCATTACATTTTTTCGAGGTAGTGGACTGGGTGTCATAGGACACAAGTTGTCGACTGGAGAAACGTGCTTCTTTGAAATCGATGACTTCGACCCGGTCAATACCCCTGTCCCACAGCCAGGAGATGCCAACTACAATGACCTTTGGGGAAATCCGTCACTTATCTCCAATGAGTTTAACTGCACGAGCTGTCACATGGCCAGTCCCTTTCTTCATACACCAGCCGTTGATCAATTACGTAATCCTGCTGACACCTCTGAATTACTCGTTCCAATGACCGGACTTGCACCTTACTCCGTTGTTGGAAACACATGGCAACAACCTCAAACGACAAATACGATTCAAAACTCGTGTACGTCCTGCCATCGACCACAGTGCACAGAGCTTTTTCAGAATTATCCATTGGATGAATTAACCATGCCTCCACCCTTTCAAAATGCGACCGACTTTGATCATAACAATATCTCCGATGCTGACAGACAGGCGGTAAGGGATTGGTGCGCTTCGCTTAATCTTCCACAATTTAGATTTTAGCCTTGAGTTCACCTTTCTAACTCATACTTTTTTGAGTAAAGCTGTTATCTTACTCAAGATTAAGAGCTATGGGCAAGAAAAGTAAGAAATGGCAGCGAAGTGATGGTATGGTCTACAGTACCAACCCTGAAGAATATGATCGTGAAGTCTCCGAAGACAGCGACGACCAACCTTCTCTTCCACCCCAATTCCAAAAGCTCTACGTTAGCTTAGATCGCAAGCAGCGCGGTGGCAAATCCGTCACGCTCGTCGAAGGGTTCCAAGGAAGTGATCTCGAGCTCGCTGACCTCGGAAAAACCCTAAAGCAACACTGTGGAGTCGGAGGAGCGGTCAAAGATGGATTGATCCTTATCCAGGGAGACCAGCGTAAAAAAACCTTAGCCTATCTCGAAAATCAGGGCTACCAAGTAAAATCAAAGGGCGGGCGATAGTGCGCTTTCCCTACCCACACCTCTTGCTAAAAACTGACATTTTGTCATAAACGGAATCGGTCTTACCTTTGTTAGTCCTTAAGATTCGTTAGAATGCAAGAGTTAAAAGAAAATAATCAAGGACATAGTCATAGCCTCCTCTCAGAAGATCGCCAAGGCGAAGTCATTGTTAAAGAGGGTCTACGCGGCATCCAACCCAATGGAAAACGCTTTTATATTGAAAGCTATGGATGTCAAATGAACTTCTCCGATAGTGAGATTGTGGCCTCTATTTTATGCGAGAATGGATATGTCTCAACGCCCGACTATAACGAGGCCGACCTTGTCTTAGTCAATACCTGCTCAATTCGTGAGAACGCGGAACAACGGGTGCGCAATCGCCTCAAAAACTTTCATGTCGTTAAACGGCGTAATCCCAACGCATTAATCGGTGTGTTAGGTTGTATGGCAGAACGACTCAAAGAAAAGTTTCTTGAGGAAGAGCAGCTCGTAGATATTGTGGTTGGACCTGATGCCTACAGACACTTGCCGAAGTTAATTTCAGAAGCAGAAAGTGGACAAAAGGCAGTTAACGTATTGCTATCTAGAGAAGAAACCTATGCAGATATCAGTCCTGTTCGACTCTCAAGTAATGGGGTATCTGCTTTTATCTCGATTATGCGTGGATGCGACAACATGTGCTCTTTTTGCGTCGTGCCCTTTACTCGAGGAAGAGAAAGAAGCCGAGACCCAAAATCCATCGTTGCCGAAGCACAAGATTTATTCAACAAGGGGTATCGAGAAGTTACCCTGCTTGGCCAAAACGTAGACTCCTATCGCTGGTCAGAAGATCCTACGGTACGCGGAAAAAAACTTATTGAATTAAAGGACACGGATGACGTTTTCAACTTTGCCAACCTCTTAGAAGCTGTTGCGCAAGTTTCGCCACTGCTTCGCGTGCGTTTTTCTACCTCCCACCCAAAAGACATGCTCGATGATGTCTTACATGTGATGGCGAAGTACGACAACATCTGTGAATACATTCATCTGCCCGTACAAAGCGGTAATTCCGAAGTTTTAGAGCGAATGAACCGTACCTATGACAGAGCGTGGTATATGAATAGAATTGAGGCCATTCGAAGAATTCTTCCCAACGCCGCGATTTCCACAGATATTATTGCTGGATTTTGCGGGGAAACCGAAGAACAACATAAAGAGACATTGTCTATTATGGAGGAGGTAAAGTATGAGATGGCCTATATGTTCTTTTACTCTGAGCGACCAGGAACGCTAGCCGCCAAACGGTATGACGATGATATTCCTGAAGAAGTCAAAAAGCGTCGCTTAACAGAAATTATCGATCTCCAACGAGAACATTCCATCGAGCGCAATCAAGCGGATCTCGGCAAAACCTTTGAAGTCTTGGTCGAAAAGCCATCCAAACGCTCTGAGGATGATTTATGTGGACGGAATAGTCAGAATAAAATGATTGTCTTCCCCAAAGGCAATGCACGCATAGGAGAATATATTCAGGTTAAGGTTACCGATTACAGCCAAGCCATTCTTAAAGGAGAAATTGTAGCCTAATGAATCCTACCCTACAAGGCGTCAAACAACGTTTCGGCATCATTGGGAACTCCCAGGCACTCAATCATGCCATCCAGATTGCCATGCGCGTAGCCCCTACCGATTTATCGGTTTTAATCAATGGAGAAAGCGGTGTCGGTAAGGAGGCGTTTTCAAAAATTCTTCATCAACTCTCTCCAAGAAAGCATGAAAAGTTCATTGCCGTAAACTGCGGTGCCATTCCTGAAGGGACAATTGATTCCGAGCTGTTTGGGCACGAAAAAGGAGCCTTTACGGGAGCTCAAGATAAACGCAAAGGATATTTTGAAACGGTCAATGGTGGCACCATCTTCCTCGATGAGATCGGCGAGATGCCAGTAGGAACCCAAGCACGGCTCTTACGCGTGCTTGAATCCGGTGAGTTTATCAAGGTCGGATCATCTGAAGTTCAGAAGACGAACGTCAGAATCGTTGCCGCTACCAACCGAAATTTGCTAAAAGCAGCAGAACAAGGCAAGTTTAGAGAAGACTTGTATTATCGATTGAGCACGGTTCCAATTACCATACCAGCCCTTCGAGACCGTGGGGATGACATATTGCTCTTATTCCGAAAATTTGCCACGGACTTCGCCGAACGCCATAGAAGAAGACCTATTCAACTCAGTGAAGATGCGCAGTCGTTACTTCAGCGTTATCCTTGGCCGGGCAATGTGCGCCAGCTAAGAAACATGGCAGACCAATTATCTGTCCTCGCCATTGAAGACATTGTAGGAGCCCAAGATATCATACAACTTATACCAGATATCAATGCCAATCGACTCCCAGCAGTTAGGTCAGAGCAAGCAGATCATACAAGAACATCAAGTGCACAGGAAGACACTACCCTACTCGTAAAGATGTTTATTGAGTTAAAGCAGGATATTAATGCATTGAAAAAAATCATTGGCCATACAGACCCTGCAGCGTTCCGAGAAGATGTACCTCTAGATAATCACAGCTTCGTACCGAGTAAGGAGATTCAATGGGAAGCCCCAAAAGATGATGCGAAGAGCCTCGTTGTGCACTCGAAGGAAGACATTCCGAATGCCGAAGAAATCGAAGATTCTCTATCCTTGATGGATATGGAGAAACAAATGATAAAAAAGGCACTCGATAAACATCAAGGGCGCAGAAAAAATGCAGCAGAAGAACTTGGTATTTCCGAGCGAACGCTCTATCGAAAAATTAGAGAATACGATATATAATGAGTAGGAAATTGGCCATATTACTGCTTACGCTTTGCACAGGTCTTTTCCTCTCAGGATGCAAGATCTACTCCTTTACGGGTGCAAACTTTGATCCGAACATTACCTCAATATCGGTCGCCTATATATCTAACGATGCAGAGGGAGCGCCAGCAACCGTAGGAGATCTTCTTACCGAAGCCCTCAAACAAAAAATGCTTACCACCAATATTCCCCTTCAAGATGGCAATGGGGACTTACATTTTAAGGGAGAAATAATTTCCTACCGATATTCAATTCAAGCACCAGCTGCAGGTCAAACCTCTGAGCAAAAGAGGATTACTATGTCCATAAGTATTACCAGCGAAAATCGTATCAATCCTGAGGAAAACTGGACAAAGACCTTTACGCGATTCATTGACTTTCCTTCGAATGAAGACTTGAATGCAGTCGAGGAGCAACTGATTAACTCACTGAATACCCTTCTTGTAGAAGATGTCTTCAACAAAAGTTTTGTGAAATGGTAGCCCATTGTCTTCAGCAACTTTTTGAGGGCAAGACATTAACCGAAAAGACCCTAATCGAACTAGAACGCTGGGCAGAACAGTATCCCTACCACCTAAGTCCTACGCTTATTCGTCTATGGAATGACCGACTAGAAGGGTCCCTTGACTATGATGAAAGCAAGCTCAATCGACTGGCGTTTTTTATGGCCGATCGTAGACAACTCTTTGCTTTAGTAAAAGGAGAAGGCATCCCCGCAGACAACGAGACGGTTACGCTAGCCAAGAAGGAAGTAACTAAGAGCGATGTAATCGACGCTAAACAGGAAGGCAGACCCTCTATTCCAAGCTTTGACTTGGAAGAGTCTCTAGCACCATCCGATAAAGAAATCAGCTCATTAGGTGACTTCCTCGCCTCTCTTTCAGCAGAAGTCCCGATTCAACCTCCGACACCCTCTGCAATGGATGGAGATTTGGAAACTGTGCTCAGCTCTGAGGATGTTCAAGCCATCATCCAACGCTCAAAAACCAATAGAAAAGAGTCTAAGCCTAAAGAATTTGTCTCTGAAACCTACGCTACCATTCTAAGAAGTCAAGGTCGCTATGAGGAAGCGATTGAAGTGTATAACCAACTAATCATCGAGAATCCCAAAAAAAAGCGTTTCTTTGCAGACCAAATTGAGGAACTTCTGAAAAAATAAGATTGTACAATGTTCACTATTCTTTTGATAATTACCATTCTCGTTAGTTGTTTACTCGGCATTGCCGTTCTTGTACAAAACCCGAAAGGAGGAGGTATCCAAGCAAGCCTCGGTACGGTAAGCAACCAGATTCTTGGAGCCAGTCGTGCAACAAACTTTATTGAAAAATTAACATGGTATTTAGCCGGAGCGCTCGTCGTGCTTTCTATTGCCATGACCGCCTCTGTTTCAAGTCCTGAGGTTAATCAAGTGGAACAAAGCAACAACATGCTACTAGAAGTTCCACAAGAAGAAAGCCCTGCCACTCCAGGAAGCTAAAAGTCATCACGACAGCCCTAGCACATAAATCAGAGCGAAACAAGGCTCCTATAGAGACACTTTGCCATATAGACTGCCAATTTTACAGCAAAAAATACACCTTATGGAATTGGTATGCTATTCGCTTAGCAACATTCAAAATTTAGACATACTATGAGTTCAATTAATATAAATCCACTTGCAGGTAGTAACAACCGTGTGGTCGTTAAGCCTGCTGATGCTGAAGAAAAATCAGCTGGAGGAATCATTATTCCTGATTCTGCAAAAGAAAAACCACAGAAAGGCCACGTTATGGCAGTGAGTGAAAAGGATGATAAAGGCGTAGCACCTGTTGTAAAAAATGGTGATACGGTTCTTTATGGAAAGTACGCCGGTACTGAAGTGAATCTCGATGGTGAAACATACATGATCATGCGCGAATCTGATATTCTCGCAATTGTTAACTAATATAAATACTAAGCAAAATGGCTAAAATCATAGAATTTAATGCAGAGGCGCGAGGTCAACTCAAATCAGGTGTTGACCAACTAGCTAATGCGGTAAAAGTAACGCTCGGCCCTAAAGGACGAAACGTTGTTATTGAAAAGAAGTTTGGTGCACCCGCTATCACTAAAGACGGTGTCTCTGTAGCTAAAGAAATTGAGCTAGAAGATCCAATCGAAAACATGGGAGCACAAATGGTAAAGGAGGTCGCCTCCAAAACCAATGATGTTGCAGGAGATGGAACGACTACGGCTACTGTTCTTGCACAGGCTATCATCAACCCAGGTTTAAAAAGCCTTGCAGCAGGAAGCAATCCAATGGATATCAAGCGAGGAATCGATAAAGCAGTTGCTGCTATTGTTGATCAACTCAAAGCCAACTCAGAAGAAGTAGGTGATTCATCTGAAAAAATCAAACAAGTTGCTGCAATCTCTGCAAACAATGATGATTTCATAGGAGGGCTTATTGCCGATGCTATGGAAAAAGTTGGAAAAGAAGGAGTAATCACTGTTGAGGAAGCCAAAGGAACAGAGACGTATGTCGATGTTGTTGAGGGTATGCAGTTCGACAGAGGATATCTCTCTCCATACTTCGTAACCAATTCGGAGAAAATGGAAACCGAGTTAGATAATCCGTTTATTCTGATTCATGACAAGAAGATTTCTGCCATGAAGGACCTTCTTCCTGTTCTTGAGAAGGTTGCTCAAAGCGGTCGCCCATTACTTATCATTGCAGAAGACTTAGAGGGAGAAGCCTTAACTACTCTTGTAGTGAACAAACTACGAGGAACACTTAAGGTAGCAGCTGTGAAAGCTCCAGGCTTTGGAGATCGCAGAAAAGCTATGCTTCAAGATATCGCAACGCTAACCGGAGGAGAAGTTATCTCTGAAGAGAGTGGTCTATCTTTAGAAAGCACTACTGTTGAGCAGTTAGGTACTGCAGAAAAAGTAGTAATGGACAAAGACAATACCACTGTTATCAATGGTGCAGGAGATGATGCAGCCATCAAAGCGCGCGTTAATCAAATTAAAGCGCAAATTGAAACAACTACATCTGACTATGATCGCGAAAAACTTCAAGAGCGACTAGCCAAGCTTGCTGGCGGGGTTGCTGTACTCTATGTGGGTGCTGCTACCGAAGTTGAAATGAAGGAAAAGAAAGATCGTGTTGACGATGCCCTTCATGCTACACGAGCTGCGGTAGAAGAAGGTATCGTGCCTGGTGGAGGCGTTGCCTACATCCGAGCACTCGATGCCCTAGCAAGTGTGCAAGGTGTAAACGAGGACGAGTCCGTTGGTATCGAAGTAATCAAGCGAGCAATCGAAGAGCCATTACGTCAAATCGCATTTAATGCGGGAGTTGAGGGTTCTGTTATCGTGAACAAAGTTTCTGAAGGCGAAGGTGATTTCGGCTATAATGCAAGAGAGAACAAATTCGACAACTTAAAGGCGATTGGTGTAATCGATCCTACTAAAGTGGCTCGAGTTGCCTTGGAAAATGCGGCATCTATTGCCTCTATGCTTCTTACTACTGAGGCTGTTATCGCTGATAAGCCTGAAAAAGAGGCACCAGCTATGCCAGGCGGTATGGACGGCATGGGAGGAATGGGCGGTATGATGTAATCTCACCCTTCTTATGATTGATTAAAGGCCTCCTTCGGGAGGCTTTTTTTATGCTCTTATATTTACGGTATGCGAATTGCCATTATTCGATTAAGCTCAATGGGGGACATATTGCTCACAAGCCCTATAGTGTTAGCATTACACAAAAGCTATCCCGAGGCATCGATTGACTTTTACACTAAAGACACCATGCGTCCAATTATAGAAGAGCATCCAGGGATTACCAAGGTGTATCCTTGGGATTGCAAGGCTAAACATGGCCTTAAAGACCTGCTAAATCAAATTGAAAATCGGCACTATGATCGCATCATTGACCTACAAGATAACTGGCGATCAAGGCGTCTAGCACGCCAATTATCCGGCAAAATACACCGGGTAGATAAAGAGGGTTTTCGGCGAAGGGTTTTGGTAGCCTTGGGATGGAACATTCTACGAAAAAGACACGTAATTCAACGCTATTATTCGTGTATATCTGATTTTTGCACAACCCCTTTAATGGAGAAAATTGAGCTTCCCGATACCAAATCGACGCAGTTAACGCACCTTCTAAGTCCTGAAATCCTAACTGGGGATTTCATTGTTTGGGCCATTGGCGCGAAGCATTATACTAAGCGATTACCCCTATCGATTATTGCAAAAACAATTCAATCTCTTGAGCACAATATTCTTCTTATTGGAGATGCCTCAGATTGCCAAAATGCTCAGCGTATTCTCGAACATTTACCCAAAGAACACAAGGTTTTCGATTTAACTGGCAAAACATCCTTCTTGGAGTCCGTAGAACTCGTTAAGCGAGCCAGGCTCACGCTAACTAATGATTCTCTGATGATGCATGTTGCAGCAGGAACAGGAAAGCCACTAATTAGCTTTTGGGGAAGCACAACACCTGCACTGGGTTTCAAACCCCTCAGCAAACAGGCCAAACTCATTGCCGCTCCAAAAAGTCTCTCCTGCCGGCCTTGCCACACAGCAGGAAGATCCTCCTGCCCTAAAGGTCATTTCAATTGCATGATGAGTATCGAACCGAAAACTATCGTTGAAGCGGTCGACGATGCACTGAAGGCGCAATAGACTCTAGAGCCAACTCGATATAGTAGTTGTCTTCATGAGCTACATCATAAATCTCTTTTAAGTCATACCCATAGCGTCTTGCGATAAGATTGAAGCCCCAAACCTTTATGTTTGGGTTGTAGTGCTTTAGTAATTCAGCCATTGAAACGCCAGTTTGCCTGCTTATCAATTTAACCAGCAATTTACCCTCGCTAATTCGTAACGCTTTAAGTTCCTTTTCAAAACGTTTATACAAGTCTTTCTTGCGATCTCTTTTGTACCGTCGGAAATGCCGTTTTTTTAACGCTTCCTCTTTTGCCTCTAAGTCTACCAGTACTTCTTGCGCAATGAGAAAGTAAGGCCATATTTTTTCAAGTTTTCTCTTGGTTTCAAGGTATTTAAGCCGATCATAAGGATCGTTAATAATTGGGATGGTTGGTAGGACTAGATAGTCGATTGAATCCCCATCAAAAACGTCATTATAGAGATCTCGAAATTCTTCACTGTAGTTTTCATCGCTCTGTGCGAAGCAGCAAATGGGTATAAAAAGGATAAGAAACCCAATGATTTTAAGCCTTTTTATCTTGACGGAGTGCTTCATAAATGACTATATTAACGTTAAATTGCAGTTAACTGGTATTGAGTTCATGGTGATTCAATGTCGAACCAAAAAAATGAATTGTATTTTTACAAAATTCAAAAAAAATCAAATGCTCAAGAAATCTCTCTTCCTATTTGTTTTAGCGAGCTGCCTCTTTTCCTTAAAGACGCTACTCGCCCAGGATATTCACTACTCTCAATATTACGCTTCTCCCCTCACGCTAAATCCAGCACTTACTGGAAAGTTTAACGGCTATTATCGGGCGACAGCTATTTACAGAGACCAATGGCGTAATGTCAATGGTGGTGAAGCCGTCTTCATGACACCCTCTGCGTCAGTAGACTTCTCCTTACTCAAGGACAAACTCTCTACCGATGCTCTCGGTGTGGGAGCGCACGTTGTGTATGATAAGGATGGAATCTTTGAACGGTACCAAGCGGGGGTTAACTTAGCCTACCACAAAGGGTTAGACCGCGGCAACAAATACCATTTAGCTTTCGGTCTACAAGGAGTCTACAATAGCAGTAGCCTTGACGTAAACTCGATTTTTGCCGATCAAATTGGGCTCGACGGTACTATTGCTGACATGAGTATGGAGCAAACGAATGGCCTAGCCTCTAGCACGAATAGCTTTTTTGATGTGAATGCTGGATTGCTTTTCGATGCTCAGATTAGTTCCGATGTGACGATGTACCTAGGTGGGTCTTTCTTGCACATCACTCGTCCACTAAATGACTTTATTGCTACAGGAAATGACGAAGACAATGCGCTACCAAGAAGATATGTTGCGCATGGAGGATTAGATATGCAATTCAATCGTTTCTACGTTCTTCCAGGCTTCTTGTTCCAAGTTAATGACATTGGAAACCAGGAGGTGAACTTTGGCTCAACATTCGGTTATGACTTCGCTCAAGATCCTTCGAAAGATCTTATTGGATTCTTAGGTGCATGGTATCGATTAGGTGATGCAGCAATAATCAAAGGAGGTCTTGAATATAACCGCGTTCGCATATCGGCAGCTTATGATTTAACGCTTTCTCAACTACGTGATGACACCAACATTGCGTTAGGCAAAATACCTACAGCTTTCGAAATTTCCATGAGCTACTTCGGGTTCAACAATCCTAAGGTTCCTCAAGATCGATATCTATTTAATCCAAGATTCTAATTACCAGACCCTCATAATTCCTTTTTATGTTTAGTGCAAAACGTATATTCTTTCTTACAGTAAGCATAGCGCTTGTCGTATCCAGTTGTAAGACTCGAAAAATGATCAAAACCGCTGACCGACTCTTCGAGGAAGGCAGTTTTTACAATTCCACGGAATACTACATTCCGGCTACGGAGAAAAAGCCTAACAATACTCGTCTTACCTATCAGCTAGGTGCAGCCAACATGGCGATGAGAGATTATGCAACCATGGCAGAATACTTTGGTCAGACGACAATGGCTAATGAAAAGGCGTGGCCTGATGCTCGCTATTACTATGCCGAAGCGCTTCAAATGCAAGGTGAATATGATTCTGCTGCATACCACTTCAACCAGTTCTTAACCAATACAAAAGAGACTTCCGATGATGGGATTCGCGTATTGCGTGAGAGAGCTCAGCTCAACTTAAATGGTATCGCATTAATGGATAGTTTGTCTTCTATGGAATTGGCCTCCGTGTCATCGCTTGGTGAAGGGGTTAACTCTAACTTCCAAGACTTAGCGCCGAAAGTGATTGATGAAAACACCATGCTTATGGGGTCGATGGTCAATGATAGCGTGATTAACTATGACTACGAAATTTCTGAAAGCAATGATTACTATGCTGAATTGTTTATTGCAAGGAAGTCAGGTGATTCATGGACAAAAGAAAGACTCGATGACGGCATCAATGAAATGGGTGCACACGTTGGAAACGGAATTGTTTCTGAGGATGGCCAAACCTTGTTCTACACACGATGTACAGAGGTTAACGGCGTGAGTGCAATGCAGTGCCGACTTTACAAGGCTAGCAAAGTTGGTAACGACTGGGGAAGCGCTGAAGAAATCGTTGAACTCAATGGTGATGACTTCACAACGACTCAGCCAAGTCTCGGATATGATAGTGAGCAAAATGAAGTGCTCTATTTCGTATCCAATAGAGAAGGCGGTCAGGGCGGACTTGATGTTTGGTACACTTCGATGCAAGAGGATGGTACGTACGCGAGCCCAACGAATCTAAAAGAAGTCAACACAAAGTTTGATGAATTCAGCCCTTACTATGACAACCAAAACCAAAGACTCTACTTCAGTTCTATGGGTTATCCTGGAATGGGAGGATTCGATGTATTCTACGTTGATGGAAACTTAGACAACTGGACAAGTGAGGTAACAAATGCAGGAGCTCCAATTAACAGCCCTACCGATGATATCTACTTCGCATTAGACGACAAAGGAAGAAAGGGCTACATGGTATCCAATCGTGTAGGTACCACTTCTCTTCGCGGCGAGACTTGCTGTGATGATGTCTTTGAAGTTGAAATGAACTCAGGTCTATTCATAAGCGGTTACTTTGCTTCACGCACTGATGCAAGCCAATCTCCAATCGATGGTGTTTCAGCTAATACATATATGGATATCAATGGTAGCATGGAAATGATAGGTGATGACGTAACAGAAGGTGGAAATTCACTCGTTTATGAGGTCGGCGCGAGCAATATCAAAGTGGTAGGAGACGCAGAAGGCTATTACCAAAGCGTAACCGAAATTGACGCGTCTGCCTTTGATCAAGTAGAAGACACATTATTTATGGTCTACCTTATGGATCCAATCATCAGAGAAAGAATTACTGTTAAGCCGGTGTATTTCGCCTTTGACCAGTCAGACATCTCAGAGCTCTACCAAGTTGAGCTTGATTCATTATATAGTGTACTCGTAAGACACCCAGACTGGATTTTGCAAATTGCAGGGCATACGGATAACCGAGGTACTGATGCATACAACGACGCTCTCGGTAAGCGAAGAGCAAATTCTGCAAAGGACTATTTAATGGCACTTGGTGCGGCTGACAGCGTTGATCTCGAAGACCGCATCATGGCGATCAGTAAGGGTGAATCTGATCCAATTGCTGATAACGAGAGTGCTGCAGGGGAAGACAATCCTCAAGGCCGCGCGAAAAACCGTCGTGTAACCTTTAGATTACTCAATGATGTGAATGTAGAAGAGGACGGTATCGAAATCAAGTATGAAGATGCTGACCCACAGGGAACATTCTAAAAAAGTATGACAATCAAAATGTAAGAAAGGCGGACTTTGGTCCGCCTTTTGTTTATCTAATAGCATGGCTAACCGAAAGACTTTCAATCTCGTCCTCACCTTCTCCCTCATAGTGGCTAAGGGATTCAGTCAGTTTCTCTATCCATTCAATGATAACTTCAATCGATTTTATGTTTTTGATTCAGGAGTGTTTGAACAGCTAGAATTTCAACCTGTTGATGAATACTTTGTAGGTAATGCATACCTCGCCTACTTTGACCCAAGGGGCAGATTCCAACTATATTTTGGCGGAGAAAAGCATGAGTTATCTCTTAATAGACCCAATGTTTATGCCACTGATCACTTTTTAGCCTATCAATTTGGCAGTCAAATTTTCCTCTTGGAAGGAAACAAACTACATCAGATTGAAAGCTGGGCACTACAGGAAGATCTATTAGTCTCCGACTCCATTATAGCCTACAATGATGTATACAATCGATTTAATGTATACCAAAAGGATAGTTCACAAACCATAGAAAGTTGGAATATCTATGAAGCCAGTATCAGCAACAATAGCCTAGCCTATCTCGACATCAACAAACAGCTAAAAATATTTAGCCGAGGACAGCAATACATCGTATGGCCCACTCAACCTACCGCCTTTCTAGCTGGCCAAAATCTTGTAGCCTTTCAAACGGGAATTGGCGACCTCCAAGTATGGTATGAAGATGAACTGCATACACTGACTTACAATACGAATGGAGGGTTTGATGTAAGCGACGAATTGGTAACCTATCACGATGATTTAGGAGGATTTAATGTGTTTTACAAAGGAGAAACCTATCCACTTCTACCCTACAGACCCTTAACCTCTGAGCTCAAGGAGAACCAACTTGTTTGGTCGGATCGTAATGGATTTTTCTACACTTTTTATCAAGGAGAAACTATTCGTCTTGAATCTTACACTCCGGATAAAACAACCATTGACAACGAATTGATTGTCTATCAAGATGTCAATGGACGATTAAAAGGCTTCGCGCAAGGAGAGAAATATCCGATTTCAAGTCGTATAGCTCTAGATTTTGATCAATTCAACCAAGCGGTCTTATATCGTGAAAATCGGTTTAGATGGCACATCAATATCCAAGGAGAAGATTATACCTTTGAATAATGATAACTAAAGAGCAGTTACTTGAGGCGTTACGCAATGTAGAGGACCCTGATTTAAAGAAAAGTCTTGTCGAGCTAGACATGATAAAAAATATTCAGGTGGAAGGTTCCAACGTGCGCTTTGAGGTGGAGCTGACTACCCCAGCATGTCCACTCAAAGAAAAGATTAAACAAGACTGCATACTAGCAATCAAAGCATTGGACGACAGCCTCAATGTTGAGATTACAATGACTGCTAATGTTCAATCAGGAAGGATTGGTGTGGATACCCTGCCCAATGTCAAAAATGTTATTGCCGTAGCCTCTGGGAAAGGAGGCGTCGGCAAGTCTACCGTAAGTACAGAATTAGCGCGGGCCTTATCACGGTCTGGAGCAAAGGTAGGCTTACTAGATGCTGATATCCATGGGCCATCTCTACCTACTATGCTAGGATTAGACAATGCATTCCCTGAATCAAGAGAAATCAAGGGAAAAAATTATATCATTCCTGTGGAAGTAGACAATCTTAAAGTATTGTCAATCGGTATGCTTGTTGATGAGCGGCAAGCCATCGTGTGGAGAGGACCGATGGTATCTTCTGCCCTCCGTCAGTTTATACAAGATGTTTTGTGGGGGAAACTAGATTATCTTATCATAGACCTTCCTCCAGGCACAGGAGATGTCCAATTAAGTCTTCTTCAGCACACAAAAATCAACGGTGTTGTCTTGGTGACAACGCCTCAGCGTGTTGCTTTAGCGGATGCAAGAAAAGCCATAGGCATGTTTCAAATGGAGAAAATTAACGTTCCCATTCTTGGCGTTGTGGAGAATATGGCATGGTTTAGTCCACCAGATAAACCCGAAGAGCGATATTTTCTTTTTGGAGAGCATGGTGGTATGCATTTAGCCAAAGAGTATGATCTGCCCTTTCTTGGGCACCTGCCCTTCACAATGCCTATTCGCGAACGCGGAGATGGCTTGGCGTCTGTCCTGAGCGAGGAACAGATAAGCTATATCGACAAAATCGCTGGCGCAAGTGCTCAAATGCTAGCCTTACGCAATGCGCAAACAAAAGAGAAACCTTCAAACTCCTTACCCCCGATAGGATGAGTAAACTACCAACTATAGAAATGATCAATTCAGCATTAGATAAACTGAGACCTTATCTAGAGCGAGATGGAGGGGATGTCGAGGTGGTTCGAATAACTGAAGAAGGAACCGTTGAAGTCAAAATGCTAGGTGCATGTATGACCTGTCCGCAAAGCACTATGACCATGAAAGTAGGTATCGAAAAAACCCTAAAGGATGCCTTTCCATTGATTCAATCAGTGATTGCCGTACAATGAATAGAAGAACTTTAGAACAGCAGATAAACCATAAGAAATCCCTGCTTTGCGTAGGAATTGATCCTGTACAAGAACGCATGCCAGCTCAATACCGGGATTGCTCAACAGAATCCCTAATTGCCTTTAGCAGGACAATCATTGAGACTGTTTCTCCTTATGCCGTTGCCATTAAACCAAACATCGCCTATTTTGAAGCAATAGGCAGTGCTGGTTGGGATGCATTGCCGACTATAGCTGATATAATCAAAGAGCACAATTTATTCAGCATTGCAGATGCCAAACGTGGCGATATCGGCAATTCGAGTAAGCAATATGCCAAGGCCTTTTTTGAAACGATGGATTTCGACTCCATAACGCTTAGTCCGCTCATGGGCTATGACTCTATTGCCCCATTCCTGGATTATGAAGACAAATGGTCAATCCTCTTAACAATGACCAGTAATCCTGGAAGTAAAGACTTTTTAGAGCAAAATTTGAAGCAAGGATATTCTCTTGGACATCACATTCTTACCACATCTCAACAATGGCCAAATGCGGAGAGAATCATGTATGTCGTGGGTGCCACTAAGCCCGCTGAGCTCAAAGCATTGCGTGAAAGAGCCCCAGAAGCCATTTTCTTAGTACCGGGAGTTGGCGCACAAGGAGGGAGCGTTTCTGAAGTTATCCAATCTGCAGGGACATCGACAGGAGGACTATTAATCAATTCAACACGAGGCATTATATACAGTGATCTCGATGCTGATTTTCAAACTAGCGTGCGACTTTCTGCTGAAAAAATACAACAGGAATGTGCACGAAATATTACTTTAACCCACTGAACAAATACAAATGAAAAAAATTATCCTTTTCCTACTAGTAATAGCTACAGCAAACGTTACGCTGGGGCAACGAAATAAACGTGGAAACCAAAGCGAAGAGGTGCCTGCACCTTCTGCGTCACATATTGCTGCCTATGAGCATGCTTTAGGTCTTAACGACTTTGCAACTGCAATTTCTTGCCTAAATTATGTGGTGAGTATCGATGGAAAGGAAAGTCCTTATCGCGACACATTGCTTATGCTTTACAGCACGAACGGAAACCTCCTTCAGTCGTACAATCTAGCCATGCAGTTGAGAGAGGACGGACGAGATACGCGTATGGTTAAAGAAGTTCTTGCCGAGGTCTATAATCAAAGTAATCAGCCCAAAGAAGCAATTGAAGAGCTAGAAATGCTTTATGCAGAATTTCCAAGCCTTGGTTACCTCTGGCAGATTGCTAATCTACAGTATCAATTACAACGAAATTCAGAATGTCTGGAATCACTAACGGCCATCATTAATGACAGCGTTTCAGCTGAAATTGCTGTGCCACAGGTTGTGGGAGAAAATCAACAACAACGCACGTCACTACTTGCTGCAAGCCTTAACATGGTTGGGCTAATGCTCGCTAAGCAGGAGGACTACGCTAATGCAATCAAACTTTTTGAATCTGCGAGTCAAGCAGATCCTGAGTTTGTCCTTCCAAAACAGAACTACGCGGCCGTCACTGAACTTATGCAAGGAGAGGCTGCTGGAGAAAGTGAGGAGTAATAGTTTAGAAACGTAAAGACTTATGCAGGCATTTCGAGAATGGGTTGATCAAACTACTTTTGGTGTATGCAATGCCCTAGCGAGGCCATTGGGCATACCAAGCCGAACGGTAAGACTGTACTTCGTCTACGTTTCTTTTTTTACGCTTGGCAGTCCCATCATACTCTATTTTTTTATCGGATTTTGGTTGGAGATACGTAGTTATTTCAGAAGAAAAAGACCCTCTGTATGGGATTTGTAAAGTACATCACCTTTTTTCTTTGCCTAGGTGCCTGGTCTATTTATGGCCAAGCGCTTCCCTACCCTCAGGACTCGACTGCACTGATCTATATTGTTCCGGGTAATGCCCGAGCTAGCGAAGCCTATTTCAAATCAGGATTACCCAGTAAGGCACAGCAAATTGAGGCAGAGAGAGCCATTGAGAGTCAACATGTCGTGTATTCATTGACTTCTAACTTCTTCAATGTTTTGCCGGTGTATTTTATCCATCAAAAAAACCTTCCTAATCTTCAAGAAGGTCATAGAGAAGGCTTTTTTCTTGATAACGAACTCCAGGCTGACGATCAGATCGTATGCACTGCAAAGTACATTTTACTCGCTGAGATTGGGCCAGTGTATGGCAGTCAACTCGCTGACCCCTATCATGATGGGAAAACCAGCGCAACTACCCAAACACCCCAAATCCAAGAAGCCTTTGTTTTAAAGGATATCATGGGTAACCAACTCCACGGGGAAATGCCGAGTTATGGCGCCATTCGAAGCATTGCTCGCAAAAGGATGGAAGACTGGACATTGTATTTTGAGAAAGACGGCTACCAAGTCGATTCCCTGGCTTTTCAATATCCCTTAACTCATCTACTGTTTGTCAGACCAGACAAGATTGAACAAGCTGACTTAGCTATTGAACGAATGCATCAAGGAAAGCTCAATGAATGTCATCCCATTGCGAAAGCAATCATACGACTCAATGCTAGCCTTACCGAGTTTTATAATCCCACGGATTAATGCGATCCTACCTAGTAAACGATAATCCTCAGGAATATGGAGCTGTCCTTCGGCAACAAGAAAAGCTTTTTCATGCCTTAATCGAGGCTAAACAAGATAAAAGCAAGGCAAACAGAAGAGAGGACGAACATTGCATTCTTTGTGTCCATGAACCGATTTACACTATTGGAAAGCGCACCGTTGAAAGCAATTTTTTACTGAATACTCAATCCCTTCCTGCACCTGTTTATAAAACAAATCGAGGGGGTGAGGTTACCTTTCATGGTCATGGCCAATGGGTTGGTTATCCCATTTTTGATTTAGAGCAACATGGTATTGGCTTAAAACATCACATTGAACGAATTGAAGAAGCCATTATTCATACACTTTCAAAATATGGAATCAAGAGTCATCGGAGTGAAAAAGGAGCAGGAATTTGGATTGGTAACGCTAAAATCTGTGCTATCGGTGTTCGTGCCAGCCGCTATGTCACCATGCACGGCTTTGCATTAAATGTAAATACCGACTTATCGTACTACGACGCAATTGTCCCTTGTGGAATTCGCAATGCCTCGGTTACTTCAATGCAGGATCAGCTAGGAGCAGAGATCGACATGCTTGAGGTAAGCCAATGGCTGATTCATGCCATAGACAAATTCTATTCTTAGTGCCACTCATCCCTATGGTAGCTAATTCCAAGGAAAGAGGTGTATCTTTACCCGAGGTATGGCAAAGGCACTGCATAACACCAAAAATCGAAAAGAGCTAATCGAAGAGCGTCTACTTGAAGGGAAACCTATGTATACACTCTCGTTTTATGCTTATGCGCATATTGGTAATCCTCAAGTTTTTCGGGATCATCTCTACAGTGCCTGGGAGCCTCTTGGAGTACTTGGCAGAGTGCATGTCGCTCAGGAGGGAATCAATGCACAGATTGCCTACCCTATAGAATCAAAAGAGGCTTGGGAGGACACGATGAAAAACATCTCATTTTTAAAAGACATTCGGCATAATTATGCCGTGGAAGAAAAGAACCTATCCTTCTACAAACTCACCATCAAGGTCAGAAATAAAATTTTAGCTGACGGTTTGAATGATGATACGTTTGACGTAACCAATAAAGGAAGGCATTTAGATGCAAGCGAATTCAACGAAAAGCTTCAAGACAGCAATACCATCGTTATTGACATGCGAAATCACTATGAGCACGAGGTGGGTCGTTTTGACAAGGCCATAACCCCAGACGTAGATAATTTCCGAGATTCTCTTCCTCTTATCGAAGAAACCATCTTACAATCCAACCAAGACAAGGATGTTCTGTTGTATTGCACAGGAGGCATTCGTTGTGAAAAGGCCAGTGCATGGTTCAAACACAAAGGGTACAATAATGTCTATCAGCTAGAAGGCGGGATTATCCATTACACCCACGAAGCGAAAGCTCAGGGACTCGAGAATAAGTTCAAAGGAAAAAATTTCGTTTTTGACCACCGATTAGGAGAGCGAATCAGCGATGACATTCTGAGTACATGCCATCAGTGTGGATCACCCTGTGACGACCATACAAATTGCGCCAATGTAGGGTGTAACTTACTTTTTATCCAGTGTTCTTCTTGTGCTCAAGATTACAATGCTTGTTGTTCTAACACCTGCAAAGAAGTGATAACTTGGCCTGAGGAAAAACAGTCCCTGTGGCGTAAAAAGCGTAAAGAAGCTGAGGCAAATTCGGGGCAGCGCAATGTCTTCCGTAAAGGAAGGTTTCCTAATAACTCAGAGCACGTTTAAGATTACTGTTGATTGCGAAGGGCTTCTACCTTCTGCCATACCTCCTCGGCTTCAGCCTGTTTGGCATCAGAAGCTTTTCGGTCGGAATGACTCAATCTGTGGGCTTCTTTGACGAGTTTATCGTATTGCTCAATCAGTTTTTCCTCTTCCGTTTTTTTCTTAAACCAGCCCATACATGCGTTTGGCAAAGTAACCCTTCAACATCGTAAATTGTTTTTTATCAATGTTTGTTATTTGTGACTAGGCCAAAGGCTTCTCTCATAAAATCAGTTATCTTTAAAAGGAACCAAAGAACAAATCTATGGCACGTATTGCCCTTTTGTATGTTATGGCCTTGCTAATGCATGTAAGCCTAATTGCACAAGATGCCCATTTTTCTCAGTACTATACCTTCGCCCAGAACCTGAATCCAGCACTTACGGCAAACTATGAAGGCTCGTACAGAGTCGCGTTAATGCATAGAAACCAATGGGCGTCCTTTTTGGACAACAGTGGGTTTATGACGACGGGTGCCGCCTTAGACCTAAGTGTGCTCGATGGTCAATTAGGAGCTGACAAATTAGGACTTGGCTTGGTTATGCAGCATGACCGATTTGGTCAAGGAAGCCTAACATCTATCCAAGGAGGACTATCCTTAGCCTATCACAAAGCCATAGGTCGATTCAGTAAGCACCGTATCTCTCTAGGTGCTCAGACAGCCTTTCAACAACGTAGCCTTGACGAGTCAAGCCTATTGTTTTACGACCAGTTTGACAATTATAGCCATGGAGCATTTGGCCCCAGCGATGAGGCAATTATCCAAGGAAACTCCATGTTTTTTGACTTCGGTGCTGGTATTTACTGGAAGGCTCGCTTAAATGACCGATTATTGATGCAAGCAGGCTTTAGTGCTTGGCACATTCATAAACCAACAGAGTTCTTTATCGCAGAAAGTCAAGATGCCTTTCTACCTGCACGCTACCAAGCCGACTTCGGGGCAGAGATATTCCTAAATGACAAGATGAACCTTAGTATTCAACCTGATGTATTGGTAAACTTCCAAGGCGAAGCGCAAGAGACGCTCATCGGGGCATTTGTAGGACATTATTTCAGTACTGGATTTCGCAACCGTTCAGGAATTCATGGAGGATTTAGAGCCCGCCTCAATAAATTTGATCAAGTCGATGCATTGATCGCGATGCTCGCAGTAGAGTTTAGAAATTTTCGAATTGGAGGAGCCTATGATATCAATCTCTCCGGCCTGAGTACAGTATCTCAAGGAAATGGAGGATTTGAGATATCCCTAGTTTATATTGGTGAGGGAATCAGCAAATTCAAAGCTGATCGAAGTTTACCTGCCCGTCGGTTCTAAAATCTGCCTCATGAAAATTTTCCAATTGAATTCCCTAGCATGGATCATTTTGCTGATTACAACCACTTTTTCTGTAAACGCGCAAAACGACATTGACCTATCGAGCACCTCCAATCCTAAACGCGATATACGATTGGGTAACACCCTCTTGAATCAAGGGTACTTTTATGATGCCGCTGATTACTTTCTCTTTGCACTAAGCAACGTGGAGAAGGGCTCTGTAGACTACCGCAAGGCATGTTATGGCATGGGTATGGCATCGTTAGCCTCAAGAGATTACTCAAATGCTTATACCTACCTCAAGGAAGTAGCATTATATGTACCGGTTACTCCTAAAGAAAAGAAGCAATGGGAAAGGCTGCAATCCAACTTATTTCCTTTAATAGATTACCACTACGGAGTAGCCGCTAAACAAGCCCTGTACTACGATGAAGCATCAAATGCCTTCAACCGATTTATCGAATCCTATGATGGAAAAGATGCCGAAACAATGAAATCAGCTGCTCAAGTTGAACTCGAAGGGATAGGTCTAGCCCTACTAAAAATTGCACCAGCAAGCCTAAGTATCCAACCCGTACAAGGCATTAATGGAATCTACAACGAAATGGGGCTTGCAGCATGGGAAGATGAATTGTACTATACGTCAATAGCCACCCAACATCCTCTCGAAATCGATGAAGGACATTATGCTCTTTATGTCCAGAACAACGGAGAAAACACCATAATCGAAGGGTTAACGACTGAACCCAATCGATCCATTGGGAGTGTTGCGATTAGTGATGACGGTCTAGTGATGGTCTACTCCGAATGCCTCAATGAATTCCGTGACAATACATCCCAATGCCACCTTCGCTTGGCCAACAGAGTGGATTCAACGTGGGTAATGAAAACAGCCTTTAGCGAGGCTGTAAACCATGAAAACTTCACCTCTACCCATCCAACCATCCGGCAAGAAGACAACTACTATATCGTCTATTTTGCTTCTAATCGAGATTTAGGTCAAGGTGGATTAGATCTTTATGAATGCATTGTAACAGATAATGGAGGTGTAAAGGGACCTAATGCATTGCACACCGTGAACACTGCCATGGATGACATCTCACCATTCTATGATCAGTTCACAAAAAGACTTTACTTTTCTTCAAATGGTTACCCAAGTCTAGGAGGCTTTGATATCTTTTTTACATCTCAAGATTCCTTATCACAATGGAGCATACCACAGAATATGATGAGGCCCTTAAACAGCTATGCAGATGATGTATTTTTTAGAAAAGCGCAAGGTAAAAGCCTAACTGACGAATCCGAACGAGGCTATCTCATTAGCAATCGAGAAGGTACGACGTATTATAAGCACGGTACATCAAACGATGATGTATTCGTTTTCGATGTCTTCACTTTTGATTTCGAGGGCTTCGTTTCAGAAAATCGAAAAGATGGCACCTTTCCCTTGGAACAATGCGAAGTAATCATTGCCACCCTTGATTCATTAGGCGAAATCATAGGGTATGATACGCTCAACATGGAAGAATCCATGGAGTTTAACACGAAGTTACGAGCAGGACGTAGGTATAACATTACAGTAACACAAGAGGGATTCAGTAAGGAAGAATTCCAAGTGAATACAGTCGGACTACCCGAAAACGAGGTTATTCAGCACAACTTCACACTGAATCGAGTCAACGCTGAAATTGTTGGGATTGCCCGCGATGCCATCACCAAAGAACCCTTGTCTAAAACCGTGGTTAAACTGCTGGATGCGAGCAGCGGAGCAACATTGTCTTTGCGGCAAACAAGTGAAAATGGCTCCTTCAGCTTTGACGTAAATACGGCTAGGGAATATCGACTGGAATTTGCGCGTGCCTCCTATTTTATGCATAAAATCTCCATCTATGTCGATGTCGATAGCCTAACACGAGGAAAACTCTTGGTCAACGCGGATATGAATGCCATTGAGAAAGACCAGGCCTACGCAATCGATGATGTGCTCTTTGCTACCGGAAGAGCCGATTTGAACGCACAATCCAAAATGATTTTGGATGAGTTGATTATAACCATGCAGGAGAATCCGACCCTAATCATAGAAATGGGCTCACATACCGATGACGTAGGTGGTGATGCTATGAATCTAACTTTATCCCAAAAAAGAGCGGATGCCTGTGTAGACTATATGATTGCCGGTGGAATTCGTGCAGATCGCCTTATTGCTCGAGGGTATGGCGAAGCCGTTCCAGTCGCTGATAATACCTCCGAAAAAGGCCGTTCTAAAAACCGAAGAACAGAGTTTAAAGTGGTTGGAGGATTATAACAGATCATCTTGATTTTCGATTAACTGATGCAGAAACTATTTCATCTTTTTAGGACTACGTTTATTTTCTTACCCTTGATTTATATTGGGTTTTCCTTCCTCGGGGAGGATAACCATTCTTTACCCCTAGAAATTCTATACGGCTTACCCTTTATCATTTTTGGAGTCTATTTTATCAAAGAAAAAAAGTCCTCCATCATCTTACTCGCCTCTCTTTATCTCATTCATATTGCCTACGATTGCTTCAGCGAAGAGTTAACAAACAACATTGGAGTGTTTTACCCTTACAGACAATTGTGCTCTGTATATGATTTCTTGGTAGGATGTTTTTTGTTTTACTATGCTTTTCATCTTAAGAACAATTCTACCGCCTAGGTACACTGTTTAGTGTATCTCTTATTTATTATCTGCTGCACTGAACAACCAGGTAAGCGCATCGAGCAACTCTTGAGAACATTAATCCGATTGAGGAGGTTCATAGTATGAAATAGTACATTTGCCTCAAATTCAACGGAATGAAACATCTTTTACTCCTAATCCAGATAATTTCATTAAGCGTGCTAACCGCACAGCCACCATCAGGAATGTATGGCGGCGGTGGAGATCGACCTGCATGGGTTGTTATAGGAGAGATTGGAGATGAGACCAATGAAGCACTACCCTATGTCAACGTCGAGTTAATCAAGCTAAGCGACAGTTCCGTTTTAGCTAGCACCACAACCGATGCCGAGGGTAAGTTTTTTCTACCTGCAGAAGAGGTTGCTCCATCTTTTGTAAAGGCAACCTACTTAAGCTTTTCACCCCTCGTTATTGAGGACTTAAATGTCAATAGTCCATTTGTCAATCTTGGACGGCTTACCATGAAGGCAAACAACGACCTACTCGATGAGGTCGTCGTCGAAGGAGAACGCTCAACCTTTGAGTTGCGGGCCGACATGCGGGTCTTTAACGTTGGCAACGATCTTGCCAACACAGGAATGGATGCCTTACAAGTCCTAGAAAACGTTCCTTCTCTTACGGTAGACCAAGATGGCAATGTAGAGCTTCGAGGAAGTGCTAATGTGCGCATTCTAATCGACGGAAAACCTTCTAGTTTGCTTGCAAGCGGAACTGATGGACTTCGGCAGATTCCGGCAAATCTTTTAGAAAAAGTCGAGATAATTACCAATCCATCTGCCCGGTACGATGCGGAAGGTGAAGCAGGAATTATCAATATCGTGCTCAAGGAAGAAAAGGATCTTGGACTCAATGGCTCAGTAAAACTGCAAACAGGCTATCCAAACAACCATGGTTTTACAGGCGTATTGAATTGGAATCCAGGCAAGTTTAACTTCTTTTCCAGCTATGGCTTCATGTATAGAAAGATGCCAGGAGAAAGAGAGTTCCGACAGACCTACACGGCCAGTGATGCACTGGATACCAGCTATAGTTACCTCACCCAAGGAGAACACTTTCGGGGAGGTCTAAGGCATACGGCGCGTCTTGGTGTCGAGTTTAAGCCAACGGATAAGACAACCTTTGAAATCAGCGGAGTACTAGGACTGCGAGATAATAGCAATGGGAATACGCTTGTCTACACTGACTTTAATGATGCGAATGCGATCAATACAATCGCACAAAGCACTCGAACAGAAGATGAAAATGAAGAAGCACTTAACTGGGATCTTAATGCAAGTTTTGACCAACAGTTTGGCAACAACAAGGACCATACACTGAGTATTGAGGGTCGTTACTCCGATTCTAAAGATGAAGAAGCAGGAGTGTTTACCCAATTGTATGACACCTCCATATCCACTTCATTTGCTAATCTATATCAGATCAATACCAATACGGAAAATCAGGTGGACTGGTTAGCGCAGGCCGATTATACCCTACCCACGGGATCTACTGGGAAGATTGAACTCGGAGGAAAAGCAACCGTACGCATATTAGAAAACAGTTATGACGTTCAGGAAAGTCCATCAGCCAATGGAAGCTATACCTCAATTCCTGGCTTGAAAAACACCTTTGGTTATGACGAAGGAGTATATGCTGCCTACATCCAAACCAATCAGACCTATGGCAAGTTTAGTTTCAATGCTGGACTTCGAGGTGAGGAAACCGTAATCAAAGCCAACCTTCTAAATACAGATACCTTTAGTTCGACAACTAATTTTGATCGACGATATTTTCAGCTTTTCCCAAGTGCCAGCCTTTCCTATGCATTGTCGGACAAGCACAATATTCAGTTGAGTTATAGCCGCCGTCTCCGTCGACCATGGTTCCGCTACCTCCTACCCTTCTCATCCTATGCTGATGCAAGAAATTTTTGGAGAGGAAATCCTGACCTGAACCCAGCGTACACAAATTCAACAGAGTTGACTTACCTCTATCGGACGATGAAGACGACCCTTATGGTAAGTACCTACTACCGATACCGAACGGGTGTTATTCAGCGTATTCTTGTCGGAGGGGATGATGGAATAACTGAAAGTATACCGGTAAATCTCGCTACAGAAAACGATTGGGGGCTTGAATCCAATGTGAACCTCAATTTCTCAAGAGCTTTTCGCGTCAACATGGGGGGAACTTTCTTTTACTCCAACCGCCAAGGAAGCTATGAAAATCAGGATTTGTCTGCTGAGACCTTTGGATTCAGAGGACGCGTTTCGCTTAACCTTACGCTTTGGAAGAAACTTAAAATACAATCCGGTGTAAACTACAGCTCGCCTATGCAAACTCCACAAGGACGCAGTCTAGCGTTCTCAATGTGGCAAGCAGGGGCCTCAATCGATCTCTTTAAGAAAAATGCCACGTTGGCGCTTAATGTCAATGACATATTAAATACTGGACGCTGGCGTTGGCAAGTTGAAACGCCTACCCTCGCAACCAATGGTATGTTCCAATGGCAGCAACGCAATGCAACGATGACCTTTACCTACCGCTTTAACCAACAAGGAGAGCGGTATTCAGGACGCCCTGGAGGAGGCATGGATATGGACATGGAATTCTAGACTACGCGAGAAATCACAAAGCAACTAACCCTGCCTCAGTAATTTGCAACGATGTACTGATGGTGGCAACCTCTCTGTCTTCATTACTTGCTATGAGTAGTAATCGATCGTGAAAGAGAGCCTCTTGGCCAAACAAGACGGACTCTATCCATTGTTTACCCGCTTCATCAAGATTGGACATCGGCTCATCTAAGGCCACAAGCTTTGAGCTACTGTAACAGGCCTGTGCCAACTTGACCCGTTGAAGCATGCCCGTGCTAAACTTAGACAGGCGGACATCCGTGGGAAGAGATAATTTGTCGAGTATTTCATCTAATGGAATAAGAAATGGTTTGAAGGTTTGATGCATATGCATAAACTCCGTAAGCGTTAAGTGCATCGGAAGTTGCATAGAAGGGCTGGCGTAGGTTACATAGCGGCCGACATCCATTCGATCAATGTCCTTGCCATTTATCGACCATTCGACAGTTCCTAATGTTGGTTCTAAATAGCCTATGAGCAATTGAAGCAAGGTGGACTTACCGGATCCGTTACGTCCCTTGATAGCCCATATTGGAGATCCTTCTAAGCAAAAACTGGCCTTTTTATACAGCCAGCGTTGTTGACGTTGAATGTCAATATCCTGCGCCTTGACTTGAATCATCGATTGCGTTCTACAGGACTAAATCCTTTTACTACACCTCTGACTGAATCACGAACAAAGGTCGTTATCGCATCTTTAGCTTCACTATCAGGTATCTCTGCTTCGATTATTTTTAGCGCGTTGGTTGTATTGTAGCCCCGGACAAAAAGTATACGATAGATATCGAGTACGTGGTTAATCGAATCCGATGACCAGCCACTGCGACGCAGCCCCACGGAATTTACTCCGATGTAACTCAATGGAGTTCGTCCGCAACGGATATATGGGGGAATATCTTTGTTTACGAGGCTACCACCGGATATAAAACAGTGGTCACCAACCTGAGTAAACTGTTGAATATTCACAGCTCCACCTAAACGCACGAACTGGCCTAACTCTACGTGTCCTGCCAAATTCACACTATTAGCAAGTATACTGTTATCTCCAACTTGGCAATCATGCGCAACATGGACATAGGCCATAAGCAGGCAGTTGTTACCCACGACCGTCTTATTGGCGTACTCGGTTCCTCGGTTAATGGTAACGCATTCCCGAATGATACAGTTATCTCCTATCTCCACTCGAGTCTTTTCCCCTTTGAATTTTAAATCCTGCGGCACAGCCGATATCACTGCACCAGGAAAAATCTTACAGTTTTTACCAATATGTGCACCCTCCATAATCGTGACATGAGGACCGATCCAGGTCCCCTCTTCTATCACCACATTCTTATCAATGGTGACAAAAGGTTCAACGACGACATTATCAGCAACCTGTGCTTCTGGATGTATGTATGCTAACGGTTGTCGCATTATTCACGCTTTTGAATTTTAGCCATAAGCTCTGCTTCCACGACAAGCTTTGATCCAACAAATCCTAAACCACGCATCTCTACAAGACCTCTTCGAATGGGTGACATCAGGATACACTGAATGATAAGCGTATCGCCAGGAACAACCATTGCCTTAAAGCGCGCCTTCTGAATCTTTAGAAAATAGGTATCATAATCCCCATCGTCCTCAACTTGAGATAAAGCAAAGATTCCACCAACTTGCGCCATAGCTTCTATTTGCAACACACCAGGCATTACGGGATTATTAGGGAAATGCCCTCTAAAGTAATACTCATTAAAGGTTACGCTCTTAACCCCGACAACTTCCTTCTTGTCTAGATGGACAATCTTATCCACCAATAAAAAAGGATAGCGGTGAGGAAGTAGTTTCTGAATGGCGACTAAATCGTAGAGCGGTGGACTATCTTGATCGTAAGTTGGAGCTTGTGGAGCTGCTTTCCATGCCTTGATTTTGGCTTTAATCGATTTTGCAAAAGCCACGTTCGTGCTGTGACCTGGTCGACTGGCAATAAAGTTTCCTTTGATTGGCATGCCTGCCAAGGCCAAGTCTCCCACAAAATCGAGAAGTTTATGCCTTGCGCACTCATTGGGGTAACGGAGCTCGACATTATTGAGAATCCCTTGCTCAACCTCCACATCAGGCTTATTGAACAATGTGCGCAATCGATTCAGTTCATCTTCGTCCAACTGATGGTCAACCACCACAATGGCATTGTTAAGATCACCTCCTTTTATAAGTCCGCGATCCAACAAGGATTCTAACTCATGAAGAAAACAAAAAGTACGTGCCTCTGAAAAAGACTCATTAAACTCAGATACATCTTCTAAAGAAGCATGTTGCTGTCCTAAAATATTGCTTTGATAATCGATTAAGACAGTCGACTTAAAGGTGGAATCCGGTAGCACCAAAATCTCGGCATCCTTTTCCTCGTCGTAGAATCGAATGGTTTCCCTCACTTCATAGTATTCCCTTTCTTCGCGTTGTTCTTCGATACCTGCTTCAAGAATGGCGTCAACAAATGGCTTTGAACTACCATCAAGGATTGGAATCTCCTCACCATTAATTTCTATTACAGCATTATCTACTTGACAACCAAACAAAGCCGCTAAGACATGCTCTACAGTTGCCACCTTTACCCCTTGTCGCTCTAGCGTCGTACCTCGCTCCACTGTTGATACATAATCGACATCTGCCTTGATGCGGATATCGCCTTCTAAATCAACTCGATGAAAGACAATTCCTGTGTTGGCTTCACTTGGACAGATTCTAACCTTGACAGATTGTCCAGTATGTAAGCCTACGCCTTCTAGCTCAGCAGGTTGTTTGAGTGTATGTTGAAACTCATTCATATTATATCTTATTTGTTCTGTGATTGAGTAAGTTTTCGCAAGGTAGCCATCATTTTATAATGTTCCCTAAACGGCCTTGCAGGAGATCCCGTAAGTCGTTGACCTTTAACATCAATGGACTTGGAAACGCCACTTTGCGCATTGATTTGTACACCATCGGCAATCGTGATATGTCCCACAATTCCAACCTGACCTCCAATCAGTACAGATTTGCCGATACGAGTACTTCCCGAGATACCAACTTGGGCGGCAATAGCTGAATGATTATCGATTTCTACATTGTGCGCGATATGTACAAGATTATCGACCTTAACCCCATCTTTTAAGATTGAATCACCAATACTTCCTCGGTCGATTGTAGTATTCGCCCCAACTTCTACATCGTTTCCTATCAACACATTGCCGATATGGGGCATTTTTTGAAAAGAACCGTCTTGTTGGGGTACAAAGCCAAATCCATCACTCCCTATAACACAACCGGCATGCAGGATACAACGGTCACCAATTCGAGTGTTTCTGTAAATTTTTACGCCACTGTGAAGAACGGTTCCAGCACCTACAACACTACCTTCTCCAATGAAGCAATGCGGAAATACTTGGACATCAGGACCGACAACAACACCGGCATCAACATAGGCAAAGGCCGCGATGTATGCTGTAGGGTCTACTTGAGCATTTTCATGAACAAAGGATGAGGGCTCAACACCTCGACGAAGCTGCAGTCCATCAGATAAATTGCTTAGAATGGACTGAAGCGCTTGATAGGAATCGTCCACTTTAATGAAGGTTACATCCTTTCGATCAGGAAGGGTCAAGTCCTTTTGAACAAGCACTACAGAGGCCTTTGTGCTCCCGAGATACTTCTCGTATTTTGGATTGGCTACAAAGCTTAATGCACCCTCAGCACCCTCTTGAATTCTAGAGAACTCTCGGACTTCGCGACGGTCATCCCCAACGATTTCACCCCCTACCATCGTAGCAATATCTGCTGCCGTATTTACCATACAGGAAAAATAGGGAATTATCCCAATTTAGGCGTACATAAATAGTACTTAGTCGTATTCTTTAGCCAGGACTTCTCATCCCACTGCTCACTGGCTTCCGATATCTCCCGAACCTTGCCATTTTTATACAGAATTTTGATTCGAGTTTGGTTTTTGTCATACAAAGAATGACTCATTGCAAACGTGTAGACGGCATGTTTGACAGCATCTGTGTGCGTGTTTAACGCCTCGGCGACCTCTTGACGTTTGAGGTCCAAGTCAAAACCAACTGCCTCATCAAAAACTTCAATCTTAAACAACTGACGATCAATCAAACATCGGCAGAGGTAAGACAGCACGGCATCATCGTGATTCATCCATTCTTTTACTGCGGAAAAGATATCGTAGTCATCAAGTTTGGCAAAAGTATCTAGCACAGCGTCGTCGCGAAGAAAGCGATCAACATCGACACGGTTATCAAGAAAAAACTGCAACACAGGACCCGCTGTGAGATTGCCTGTCTCTTTATGAAGCTCCAAAGCGCGTTCCATGATTTTCACTAGCATACTTTCTGCACAGACTACCGTCTTGTGGAGATAAACTTGCCAATACATAAACCGTCTACTTTGAAGAAACTTCTCGATCGAATGAATCCCTTTCGCCTCTACAACAATATGATCATCTAAAACATCGATCATATCTATGATTCGTGCATGATTTACATTGCCCTCATTGACCCCCGTAAAAAAGCTATCTCGCGAGAGATAATCCAAACGATCCATGTCCAACTGAGAACTTACTAAATCATGAAAGAACCTTCTTGGATAGCGGTCATGAAAGATATCTAAGGCTAAATCCAGTTCGCCGTTAAATTGAGCATTAAGGCGCTCCATAAACAATATGGTAATCCGCTCATGATTTACGTCAGGAATCAAACACTTTTCCAACGTATGGGAAAAAGGACCGTGACCCATATCATGAAGTAGAATGGCAATAAGTGCCGCCTCCTCCTCTTGCTTGGAAATCTCATGCCCTTTGCGGCGTAAAGTCCATAGAGCCTGCCGCATGATATGATAAGCACCAATAGCGTGGTGGAAACGAGTATGTATTGCACCAGGATAAACATAATCCGTAAGTCCAAGCTGCTTGATCCTTCGAAGCCTTTGAAACCAGGGATGCTCAATCAACTTGAAAATCAAGGCACTCTCAATACTAATAAAGCCGTGAATAGGGTCGTTAAATACCTTGAATCGATTCAAATCATTCCGTTTTCTGTCAATAAAGGTATCGCGTTTTCCATGTATATTTAAACAAAAGCGGTTATGCGAAGATTTTGTGCTCTTTTAATAATGATTGGTGTGTCTCTTTTTTCAATGGGACAACAGGTAACAAAGTGCTATGATGATCATGTGCTAAACAACTATTTTGAAGAGACGTATCCCGGTTTTCAAGATGCTCGAGAGGCACTATTTTTCAAAGCCCTGGATTATGCCGCCCACCTTTCGGTAGACCCGCATGCAAAACAGCAAAGTCCCGATACAATCTATCGCTTCCCAGTGGTCGTCCATGTTGTGTACAATGAGGCAGCTGAAAACATAGACGAACAGTTGATTCAGGATCAAATCGATGTGCTTACGAGAGATTTTCGAAGACAAAATGCGGACACATCTGATTTACGGAGTATTTTTCTACCAGTAGCAGCCGATGCAGGAATTGAGTTTTTCTTAGCGGATATCGATCCTGAAGGCAATCCCACAAATGGGATAACAAGAACCAACACCTCGACTGCAAGTTTCGGTAGCATTACTTCGCTAGACTTAGTCAAGGACAGTATCACAGGAGGCAAAAATGCGTGGCCCACCGATGAATACTTAAACATCTGGGTATGCGATTTATCCATTCCCCTACTCGGAGATGCAGCACTTGGTTTTGCCTACCCACCCATTGAAGCCCCAAATTGGCCTTCTGATTTACAAAACACACAGGAGCAATACGAAGGAATCGTAATCCACTATAAAGTTTTTGGACCAAACAACCCTTTAGCAACAGGGCCGCTTTCCATCGCTGATCAAGGACGCACGCCGGTTCATGAGATGGGTCATTATCTCGGCTTGCGGCATATTTGGGGTGATGCGGGGAATCCCCTCTTTGGAGGTGTTGACTGCGACCCAAGTCTCGATGACGGATTTGATGACACCCCAAATGCTGGCAACAACTCACAGGCAACAGGATGCGATAAGACTAAAAATTCCTGTGGCGCCGGAGACCCAAATGATTTGCCGGATATGATTGAAAATTACATGGACTACTCTACCGAGACATGCCAAGTCACCTTCACGGCTCAGCAGGTTGGACTGATGCGCGCAATGGTCGTCTTGGGAAGAACAGGTATGGCCGATGTCTATGTAGATGACGTGAGAGTCGTTGATGGTAAGTTTCGAGAAAATGGACCAAGTACAAATCTTGAAGAAATTTTAGCGGGTAACTCTACAATCTACCCTAATCCGAGCGTTGAAGAAATCACCATATCATGGCCTTCAAACCTCCATGGAATAGACATCACCCTTTACTCCATCTCAGGGACTCGCGTGGCATCAAGTATTCCTGAATCAAATAGGGCGACGATGGATATTTCTTCGCTTATGCCAGGACATTATATTGTTAGCATTCAATTTGCGAATGGTCTTAATGAGCATATCCCTCTGATCAAGCAATAATGAGCAGTCCCAAAAAGACCATCATGTGGGTTGATGATGAAATCGATCTACTAAAACCCCAGCTCCTTTTCTTAGAATCGAAAGGCTACGAAGTTATTGGTCTTACCAATGGAAGGGATGCTATAGATTACCTAGAAACCAATAAAGCCATTGACATCGTCCTCTTGGATGAGAGCATGGCAGGACTAAGTGGACTAGAGACCTTAGACATTCTAAAAACAAAGCGACCCCAGCTCCCTATGGTCATGGTCACAAAAAACGAGGAGGAAGACCTGATGGAGGATGCTATCGGAGCACAGATTTCCGACTACCTCATCAAACCAGTAAAGTCACAGCAATTGCTGTCAAGCATCAAAAAGCTTACGGAAGACAAAACATTGATTCGGGAGCGAACGACCACCAATTACCAGCAAGCCTTTCAGAAAATGTTCACCAAAATTCAAGAATTGGACGATTGCAAAGGGTGGATTGATTTTTACAAAGAACTTGTTTGGTGGGAACTAGAACTGGATAAATCGGCATCCACAGATGTCCATGAGATTTTCCAAATGCAGAAGAGAGAGGCAAACCGTGCTTTTACCAAGTTTATTGAACGAAATTATGTTCGTTTACTTCAAGACGAGGACGAGATGGTCTTCTCGCATCAAGTGCTTGAGAAATGGTTTCTTCCAACCTGTCACAAGGCAAAACACACCCTTTTGCTTGTCATAGATAACTTGCGCTATGATCAATGGAAGGTGCTTCAAAAGTTTTTGACTGACCAGTACACTGTTGAGAATGAATCGCTTTATTTCAGTATTCTTCCAACAGCAACTCAATACGCTCGGAATGCCTTGTTTTCAGGATTACTGCCTAGTGATATCATCAAGCACTACCCTTCCTTATGGATTGATGAACAGGCAGAAGGCAGCAAAAACAAACACGAGGAGGAGCACTTTAAGTCATTTATCCAACGAAAGTCAACCCAAATCGAAAAGGTAGACTTCTTCAAAGTAGCTAACTATGAGATGGGGAAATCGCTAGAAGCGCGAGCGCTCAATGTGCTCAACCACGATGTTACTGCCATAGTCTACAACTTTGTGGACATGCTTTCCCATGCGAAAACCGATATGGAAGTAATAAAAGAACTAGCGAGTGATGATCGAAGCTACCGATCGTTAACGGAAAGTTGGTTCAAGAACAGTCCTTTGCGCCAAGCGTTAATCGCCCTTGCCCAAAAGGATGTTGAGGTTATTCTAACCACCGACCATGGAACAAAGCGCGTAAAAACTGCAAGTAAGTGCTCTGGAGAACAGTCCATTACTTCCAACACGCGTTACAAAGCTGGAAGGAAGTTAACCTATCAGTCTAAAGACGTTTTTCGCATCAAAGACCCAAGTTCAGTCGGCCTACCCATACCAAGTTTGGGAGCGGAATACATATTTGCTAAGGATGAAAATTTCTTTGTCTATCCTAACAATTTCACCCACTTTGCCAACCACTTTAGTGATAGTTTTCAGCATGGTGGAGTTTCATTAGAGGAGATGATTGTCCCGTGGGTACGCCTAAAGCCAAAAAGATAATGAGCGATATCCTACATAGCCATATCAGCAAATCTCCGAGCGACCTGCATGTTCTTTGTTCATGGATTGCTGAGCAGCCAACAGGGCAGATTTGGTGCTGTGTAGGACCTGTCGGGGCCGGTAAAACAAGTATGGTAAAACAATTTATTCGTCAGTTTGGAGCGAACCCCGAAGTCAATAGTCCAACCTACAGCCTTTGGCATCAATACCCAATGAAGAATGGACATGTTTGCCATCATTTAGATCTCTACCGATTGCAAAACCTTCAAGAATTCGTCGAGCTTGACCTCTTTGAGTCGTTAGACCAAGGGGATGTGTGCTTTATCGAATGGCCAGAACTTATCGAGACGTATCTCGAACAAGAGATGATTCCTTTCTCAATAATCGAGATTGAAGAAGGTCAGTCTCAAAGAGAATTTCGTATTTTAAAAGGAATAACCGTCTAACATGGGTCTTACTTCAAAATTAGGGCTACAACCTCTTGAGTCGCCTTCATTAGTTGCCGAGCGAAAAGGATCTCTTGATATAGGTATTCTTAAATCCACATCATCTGAGGAAAAACGAGTCGTTCTTACTCCAAGAAATGTTGAAATGCTCACGGCCGATGGTTATCGCGTACTTGTTGAGATAGGTGCAGGAAAACGTGCAGGGTTTCCAGATAACCTATATGCAGAGGCTGGAGCCGTCATCACTTCAGATGTTAAGGAGATATATAAATCACATATCCTTTTAAAGATTTGTCCATTGGATGAAAGAGATGCTGATCACGCCGCCCAAGAGCAGATTATCATTTCACCCATGCAGCTATCGTCGTTTGATACGAGTTTACTTGACAAACTCGCCAAGAAAAAAGTAACCGCTTTAGCCTTTGAGTTTTTCAGAAGTAGAGAAGGACGTTCCTTCCCCTTTGTAAAAGCTATGAGTGAAATCGCAGGATATGCTTCCATCTTTTTAGCTTCTGAAGCTTTAGGTCAACGAAATGAAAGTGGAGGAAAATTATTCGGAGGGCTTAATGGAGTTGAACCCATTAGTGTGCTTATTCTTGGTGCAGGAGTAGTCGGTCGATTTGCCGCGCGTGCCGCGCGAGGCTTCGGAGCAACGGTCATGGTTATGGATGATGACATCAATAAGCTATCAAAACTCCAAAACCACGTAGGTGAGCAACTCTTTACAAACATCTTAGATACTCAATTGATAGCTAAAGTCCTAGAGAATACGGATGTTGTAATTGGCGCTCTGCATTCTAAAACCGGTCGATCACCAATCGTGGTCAGCGAGCACATGGTTACTAATATGAAATCAGGATCGGTAATTATCGATGTGAGCATAGACCAGGGAGGATGTATTGAGACCTCTGAGATAACGAGCCATGAGCAACCCTTCCAATCCATTCATGATGTTTGGCATTGCGGTTTGACGAACATTCCGTCGAGATTTTCTAAAACCGCTTCTATTGCGATCAGCCACCTCCTCGGGCCGATGTTATCAAGGTCCATGGAATATGGAGGTATTCACCACTTAATGCAAGAAGACAATGGCATTGCAAGAGGTGTTTACATGTATCGCGGACAGGTTACTCAAAGTGCGTTAGCTCGAAGATTTGATCTGAAAGCAACAGACTTATCTATTTTGTTTACTACTACCAGATAATCATGCGCTTTTTCCTTTGGGTTGTCGTTCTGAGTAGTTTCTTCTCGAATGTAAAAGGTCAATATACATCACCATATACCTTACGCAACTCCACTGAAATCGCTGTTCCTGTAGTAGGACTCGGTACAGCAGGCCTTTCCTATTATCTACATCGCAACAAGCCCGTTTTGACGGAGGAAAACATAGCCAATCTAGCGATTTCAGACATCAATGCCTTTGACAGAAAAGCGGTCTATCAATGGAGACCTAAATCCGCTCATCTATCTGATGCCCTCATGGTTACGGCTATTGCAAGTCCCTTGCTCCTTATGACCAGTAAGAGAATTCGAAATGATTGGGAAAAGCCAACCGTTATGGGCCTAGAAGTATTCGTTTTAAATCTAGGACTAACTGGTTTAACTAAGGAGCTTGTACGCAGACCCCGTCCATACGTCTACAACCCCGACGTCCCTATATCCATGAAAACATCACGGGATGCAACCACTTCTATGTACTCGGGACATACCTCCACTACAGCGTCGATGTCTATGTTTACAGCCATAACGCTCCAACACTACCATAAAGGAGAGAAATGGATGCCTTTAGTATGGACTTCTGCCGTTATACTTCCTGTAGGAACAGGAATTTTAAGGTATCGGGCGGGTAAACACTTTTGGAGTGATGTAATCACAGGGTATATAGCAGGAAGTCTTACAGGATTACTTGTCCCCATTCTGCACCGATGAAGAAGTATTGGCTAGGCTCTTTCTAAACTTGAAACCCATCAATCCAATACCCCCCACGATCATAGCAAGTGATATCATTTGAGCTTGTGTTAGTCCCAACATACTCGCCGTAGAGGTTACTCGAATACCTTCGATCAAAAAACGTTCAACACCGGCAAAAATCAAAAAGCCAGCGAAAAGAACTCCCGGTTGATGCGTGAGCTTTTTTCTTAAGAAAAACAACAGAAGAAATCCTCCAAGAAAAAGGAAAAACTCATAAATGCTTGTAGGATAGACGCCAGCCGAAAGTTCATAACAATACTGACCACTACACCCTGGAATAGGCTCTCCCGCATTGATTACATTATGCGCATAGGTATTGGACCAAAACGATTCTGGAATCCAGCCAGGCCTTGCGTTACTATTGACGATACCCCAATCTCCATCGCCTGAGAAATGACACCCAAGACGCCCTATACCTTGAGCAAGTAAAAAACTCAATCCAAGCGCATCAAATAAATGGGCTACGTGAATTTTTCGACGGTAGGCAAAAACCAAAATGGCGAGCCCTCCAAATATCAATCCACCATAGATTGTCAAACCGCTTACAAAGAGAGCCGGATTGCTTAATAACGCAGTCACATTTTTGAAGAAGTCCTGGATTCTATCCGGCTGCAAGAAATCAAAAATCTTGGCTCCAAGAATACCGAAAATTGCGGCGATCACTACCATCTCCCCTATTTGCTCATGGGGCATGTAATCCACCCATCGGCGTTCGGGTTCTGGTAATTTTTCTTTTTTGGCTTTACGATAGGCTGGCAATATAGATAGAATCATGGCCGCAAGGCCTCCTATAAAACTTCCATTACTGCTTTGTAGATAGGCCATTTGGTCAATGGCTGCTTGATCCATGTTGGTAAACGCACCAATAATCTTATATCCAAAGAAAAATGAGATGGCTCCATTAATCAACAGCTGTGTCCAATTAGGGCCTGCACCTACCAAAACTTCTCGAGGATAGCCAATCAATAGATTCAATTGCTCGCGACGTTTCAATTCTTGACGAAGAACAAGGGCAGCAAACAAAAAAGCCAGCGCTACAAAAAATCCGTATGTATTGGGAAACATACTTGGAAACGGCTCTCCACCTCGAAACACATCCTTTAGAAAGGGTAACTTATCATTGATAAAGTCAAAAACGGTTGGGTAAGCACGTAATATCATAGCTATCTGTCAAAGATTAATATAACCTACCCGTTGAATATACGCCTTCTTCCTCGAGATATTCATTGAGGGTAACCGATGAGATACCCCGAGCATCTAGACCTTCTCGATGGGCCCTAACCCGCACATAATTTGAAGTATATCCATATATCCAATTTGTAGAAGCATCACCCTCTTCCCATAGAACCGGAAAGGTTAGGTTAGCCTGTGCATGATAAAACTGCTTGGTTAAGCGTTCTGAGATATTGCGTAGCACAAAATTTCGCTCACGCCGTTCCTGAACAGGAACTGCATCAGCAAGCTTAGGTGCTCTAGTATTTTGCCGCTCACTGTAGGTGAATACGTGAAGGTAACTCAGCCCTAAATCTTGTACAAAAGATGCCGTATGTCGAATATCTTCTTCGGTTTCTCCAGGAAAGCCAACAATTACATCGGCACCAATACAGGCATGAGGCATAGCGGCCTTGATATGCTTTATTCTACTTGCGTATAGCGCGGTATCATATTTTCTGCGCATGGCATGTAAAAGCCGATCAACACCGGTTTGCAAAGGAATATGAAAGTGGGGCATGAATTTCTTGGACGATGCAACAAAATCAATGATATCATCGGTTAAGAGATTCGGTTCAATACTGGAAATGCGAAACCTTTCTACTCCTTCTAATTCATCTAATGCGACAATCAAATCATGAAAGTTTTCAGCACCGCGTTGACGGCCATCTTCTGAACGGCCAAAATCGCCAATGTTTACCCCCGTTAAGACGATTTCCTTAGCCCCAGATTCTACAGCCTCACGTGCCGTCTGCAATACCTTTTCAATGGAGGTACTTCTCGAACGGCCCCTTGCAAGAGGTATCGTGCAAAACGTACAATGGTAATCACAACCATCTTGAACTTTTAAGAAGGTTCGCGTGCGGTCATTCTTTGAAAACGCTGGATCAAAGCGATTCACTTCCTTAATCGATTCCACCTTCACAGTATTGGCCTCGAGGTCAGTTGACATAATGGCACCAACGTCAAACTTAGCATTAGCGCCAAGTACAAGGTTTACTCCAGGAATTGAAGCAATTGCATCCGGTTTTAACTGAGCATAACAGCCTATGACCACCACCTTTGCCTCAGCATTGTTTCGTTTAGCCTGTCGAACTAGATTTCGGCATTTCTTATCGGCTTGCGCTGTGACCGAACAGGTGTTGATAATATAGCAATCCGAAGGTTGTGTAAAGTCCACACGCAACCATCCTTCACTGATTAATTGTTGACTTATTGCAGAACCTTCAGCGTAGTTAAGTTTACAGCCAAGTGTATGCAGAGCAAAGGTTTGCGGACGTCCCATTATGTCAAAAATACAGCATGTTACAAAACCAATAAAGAACAAAGTGATTTCATAGCACATCCTCTTAGCAAAATGTTAGTGACTTCGCTTTGATTTACTGTTGGACCCATTTATATTTAGCTTATTCTTAAACATTAAAAATTTTATCATGAAAAAGTTTTTACCAATTTTACTAGCAGGTTTCGTAGCAATCACTGTTGTTGCTTGTGGTGGCGAAGAAGAAGCTGCTGAAGGTGATGAGGCGGCTACTGAAGAAGCTGCTGAAGAAGGTGCTGAAGAGGCTGCTGAGTAAGCAGTTATCACAACTTCAATTAGATAGCCGAGGATTATCCTCGGCTTTTTTTTGCCCTTAAGTCAGAAAGACAAGAGTTTTTGGCATAGACATTGAAACCAAAACAGAAACTTACTTGTTACCCTGTTTCAAATTACTTTAATCCAATTGATCATGAAAAAAATTCTATTCCTATCCCTTGTTACGTTCTTATTCTCCAATGGCTTGTTTGCTCAGCAGAGTTTTGAAGTAGACTTAGAGAACAGCTCAGTCCAGTGGTTTGCGCAAAAAGTAGGAGGAAAGCATGATGGGTTAGTTGATATAAGACAGGCTTCGATAACGTTAAATGACGAAGGAGAAGTAAGCAGTGCCAACATTGTGATCGACATGCAATCCATTTCAGTAGAGGATTTGTCTGGCGGAGCGAAAGACGCGCTAACCAAACACCTCAAAGATGCTGATTTCTTCAACACAGAAGAGCACCCAATGGCGTCATTTGTTGTTAGCAAGGAGTCTGATAAGCCAGGAGTAGCTTCAGGAATTCTGACGATTAAAAATGTATCCAAAGAATATACATTGAATTACACCAGAAGCGACAACCAGTTACAAGGAACGTTAATCGTAGACCGTACAGACTTTGACATTATGTACAAATCAAAATCCGTTTTGGATGCAAAGGCAGTAGCAGATGGATTCATCTACGACGAGTTCAAAATCACCTTTACGTTAGAACAGAAGTAATCTAGTATCTATACTATTAGCCCTCTAGGCGATATCCAAGCGAGCGAATTGAGTGGAGTGTAATGGTACTATCACCTTTCAGATGGTTTCTTAGGCGATTGATGTATACGTCCATGCTGCGACCTGCGAAGTAGTCCGTTTTTGACCAAATTGCCTGAAGTACTTCTTCTCTTTGTACAATTTCGTTTTTTCGTTTGACCAAAAACTCTAACAAAGCTCCTTCTCTTGGAGTAAGCCTGATCTCCTCTTTATTGACGAGAAGTAAAGTTCTCTGACCGCTATTATATGTTGATTTGCCTATTCTCAAAAACATATTTCAGATTGTTGAGGTGAGGGATCAATACGTGCGATATGCATAGAGTTGGAATCAATACGATACGTATTTTCCTCGTTGGAGTTGTTATATCCCCTTAGAACAGCAAGCATTATTAAGATGGCTATGACCCATAATAGTACAAGAATAAACATTGCTCCCTGTTGCATATTCGCTTAGTTTAACCGAAATTAGAAGGGTTATGACAAGCGACAATTACCAAATACTAAATATTCACAACAGTGCACTCAATGAATGTTTAGCAGAAATCCGGGATAAAACCATCCAAACGAATCGACCTAGGTTTAGAGAAAATCTGAGACAAAGTGGTGTTTATTGTGGCTATGAGCTGAGTAAATCCATGGCATACCAAAACAAAATGGTAAAGACTGTGCTTGGTGACGCCCCAGTTAACTTGCTACGCAGCCAGCCCGTATTGATTCCGATTTTAAGGGCAGCACTCCCCTTTTACGAAGGAATTCAATCCGTTTTCCCTCATGCTGAAAGTGGTTTTATTGGCGCTATGCGTAAAACAACTAGTTCAACTTCATTTGATATTGCGCTGGATTACCATGCCCTTCCCGACCTCAATGGACGAGAAGTTATCTTGATTGATCCTATGTTAGCCACCGGAAAATCCATGGTTAAAACAGCGCAAGTATTGAGTACCATGTACCCTGGAATACAGCGTTTTTATATTGTGGCACTGATATCATCTAAACAAGGCCTTCAATATGTTTCAGACCATCTCACCCACGAACATCGTATACTTTCCGCGGCATTAGATAATGACTTAAACGCGAAGAGTTACATCGTGCCGGGGCTTGGTGACGCAGGCGACTTAGCCTTTGGAGAAAAGAAAGACATGGCTTAACTTAAAAGGAGTACCAAAACGTATTCCTTCATGAAGCCCTACTATTCAATCCTATTTCTTGTCTTTACGCTCTGTGTTTCCTGCACTGGGAAAAAGAAAATCGATGCTTCTCTAACAGAAAATGAAGATTTGGTGTCGCAGACAGCAAACCATGAAGAAGCTTTTTCTGGTAAGGACACAACCTATATCATGCGAGCGGTTGATGACAAAAGCGGTCTTCGTGAGCGACGAAGCCTACCAATTCAGGACTTAAGTGCGTTAGATTCTCTAGATGTAAAGCAGCTACAAATGGACCTTTTCAATGCAAAGGAGGGTGACACGATTTATCTAGGAAGCGGTGTATATCACCTTTCCAACGAACTCATTATCAGTGAAGTAAACGGCATAACGATTCAAGGCAAGGGAATGGGAAAAACCATTCTAAACTTTGCTAACCAACAAGCTGGAGGGCAAGGCATCAATGTAAATAAAGCAAACAATATTACGCTGTACGACTTTTCAGTATATGATGCGCATGGCGATGGCATCAAAACCAAGGGATGCAATAATATGGTTATGCGCAACCTTGAAGTCCTTTGGACGAAAGGACCCCGTCCTACAAATGGAGGCTATGGTCTCTATCCTGTCGAGAGCCAAGGAATTCTAGTAGACCGATGTATGGTCGCAGGGGCATCAGATGCAGGCATTTATGTAGGGCAATCATTAGATGTAGTCGTAAAGAATTGCTACGTCTACCATAACGTTGCGGGTATAGAGATTGAAAATTGCACACGATCTCTAGTGTATGATAATGTGGCAGAAGATAACACAGGAGGCATCCTGGTGTTCAACTTACCCGATCTTCCGGTAAATCCTGATGGCAAGTTCTGTCAAGTCTATGACAATATTGTGGTGCATAACAACCACCTCAACTTTGCTCCAGAAGGCAATATGGTGGCCATCGTGGCTCCTGGATCCGGCATTGTACTGTTGGCCGCGAAATCCTGTGAGGTATTCAACAATGAAATCAGAGATAACAAAACCATGGGGGTCGCAGTTGCAAGCTACTTCGTGCATAATCCAAATCAAAAATCAACCGACCAATTCAGTCCATATTCGTCAGATATCAGCATACATGATAATGAGTATTCATGCGATCCTTCCTTTTATGCAGATAACTCGACTCCTTTTGGATTACTTGTATTAACCAGTGGAAATAGTGGACGAGGTTTCGACTTGCTCTCCGATGGGGTCTTTAGTGAGACGAGCATTTTTTGCGTGCGAGAGAATTCAAGTGATTTCACCTTCATGATGTTGAATAATGGTGACTTTGATAGTCCATTAATCCGAGATGCTGAACCGCTCGGGAATTGTCAAAAAATGAGTTTTCCCGAAGTCTACCAAGTAAATCGATAACTAGGCATTCCACCCCAACATAGTCCAACCAGATGCTTACTCCAAAAACTTGCTTCACTTGTATTCTAATTGTCGTTACACTAGGGCTTATGACATGCAACAAGGGAGATATTGATGAGAAGCATAATTCGCAGAAGGTACAAGAGATTGAAGCGTCTTCTGCAATATTCAAAAGCCATATAGAGTTTTTAGGGATAGATCCGGACAATTTTGAAAGCAATACCATTGTTTTACCACAAGATGATTCTCCTTTTCCTAGGCTCAGTGATTATGGATTCTTCAAGGGTCCTGTGCATTACTTGATTCCAAGTGTTGGAGTCCTACCCTATACATTAAACTCCGAACTATTCTCTGACTATGCCTATAAAGCTCGATTTGTATGGATGCCCCAAGGAAGTGCTGCGCAATATCGAAAGGATGAGGTTCTAGATTTCCCATTGGGTACCGTCTTAATCAAGAACTTCTACTATCCTATGGATATGCGAAATCCTCATGGCGAACGACGCATAATTGAGACAAGACTCCTAGTCAATACACGGTCAGGTTGGAAAAACTACCCCTATCTATGGAATGCAGAGCAAACCGATGCAGAATACCATCCGTTTGGGGAGTTTACCGAGGTTTCATGGATTGATATCAAAGGGGAAGAACAGCATGTAAACTATATGCAACCGCAACAAGGACAGTGCAAGTCATGTCATATTGTAGACGACAACATAATGCCTATCGGCCCCAAGATTCGCAACCTCAATGGAGTGTTTGACTACGGAGAAGAAGGCAAGCATAATCAACTTGTCTATTGGCAGAAAATGGGGTATCTCGAAGGATTTAATCCCAATGAAATCCAACCTCGTAATGCGGTTTGGAATGATTTATCGGAAAATCTTGATGATCGAGCGAGGGCCTACCTTGACATAAATTGCGGCCACTGTCACAACCCTAAGGGACCAGGAAACACTACGGGTTTTTATCTCGACGCACTGACCGCCAATCCCACAGAATTAGGTGTATGCAAAGTTCCTGTTGCAGCAGGAAGAGGTAGCGGTAATCTGACTTATGATATTGTTCCAAGAAATCCTACAGAATCAATCCTGCACTATCGCATGGCTTCAGAGGAAATTGATGTGATGATGCCTGAAATTGGACGATCTATAGTTCACTATGAAGGATTGGAGTTAATTGCATCTTGGATCGCCTCCATGGAAGAAGGACCTTGTAATGAGTAGTCTGTAGACGATTTAGGAAAGGCGCAGTGAATAGTCATGCCTTCTTCATAGACTGAGGTATACCAAATCCGACCTTGATGGCGATCCATTATCCGCTTGCAGATAGAAAGCCCAATGCCTTGTCCTTGATAACTCTTGTCGCTATGTAAGCGCTGGAATACGCCAAAGATGTCTTTGTTTGAGTCCTCTGGAATACCAATACCATTATCCTTTACATGAATGATAATCTCATCAGCTGTTACCTCGCAGTATACGTGAACCACTGAATCCTCCTTTTTACCTGAGAACTTAATCGCATTACCGATGATATTTTGTAAAAGCTGACGAATCATGGTGTTATCTCCGGTCACAAGGGGTAAGGTGTCAACGATAAGGTTGGTTTCATTGCGTTCGATCGACATGGCGAGATCCGATTGGACAGCACGCACTACGTCATTTAGATTAATCTCGGTCAATACAAGCTCATTTTTACTTGTATTGGAGTATTGCAATAAACTATCAATCAAATCATACATACGCTTATTGCCTTCCTTAATCATCTTCACATAGCGCTTGCCAGGATGAGAGTCCTCTAAACTCGCTTCGAGCACCTGAGATAGGCCAGCAACGGTTCGCACAGGCTCCTTTAAGTCATGAGAAATGATATAGGCGTATTGCTCAAGCTCTTGGTTACGCTCCACAAAATCTTGTAATGTATCTCTCTGTTTGGAGAGGGCTACAATCTTTTCATCCAATGCAAGTTTCAATTGTTGTCGTTCAGTAACATTTTGAACCACTGCGAGGAAGGAATCCTCAGTGATATAGGAAATCCTGCAGAACAAATAGAATGTTTCCCCATCAATCTCTCGTGACATCGTCCATTCGGTAACATTCTTTGATTCTTTGCATCGCGCAATACCATCAAGAATCAAGGCAACATTCTCCTCAGTATGAATCTCACGTATGTTTTTACCCAAAACATCCATATTCGGAACATATCCATCTTCATATTTTCTTTCCCGAATATCTAAGTAGTCTCCATTAGCATTAACCATTAGAACAACATCAGGGATTGCACTTATGATTGCACGGTTGTATGACTCGGCTTTGTTTAAGCTCTCTATGTATTCTTTGTCACTCGTTATGATGGTAGATACTGTAAAGATGTTTTCTACCTTCCCATCCATATCCCGAGAGAATACTCTGAAACGAGACCGGACCCATTGGGATTGACCTTGCTTATCGATATGGCGCAATTCAAGCTCGAGGTAGGCATCATCTTCCAAAGCCGACAATGAGTGTAAACCTTCTTTGACAAGAGATCTATTTTCATCATCAAAATACAAAGACATATCCCCCACATTCCATTCACTTTCAGTATAGCCCATAAAGGTTCTACCCGAGAAGTTTGAATAAATGTTTTCAAGTGATTGGAGGTTCCAGACAAAAATGTAATCGGGAATAGTATGGGAAATCTTTTCAATGAATTGACCATGTACTTGGTTTTCAAAATGCGCATATCGCTGGTTGGTAATATCACGCATTGTACATATACAGGTTACTAGGCCTTCCTTATCGCGATTCATAATACTGGTTCGCTCATGAAACCAGCGGTAACTGCCATCTTTACATTGAATTTGATACTCTGCATCAATGAATTCCCCCTTCTTACCGTATTGAAGGAAGTCTGTATCATTTTCCCAATCACCTTGAATAGAATCTACCTGAATTCGGTTGGATAGAAACTGCATTTCTGATTGGTCGGCAATATCTTCCCTGTCATATCCTAGATGATTTAGAAAGGAGCGATTTTCATAGACTATACGCTGCTGGCGCATGTCAAAAACATAGAGAAAATCCGTCATGGTAGACAAGAGATTTCCAATCACCTCCTGCTCGACGGTAGAATTGGTGTTTGTTCCGACATCTTCACTTATGGCAACCATAACCATTATTCCTTCTGGATGACCAAATTCATCTTTGTACAAGGAAAGACTGAGTGTTGAATCGATGACAACCTGCTGTTCAGACTTTATATGCCGGGTAAAATGAAATCGCTTTTTGCTTCCTTGACGCAACGCTCCAATAGCCTCCTTAAGTGCATAAAGATCATCACGCAGTACAAAATGTCTTAAGGGACGTCCTTCGATGCTTTCTTTAGATGTGCCTATAACCTCGCAGAAAGCCTCGTTTACATCGTAGATTATAAAGTCAAATCCAAGAATAAACGCAGGGAAGTCGTGAATGCTCAACGCGACATCACGACGAGAGTCTCTCAATGGCCGGAAGGCCCTTAATATGGAGCTTTTTTGCTGCATTATATGGTTTCTGGGCACCTAACGTGCTGAAAATCTTCGATCTATATATACGAAGACCTTAAGAAGATGTTACGTGGATAACTCCTAAAAGTTCCTACGCGGAATATATGGAGGCTATTAGAGCAGTACTTTGCTCCATAACGACCTTGCGCTTGACCTTTTTGGTTGGCGTTAAACAACCGCTTTCCTCAGTCCACTCTTCAGCGAGTAAACGAAAAGCCTTAATCTGTTCAATCTTAGAAAAATAGGTATTCAACTCCTTTATCTCCGATTGCATCAAGGCATCGACCGCTGGATGACTAACAAGTCCTTGCGGGGAAGTGTCTGAAATCGTCTCTTCATTTTCTGCCCAGTCTTGAAGCGCAGCAAATGCGGGAACTATTAGGGCAGAAACAAATTTTTCATTTTCACCTATTACCATGATTTGCTCAATAAACCGACTCTCTTTCATTTTTTCTTCAACGACTTGCGGTGCAACGTACTTACCTCCTGACGTCTTAAAAAGATCTTTGATGCGATCGGTTATTTTCAAAAACTTCCCATCGATAACGGTTCCTACATCACCTGTATGCAACCACCCATCGACAACCGTCTTTGCGGTCTCTTCCGGCTTTTTGTAATACCCAAGCATAATGTTTGGTCCTTTGGCTAGTATCTCCCCAGTGCCCTCAGGATGCCCCTCAGTGGGAGCAATTTTAAACTCAACCCCAGGTATAGTAACCCCCACAGTACCAAACTTAAACATCCCGTCATCAAAACGATTAACTGTAATAACAGGGCTTGATTCTGTCTGACCATATCCTTCACGAATCGGGATTCCCGCCGCAGAAAATACCCGCGCCAATCGTTCTTGGCAAGCACTTGCACCAGTAACAATGCCAAGCACGTTTCCACCTAGGGCTTCGCGCCACTTGGAGTAAATCAATTTGTCAGCGATTTTGGTTTTGAGTGTCGGCTTCTGCCCCTCCTCATAGCTCTGAGCTAAATCGACTGCCCAGAAGAATAGGCGTTTCTTCAGACCCGTCAATTCCATTCCTTTGCCCATAATCTTGTCATAGACTTTTTCCAATAGACGGGGAACAGAAGAAAAGAAATGGGGCTTAACCTCTTTTAGATTGTCCGCAATAGTCTCCATGCTTTCCGCATAATAAACCCCTACTCCAACACCTACATAAGTGTAAGTTACCGTTCGCTCAAAAATGTGGCACAGAGGAAGAAAACTCAATGAGCGATATTCTTTGTACAGTGGTAAAACCTCCATAACCGCCTTTACTTGACTTACGATATTGTTATGAGAAAGCATCACGCCTTTGGGCAATCCTGTAGTTCCTGATGTATAGATAATTGTTGCTAAGTCATTAGGCTCGATTTTATCTGCAATCGCTTTTACATCTTCTTTACTGCCTGATGCCTCGCGAGCTAAAAAGGTCGTCCAATGTTCGCATCCATTGACATTTTCCTCAAAGGCAAATACTTCTTGAAGATTAGGACAGCGATCTTTAATGGCTAAAATCTTATCACACAACCCTTGGTCGGCGACAAAGGCCATTTTGATTTCTGCTTCGTTGAAAATATGCTCATACTCACGTTCTGAAATCGTAGGATATATAGGCACATTGATTATACCCACTTGCAACATCCCATAGTCCATAAAATTCCACTCAGGGCGATTGGGAGAAATCAAGGCAACCTTATCATCCGGCTTGAGTCCTGAGGCCAAAAGAGCACGACTGACCTTATCTCGAAAATCAACACAATCCTGCGAACTATAATTCTTCCAAACCCCTCCATACTTGAAATTCAATGCATCTTCTCTTGGATGAGATACATTTTGATAATCGAACAAATCAAACAGTCGTGTAAAGTCAGCCATAATTTTAACCTTTGTAATGGCTTAAATTAAGCATTGCGTTGCTAATCATCAACTGAAATTCATGAATAATTATCGCAAAGAGCTTTGGCTCCTTCTGTCGGCCTTTGGAATCATGTTCGCCATCCTATCGTGGATGCAGGAAAGCACCCTATTACCTGGTGCAGAAACAATGAAGTATTGGAAAGGAATCCTTGCCATAATAACAGGCCTTCCACTTTACTTTTTTTGCAGGAAGTCACTGTAATAGATTTTAGTCTGTACTCGACCTGCGCATTATTGTTCAGATAAAAAAAATGGGCCTCTTGGAGGCCCATTTTACATTATATACGATTGATATTCAGTTAATGCATTATCGGCAAGCGCCCTGTGGCTAAAATCATGCCCTCTGAATCTTTCAGAAGAATGAGAACAAAGCCTTCATCAAATCGCTCAATTCCGAAGCTGATTTCACCGCGATGACCTCTCAACGTTTCCGAAGCCAAGTCTATTCCATTCGCATCGATTATGTTTAATGTGAGACCATTATCCACTGTGGACTCATACTGAATAGAAGCCTGCTGACCCACATAATCCAATGTTGGGATAACCACATTGCGTGTAGGCTCTTGAATTGCTGGCACTGAACGATTCACAGGATTACAATCATCGAAAAGTTCAAAGGTCTCAATACACTCCTGTTCACAACCATTGCTATCTGTAACGTAGTAAGCATAGGTGCCAGATTCAAGTCCTCCAAAGAATCCAGTTGTATTGGATTCGACTTGGGTTTGACTTAGACCCGCTAGGAAGTATGTGTAAGGCGATGTTCCACCTTGAGCTTGAATAGTTGCGCTACCATTAGCCTGGTCACATGCTTCGTCAATGACTTCTGCTAGGAACAAACTAATTGCATCAGGCTGCGTAACAACAACATCCAATGTATCCGCACATCCATTATCATCTGTACCAATGACGGTATATGTCCCCGCGCAAAGACTATCAATTGCGGCAGACGTTTCTCCATTACTCCAGATAAAGGAAAGACCAGAAACTGAAGCCGTCACCGATGCAGAACCATTACAATCCTCAAAACATGTTGGCTCTGTTATACTGGCCTCTAGAGTAAAGGCAGACGTTCCATTTAACGTTACATCAACGGTATCAGTACATTGATTGGAATCCGATACGACTACGACATAAGTCCCTGATGCTAATCCATCAAACACGTTGTCTGTTGTAATTGCCCCATTTAAATCATAACTAAACGGCGCACTTCCTGAGATAATCACGACTTCGAAACTTCCATTAGAATTACCGCAAGCTGGATCGATAACATTCGCTGTATCGGCAACAAGAGGTGTTACACTATCAATCACTGCATCAAGATTGAAACTGCAGCCTAATGAATCTTCGACAAGAACATTATAACTCCCTGGTGACAAACCAGCAAAGACCCCTGATAACTGAGGACCATTTCCAATATCATAAGTATAAGGTGCGTTGCCCGTTAATACGACAACTTCAAAACCACCTGTAGTATCTACACAGTTTGGCTGAATAACATTCTGTATTTCCGCAACAAGATCCTCCGGTGCGACAATATCAAAAGAAATAGAATCAACACAATTCGTAGAATCGGTTACCACGACAGTATAACTTCCTACAGCAAGGCTATCGAAAAAGGCACTTGTCGTAGGACCATTACCAATATCGTAAGTGTATGGCGCACTTCCTCCGATGACTGCAATTTGTACTGATCCAAAGGTGTCAATACATGATGGCTGTCCAATACTATCTAGGGATGCAACCAGCGGATCAGGCGTTGTAATCTCTACATCAACACTTGCCACACAATCATTTGAATCGACTACTTCTAAGGTGTACACGCCTGGTGCTAAATCAACCGCGCTGCCTGAACTCAAAGCATTACCATTAAGCGTAAAGGCGTACGGCGTAGTACCTCCGATAACGTCAAAAGAGAAACTCCCATTATCCTCATTACACAATGCCTCTTGAATATCAATGATATTGATAACCAACGGATCTGGAGCGGTAATCTCGATATCACCTGATGTAGTACATCCATTTTGGTCGAGCACGGTCACCGTGTATAGACCTGTGGCCAATCCTGTAAATAGACTGTCTGTGCCAAAATTCCCGTCAATGGAATAGACATAGGCCGGTGTTCCTCCTGTAACCGAGGCAGCAATACTTCCCCCTGTAGAGGTAGAATCTGCGCAAAGAACATTCGTTCCAACAAGAGTTAAGTCAAGTGCTACCGCAGAACCTCCTATCGTAAAGTCAAGATCTGAGCAGTCGGGTTCACAACCCACTGAATCAATGACCACAACACTGTAATCACCTGCCGTAAGATTTAAGAATACGCCGGTTGTATTGGTGAAAATTTCACCGGTTGTATTATTGATAACAGAAAATGTGTAAGGAGCCACGCCACCTACAGCGGTTAACACAGCCACCCCATCATTGCTATCACAAACAAGATCTCCTGTTCGAACTAACTCAACCTCTACATCACAAGGAGGAGCTTCAACTACCACCTCAAACGTGTATAATGAGTCGCCACATGAATCACGTAATAATACTTGAAAGGTATTTATTCCAGAATCAAGATCCGTAGGTGTCCAACAAAACTCTGCTGATGGGGCACTTCCTGGCGTGATCGTAAAGGTAGCTCCTGGTAAACTTCCTAAATATTCAATAGTCACTACCTGATTCGGATCGCTGTTTGAAGCAAAAACATTGAAACAAAGTTCCTCATCAACCACTGCTGTATCCGTGTATAGCGTGGTTCCATTGACTCCGGATAAAACCGATGTACCCGAAGAAAGTACTGTCACTTGAATATCCTCGACATTTTCTGAGATACAGTTATTCGAAAGCGCTTCTGCTACAAAGTAGGTAAAGACACCAATCGAATCCGTGGGAGGAATAATCTGCCCAACAGGACTTCCATTTAAATCAGTGTAGTAGAATAACTGATAGGCTGAATCACTTGGCGTGGCGCTAAGAGGCAAGGCAGTCTCGTTTTGACAGTATACCACATCATCAGCTGTAGGCACTGTAGTAAGTGTTGAATCAACTACGGTAACTGTAAACTCAGTAAAACAAGGTGCATCAATACCATCCGGGTAAGCGTAATAGGTTTGCATACCCACAACTAATGGGAAGCCTGTACTGGTATATTCAATTGAATTAACCGTTACAGGATTGCTATCAAAGAAACGCGTTCCGACTGGGAAGGCACCGCTAACCTGACTCGTAGGAATCGTCGTATTACTGCTATCCAAGCCACAAAAGATAAACGTATAATCTGTTTCAAATTGGCTGCAGTTAGCCGCAACATAAGCAGCCGCATCAATTGGAACGGCGATAGGTGTTGTTATTGGATTTCCGATACAATTTCCAGACTGCTGAAATCCAGAGATGAAGTTCTCAGAAACTGGAGAACCTGTGATTTGACCAACACCTGCAATCGTCCCGTTTAGTTCAAGTAAACTAGCACAGTTTGCATTGTTTAGAATGTTACAATCTTCTGTAGCACTCAATGTATAGCTTAACTGAGCAAGAATATCTTGGGGGCTCGAAGGCAAAGGCAAATCTCCAAGATCCCATACAATGGCACCATTCGACCCTTGAGATGCATCAAAGAAAGGCGCAGTCCCAGCATTTGGGGTATACAGAAACTGACCGCTGGCGCTAACATATTCGGCGTTAAATGGAATGGGAATCACGATTTGTCCATTCGTCACGGGCTCTACACCTGTATTAAACACATCAACATTGAAGGTTAGCTCTTCACCGGGTAGGACGACTGGCGTAGCAGGCACACCTCCATTGTTTATATCGAGTAAAGAGTTGACTGCTGCAATCTCAGGTTCATAGGCATCTACTCCAAAAACAATGGCAAATATGATATAGGTATCTTGCGTTGTACCGTATCTAAAAGTTGTAGATGTTTGATTGTTAGCCACTACATCATTGTTTGTATTCGGCACATCAAACACAGCAATATCCATTCCCGTGTTGTTCAATACATCTGGATTTCGAAGGTTGCCCCCTGTAAATACGGAAGAGTTAAAGAAGTTGTTAGGGCTATTCCCTCCATGTGCGAGGTCAACCCAGTTTTGGTCTGCAGCATCTCGAATCTGGAAAAAATCACCAGGAATACTGCGGTCACCCTCCCCTGCAATCACGCCAAGCTTCACATTGACAGGACCATTCTGTGTCGAGTTAAAACCGGTAACCGGAATCGTAAAGTCCGCGGTAACTCCACCTGCCACGTAGGCATGACCATCAAACAAGGTAATATCTCTCAAATTCATCTGATTATTACTGTAGATCACAACCATACCCCATCCTCCGTAGAAACCAGTAGATCCACCTGAGCCTTGTGCAGCGGCGAGATCGGCTACGGTATACGTACCTAACACCCCATTGTTTCGAACAAAATCGGTGACTTCCGCGTAAGCTGAATACATGTACCCATCGGATGTGTCAGGATAATAAATATCAGAGCTTGTAGCAGTAATTGTGGTGTACCCACTCGATGCTGGACCCTGAAGCTTTACCTGTTGCTTGTTTAGCGTAAACGTGTTACCATTTACGGTAACATCAAATGAATTGGGACTATTGGGGCCATTAGAAGCTCTACCGGTCCAGTAAAGTCCAGCATATACGACCTCCGAACAAGATGGATCTGCTCCATTCTCCGTAGAGAAGGTCAAATCAGCAGAAGATGAATTCACTGTATTTGGATCATTGTCAATGTCCACATAGATCATGCCTTGGTTGTTACCTGTATTATCTCCATAGTTTTGGAGCGTAAGGCTTGTATTACCAATCATAGCAAAATCACCCTTTACATTATATACAGTGACTCCCGGATTTAGGGGAGAAGTCCTTTGAGTAAATGGTTTAATAAGTTGGGCCATGGTCAATTGAGCAACAAAAAGTCCAACGATAGCAAGAATGAGATGTAATCTTTTCACGATAAAAAATTTACTTGGATAATTATTTTGGAATAGCGATTTCATAAATCAATGGAATCGAAAGTTCTTGAAGAGCTTCAAAGGCTTGTTCAAACTGACTCACCTGAGCTGAAACTTCTGATCGAATCAAAACACCTTGTAATGAGGAGGCGCCTGCAATAAAGGCAGGATCAAAATCAATACGATTAAAATCACCTGAATCATGAACACGAAGCTCTATGATCTCGATAGATGGATACTGATTGAGCATCTCGTGAGCCATCGAGGTTGACGCTGCATCAGTGAACAACATCGTAGGCTCATCGCCAATGGCACGGAAACGGCCGTTTTCAGCATAAACTGTTGACTGAATGGTTGCATAACGCTCTTGTAGTTGCATATCATCGACTTCGTCGAATTTGACAATATGCTGAGCACTCAAAACCCCAACTGCACCTAAGCAGATCAGAAGGGTTAGCAGATATTTATTATTCATAATTGACAATTTATATTAGGGTTTTTAGATTATCTGGTGATTAACAGAATTTTTACACTTCGTGGCACGCCTTCGGCGTCCAGAAGATAGATGTAATACGATCCCGCAGCGAGATCACTTACATCCCACTGCAGTTGCTTTTTATTATGAGAAACTTGTCCTTGACGCAACACCTGTCCCTCCTGCCCGAGCAGCTGAACAAGCCCTGTTTCATTAAAATCACGAACTTGAAGATTTACTTGATCTTGTGTTGGGTTTGGCGCCAACGTAATCATATTGTTTTCCAAGTCCCCTTCTTCTGCAAGTTCACGACCAAAAATGTCGCAGAAAAAATTAATGTTGCGCAGAAACACTATGCTTGAGAATGGCGGGAAAAATCGACATCCATTCGCATCCGTTACGAAGTAGTAATACAATCCTGCGCTTAAGTTATCAAAGGTTCCTGTTGTATTCGTTTGAAAATTCGCTGCAAAAATATTGTACAATCCATAGGTATAGGGACTCGTGCCTCCTTGCGCATTCAGCACGATTTGGCCCTCGCCGTTCGAACAAAACTCATTGGTACGGCTTACCAGCTGAACACTTAAGGGAATAATAGGATCTACAACAACCTCCAAGGTACTTTGGCATCCATTCGAATCAAGCACAACCGATTGGTAAGTACCAGACGGTACGCCAAAAAAAGTACTACTCGATTGAAATCCGTTGCCTAAGGAATATAGAAAAGGAGCACTTCCGCTATTGGGAATAAGTACGACTGTGCTGCCATCTTCTTCATCACATCCCTGCTCTATCTCCGCAATATGAGTAAATGATGTAGTGGAGTTTTCAATCACCAGCGAGAGATTTTGGCATTCCAAACCGCATCCCAAGACATCGATTACTACAGCGCTGTAGTCACCCGCGTCAAGCCCGGAAAATACACCCGTACTATTCGTAAGGATGTCACCCGACTCATTATTAATCAACGTGTAGGTAAAAGGAGAAGATCCTGTAGAAGCCCGAATCACGGCACTACCGCCGGTAGAACAATTGCCATCCACAACCGATAGCACGCTCGCATCAATAAAACAAGCTACCTGACCTTTAGCATGACGACTTGATGACAACAATAGCGTAGCCAACAAGAGCCGTAGTATAGTGAGTCGCGCGAGCATAAGCACTTAAAGATAAGACAAATACACCGCTCAATGTGGATAACTTGTTTCAACGAGAAACACAAACCAATAGCACCCACAGAATACATAAAACAATTGTATATAATTTACTGATTTCCATTGATTTACGTATATGTAAAATTTAGATATCATGAGACGCACCATAAACAAAACCCCACCACTTTGAATATCAATGACAAAAATGCGAAAACAAAAAAAGCCATCGCAAGTGCGATGGCTTTTCCTATCGTGTCGGGGTGGCAGGATTCGAACCTGCGACCCCCTGGTCCCAAACCAGGTGCGCTAACCGGACTGCGCCACACCCCGAATTGATAAATTGGGACGGCAAAGATATACATTAAATCAATTAATCCATCGCAATATTGAAACAGCTTAAGAAAAGCACCTTTTCTTGACTTGCTTGTTTTACCTTTATTAATGTATAAGCGTTATATAGCAACTATGGCTCCATTAAGCGAACAGGAAATTCAACGAAGACAAAATCTTGAATCACTCATTACTTCTGGCATAAACCCTTACCCTGCTGAAAAGTATGAGGTCACAGCAAGTGCTCAACATATTCTAGATCACTTTCCGACCGTTGAGGGCGATGATACACCATGGAATCTCTGCATTGCAGGAAGGCTTATGATTAAGCGAATCAGTGGCAAAGCAGCCTTTGCCGAGTTGCAAGATCACTCAGGAAGAATCCAGCTTTACTTTAATCGTGATGAAATCTGCCCAGGAGAGGATAAGTCCAAGTACAACGAAGTATTTAAAAAGTGGCTTGACCTCGGTGATTTTATTGGCGTAGAAGGCTATGTCTTTCGGACGCAGCTCGGAGAAATCACCGTGCACGTCAAGGACTTCACCTTGCTATCCAAATCCATCAAGCCCCTGCCTGTTGTAAAAAAAGACAGCGAAGGGAATGTCTATGATGCCCTAACCGATCCTGAACTCCGCTACCGCCAACGCTATGTCGACCTTGTGGTCAATCAAGGCGTAAAATCTATTTTCAAACAACGCAGTGATATCATTCGATCCATGCGTAATTTCTTTGAAAAGGATGGATATGTTGAGGTAGATACCCCGGTGTTACAGGCTATACCCGGTGGCGCCAATGCAAGACCTTTTATCACTCATCATAATACCCTAGACATCCCAATGTATCTGCGTATTGCCAACGAGTTGTATTTAAAGCGACTTATTGTTGGAGGTTTTGATGGGGTCTTTGAGTTTAGTAGAAACTTCCGCAACGAGGGCATGGATCGCACACACAATCCAGAATTTACCGTACTTGAGATTTACGTTGCCTACAAAGACTACAACTGGATGATGGATTATACCGAAGCGCTTGTCAAGTACTGCGTGCAACAAACTTCGTCGTCTATGCAATTAGAAGTCTGGGGAAACACCATAGATTTTGGAAAACCCTTCCAGCGCATCAGCATACTTGATGCTATCGAACAACATACAGGCTACAATCTCGATGGCAAAAGCGAGGAGGAGATTCGAAGCATTGCCAACGAACTTGGCATAGAAACCGACAAGTCAATGGGGAAGGCCAAACTCATCGATGAGATATTTGGTGAAAAAGCAGAAGGCAAGTTTATCCAACCCACCTTTATCACCGATTATCCCGTTGAAATGTCACCCCTCTGTAAAAGACATCGCGACAATCCGAACCTTACCGAGCGCTTTGAACTCTTTATCTGTGGAAAGGAAGTAGCCAATGCCTACAGCGAGCTCAATGACCCTATTGATCAGCTCAAGCGATTTGAAGAACAAGTTGCGTTGCAAGCAAGAGGTGATGATGAGGCGATGTTTATCGACCACGATTATGTACGTGCCCTTGAATATGGTATGCCACCAACGGCAGGCATGGGTATTGGGGTAGATCGATTGGTTATGATGCTGACCAACCAAACATCGATTCAAGAGGTTCTGCTGTTTCCCCAAATGAGACCTGAAAAAACTTCAGAGGCTGCACCCGCGCAAGAGGCAGTTACTCAAGATTTAAACGACAATGAGAAACTTCTAATCAGCGCATTGGAAAAAGAAAGTCCACGGGATTTAGCTTCTCTTAAAGAAGAGTTGGGCTTATCCAACAAGCAATGGGACAAAACGACAAAAAGCCTTGCAAAGAAGGGGCTCACTAAGGTGGTCAAAACCGACTCCTCGCTCACTATTGAATTGGTGTAAAAAGTTACTCTACCGATATCATCCTTCGATAGATGACATTCTCTGATCGAAGGACAACGAGGTAAAAACCTGTTTCTAAGGAGGATGTATGGATAAATCCTTGACCTTCCTGACAGTAACTCTTTAAGACAATAGAACCCTTCATATCCAATACATCAACTGAATAGGATTCAGGTGAAGGAGTTGCCAAATAAAGGTTATCTCCTTGACGCAATGGGTTGGGATAGACATGGAGAACATCCTGCCCTAAGTAATTGAGATTCGTAGGCGGTGGTGTCGTCGTATCTCTTGCATCAAAGTTGATATTATCAATGTAGATATTGTTTCCAAAGCCATTCTTTCCCCTGAAGACAAGCATTACCTCTTCATTCCCAAAATAGGCGGAAAGATCAATACTTTCTCTGCGCCATTCATCTGATTGAGGGATAAAGGCCTCATTGGTATCTGCTCTTGTGGCCAAGTCGCTACCCCCTTTCCAATACAAGGTGTCATAACTCACTCCGCAATCCAAGGAGATAAGTACTCCCAGCGTATCGGAGTAATTCACTGCATATCGTGCATAGGCCACATCGAATGATAAGGGCTGTAACTGAGTGGAGGAAAGGTCTACAAAGGTGACTAGGTCGTCCACTTCCCCTGCTTCATAATAACCAAAACCATCAAAATACACTGAACGGCTGCTCATACCAAAGCCACCGGCATTGTCGGTTAAAGCCCAGCTTATGCGATTATCAGGATTCTTAATAGTAAACTCCACTGGAAGGCTTGTCGATTCAAAAGTCTCTTGAACGAGCGGCTCTGGAGGCACTGAGGTGATCACAGCATACAAGGTGTCACGATCGACAATACCACTCGCATCCGTAACCGTAAGATATATTGGATGGCGACCATCCTGATTATACACGACGTCTTGCTCAATGGACGTAGACGTCGCTGGACTTCCACCAGGAAACTCCCACAATCTGCTCGCCCCAGCATGGCGCAACACCGACAAGTCGACCACCTCAGCCATACGCGTAGCATTGTCGCAGGTTAACGCAATGAAGCTATCCGTCTCAAGACCTATTCGTGCAATAGGTTGAAAGTTTGTTTCATACAGGGGACTTTCCCAAATCCCTTTTCCGTAGGACGCAATGCGAATCTTTCCATCGCGATAAAAAGGAATCGCCTTGTTGACATTACACTGCACAGGTAGACCGTCGCCATAATCCTCCCAGTCAGCCATCGAGTTATTGCGATAGAAAATCGTATTATTCGAGGCGTAGTAAATTCCACCATCCGTCCCATAGGCCAAATTGATCCATCGCGCCCTTTCATTTTGAATGGTTGGCGTCGTTAAGTTAGACCAAGTATTTCCCCCATCTATGGATTTGTACACCCGGTTGTTGGAGGATTCAAAGGCAACATACAATACGTCACTATCCAACGGGTCAACTTGAAGTAGCATTTTTCTATGTCCAGCGGCATCACCAGGAAGCGCAGTCTGCACCCAAGAGAGACCGCCATTTTCTGTTTTCCAGAGCTTACTTGAACTTGGACTTGATGACTGTTGGCTAGCGTAGATGACCTCTGGATTGGACCACGACCATTCTATATAGGTAATCAGATCATCCTCATTGCTACCAAAAGTGTATAAACGCTGAAAGGATTGACCAAAGTCTTCTGTTATCCATAGACTATTATCAAGACCCGTAATGGCATGAGAATAAAAGTTGGGGTGAAAGGCTAGTTCAGATGACTCCACTGTCCAATAACTTTCATTCGGGTTAATGCCGAAGGTAAACGACCCTACAGGATCCCCGATAGTAGAAGGAACAATGCGACCTAAACCGGGTGTACTGTATACCCTTCGGTTTTCGCCTGGATTTACATATCCAGAGGCCGGTTCGCCACCCACAAGTACGAGGTGATTACCTTGGCCCCAGCGATCAAAACTAGCGTGCACACCACAGTGATACAATCCACCAACTGTGACATCTTCATTCCAACCCTGTCCAAAGCCCCAATAATCACTGCTGTGCATTCCATTGGTACGGACCTCAAAATGGGTTGTCGTAGAAAAGAAATCATCAGACCAATACACGCATCCATCCGTAGTCACCCAGGCATCATTTCCATTGATTCGAAAGTCTTGCATGTCCACTTTTAGATCACCAAGTGAGCCCGCACCATACCCTCCAAGAAACTCAAAGGTCAATCCTGCATCGTAGGATTTGTAAAGGCTTGTGCCTCCGATAAGCACTTCATCAGGATTGTTTTGTGAGGCCAACACTGCACAATTGTAAAACCCTTGATGGTGTCCATTATTAGATAATCCATTGGCTAAGTTGGGATGCGTATCCGAGTATGGACCTCCCGCAGGCCCATTCGGCAAGGTCCACGTTAGCCCTCCATCATCCGAACGATACAAACCGATATGCCCTTCATCACCTGCCTTAGATTCTCCTATGAGGTAAGCATAAATACGGTCAGGATTTGCACTTGTAAGTGCTAGACGTGCCCCGCGATCATTGACATTAGGATCAGTCGACGTATGCCAACCATTGTTTAACAAAGAGAAAGTTAGTCCCCCATCCAACGAACGATAAAACTCGGCAATATTGAGCCATGCATTATGCTTGGTTAGATATACAATATCATCATTCACGGTATGGAGTTTGACATCATAGGTTCTTTCATTAAACACATTGGTCCATTGTATTCCCCCATCTGTACTTCGATAAAATCCATTTTGGCACGCCAAAAAGACAATTGACGGATCGGATGGTTTAAATTGAATTTCATGGCATTCGCCTGTATTTAATCCTTGAGTATACCAATTGACTCCACCGTCAAGGCTGTAGAATATGGAGTTTCCTGAGCCAATAAGCACAGTGTCAGGACGACTGGGATGAATAGCTATTGCGGTCACCGCGCCATTCAAAGGATCAAGTAAGCTGCGATTAACCCAAGTTAAGCCACGATCAGTCGACTTATAGACTTCGCCGGGTTCCGTTCCAGCATACAGGATATCAGGATGTGAGGTCGACTGAGCAAAGCCCCTGACATTGTTTTGACGAGGCGATCGAGTAGAATCTGCAATAAAGGTCTCAATAGGACCTAGTAGACTCCAATTCCCCGAGCGGCTACCTTGTTGGATAAGCTCGCTTCGTTTTGATAATCGTGCATCGAGGCTTGGATACACTATCGAACCATCTACTTGGACAAAATCTTGAATTCGCTTTCGCCAATGCTTATAAAACTGAGTATGCGTAGTCTTTTCAAAATCATTAGAGCGATAGTATGCTTTGTATGCTGCATCAACTTCCCACACATTTGGATCTTCAGCATACATCATTTGAGCCCATTGAGGAAGTCGGGCAACCTCCGCATCGGATGGCGTGGAGAAGAAGGTCTGACCATGAAGAGAAACAGCTAAACAGCTCAGCACAAACGCGCCCAAAAAATTTATACGTATCACTTTATTCAAGAACATAGTTCTAATGTAAAAGAAAATGAAAATATCCTTCGGATAACCTAGATAATGCAGCGCAGTTAATTACATTGCAAGAACTTCAAATTCTACAAGTATGCGGATTATCTCATGGAATGTAAACGGAATTCGAGCCTCGGTCAAAAAAGGCCTTGTCGAGCAAATCAATAATCATCAGGCTGATATCTGGTGTTTCCAAGAAACCAAAGCTCAAGATGATCAAGTTACAGAAGCCCTAAGTGAGTTATCCTCCGAATACCATATTCAAAGCACATCTGCTGTCAAAAAGGGCTATTCAGGAGTTGCCATTCTTACGAAAAAGTCAACCTTTGGTGAGGCAGCGCCCTATTGGTCAAGCGGTCTTTCCATCGATGAGCATGATCAGGAAGGTCGTGTATTGCGTGTTGATGCGGGCGCCTTTCACCTGGTGAATGTTTATGTTCCCAATAGCAGCAGTGGGATGAAGCGTCTCCCCTATCGGAAAACATGGGACATAGCTTTTGCCAACTACTTAAATACGCTCCGAGACGAAAAGCCTGTAATTGTGACAGGAGATTTTAATGTTGCCCATCAACCCATCGACTTAGCACGCCCCAAAGAGAATTACAATAAAACATCGGGATATACGCAAGATGAGATCGATGGCATGGATCTTATTCTTGACCAAGGTTTTTTTGATGCTTTCCGGACCATGCATCCCGATAAAGCTCAGTACACATTTTGGAATATGCGCTTTAAAGCACGAGAGCGCAATGTGGGTTGGCGATTAGACTACTTTCTTGTCGACAACGCCTTGGAACAATCAACCACGTCGAGTGCTGTTTTGGACGACATTTATGGCTCAGACCACTGCCCTATCGATCTTCAGCTCAATTTGGGCTAATTTTTTAGCCGTAAAACCAAGAAGAATCATACCTTTCCTATATGAATGCAGTGTTTCAACAAGCAGAGACTCTTCATGAGAAGATCAAAAATGAAGTCATCCAAGACGCTGAGGCTTTTAGAATCCAATACCTAGGAAGTAAGGGTGAGATCAAAGCCATGTTTTCAGCGATGAAGGACTTAGAGCCTCAAGAGCGAAAAGCTTTTGGGCAGCTAATGAATGCACTGAAAGTTACTGCGGAAGCTCGGTTAAAAGAGGCACAAGGTGACCAAGGATCCAATGGGAAAGGAGTAGAAAAAAGAGACTATACTACACCAGGTATCACCCACAAATTTGGCACACGCCACCCTATTGAACAGACCAAAGATCGAATGATTGAGATCTTTGCGAAACTGGGTTTTTCAATTGCTGAGGGACCCGAAATCGAAGATGATTGGCACAACTTTACCGCTCTAAACTTACCTCAAGACCACCCTGCAAGAGATATGCAGGATACTTTCTATGTAGATAGTAAAGCAAACATCCTATTGCGTACGCATACATCGGCTGCGCAAATCCGTGTCATGGAGAATGAAAAACCTCCCATACGTGTCATCACTCCTGGACGAGTATTCCGAAATGAGACCATATCCGCTCGAGCCCATTGTGCCTTTCATCAAGTAGAAGGGCTATACATTGCAGAGAAAGTTTCTTTTGCTGACCTCAAACAAACCCTCTACTATTTTGCTAAAGAGATGTTTGGAAGTGATAATATCCGCCTGCGGCCTTCCTATTTCCCTTTCACCGAGCCTTCCGCTGAGTTAGATGTCTCCTGCTTCATTTGTGATACAAAAGGCTGCCCAGTATGCAAAGGAAGTGGCTGGGTTGAGATTGGAGGGTGCGGCATGGTTGACCCCGAAGTGCTGAAATCAGTTAACATAGAACATCCCAAGTATACCGGCTTCGCTTTTGGCATGGGCATCGAGCGCATTGCCATGTTGGTTCATGGAATCGATGATCTTCGACTGTTTTTTGAGAACGACCAGCGCTTTTTACAGCAGTTTTAACGTTCTGTAACGGATTTAGAGAACTTTCTCAGAAGATTAGGCATTATAAAAACATTATCTTTGTCGCGATTAAAAAATTTAATAGAATGCAATACGCTAAAAATATACTTTTATTGATTGGGGTTGCCACCCTTGCAACATCATGTGTTTCTAAGAAGAAATATGATATGGCTATAGAAGAGCTCGACGGTCTGCGTATCGAACGTGCTCGATTGGTAACCGACCTTTCCAATTGTGAAACCTCATTAGATTCATCTAAGTCATCTAATGCAGTACTTACAGAGAAAAATGTAACGCTTACCGAAGACCTCAACTACTGCGAGTCAAGCAATGAGATTTTGATCGACCGCATGGCTGATTTATCCGTGATCACTTCTGAAGGTTCTCAGCGTATTAGCTCAGCTATTGAAAAGTTGTATATGATGAATGATAGCATCGGACAACTTGTAGACAACATTAACATGAAGGATAGCATGATTGCTAGTTTGGAAGGCAACATCCGCAGATCCCTTGAAAATGTTAGCGACGAAGACATCAATATCGAAGTACGCGGAGGTGCAGTATTTATCTCTATTTCCGATAAGCTTCTCTACACTTCAGGTAGTGCAAACCTTTTACCACAGGGTGAGACAGTAATGGAGAAAATCGCTATGATCATTAACGATCACGAAGATTTCGAAGTTATGATTGAAGGGCATACAGATAACAGACCGATTGCAGGTTACTGTATGAAAGATAACTGGGATTTGAGTGCACAACGCGCTATCGCAGTAGTTCGAACATTACAAGAAAACTACGAAGTAGATCCTGCGAGAATGATTGCAGGCGCTCGAGCTGAATACCAGCCAAAGGGTGATAATGAGACAGCTGAAGGTCGAAGTGCTAACCGACGTACTGAAGTAGTCATTCTTCCTAAGCTCGATCAGTTCTATGATCTAATGATTCCGAACAAGTAAGCCAAGCGCTTCCTTTCTTGAACCTATTGTATGGCGCTGTTTATCAGCGCCATATTTTTACCCCCTCGGAGCAGTTCGTGCACATGGGAATACTTTGTCTAGACTGTTGCACCTCTTCTGTAAATGACGCAGAACGTCTTCCTGTCCATATCGATTGTACAGTCTCTTCTGGATGATTTCCTAATACGAAATCGGCGTCCTTATCAAAGCAACAAGGGACAACCTTACCATCCCAAGTTACTACAGCGCTATGCCATGCTTTCCAACAGTGGCGTTGGCCACGTTGCTTAAGTTCATACTTCCCTTGTTTGTTCTTTCGATACCGTGAGTATTTCGATGATGAAGGCATCAAATCATGGCCATTTTCATAGTCATAGAGTTGCGCTGTTTTTAAAGAGAAAGCATCAACACCATAGGATTTTGCCATGGATCGAAGCGTTTCAATTTCATGTTCGTTAGAAGCAAAAACTACGGTCTGCCAGATTACATGCGGATTCTTATACCCACCTTTTTCTCTTGCATTAAGCAAGGTTTCAAGACCACGCAATACCTTATCCAATTCACCTCCTTTACGATAACGACCATAACTTTCTTGTGTGCTTCCATCGATTGAAACAATCAAACGATCAAGACCACTATCGAGTGTTTCTTGCGCTCTGCGTGCTGTTAGAAAGTGGCCATTGGATGAGGTAACGGTATAGATTCCAGCTCTAGAAGCAAGACTAACCATTTTAGTAAACTGCGGATGAACATATGGCTCTCCTTGAAAATAGAAATAGAGATAAATCAAATGATCTTTTACTTCCTCAACCAGACGCTTAACATGTTCTACATCAATTGTACCTGTAGGTCTTGAAAATGATTGTAAACCGCTAGGGCATTCAGGACAGCCGAGATTGCAGGATGTTGTGGGCTCAACTGAGAGCGTCATAGGTAGGCCCCATCTCGCACCACTCCCCTGCCAGGTTGCCTTTTTATAGGACAATAGCAACTTCGACATGTTTGCGAGCTTTTTATAACTCATCTTACCTATAAATCGTTGTGTATCCCGCCAAGACATATCGTCAAATTAAAGGATTCCTGCAAGGAAATCCCAATATAGAGCCTATGGATTGTACATTTATTCCATGAATGGAGAATGGAATACAATTGAAGGGTATAGCGATATAACATATGCAAAACGAGATGGTGTGGCGCGTATTGCATTTAATCGTCCAGAAGTGCGCAATGCCTTCCGGCCAAAAACTGTTGCTGAATTGCTCAAAGCATTTTATGATGCCCAAGAGGACAATAGCATTGGAGTCGTACTACTTTCAGGAGAAGGACCCTCTCCAAAAGATGGTGTGTATTCCTTTTGCAGTGGCGGAGATCAAAGAGCGCGAGGAAAACAAGGATATGTTGATGGCTCCGGTACACCAAGACTTAACATCTTAGAGGTACAGCGATTGATTCGCTTCATGCCCAAAGTTGTTATTGCTGTAGTACCTGGCTGGGCAGTTGGTGGTGGACACAGCCTTCATGTTGTATGTGATATGACGCTAGCCAGTCAGGAGCATGCCATTTTCAAACAGACGGATGCCGATGTATCAAGTTTTGACGGAGGATACGGATCAGCCTATCTCGCAAAAATGGTAGGACAAAAAAAGGCACGAGAAATCTTTTTCCTAGGCAGAGATTATACAGCTCAGGAAGCCCTCGACATGGGCATGGTAAATGCCATCTACCCTCATGACGAACTCGAGGAGAAAGCCTTTGAATGGGCACAAACCATTCTTCAGAAGTCGCCTACGGCTATAAAAATGCTGAAGTTCGCTATGAATCTTACCGACGACGGAATGGTAGGCCAACAAGTATTCGCTGGAGAAGCAACCCGTCTTGCCTATATGACAGATGAGGCTCAAGAAGGACGCGATGCTTTCTTAGAGAAGCGTAAGCCAAATTTTAAAGACGTAAAGCGTCTATCGCTCTAGTCCTTAAATCCACAGCATTTACTTAGGGATTTTTAGAAGAAGTCCCTGTTCAATTAAAAGGATATTTGTGATGGTATTTTCCCGCAGGATGTCCTCAACACGAACTCCATATTCGTAGGCAATATCGAATACGGTTTCACCAAATCGAACTCGGTGATAGACACATTCGCAATCCTCATCATATTCCTCTGCTTGCAGGCCATCTTCAACGTCTGGCATAACTCCCTGCAAAGAATCAATCTCTACATTTATGTTTTCCCCTAGAGCTAAGCCTTGTCCTAACTCAAGCAGCATCGACTCAAGATTGTTCCATTCTAATAGTTCTTCCACCGTTACTGAAAAATCCCTAGCTATTTTTTCGAGATAGTCTCCTTGTTGGACATAATACATGTTCTTGCTCTCATCATAACCGCCATTCACTCGATCGCCTCGAAGCACAAAAAACAACGTATCACTCGTCAAATAGATATCTTGTTCTAAAGCATAAAATCGGGCTGACTTATCCGAAGGGATGTTCAAAGAAAAACCATTATGGTAATACGGAATCCAGTCAGTATTCAATGATGGATTTAGGCGCGCTAGGTCTACAGAGTCCATATCCAGTGCTGCGGAAACGTGACTGATTTTGAGTGGTGAAAAAATCTCTACAGGAATACTAGGCGTAACGCTGTAACTCGGATAAACAATAGGAATTTTATAATAGTCGGCGTAATGCATGGCATATACCATAGCGGTATACTTGGGAACATATTTTTGAGTCTCACGAGGCAATTGAGATTGAATATCCCAGTACGTTCTTCCCCTAGACGTTCTCGATATTGCGCGATTCACTGTACCGGGTCCTGCATTATAAGACGCCAAACTAACCAACCAATCATCATATGTGATGTTTGCCGCCTGGAGATAAGCAAGAGCTGCTTGCGTTGATTTAATGGGGTCACAGCGTTCATCTACCCAGGAATCAAGCGTTAATCCAAGCCCACGCGCTGTAGCAGGCATGATCTGCCACAACCCACGCGCACCAGCATAACTCGTAATCTTGGGGTCAAGACCTGACTCAATGAGGGTTAGATACTTGAGCTCGATCGGCATTCCGGCCTGTGCGAGCATTCCTTCAAAAATTGGAAAGTAATATGCAGCTCTTCCGCGAAGTTTGGCGATATAGTTTCTCCCAGAATACACCATCTTCCGAATTTCAGCAATCACCTGATCATTACATTGAAAGTTGACTAGGGCAGGAATTGCCTTTAATTGCGCTGCAATCTCTTCATCACTTGGTTGGGGAAGTTCACTTTGTGGCAAACGAATTAAGGCTTTGATCTCATCATTGGTAAGAACAGCTGTGTCCTGTATAATAGAGGCCTCAATCGATGAATCAATATATGAATAGTCCCAATCAGGTATGTGAGAATAGAAAAATCCCCGTTGTGCATTCACAGTAAAAGAAGAAACTACTGCAAATAGCGCGAGAAAAAAAAACCGGTAAAACTTCACCTCTAAAGAATTAACATCGCATCTCCGTAGCTGTAGAAACGATATTTTTCTTTGATTGCTTCTTCGTAGGCTTTCATGATTAAATCATACCCTCCAAAGGCACAAACCATTATAATTAGGCTGGATTTCGGAAGGTGAAAATTGGTTAGCATTGAATTTGCAATCGAGAATTCAAAAGGCGGATACACAAAAAGATTAGTCCAACCTTGGCCTTCTTTTAATCGACCATAGGCTGATACAGATGATTCGATAGCCCGCATCGAAGTTGTACCGATTGAACAGATTCGTTTTCCTCCGTCGAGGGCTGTGTTAATCGTCTCTACCGCCTTATCACCGACCATGTAAAACTCTGCATCCATTCTATGCTTAGATAGGTCTTCGACTTCAATTGAACGGAAAGTACCTAGTCCCGTGTGTAGGGTGACCTCTGCCATGTCCACTCCATTGAGCTCCAATCGTTTCATTACCTCACGGCTGAAATGAAGACCCGCGGTAGGAGCAGCAACGGCTCCATCAACTTTTGCATAGATGGTCTGGTAACGGCTTTCGTCCATTTCCTCAGAATCTCGTTTAATGTATTTTGGAAGAGGTGTAGACCCCAAACCAAACAAGACCCTTCTAAAATCCTCTTGAGAACCATCGAAAAAGAATCTCACAGTTCGCCCACGAGATGTCGTATTGTCGACCACCTCCGCAACGAGTTCATCATCGCCAAAGTAAAGCTTGTTTCCCACCCGAATCTTTCGTGCTGGATCTACTAAAACATCCCAGAGCATTTGCTCTTTGTTTAACTCACGAAGCAAAAAGACCTCAATCTTTGCTCCAGTCTTTTCTTTTTGGCCGTAAAGTCGCGCAGGAAAAACCTTTGTATTGTTCATCGCAAGGGTATCCCCTTCACCGAAATAGTCAATGAAATTTTTAAACGTCTTGTGTTCGATGGTTTGTTTTGCACGGTCGATGACCATTAATCTACTCTCGTCGCGCTGCTCAGTAGGGAACTCCGCGATAAGTTCTTTTGGCAATTCATAGTTAAAGTGAGAAAGCTTCATTCGTTCCATGCTTCAAAATTACTACTAACTTGCATTCTTTAACGAATCTAAATTCATTCAATGGTGCGTATCATTATTCGGAGTTTTAAAACAGGTTTCCTAGAAATTTGGAGCCATAAGCTTCGATCTACGCTATCCTTTTTTGGTGTCTTTATCGGGGTGCTCTGCATAATGACTGTATTTGCTTCCGTCGATTCATTGGAACGAAACATATCAGGAAGTATAAACTCACTTGGAAATGATGTGGTTTATGTACAAAAATGGCCATGGGATTTTGGAGAAGGATATCCCTGGTGGGAATACATGAATCGACCAGAGGTCAGCGAGGATGAATACCTTGCGATACGAAGCCGAGTCCGCTCGTCTAAGGCCATATGCTACCTTGAAGTGATTGAAAACCAAAAGGCCATCTCATCTTGGAGCACCATGGATGGGGTAAATCTAGTGAGTGTGTCAGAGGGATATGAGAACATTCGCAGCTTGCAAGTAACCAGTGGACGATTTCTCAGTCAACGAGAATTTCACAATGGAGAACCTGTCGCCATACTCGGTGGAAGCATTGCATTGGAGTTGTTTCCAAAAGCGGTAAGCGCCATTGGACAAAAAATAAAAGTAAATCAAGGTGAAGTTCGTATAATCGGAGTGTTACAAGAGGAAGGGCAAGATATTCTTAACCTAAGTTTAGATAATGACATCATTGTCTCCAATGCCTATATCAATAAAACGATGGGGCGAGAGACCTTTGGAAGTCCCTTAATCATGGCCAAAGTAAAGGAAGATCAAACCATGGACGAGGCGAAGGCTGAACTCGCCTTTCTCATGCGTTCAGTTCGATATCAAAATATCCAATCTAAAGACGACTTTGCCATCAATGAAACCAGTTTGTTGGCTAATGCATTTACCAAAGTGTTTGAAGTGGTCAATCAAGCGGGACTATTCATAGGAATATTCTCGATTCTTGTTGGTGGCATTGGCATCCTAAACATTATGTTGGTATCCGTTCGTGAACGCAGAGCGTACATTGGTATTAAGAAAGCCTTAGGAGCCAAACGATATGTAATTATGCTCGAATTTCTAATTGAGGCGGTAATGCTTTGTTTGATTGGTGGAGGCTTAGGAATGGCGGCTAGTTATGCCTTCTTAAACATTGCCAATCTTTTTATTGCTCAAAGTGGCGCTTCAATTGTACTCAGCCTTTCTGATACGAATGTCATACTAGGACTTGGCTTATCTACAGCGATTGGTCTACTTGCCGGTGCTATACCTGCTTATCTTGGGGCTTCGCTAGACCCTGTCAAAGCTATCCGTAAAATCTAAGCTTTACCTTCCAGATCCTCTCTCCGTAGAACGTAAGTGCCTTGCACAGCACATGCTGCCTTGCCCGCGAGAAGGCAACGATGTAATATCTCATCAGTAGTCAAGGCATTTTTTGTAGCATCTATGACCGCAGCAAACACTGAATCTCCTGCTCCGCATACATCAGTAATTGATTGAGAAAGTGCTGGTCGGTGAAGGAAGGTGTTCTCGCTATCCAAGGATGCTATTCCATCTTCGGATAGCGTCACAATGAGTTGATCACATTGTAATTTACGTTTAGTCTGTTGCATGATCTCTTCTAGATGCTTCAAGTTTGATAACGCATTAACATCCACTCGATTGGCCTCAGCCAATTCTTTTCGGTTAGGCTTGAACAGAGCAACCTCTTTATACTGCCAAAAATTATCTTTTTTAGGATCTACGACAACGTCTACATTGGCCGCATTGGCTAAGGATAGCACGCCATTAATCAAATCAGCGGTCAAAAGCCCTTTGTTGTAATCTTGTAAGACGACTAGGTCTATACCCGATGACAAGCACTCCGTTACACCCTTGAGTATCTCATTGACCAGATGGTCCGCTATTGATGAGGCATCCTCTGAATCGATACGCATCTGATACATGCCGTCGCAAAAAACGCGTTGTTTATGCGTCGTAGGTCTCCCATCCGAATAATAGAAAAGGTTAAGGTTTTGATAAGAGGCTAACAAGGTTGATAAACGCTGACCGGCCTCATCATTTCCCACTAGCCCAATCAAGGAAATTTCCCAACCTAAGCTTTGCAAGTTAAGGGCTACATTGGCCGCACCCCCGGCAACATAACTTGTGGAACTGTGAAGAAGTATTGGTGCATCGGCTTCTGGAGATTTCCTTGTGTTTTCTCCTTTCAGAAAACTATCCAAGATGATATCGCCAAGAACTAATGCGCGCATGTTAGCTAAAATACGGAGCCAAGCGACTTACCATTTTCTTAAGGTCATCTATAGACGCAGCATACGAGATACGCATTGCATTGGGCTCTCCAAAACCTGACCCTCCAACTAACGCCACATCCAATTGATCTAACAATAACTCAGCAAGTCGATCACCCGAAGTAATCTCATTGCCGTTGATGGATTGACCAAGTGCCGCTTCAATATTGATAAACAAATAGAAAGCCCCATCAGGCTTTATGTAAGACCACCCATTAAATCCTCTCAGAGCATCTAGGAGATAATCTCTTCGTTGAACAAAAGCATCACGCATAGCCAAGGTTTCATCAAGAGGCCCGAGCAAGGCAGCTTCAGCGCCTTTTTGAGCCGCGGCAGAGGTGCCTGACGTAAACTGTCCCTGAAGTTTGCTACACGCTTTAACCACATCTTTTGGACCCGCTAAGTATCCGATACGCCATCCCGTCATGCAATAGCCTTTGGACATACCATTCACCAATAAAACTTGATCTCGTATCGATTGATTTTTAGCAATACTCGCATGGGGCTTACCCGTAAAATTGATGTGCTCGTAGATTTCATCTGTAAGAACCCATAGCGAAGGATGTTTTTCAATGACCTTGGACAGGGCATCCAATTCTTCTTGCGTGTAGCACATTCCCGAAGGATTACTAGGACTGCTAAAGATGAGCATTTTAGCAACCTTACCAGATGCGGAAAGATCAATCAGTGTTTTTTCAAGTTGCTCTGGAGTAATCTTAAACTGCTGATCGATGCCTGTTGGCATGGGACAAACTTCCGCTCCCGCCATCTTGGCAATACCCGCGTAACTTACCCAATACGGCACAGGAAGTAAGACGACCTCTCCTGGATTAACGAGCGTTAGCACAGCATTGGCAATCGATTGCTTTGCGCCTGTCGATACGATAACCTCATCTGGACTGTAGGATAGATTATTCTGTGTATCCAGCTTATGGCACACTGCTTCTCTCAAACTAAGTAGACCAGGAACAGGAGTATATTTTGTAAATCCATCACGCAGTGCCTTAGCACCTGCTTCAACAATAAAATCAGGCGTTGGGAAGTCGGGCTCTCCTAAGGTTAGGTTGATCACCTCTTTACCTGCCTGGCGTTTTTCGCGCGCCATTTGAGCCATCTTAATAGTAGATGAAGTCGGAACGCGTTGAATAAGTTTGGAAAAAGTCATGGCTAGTGTTGAGAGTTGATCTAAAGCGCTTCTTTAACTGAAGCCTTATATGCGCCATCATTAAAGGCAGCGACTATTTGAATCATTGAGTCCGGAGTTATGGATGCATTATCATAACGCACAAAAGCTGTTTGATTTTCGAAATCTACAACACAGTTACTTACTCCAGCGCACGACGCAAGTTTTTCTTCAATCGGCTTAGCACAACCCGAAGGACACATCATCCCTTCAATTGAGAGAACCAGGGAATCATTGGCGGCAACTTCTTCGTTAGGATTGTCTGCTTCACCATTAGGGTTTGACGTATCACCCGATTCACCGGTGCAACATACAAGAAGAAATGATGCTGAAATCAGGAAGAAACAAAGGAAACTGGTAAATTTTTTCATAACGGTTTATTCGATAGCTGTTTGCTTCAAAAGTAGGTCATTACCCTAAACCTTTTGAAAAACTATCGAAACCTTTTTCACATCCTGCAACCCATGTGCATAAGTCTTGACTAAAGTCAAGTTTAGCGCGATGTTCCACCGCACTCGCCCAATCTAAATCAACGTCTAGAAATTGAGCACAAAACAATCGATCTGGCAGGATTTTATCCAAAATAAACATCTGCTCTTTTACCTGATTTGGTCGAGATAAATGATGACTCTCTTTACACCAAGAGAGTCGTTGGAGGTAAACATCAAGTGATGGCACATCGCTAACATGGCGATTTAATCGATCGGCTAGCGTATTGTAGGACTGCGACAACACCTTACCCCAGTGAGAAGACGCATCCTTTTGATTTAAAAGCCAGCCATCAAGCATTAACTCAAGCCAAACATGAGCAATCGTATGGCAGCGCTTCCAACCTAAAGGCTCAGCATATTTCTGTACTTCCTCGGTTATTGATACACAAGCCTTTTCGAAAACATCAAGCGTATGAAAGTGCTGATCTAGATGGATATGCCACTGAACCCCGATTAGCCAATCCTTTACAACAGAATCAACTACAACGTTATCGCCATCGAGTTGTGAAGAATTATATACTCGAGTAAATTTTGGCCAAAGATCGGGAGCTATTACCCCATGTGCTGTGTAGGGTGAACAGGATTCAGGAAGGGTAACTAGATGACTGTAGATATTCATGGTATAATCCGGTGCGAAAATATTTACCTTGCAGGAAAAAGGTGCAATAATTATGCATAAAGATGTTTTTCAAGAGTTGGAATGGCGTGGTATGATTCACAATCATATACCGGGTACCGCTGAACGATTAGCAGAAAAACCTACTAAGGTGTATATCGGGTTTGACCCAACCTCTGATTCCCTTCACGTGGGAAGCCTGGTACCCATCATGATTTTAGCCCATCTACAACAAGCTGGACATACTCCTGTTGCCCTTATTGGCGGTGCTACTGCCATGGTAGGTGACCCGTCGGGAAAGAGCAAGGAAAGAAACCTTCTTACGGCCAAAGAAATCCAATACAATATGTTTGGGATTCGCAAACAACTCCAGCGATTTCTTGACTTTGAATCAGAAGACAATGCCGCCGTAATCGTCAACAATGCGGAATGGCTTGGAAAATTCAATGTATTAGACTTCATCCGAGATGTTGGCAAAATGGTTACAGTGAATACAATGATGGCCAAAGAATCGGTCAAAAAGCGGATTGAAACAGGAATATCCTTTACGGAATTCACGTATCAACTCTTGCAGGGATACGACTTTCTGCATTTGTTTAAAACCATGGATTGCGAAATACAGGCCGGCGGATCTGACCAATGGGGAAACATCACCACGGGAACGGAAATGATTCGGAAGGAATTGGGGAAATCTGCCTATGCCTTTACTTGTCCCTTAGTGACCAAATCGGATGGTGGCAAATTCGGAAAAACAGAGCAAGGCAACGTTTGGCTTGATCCTAAACGGACATCGCCTTATGCATTTTATCAATTCTGGTTAAACACAAGTGATGAAGATGCCATCAAGTATATCAAGCTGTTTACTATGCTTGAGCGCAAAACCATCGAAGATTTGATTGCCGCACATCAACAGGAACCGCACCTTCGAGCACTACAAAAAGAACTCGCAGAAAACATAACAACAATAGTACATGGCGAGGAGGGGCTCCAAAAAGCAGAGCGTGCGACCAAATTGTTATTCGGAAAGTCTGAACGAAGTGATCTTGATGCTTTTACAGCACAGGAGCTAAAACAAGTTTTTGATGGAATGCCTCAGTTTGAATTGACTACCGACATCCTAGAGGCTGGATTGCCAATGGACGAGATGCTCAGCAGTGCGACAGCAATTTGTGAATCAAAATCTGATGCGAGGAGAGCGCTCAAAGAAAATTCTATCCAGGTCAATAAAAATCGTATACCCAAAGATTATACCTGTACTATGGAGGATGTGATGTCAAATGGAATCATTCTCATTCAACGTGGTAAAAAGAAATATTTCTTGGTAACAGTGGTCAATACAACAGAATGAAACTGCGCTGGTAAGGACCGACATTAGGCATTTCTAATACTCTTCTTCATCAAAGAAGAAATCATCCTTGGTAGGATAATCGGGCCAAATATCTTCTATGCTTTCGTAGACTTCATCGTCATCCTCTAATTCTTGTAGATTTTCTACCACCTCGACTGGTGCTCCAGTTCGAATGGCAAAATCAATAAGATCATCCTTTGACGCAGGCCAAGGTGCTTCTTCTAAATGCGTCGCTAGTTCCAATGTCCAAAACATACGATGTGATTTCAGCCAAAAATAGGATTTCCAATGAATCCCACAAGTTTAGAATCCACACGAATGTGAATATCTTATGTAAAAGACAGCTAGGCCTCCCATTTTCGCTCCCCTACTCCTTGTTCTTTAGCGAGTTGACGACTTAGAACAAAAAGATAATCAGATAATCGATTGAGGTATTGTATGATAAAGGCCACTGAATCAAGGGAAGAATCAAGGGCAACAACACGGCGTTCTGCTCTGCGGCACACACTACGAGCCACATGACAGTATGCATTACTAAGGCTGCCACCAGGAAGTATGAAGTTTTTTAACGGAGGCAAGTCGTTGGTAAGATCATCTATGTCTTTTTCTAAACGCTCAATCTCTATTGGATTTAGCTCTGGTAAAAACTCAGATGTTGGGTTATCCAATGAAGCAAGGTGACTACCGATACGAAAAAGATAATCTTGAACATTTATCAATCTTTTGGCAGATGGATTATTGTGGCCCACATGTTCGATAACGACCGCTAAAACACTATTCAATTCGTCTACTGTGCCATAGGCCTCGACGCGCAGATCAGCCTTGGAGACTCGGCTTCCTCCGAATAAGCCTGTCTCACCTTTATCTCCTGTTTTTGTATAAATCTTCATAACGACCTCATGGTTTTTTAGTCAAAACTTCGTGGCGTTCAATTCGTCCGTCTTTCAGATGAATTATGCGTTGGGCATATTCAGCGATTTCCCGCTCGTGTGTAACAACAACAATCGTATTGCCTTTGGCGTTCACTTTCGTCAACATCTCCATGATTTCCTTTGCGGTAGTACTATCCAGATTTCCAGTGGGTTCATCGGCTAGGACAAGAGAGGGCTGATTGGCCAAAGCTCTTGCAATGGCAACACGCTGCCGTTGCCCTCCTGACAATTGGTTGGGTTTGTTTTTCATGCGATCTCCTAATCCCACCAACTCCAGCATCTCTTGAGCACGTGCCCTGCGTTGTCTGCTTGACATTCCGGCATAAACCAAGGGAAGAGCTACATTATCTAGACTTGACAACCTTGGCAAAAGATTAAAGCTTTGAAAAACGAAGCCTATTTCAGCATTTCGAATCTCTGAAAGCTGTCGGTCCCTCATAGACCCAACATCTTTCCCATTGAGTGCATACTGACCAGAGGTTGGGCTATCAAGACAACCTAAGATGTTCATCAAGGTAGACTTGCCGGAACCAGAAGGACCCATTAGCGCAACAAATTCATTTTGATAAATAGACAAATCCACACCATCCAAGGCGTGAATATCTACTCCTCCAAGTCGGTACGATTTTCGAATGTCCTCAAGAACAATTAGAGCACTCATTGCCCTTTGATCACTTTGGGTACTTTGAAGTAAGTTCCATCATGACTAGGCGCACTTCGAAAGACATCTTTCTTTTCAAGGGTTGGCGCTGTTTCATCCGAGCGGAGTCGTCCTTGCACCTGATGAACTTGTGTCATTGGCTCGTCCTGGGATAGGTCGAGTTGATCCAACGTATCAACAAAACCAATCATACGCTCTAAGTCTTTGACTAGACGATCTTTTTCCTCCTTATCGAAACTAAGTTTTGCCAAGGATGCTAAACGCTCAACAAGCTTTACATCAACCTTCATTGTGCTAAAATAAGAGGGATTTATGGAAGATTGATTTTATTCGTGGTATATCATATGAAATATTAACTTCGACAGTATGAAAACGGTGCTTAGTGGAATGCGTGCGACAAGTCGTTTGCACTTAGGAAATTATTTTGGAGCAGCGGCCAATTGGTTGCGCATGCAAGAAGAATACAATTGCTATTTTTTTGTAGCTGATTTACATGCCCTGACAACCGACCACAATCCAACAGCATTAAACCATCATACAAAGACCATTTTAGCCCATTATCTCGGCTTGGGTTTAGACCCCGATAAGTGCACCTTGTATATCCAAAGTGACGTGCCAGAAATCATGGAACTCTATCTTGTACTCAACATGTTTGCCAATAAGGGAGAATTGGAAAAGACTGCATCATTTAAAGAAAAGGCGAGAAAAAAAGGCCAATCATTAAATGCCGGTCTCCTCACCTACCCTGTGCTTATGGCGGCTGATATTCTTATTCACCGCGCTGACTTTGTTCCAGTCGGAAAGGATCAAGAACAACATCTTGAAATGACAAGAACCTTTGGCAATCGCTTTAACCATGTTTACCAAACCGACCTTTTCCCAGAGCCTCAAGCCTTTGCCTACAGCGAAAGTCTCGTCAAAATTTTTGCTTTAGATGGCAGTGGACAAAAAATGAGCAAGTCGGATGACAACACAAACAACACCATCTTTCTCACAGATTCTGATGAAGAGATTCGAAAAAAACTTAAAAAGGCTAAGACTGATAGCGGTCCTCAGGAGATGAATAGCCCATTTTCGCAAGAGATCAAAGGGCTCTTCGAATTGATGGCGGGTGTCAGCAGCAAAGAAACGCTGCAAGCCTTCACAACAGACTATGCCAATTGCTCCATACGATATGGAGATTTCAAAGCCCAGTTAGCCACAGATGTTATTGACTTTATTGCGCCAAAACGAGAAGAGATTTTATCTTGGCAAAGCGATGAAGCCCGTATGAAGCGCATTGCGCAACTCGGAGCGGACAAAGCAAGGGAAAGTGCAAAACAAACCTTGAGCACCATGCGCGATGTGATGGGAATGCATTACTTTAAAGATTAAGAAAAACCATGGATGTAAAACATATTGCTGTAAGCGGAAACATTGGTGCAGGCAAGACAACTTTAGTACAAAATCTTTCACACCACTTTGACTGGTCAGCCCAGTATGAGGAGGTGGAATCAAACCCCTATCTCGATGACTTTTACTCAGATATGCATCGATGGGCATTCAATCTCCAAATCTTTTTCCTTCATCAACGATACAGCCAAATTCTCGAGATTCGAGAAGGAAACAAGACGATTATCCAAGATCGCACGATCTATGAAGATGCGGCCATTTTCGCTCCGAATCTGCATAAAATGGGTCTCATGTCTACCCGTGACTATGAAAATTATAAGGCATTTTATAAGACAGTAGAAGCGCAAATTCAGCCACCAGATCTGTTAATCTACATGAAGGCATCCATTCCGACGCTAGTCAACAATATCCAAAAGCGAGGAAGAGATTATGAAGAAAACCTTCGATTGGATTACCTCAAAAAACTCAATGAATTTTACGAAGAATGGATTGCTTCGTATGACAAAGGGCCCTTACTCGTTATAGATTGTGACAACACGGACATTGTTGAGAATAAGGATGATATTTCTGATATATATAATCGAATCCAAGCCGAACTCAACGGACTTTTTTAATCCCAGGTTATCTACGATTTCATTCCTTCTGTAAAACACGCACGACAGCGAGCTTCATAACTATCGGTTGATCCAAGCATCACTTGATTATCATCGCTATTTAGGCGATACGAATACGAAGCGTCTTGTCCGCACTGGATACAGACAGCCTTAAGTTTGCTTACCTGATTCGCTCGAGCCAATAGTAAAGGCATAAGACCAAAGGGAATACCAGCATAATCCATATCTAAGCCAGATAAGATCACACGACGGCCTTGATTGGCTAGCTGTTCAAAGGCTTCGATAAACTCTTCGGAAAAAAATTGTACTTCGTCAATACCTATAACATCTGCATCACCAACAACTTTATACAGCTCGGCCACACTAGAGATAGGGACAGAATCCATTCGATCCATATTATGAGTGACTACCTGTTCGTTATCGTACCGTGTATCCTTACTTGCTTTTCCAAGAAATACCTTTTTTCCTCCAATTGTTGCCCGACGCATGCGACGAATCATTTCCTCTGTTTTCCCTGAAAACATTCCGCCACAAATAACTTCGATTGACCCCATTTCCTTTACTTTTATCTTATCTTTTTGAAAAATACTGCTTAAATAACGTTCGGCACCATGAAAATTAGCAATATCAATGAGTTTAAACGAAGCTTTGAAAAACTTCAATGGTTATTTAAAACGTTTGAAGCACAAAACTTTGAGGATCTATCGCCTATGGAGCTTGACTTTTTTCGAGAGGTCTTAGGACGTCTAGCAAGCACTGTTGATGTATCAGACATAAAGGATGTGGACCAGTCTAATCCAGCTCTAAGCCCAAGCAGTCAAGAAGCTAGTCCCGCTGTACAAGAGACAGAAACTCCTATCGAGCCACCCAGCAAGGTCGATAGCTCATCAACCAAAGTAGAGGACACCCCAGAGACGAATGAAGATCCAATGGCTGCTCAAAACATCCCCCAAAAAGAAGAAACGAAAGAGCCAGCAAATCCACAACCTAAAGAAGAAGTTAACCAACCAGCAATTGATGAACCAGAGGATACAACGATTGCAAACAGTGACAACAACAAAGACAATGATGCTGTATCTGCTCCAGCCACGAAAAATGTCGTCGATCAGTTCTTTAATAACTCTCCTTCGATTGCAGACCGTGCACAAAAAAATATTGACGATTCAACGACCCACCTATTGCGAAGAGGAGGGCATCTAAGCCTCAATAGCCTAATCGACCTTAACCGTCGATTTCTGATAATAAATGATGTCTTTGGTAACAAACGAATGAATTTTGATAAGGAAATAGAATTCATTGATAATCTATCCGATTTGAATAGTGCGATGAATCACTTGAATCAAAACGTCGTAAAGACATATAATGTCAATACCAGTACCAAGGGTTTTGAGATTTTAAAGAAGGTGATTACCCGCCGATTTGAATCATGATATGACCATGTATTACTTGGACCATTAAATCATAACGTTTGGCATCTCCCATAAGGACATTTTTAGAATTCTTTGATCAATCGTTGTTTCGATGGATCGTAAAACGCGCTTGGCCAAAATACCAGAGACCAAGAACAGGCTACCAAGCACACTACAACGTCATCAAGCGATACTTTTTTCATCAAAAAATTCTGAGGATTAATGGGAAAGTTCCATGGCCCGTAGATTTCCGATCAAAAGTTTTTGGGGCTGAGCATATAACTAAAGGCGTATGCAGTGATCCTGGAGATAACATCGGCGTATATATCAATGCCTACGGCGGAATAACTCTAGGAGACAACGTAAATATTGGGCCAAACTCCATACTCACCTCTACTAATCATGATCAATATGATCATCGTAAACTCAGCAAAACAAAAGGAATTACCATTGGAAACAATGTATGGATTGGAGGTAACTGCTCAATTCTTGCTGGAAGTACAATAGGTGACAATGTAACGATAGGAGCTGGGTGTGTTATTCATGGCGACATACCATCCAACACCCTTGTGTTGCAGGACAAGGCAAAATTGAAGTTTGTAGAAAAAACGGGCCCATATCAATGGAATCCACGTGACGAAAATCTAACCTAATGGGTATTATTCAGAGACAAGGGTTGAAATCAGCCATCGTCCGCGTGGCTGGAATGGGTATCGGAGCAATCACTACCATTTTTTTGATCCCCGCCATTCTATCTGTAGAAGATATTGGCTTAATCGATACCATGCGAAAAATGATTGCGATGGGTGTTCCTCTCCTCGTAATGGGTGGACCACAGGCTATCCGCAAATACTTTGACCCTATGCGTAGTGAACGACAATCCTACGCCCTAATTTCTTCGTATTTATACGTATTTATCTTTACAGCTACGTTTTTTACGGCAGCCTATTTTACGCTGAATGAGCAGATTTTCAGCATGTATGAGGCCAAATCGCCCAAGATAAAAGCCTACAGTCTTGTTATATATTTAGGACTTATGGGCTTTGCGATACAAAACTTTTGCATGGCCATCTCATCGGTTCACAGGCGGACTGTTATGCCAGACTTCGCGCAAAATGTCCTTAACCGCGGTGTTCTCTTTATACTTCTAGGCCTTGTTTTTATCCAAGGATTGACCATCCCAGATATACCACGGTTCTATACCCTCATATTCTTTATTCTTCCCCCTGTGGCAACCGTGGCATATGTTGGACTTTTCATCAAGCCCTCTTTACGGTGGCCATCAAGAACAACAATCGCTTCGATATACAAGAAAACTTTCGTCTATAACCTTGTCCAGATCCCCCTATCGTTAAGTAATGTTGTTTTATTGGCCGTCGATTCCATAATGCTCAGTAGCCTAGCAGGACTCGCCAGCACGGGGGTCTACAGTATCGCACTCTTTATGATCTCCTTTCTTAACGTAAGCAAGCGAAGCCTAACTCAAATATCGCTGCCCATTGTAAGTGGAAAGTTTAAAGAAGAAAAGTTCGAAGATATACGCACCATATTGAGTAAGAGCTCCCGATTAATGACTTTTGCAACCGGTCTTTTTGTTATCGCCTTAGTAAATGGTATTGAAATTCTCTTGGCCATCATGCCCAATGGCGATTTATTCGCTGAGACACGTCTTGTGTTGTACATTCTTGGAACAGCTACCCTAGTCGATCATCTGTTTGGGTTACAACAAATGCTCATCGATGCATCTTCTAAATATGCTTTAGGACTTGTCAACTTCCTAGCAGTACTCCTGCTTGTAATTGGCCTAAACTTCCTATTGATTCCAACCTATGGCATATATGGTGCGGCGATCACTACTGCTGTGGGACTTGTTTTGCGAGCGGCTATCAACGCGACAATCATGTATAAGAGCACTTCATTACATGCATTTTCACGTCAGAGCGTAATTACTTTTAGTATTGCTGTGGCTTGTATAACCGTAAGCTACTTTCTTCAAGAAAACATCGAGTGGGAATATAGAGCAATCACGCAATGTATTCTTATGCCTACATTGTTTTTAGCGACCTGTGGTTTAACTTCATGTGTGCCTCCCCAAATCAGTCAGTGGGCTCAACGATTTCTATAGCGAGTGTAACGTAACCACCGGTTTACTTGGTAGCTCTTCGCTGAGCAACCATCGACAAAATATAATGGCTTCCTCATACCCAGCAGTGCTGATCCAGTTATCGACCTCCATAGGGCTGTGGCTTAGATAGATGGTATATTTTCCATCAGAATTCATTACTGCATTGCCCTTGTTTAATCCAACCGGATAATGTCTATAATCCATTGACTGCATAAGATAATTCCAAGTTTGCACCCCCCAATAGCAACACTCAGGAGAGGAGAACTCAATCTTCAAATACTCATTATGCTTCAGGTGATAGCGTCCAAAACAATATATGTTGTCTACCGTACCCCACCCTCCTTGCTCAGCATCAAAAGAGAACGGCGGTAGGAAATCATTCATGGGAAACTCTACAGGAAGAGGGGCCAACCAAGTGCTTTGCTGAAAGAATGTAGTCATAATCTGAATACGCCGAGCCAAAGCTTCATCATCAAGAACAGGAGGTATACCTTGATTACTGATGTTCTTTATAGTAAGCTCACTCTCTGTGCCATTGAATCGATCAAAGAAGTACTCTCTAGTAAAAAGATTAACGACGTCGGAGTCCAACATAAACTCGTTTTCACCTTGAGGATTAGGCGTCAGTTTAATCTCAAAACGTCCCTCTTCATCGAAGTGTATGCGATTATGATTAATCGAGTTCGCCACACGATCAACTATGCTCCCATCAGCATCACCACCATAGGTTGTAAAGGATAAATAGCAACTATCAAATCGCCGCCCCGAAATGATGTACTCCTGATCTGGAAGTAGTTGTGTGAAGTAATACACCGCATCTACGTTGTCACCGAGAATTTTATGATGCTCATTGGACAACGCCATAAAGGTGGGATGCATTGGATCATTAAAAAGATAGAAGTCAATGGTTGTCCTCATAAGATGAAAGAGGTGCCTGTATCCATCAACCTTCCCTTGCTCATCAAGATTTTTGTCAGGATCTAAAAAGGTATGATCTGAAGACTTGATAACTTCTAACAAGGCATCCAATGCCGCTTTACTTTTCATGGCTCATTTTTTCTAGAAATGAATAATAGTCTTTAAACTCTTTGGTAATCTCTTCCTGACTTAAGTTAAAATCCTCTAAGCTATACTCATGACTCCCATGCTTACCTTTTGGATTGGACGCTAAGAAGCTCTGCATTCGCGATCGGCTTACACCATCTAACGACCAACCGAAGTATTGATAAATCGTATCGACACAAGCCATTTGATCGCTAACAAAGTCATTAAAATGTATATCTATAATCTGATCTTCTCGGTTTAACTGAGCGCGTTCTTCCATAAATCGATCAAAGGACATTTTCCAAAAATCCAGTTGTTCTTTACCTGAACGAACAGGGTCCTCAAAATCACTATACAGTGAGCGTACAGATGATATCAGACTGGCAGCTGAAGGAACTACCTTAGCGGGATCTCTATGCGTCATGATAACCTTGGCATCAGGATAAACTTCAAACAAGGCTGACAAACGCATCATATGTACCGGGGTCTTTAACAACCACCGCTCTGAACGCACACCACCAGATTCCAGGTATTGTAGAAAACGACGGTGAAAGCGCATTGTTTTACGCTGATCAGAGACGTCCGAAAACCACCGTAAATAGCTTGGAATATAGACCTGAGCACAAGTCTGAAAACTGTTAAAATCCAAGGCTGTTATACCAATACACTCTTGAGGAGACTCCGCCGTCATGTGGTGCTTTTTCTGGAAATCAGGGACCAGTTTAAACAGTTGGCCGAACTCCTTCTTTATCGTATTAAGCTGAGGATTATCAGTGAAGGTTGAAGGCTCAGGAACTGGACTTGGCAACAGGCATTCCCAAGCAAGAGGTGATCGGTGATTTTTGTCCTCATGCAAAAGACTATGTAATATCGTAGTTCCAGTTCTCGGCATACCAATAATGAACACAGGATCCTTGATCTCCGTATCGAGGATAGATGGGTTGCTTTGCAAGACCTTCTCGACATGTAACCTAGACGTTAGCGTCCGTTTGAGCAGGCCTTTTAGTGCAATAGAACCAAATGCATTGATTCTACTTTCCGCGTTTATGGATTGTACCAATTGCTTTAGACCCTCCGTAAGCTCACTTGGAAGTTCGCCCCTGTAGCCCGCATCCTTGACCGCCTTTTTAATGATGCCTGCTGCATCGAGGTGATAGATATTGAGGCCCAATCTATTAAGGAGCTTTCCCGCTCCATTCATTATGTTAAGACCGCGACTTCGTTCAATGAAGACTTGTTCTTTCTGACTGGATTCCATCTACATAAGTTCTTTAAGCTTGCGAGCTAACGCTAAATCACCTTTCACTTTTAGCTTACCGGTCAACGTAGCAATCATTGGCTTTATCTGCTTATTCTGAAGCTTAAGGTAGGTGTCTTCACTCATAGTAATCGTGCAATCCGCCTCTTCATCATCTGCACTCATTACATTTTCACTACCGCTTCCATCGATTAACATGATCTCTCCATCAATCTGAAACTTTAACTTCTTTTCAATTGGAGGAATCTCTTTTATTTTAACTGCGAGTTCATTTCGTAAATCATCTACTGCCATGGAAAGGGATTTTAAGGATTATACTAAGAGAACAACATGATTTTTGATATGTTCTCAAAATTGGTTTTGAATGAGCGCACTGCGCTGTAGGTGGGTATAAAAAAGGGGAAGGTTACCCTTCCCCTGATATAAAAGCTATTAATGGTGAATTACTTCTTAACCATCATAACACTTCGGTTCTCACGTCCGCCAGTTGTAGAGACTACAACAGCATACGCACCTTGATTAACATCAGATACATCCAAAGGAATACTCTGTGTACCTGCACCAAGTGATTGCGTTTGGAATTCTTTGACTAAACGACCGCTTAAATCAATTACACGAATTCGTACGTCCGCGCTGTTTGCAAGACGTAACGAAAGCGTAGTAGCATTAGCCACTGGGTTAGGCTGAATCATCAAATCAGTCACATCTTGTGCTACAGAAGGAATATCTGTAGGAAGCTTACATGAAGCAGAACAACTTGCACCATTCAGTGTTGTTGTACGCCACATACCGCGTGAATGGGTTCCAATGTAGATAGCTCTACAACTTGGATCATCATCACAATATCTGAACTGTCGAACACCATAAGTAGGCACACGTCCTAGGTTTGTATTTTGCTCTGACCATGTGATTCCTCCATCATCGCTTCCCCAAACACCTAATTCAGTAGCTACTAGATAACGATTAGCATCATTGTAATCAATCGTAGCATCATAGAATGGCATGTATGGCATTTGCGAATCATCATTTTGTAAACTAACGAATGTTGGATTGGTTGATAATGCATTTGATGAACGATACACGTGTGAATTAGCTGCATAGGATGTCTTAACCACTAAGACATGGTTTGGATCATTTGGATCTACAGCCACACCTTCCATACTTCCACCACCTGGTACAGAACTACTAGTAGTGATTAGACCAAGTACTGCAGATGGGTTTTGAGAACCACCAGCTGGGAAGGTTGCCCCATTAAGATTGGACACTGTGAAATACGTAGACCCACGCACACAGTATAGTGTATTTAGATCTTCTGAAACAGCCATACCGTCAGCATCCTGGTTGGTTATCTTATACCAAACCTGTCCATTTACCTTATCCAGTGGGTTAGTACATACCCATACACCACAAGAAGTAGACATAAAGAGCTTAGCATCGTATGGATCTGGCAAGAATAACGTGTCACCAGGAAGTACAGTTGCCGTTAGGGTAACAGGGAATTCGATACCTGTTTTTCCACTGATTGCATTTACAGTAGTCCCAGCATTGATTGTCTCGCCTGGAATGAGGACTCCGTTGTTGTTTACGAAATCAGCACGTGCAGCGACGTAGGCTGAATTAGGTGGATTCACAACGTTATCTGTTTCAGCTAGCGTGAAGAAAGTAACGAACTTTGATGTACTGTTCTCTATACTTTCACATGACTGCGAAGGACTCCATAGACACCCTGAAGGGAATCCACATCCACCCTCATCAATGTTACTATCAAAGAATGTCTGTACTGAACCACCTCGGTTAGTTGATCGACGCAGGTTACCGTTTTGCGAACCTCCAAAGACTATGTCCGGATCAAGGTGAGAGATTTCAGCATAACCTCCGTCACCACCAACGTAGCGTGTAGAAGCTTTCGAAGAGTTTCCTAGGCCATCTATGTATTGAGATCCGTTATCCTGGGCTCCACAAGCACTCTCGCCGTAGAATCCTGCCCCTACGCTCCAACACTGAAGCGACTGGTATCCAAAATTCTTTTCTTGGAATTGAAGATTGTCTGGGAAACCATCTTTCGCACGGCTTGCCACAGAAAGTCCTCCATCATTTCCGACCCACATGGTGTTGCAAGTTGCATCAAAAGGATCAAACAAGATTGTATGCTTGTCTGCATGTAAGTAATCCGCATTCGGCGCACTTCCACCCTCAGTACCAATTACGTCAGCACGACGCAAGCCGCCTGAGTTGTTAGACCAAGTGTAAAAAGTAATACCACCAATATATACTAACGTTTCATCACAAGGGCTTACAGCAATCGCATTATCATAGCCACCTTGGCACCCTGCAGACCCTGAAGGCTGAGCAAACGGGTCAAAGTTTGTGTTGTCAGCAACTCGAGTGAACGTAATCCCCTTGTTATCCGAAACCCAAAGACCGTTGAAACATCCCTGGCCATTGGCGTTGCTCAGATAGATGTAATCTGGATTTGCAGGAGTAACTCCTATCTCAGTTCGACCTGAAGTAGATAGCGAAGATGCCGACCAATTCAGACCAAAGTTATCCGTGTAATACATTCGGCCACTGATTGTTCCATAAAGACGATTTCCATCAGGAGACCACTTAACATCTTGTGCATTAGAACCTGGACGCTGATTCCAAGTCAAACCGCCGTCCTGAGATACATATAGCCCGTTGACTACAGCAGCAGCGATGATGTTAGGATCTGTAGGGTGAGCAGCAAGTCGGTTTACGATGGCCCATCCGCCTGGATTAGTGACATTTTCGACACCAGAAGCACCAGGCGTGTAGTATGCCGTGCTTGAAAGGAATTCCCATGTTTGACCCTTATCGGATGATTTCCATACTCCATTACCAGGAGCTGCCGGAGTAAAACTTACACCAGTTGGAGACTGATACGAAGCGAATCCCTCTCCCGTTCCAACATAGATTGTTCCATCAGCCGATTGAACAATTGAAGAGATGGCCGAAAAACCAGGATAATTGGCCATATACTCCCAAGAGTTCCCTCTGTTTGTTGAACGATACATTCCTCCTGCTACCGAACCTGTAAACATCAAATTTCGGTCATCTTTATCAATAAGAATGGTTCTTGTGCGACCTCCTTGGTTATCCGGTCCTAACGCGTCCCAAGTAAGATCATAGTTTGCCTTAGCCGAAGGACCTTGTGCAATACGGTCAGCTTGAGCTAGTGCTTTGTAAAAATTGCGATAATCAATTTCCCCTGTCTCTGGATCAGCCCATTTATCATAACGATATTGCATAGACTCCATCATTCGCTGGGGCTTATCCCAAGCTTTTGCAGAAGCAATTTCTTGATTTGATTCACTAGAGGTTGTATCCTTTGTAGCGGCTACATTCTCTTGTTGTGCACAGCTTGAAAGAAGCAATGCGGGTAATGCTGTCAATACAGCGATTCGTGAAATGCGATTCATAGTATTTTGTTTACGATTTCTTTACAGTTTCTAATATAACACCAAACGACCTACCTTTCCTAAAGGTTCTGTCAGAATTGTCAATATCTCTTACCTAGCAGAAAGCCGAGGTATAAATTGAAGATTATGGGCTTATTCGTTTCTGCTACCATCACATCAAGTCTGCGATAATAGATGTCAAGCGCTATTCCAGCATCAAGCGCTTTAACAAATGAGGCATCCGTAGCCCAATCAAAGTGAAGCCCAATCTTACCATGAAGTCCAGGAATAGGCTTGATTTCATTAAACCCTAGCCCAATTCGAGAAGCGCCATAAATTTCTTGACGGGCAAGAAATCTTGAAGCATTGGATTCCAAATACCGCTCCGGCTCATGGTCTCGCGTGCAGTTTATCAGGTTATCTCCATCTTTATCGTCGATCAGTTCTAGATAATATGGCTTTTCAAATCCTAAGGAGACGCCTAGAAGCCAATCGTAGGATATGCTTACTCCTAGCCGATCGGCCTTCTGAGCAAGAAGTCTTCGCTGACCCATCGCGGTATGGAGGGCAAAAAAAGAATTCTTTTTTCCAAAGAAGTAACGCTTTGGATTACACGCACTGTAGAGGCTTTCTTGTTTGCGCTCCCGCATGTCCTTGAAGTGAAAATATTCAATTTGGAGTAGGCGGCTTTTCTTGTAGGTTTTAAACCATACTTTTTCGAGAAATGCAGAATAGCCATTGGTATGAAAGCGAGTCCCAAAGTTTAACTCGTGCTGTCTAAAGCCCGCATCGTCAGAAGACAAACCGAGTACGTCCTCTATATTCTGAGCCACTCCATTAGAGACGGCAAAAAAGCAAAAAGCAACGGCAAAAGTTCGAAACAAGATCTTCACCAAGACAAGATAAGCAAAGGGGCTGAATCAGCCTAATGGCTAAACCGCTCCAATTTGGTTAAACAGCCATAATCTACCAAGCATAGTAAACTTTCGTGTATTGGGAATACGGATACGTTCGATGGCAATCTGGCTTGCTGGTGTCTGCTTTATTTTGTTAAACAACCCTTGATAGTAGTTGTATGCGACATATACTCCAAATCTTGAAGAGGTCGGTAATCTTTTTATATAGTCCAATGATTCATCAAACTCACGTTGAATATCCTGCTCTATAACCTTTTTATCTTCTTCAGTAAAGTTATCGAAGGATACTCCAGGAAAATACACCCTCCCTTTATCTTCAGCATCATCTTGAATATCTCGCAAGAAGTTAACCTTTTGAAAGGCGCTACCAAGCATCTTTGCCCCGTACAACAACTCATTGTACAGCTCCTTGTTGCCATTTACAAAAACACTCAAACACATTAAACCCACTACTTCTGCACTTCCGTAGATGTATGTATTGTAATCTTCAGGTGTGTAAGTTGACTTATGCAAATCCATCTCCATAGAGGTAAAGAACGATTCAATAACTTCTCGTTCAATGTTGTATCTATTGACGATACGTTGAAAACTATGCAATACTGGATTCGTACTTATTCCTTCTTGAATTGCGAGGTAGGTATCTCGTTTGAACCGCCCGAGCAAATCCTCTTTGTCATAGTCATGAAAGGTGTCAACGATTTCATCCGCAGCTCGCGTAAATCCATATATAGCTGAAATAGGGAATCTCAATGGTTTATCAAGCATCCGAATACCAAGGCTAAATGATGTACTGTACTGCTTCGCCATCATTATGCTGGTTAGTTCGCCGCAACGATCATGCAAGTGCATCATAGCTTTGTTTTTGCGTTAATGGAATCTTCCTACTGATATAGTTCGCAACCACCTCACCTGATATGAGACTTGGAGGAACACCAGGACCGGGTACCGTCAATTGTCCGGTGTAAAAAAGATTATTTACTTTTTTGTTGATCATCTTCGGCTTAAAAATAGCCGTTTGCCGTAAGGTATTTGCTAGCCCGTAAGCATTTCCTCGATAGGCGTGATATCGAGACTTAAAATCATTGATACAAAATCCTCTCTTCACAGAAATAGCATCATGTATGCTTTTGCCAGTGATGGTTTCTAATTTATCAATCATGAAGGTAAAGCGCTCTTCCCGTAATGATTCCGTATCCTCTAAGTCTGGAGCGAGCGGCATGAGTAAGAATAAGTTCTCTTTACCCTTTGGAGCAACTGATTCATCTGTTTTTGACGGGCAGCACACATAAAAAAGCGGTCTCTCTGGCCACTGAGGTTTACTGTAAATATCCGAACCAAACTGCTCAATATCCTCATCAAAGAATAAATTGTGATGCAGCAGATTGTCCAACGGTTTATCGATTCCTAAGTAATAGATGAGGGATGAGGGAGCCATTACCTGCTTGTCCCAAAATCCCTTTCGATAGTTTCTCCAAGCAGGATCTAGAAGCTGCGACTCAACATGGTGGTAGTCAGCACCTGCTACAATGAGATCCGCGTCATACGTTATATTATTTACTGATAGCCCGTAAGCTTGACCTTTCGAGTTGACTAGAATCTTTTCTACTTCCGCATTGTATTCGAAACTGACCCCTAATTCTTCAGCTAACGAAACCATCGCTTTGATGATTTGATGCATGCCCCCCTGCGGATACCAAGTTCCTAGCGACAAATCCGCATAATTCATCAGACTATACAACGCCGGAGTATCTTTTGGCAAGGCCCCTAAGAAATATGCAGGAAACTCTAACAATTTGCGGGCAGCCTCACTGGTAAAGAGGCTGTTAATCTCAGCCGTGAGGGAGGTAAAGAGCTTGAGTTTTGGGAGCTGCTTGACAATGGAAAAATCGATAAATTCCGTAAACGAAATGGAGGGTCTATGAACCAGATCATTCATGCCTGCCTCATATTTTGCCTTGGCATTATTGAGGAAGATCTTAAGCTTTTCCCCACCATTATCCTCTAGCCTATCGAAAAGCTCTAATAACTCTTTGTCGTTACCTGGAATGTCAACCGTAAGATTTTCAGGAAAAAACACTCTGTATCCTGGGTCAAGACGATCTAGGGTGTAGTAATCACTGACACGTTTACCAAACTGAGCAAAATAACGCTCAAACACATCGGGCATCCAATACCATGAAGGCCCCATATCAAAGGTGAATCCATCTTTACTCCAAACGGAGCATCGACCGCCTGGACCCTCATTTTTTTCAAGAACCTTTACCTCGTAGCCTTTTTGAGCGAGATGAGTTGCCGCACTTATACCAGCAAATCCAGATCCTATAACGAGAGCTTTAGCCATTAATATCCAAGTTTTGTTAATCGCAATCGCAGAATTCGTCGCGCGTGGAAGATCCTGCTCTTTATCGTACCTAAAGGTACATTAAGTTGCAATGCAATTTCTTCATATTTAAATCCATCAACATGCAATAAAAATGGCACACGTAAATCATCTTTTAGAGCATCGATTTCCTTAACGATAAGCTCCTCGCTTAGATTGCTCGAAGCCGTATTGATCTCAAAGTGGTTGCGGTCAATAACTGTACTCGTTCGCTCATCGAGTCCATCCAACATTGTGTTCTGTCGAGTTTTGCGTCGATAGTTATTGATAAAGATGTTTTTCATGATGGTCGCCATCCAAGCACGGAAGTTTGTCCCGTCTTTATACTTGTCAAGGTTTCTCATGGCGCGATGTAATGTATCCTGAACTAAGTCGTCAGAATCGCTTTGGTTTTGGGTAAGGCTTAGCGCGAATGAGCGCAAAAAGCTTTCAATTTCTCCTACCTGTGTGATAAATACTCTTGTAGACATGTTTAACTTTTCTGGTTTAAACTTAAACAGAATAATTTACAAAACCCGCAAATCGTCCAACTTTTTGTTTAATTTTTTCAACAAAGGATTAAACATTAACCCTATTCCGTTGAACGGAACACCCCCTTAACTTCTGATAAATTAAACAAAATGAATGATTTATGCTGCATGTTGAACAAACAGATATAACCTGTAATACAGGACTAGCAACCCTTAGAGGATGTGTATAACTTCTACATGGCGCCCCCTAGATCGCGTATTGATCGAGTTGATGGAGGGAAGTAAGGTAATTGCAATTTGCAGGAGGGTCAATGTCCGAAAGCAAGAAGGATGAGCCGAAATACAGGATTTCAGACTGCGGGAATTTATCACTCATATAGTTAAGCTCCTCGCGTACCGACCGACCGACACCCTCCACAATAAAGCAAGTTATATAGTAATCGGGCACGAAGGATTGATGCACTTTTTCGAGGTCCTCTATGGGAACGGAAGCTCCAAGATAGAGCGTTCTTGCACCATGTATCCGTAGCATATATTCTGCTATCAACAAACCTATTTCATGGAGTTCGCCTTCGGGAAGGAAAAGGATAAAGCGTTTAGGATTGTCGTTTAATCGCTTTGTCTTTTCGATTTCCCGCATTATTCTGCGCTTGATAATGTTGGTTGCAAAATGTTCTTGCGCTGGGTTGATCGAGCCTGTAGACCAAAGCATTCCCACCTTTCTCATGAAAGGATATAGGACAGATTCAATTTGATGCACAAATCCTAATTTCCGAATGCTTGATTCGTAGGTGGCTTCAAAATTAGCCTCGTCCATGGCAATCATAAACTCAATCAATTTGCCCTGGAAGTAGTTATCGCTTGTCTGCATTAAGCCCACTTCCATTGCCTTCTGTCGGATTTCATCCTGAGACAGGGAAGCAATCTTACTGATTTTAATGCCGTTTTGATTTAGCAGGGCAATGTTGAGGAGGGTCTTGAGTTGAGCATCACTGTAAAACCTAATGTTGGTATCCGTTCTCTCCGCTGAGACGATATCATAGCGCTTCTCCCATATTCTAAGGGTGTGTGCCTTGATGCCTGTGAGCATTTCGATATCTTTGATTGAATACTTTCCCATCGTGTTTCTAGCTCAGCATAATTCCTACTAAGCTTAGAACAAAGAACATCACAAGGAATGAAATAGTTACAAGAAGAATGTCATTATTCTTAATTAAATCAACATTCCTCTCGTTTGTTGTCATTTTAGAAGACAAAAAGCGCAAGTCTGAGGTCTTTTGCCAAAAATTCAACCAGATTGCCGTAACAATACAACCGCCAAAAAACCATGCTACATAATTGGCAAGAGAAGGTAGCACCCTACCCTTCCAAATCCATAAACCATAGTGCACTGCAAAGGGTTCAATAATTACATCGAGAAGTACCATAAGCGATGCACCAAGAACAACCTGATATATCCATTTCAATGATGGCCTCCACCACAAGACAAGGGCAGAAAAACAATAAGAAAGCAATAACCAATTCGTTCCGATAACCACAGGAACTCCCAAAATTCTTGGACCTAATAACGATGTGTAATGGTATTCACCAAAGATATTGCCTGTTCTCACCCCAACTATTTCTATGAACATGCCAAACATAAAGGTTAAAAATGCCGCCTTGTAAAACTCATTATTGAGTGGAGGATGAACAGAAAAAAGAACAAAAGTTGTAATGCACAAATGCGCCGGAGTGAGGAGTACAAGTGCGATAGGGTCACCCAGTGCCATACAAACACCTCCCACAGTATGCAACACAATGACTATTATAATAGCCCATCCACGCCATGATGCTAAAAAACTACCAATCTGTGGCATGTATTTTGCAAGTACTTTCACTTCAAGTGTAAATCTATGAATATGCAGATAAAGAAGTGCCTAATTACCTTACTACTTCCGTTTCTTTTAGGAGTCCAAATGCAAGCGATTGGTCAAACCATCAGGGATGTCGTAACGGTACACCCCGAAGTCTTTGATTTTGGAAGGCTGACGAACTGGTCTAATCCAAAGGCAACCTTTACGGTATACAATGGAAGCGACAAGACCCTTCATTTCTTGCGAACTCCAAGCACCCCGTCTATCAATATTCTTTATCCTACCTATGGCATTCAACCAGGAGACTCAGCTTCATTTTACATTGAATTCTACACGGGACAGACCGGTAAGTTTGATGAAGTGGTAACGCTATACTTTGAAGAATCATCTTCCCCGTTCCCAGTTGTAATCAAAGGAAATATTCTATCCTTCGCCCCAAACGTTGTTAGCGTTTGTCCGGCATATAGAAAAGGTAAAACGACATCGATAAGTAACCTTTCTTTATTCGTTCGCGACAAAAGAACAGATCGCCCCTTAGAGAATGTTCGTATCCGACTCAAATCCCAATACTACCCTAATGAGATCATTATGGCTACCAATGACAAAGGGCAACTTAACGAGAATTTCCCTCAAGGGAGTTTTGATATGACGCTTGAACGTGATGGCTACGCTCCACAGACCATGCACTTTGACCATACTTATCGATCAGATGTCATACAGATTAGCATGGATAGGACATTCGACGAAAATGATATTAATTATGATTCACTTCTCGCGGCCTACAGCATGGATCCCATCAACTTAGAAGACCCAAATTTTGTAGATTATGGTTTCCAAATTTTAAACATCGTTACTGAACAGCCTATTTATCGCGCTGATGTATTTGTTAGAAATGCGGAAGGATATCTACTCGAGTCAGGAAAGAGCAATGCAGAGGGTATATGGAGAACAGGTCAACCAAAGGAAAATACAAAGGCCGAGATCGAAGCGAACGGGTATGAACAAAAGACCGTAGCCATCGATACAAAGATTACAGAAATTCAGGAGGTATACCTGACTCCCATTTATGAAGGAGTCACCTTAGAATCTACAGTAACGGAGGAGGTCGAACCAATTGAAACTCCCATTATTGAAGAATCTGTATCAGCGGACTTGTCACTTACTGAAACAAAGACAGCAGAAGGAAGAGATACAATCCAAGAAAGCATGCCAGTTGAAAACCAAGAAGGCATAACGCAGTCCGATAAAGCCCCCTCAAGTAGTGAAGACAGCGCAAGTATTTCTAAAAATGATCAATCATCCACGACTCAGAGCAGAGAAGAGCAGCTTCAGCTTGACGAAATGTCCCCGGAAGAACGCATGGCAAGCTTGATCAATACATCCAATACTCCTGGTGCGAATAACAACGAAGAAAGTGAGAAAGAGACTCCACTGAATGAGGAGTTGCCGGATTATAATCAATGGGGGGAACTTAACGAAGCACTCTACAAACAGAACAATCTCATTTTCCTGATTGACATATCTTTCTCAATGCGAAAGCATGGAAAAATTGCCAAGCTCAAAAAGTCCATGACGACATTGATCGATGTCTTGAGAGACTTTGACCAAATAGGATTAATCACCTATAACTCACAAGCTGATACCATCTTCTCATCAGTGGCTCTCTCGGATAAGGAATCTGTAAAACACGAAATCAATAGTTTAACACCTTCAGGGCTGACCTACGGGGTCAAGGGAATTGAAGCGGCCTATGAACTGATTCAAGGAAGCTTCCTGTCAGAAGGAAACAATCAAATCATTCTTGCGACGGACGGACTGTTTACGGAAGACCACCTCACACTCAATGAGCAAGAGTTGCTTCGTGTAGTTCGTCGTAACAATAAAGACTACGGCATTAAATTATCGGTTTTAGGGTTTGGCAATGATGCCAATGGACTTGAGAGAATGGAAAGCTTAACTATTGCTGGTGACGGCAATTACTTAGAAATATCTCTCGATCACGATGCAGAGCATAGTAAAGAGATTTTAATCGAGGAAATCAAAACCCAATCAAGAATAGAATAGGTATGGCGAAGACTGAATCTCCTTACACGAATAAGTACTACCTACACTTTGAAAAAGGCATGTACCATTGCAGTCATTGTAAGACACCCCTGTTCTCCTCAAAAAGCAAATACGATTCGGGATGTGGCTGGCCAACATTTTACAAGGAAGCCGCAGAAGACACGCTAACCCTTTCCGAAGACCGCTCAGAAGGCAAGGTGAGAACTGCGATCGCCTGCAAATCGTGCAATAACCCCCTAGGCCATGTTTTTAATGATGGGCCTCAACCCACTGGACTTCGATTTTGTGTCAACTCCTATGCCCTACATTTTGAAAATGAGGAAGGTATAGACTAACTTTCCGCTTTAAAGTAACCTCATGGCACGTATGCAGTCCTCAATGGTCCCACTGGGAAGCCCTATTCCATCATTTAGCTTACTAGATGTTGTAAGTAACCAGGTACGTAACCAAGACGATGTGATGGCTTCTAAGGGTTTAGTTGTTGCCTTCATCTGTGCTCATTGTCCTTATGTATTGCATTTAGATGACCATATGGCCAATGCTTTCAATCAACGCATTAAACAAGGAATGGGCTTCGTTGCTATTTCATCTAATGATGTAATCAACTATCCGCAAGATCATCCCGATCGGCTAAAAGAACAAGCCCTTCATCGGGGCTTCCAGTTTCCTTATCTCTACGATGAAGATCAGACAGCGGCTAAGGCCTTCGGTGCCGTTTGTACTCCAGATTTCTTTGTGTATAATAATGATGGACTATTGATCTACCGAGGGAGATACGACGGCTCGAACCACAAAAACGATGAGCATTTAGATGGAAAGGATTTACTATCTGCCATCGATGCACACTTAGACAATCAAATCATTGATGCAAACCAGTTGCCTAGCGCTGGGTGCAGCATCAAATGGAAAAACAACCTATAATCTATGAGTCAAGGCTACACCGCCAAAGCAGTAGAATCCAAATGGTATTCTTATTGGCTAAAACATGATTTATTTGCAAGTAAAGTAGACGATAGAGAACCCTTCACCATCGTTATCCCACCACCCAATGTCACTGGGGTGCTGCATATGGGGCATATGCTAAACAACACCATTCAAGATGTCTTTATTCGGCATGCTAGAATGCAAGGAAAGAATGCCTGCTGGGTACCCGGAACGGATCATGCGTCCATAGCCACTGAAGCTAAAGTTGTAGGCCGACTTAGGGAACAGGGTATCAAGAAATCAGACCTCACACGCGACGAGTTTCTCAAACATGCCTGGGAATGGACCGATGAATTCGGCGGAGTTATTCTCGATCAATTAAAGCGCCTAGGAGCATCATGTGACTGGTCCAGAACGCGCTTCACTCTCGAAGACGATCTATCGGAAGCCGTCAATAAGGTATTTGTTGAATTATATAACGACGGAAAAATCTACCGAGACTGGAAGATTGTCAACTGGGATCCTAAAGCGCAAACCACGCTTTCCAATGAAGAGGTGATTCGAAAAGAAGTTACCTCCCAACTCTATTACATCAAATACAAACTGGTCGACCAGGACGACTACCTCACCGTAGCTACAACGCGACCGGAAACCATTATGGGTGATACCGCTATCTGTGTGCATCCCGACGATGAGCGCTACAAGCATCTCATTGGAAAGCGTGCCATAGTCCCGATTGTCAATCGAGAAGTTCCCATTATTGCAGATACCTATATCGACAGGGAGTTCGGTACAGGAGTGCTAAAGGTTACGCCGGCACATGACACCAATGACTACGAGATCGGTCAGCGACATAACTTAGAATCCATCGATGTGCTTAATCCTGATGGAAGTATTGCAGACATCGCAGGATTTGCCGTTGGAAAGGATCGCTTTGAAGCACGTAAGCTGGCAGCCCGTTACCTCAAAGAGAATGACTTGTTAATCAAAAATGAGTCGATACAAAACAGCGTAGGCTATTCCGAGCGAAATGCTGATACTGTGGTGGAACCTCGGCGATCCTTACAATGGTTTGTTCGCATGGATGACATTATAAAGCCTGCCCTTGATGCCGTCCTTAATGGAGACATTGACTTTATTCCGACTAAATATGTATCCGTCTACAAACATTGGCTTGACAACATTCGAGATTGGCCTATTTCAAGGCAATTATGGTGGGGTCACTCCATTCCAGCCTATTATGTACGCGACGAAGTCTTTGTAGCAGAGAGTAAGGAGGAGGCATTAACTATGGCTCAATCTCACTTCACAGATGACAGCATCTCTTTAGAGGACCTCATCCAAGACCCAGACGCACTCGACACATGGTTCTCCAGTTGGTTGTGGCCAATATCCGTCTTTGATGGTTTCAAAGAGGACCAGAAAGAATTCGACTACTACTACCCCACTCAAGTTTTGGTTACCGGATGGGACATCATATTCTTTTGGGTAGCACGTATGATTTTTGCAGGGTATACCTTCAAAAATGAGAAGCCTTTTGAAAAGGTCTACTTCACTGGAATGGTGCGGGATATGCAACGCCGGAAAATGTCCAAGTCATTAGGAAATTCACCCGACGCTCTAAAACTTATGGATCACTATGGCGCCGACGGAGTTCGCTTTGGGGTATTGAGTTGCGCCGCCGCTGGAAATGACTTATTGTTTGAAGAAAAGCTTTGTGAAAACGGAAGAAACTTCACAAACAAACTATACAACGCTTACATGCTTATCGATTCATGGAGCACTGACTCAAGTGAGTTAGCTCCAGAAGATCAAGCGGCTATGCAATGGTTTGAAGCACGGCTCGAGCAACTCACATGCTATGTGGACAAGGCCATCACAGAGTTTAGGCTTTCGGAAGCATTGATGGAGTTGTATAAGGCGACTTGGACCGATTTCTGCTCTTGGTATCTAGAATTTGTTAAAAGGTCAAAGGGTCAATCCTATCCTGCAGCAGTAAAGGAGAAGAGCATTGAATTCTTCAATACACTATTACAACTCTTGCACCCCTTTATGCCCTTCATTACTGAGGAGCTATGGCAAAATCTAGAGGAACGAAAGGAAGGCGAAAGCATTTGCATTGAGTCATATCCCATGGGAAATGAGTCTAAGGACAAGACTTGGCTCGATCATGGAGATTCCGCGCGACGCATTATTACCGGTATACGAGATATCCGTCAAAAAGCCTCTTGTAAAAACCAAGATACTATCAAGCTTACCGTGTACGGCAAGCCGTCAAAAGCCTATACGGCCTTTGAGCAGTTGATTGCAAAAATGGCCAAGGCTGAATCTATTGAGTGGGTAGACCACGAAGTCGATGGCCTAGAGAGTTTTGTAGAAAAGGGAGCTACCTTCTATGTTGACACCGGAAAAACCATCGATGTTGATCAACTGATACAAGACCTTGAAGCTGAGCTTTCGTACACCGAAGGATTTGTAAAGCAAGTTCAAGGAAAACTGAGCAATGCACGCTTTGTGGACAATGCTCCAGCTGCTGTAGTTGACAAGGAGCGTCAGAAGCTTAAAGATGGCCTGGATAAGATTGAAGCCCTAAAAAAGAACCTCTCTCAATATAAATCCTAAATTTATTGCATGGAAGATTATCATGTTAAGCGCCACATGCACTACAGTCCCAATTTGACGCACTGCATAGAAACGGCCATCAATGAGCGTCTATGTATTGAGATTGAATACGAATCCAACGAACGCGAAGTAACCCAACGAGTGGTTGAACCTATACGGCTCATCTTTAACGAAAGCAAGCGACAGTTAGCGGCCTACTGCCGGCTAAGAGAAGACTTTAGAGTGTTTCGCTTAGACCGAATGGCCATGGCTAAAATTGTCAACCAGCCCTTCGAAATGAAGTCTTTTCCTGAAGACCGTTTAGAACCCTAAGTGGAAAAGCAAGGAAAAGTCACGGGAATCGGAGGTATTATGTTTCGATCCAAAGATGTCCAAGGAACAAAAGATTGGTATGCCAAACATCTTGGCCTTGACGTCGACGCCTACGGATCAACCTTTACATTTATTGATTCATCAACGAAGAAAGAAGCCATTCTTCAATGGAGTCCCATGGAAGAAACTTCAGATTACATTGGAGAAGAGGAACAACAAGTTATGGTTAACTACCGCGTAGATGACCTCGACAAACTTCTTGAGCAATTTAAGCAGGCAGGTGTTAACATTCTAGGTGATATTCAATCCTTTGAATACGGCCGATTCCTACATATTATGGATAATGAAGGAAGGCGCGTTGAATTGTGGGAGCCTATAGACGGCCCATTACTTCCTAAAGCGTGATCATTTCCTAACGCGCAACCGACACTGATCGGTGCTCTCGAATCACAGTAACCTTAACCTGACCTGGATAAGTCATTTCATCCTGGATGCGCTGTGATATAGAATGAGAGAGCTCTCCTGCTTTCGCATCGCTCACCTTTTCAGCTTCCACGATAACGCGCAATTCTCTACCTGCCTGAATAGCATAGGCTTTCTCCACTCCATCAAACGAGTTAGCAATTGCCTCTAAACCTTTTAGACGCTCAATATAACTCTCAACGACTTCTCTACGAGCTCCAGGACGAGCCCCAGAAATCGCATCACAAACCTGTATGATTGGAGAAATAGCAAATTTCATTTCGACTTCATCGTGGTGTGCGCCTACAGCATTGGCAACTGCCTTGCTTTCTCCATATTTTTCACAGAGTTTCATACCTAACAAAGCGTGTGACAATTCCGTATCCTCTTCAGGGACCTTCCCAATGTCATGCAATAATCCTGCACGCTTGGCAAGCTTAGGATTAAGTCCGAGCTCAGCGGCCATTGTAGCGCAAAGATTCGCCGTTTCGCGAGAGTGTTGTAACAAGTTTTGTCCATAGGATGAACGAAAACGCATTCGACCGACATATCGAATAAGTTCTGAATGCATTCCTGTAATACCCAAGTCAATAACCGTACGCTCCCCTATTTCCTTGATGTGATCCTCCATTTGCTTGCGCACCTTCTTGACCACATCTTCGATTCGTGCAGGGTGTATTCGCCCATCTTGTGTAAGCCGTTGCAAACTCAATCGAGCTACTTCCCTTCGTACTGGATCAAAACCGCTAATCACAATAGCCTCCGGAGTATCATCTACAACGATTTCGCAACCTGTAGCCGCCTCAATCGCACGGATATTTCGACCTTCTCGACCAATAATCTGTCCTTTCTGATCATCCGATTTCAATTGAAAGACACTGACCGTATTTTCAATAGCATGCTCAGCAGCCGTGCGTTGTATCGTCTGAATCACAATCTTTTTAGCGTCGCGGTTTGCATTAGAACGAGCTTCATCCATAATGTTCTGGACTTCAGCCATAGCCTCAGTTCGCGCTTCTTTCACTAGCTGAGCCACTAACTCTTCCTTAGCCTCTGCGGCAGAATACTCAGCTATGTTTTCGAGCTTTTTCGCCAGCTCTTCGCGTTGTACTTCTAAGGCTTTCTCTTTGGACTCAAGTTGCTCACGCCAAGTTTGAATGTCTTTTTTGAACTGCTCATTCGCTTTTCGAACTTTTGAAACCTCCTCGGAGCGAATTTGTAATTCCTTATTGCGTTCCTTAACATTGGCCTCACGCTCTACGACTTTGTCTTTACGCTGAGACAGCTCCTCTTCTAATTCACCACGCTTTTTAACAAGCTCTTCTTTAACCTCTAATAATCGCTCCTTTTTTAGCTGTTCCGCCTTTTCCTTGGCCTCTTTAAGCATTCGCTTTACATGTTGATCAGCCTTTTTTTCTTTGGCTTTGAGCTGTCCACTAACCATATATCGAGCAGCGACATAACCGAGGGCTGTACCCCCTATGACCGACACTACAATGACAATAATTGATCCCATCACTTTTTCAATTTATAACGCAAAGCGTTTTCTCCTCAAACCGCACTGAACCAGGTGTTTTGTGCAATGAGCACTTGATGCAACGCCAAGTCTAGTTTTCCGCGCACCACCTAGATGGCAACACACCATAACCTCATTGATTACCGTAAAAGCTCAATAAAACAGCTTGTTTCTTCTTTGATTTTTTCAAAATCTCTCAAAAAACTTCTCCTCTCCATAAAAGTCGGAAAAAAAAGAGAAACAAATTGGTCTAAAATTGAAGGACTAAGAAAATCAACTTTCTACACCAACAACGCTTCGAATAAGATCAAATTTCTTTACTCTATTGAGCAAGATTGGCGCCTATCTTTTCTTGGACCGCTCCAATAATGCCTTGCATGATCTGATCAATTGAAGTATCCGAAGGTGTTGTGTCTCCGAAGTTTAGAACAAAGCGAATCGTCCAGGCTTTTCGACCTTTCCCAATTTTTTCAGCATCACGAAAATCATCCGTTAAGTTCCAATGGATAAGCTCTTTAATGTTTAAATCCGCTATAGTTTTACTTACTTGATGATAAGGTAAATTTTCCTCTAAGTGAATGGTAAGATCCCGATGCACCTTAAGCGTCGTTGGAATGGACTCCATATGAGACACCTCTTTGTCTATCAATGATAGGATATTATCGATGTCAAACAGCGCAACAAACACAGGTTGTTCAATGCCAAATTGCTCTCGGGCAGCATGCAGCACTTCGCCCAATCGAAGAAAAACTCTCTTTCCAATCATAAACTCCTGTCCTTGTGCGAAGGATCCGTTCCATACCTTCATCGACTGAGCATTAAGTTGTAAATCGCTATTCAAAGCGTCTACTAACCCTTTGAATGCGTTAAAATCTTGTTTTGCTACATCACCAGACCAATGACGAATAGGACCCGGACTAGTAAAGTATACTGCAAGCTCTCGACGCTGACTGTAAGCCCCTCCCTTTTTCGAATAGGTATGTCCAAATTCAAAAAGGCGCAGATTGTCTGCTTTTCTATTTATGTTGTAGGCTATGACTTCGAGCCCTTCAGGAATGAGGTTTGGCCTCATGATATCCAGCTCACTTGTCATGCTGTTTTCCAAGCGAACAATTGATGCTAAATCCTCTTCACTAAGTCCTTGGTAATGCTTGGACTTACTGATGGAATTCGTCATGATTTCCGAATAACCAAAACCATTAAGAAGACCAGCTAAACGGTCGATCCAAGGCTTGATTTGGAATCGATCTTGGAAAGTAAGCGAACTATGCACTCGGTCAGGAATACTCACGCGATCAAAACCATAGATTCGAAGAATTTCCTCAATTACATCTTCCGGACGTTTGACATCGCTGCGATACATAGGAATGGATAGCGTTAACCAACCGCCTTCATCATTGAGCACTTTTATATCTAAATCTTCCAATATCTGCACTACGGTAGCATAAGAAAATGATAGTCCAGCAAGTTGATCAAGATATTCCAAGGAGAGTTTAACCTCAGCGGGTTTTAGCGCACCACTATCAAATGAATTAAAACCTTCTACCGCTAGATCAGGGCAGGTTTCACGAAGAATGTCGACTGCTCTTTCTAAACCCAGTTGCAAAATTTCGGGATCCGCACCTTTTTCATAGCGTTGAGCGGCATCGGTCCGAAGCCCATGACGCATCGATGTCTTACGAATCGTTGTGGCATCAAAGTATGCGCTCTCTAGAAGAATTGAAGTCGTCTTTTCCGAAACTCCTGAGTTCTTGCCTCCATAGACGCCTGCTAAACAAAGCGCACTTTTAGCATCAGCAATCACTAAGTCTTCTTTATCCAGTTTGATCGACTTATCATCAAGCGTCACAAACTGTTCTTGATCGTTGGCTTTACGCACGATGATGGACTCTTGATCTACTTGATCGGCATCAAAGGCATGTAAGGGCTGCCCCATTTCCCAAAGGACAAAATTCGTAGCATCAACGACGTTGTTAATTGATTTTAACCCAATGGACTTTAATGCTTGTTGAATCCACTGCGGAGAATCTTTTACCTCAATTCCAGTAATCTTGGCAAGCGAATAGCGAGGACAAGCCGAATCGTCCTTAATGGATAATCCAACCGAAGGAAGATCACCCGGAAACGCGCTACTTTCAATGGGCTTACACGAAGCATTCTTCCCCTGAGCTCTTAGGGCAGCAACAAGATCTCGAGCCACACCAAAATGACTCATAGCGTCACTGCGGTTGGGAGTCAATCCAATATCAAATTGGTAGTCACTTTCCAAGTCAATAGCTTCCGACAAGGACTGACCAACTATTGTTGAGTCGGGCAAAACCATAATACCAGCATGATCTTCACTCAGACCAATCTCGCGCTCACTGCAAAGCATACCTTCTGAATGCTCCCCGCGTATTTTCGCTTTACGAATGGTAAACGACTCTCCATCCTTTACCGGAATTTCAACTCCTACACAAGCCACAACAACTTTTTGACCCGCTTCTAGATTGGGAGCACCACATACTATGTCTAGCGGGGCCTCCTCCCCGACATCCACCTTAGCCAAAGCAAGACGGTCTGCGTTTGGATGGGCGCTTTTTGACAATACCTCTCCTACTTTAAGTTGCTGAAGAAGCTTTGGGTCACCTCCAGTACTTGTGAGATGTTCTACCTCTAAACCCGTTGCAGTTAGGCAGTCAGCAGCGGCGTTCGGTTGAATTTCTGCCGAAACATATTGTTGTAACCAGTTGTATGAAATCTTCATATCTATACCTTATTCACCAAGTTTTGCTTTGGCTGCGTGCACAATACCATTGGCATCTGAAACCCAAACAATTACTTCCATATTATCACTATTCCAACCTTCTTCAAGATCGAAGGCAAAATCCTTTTCAAATACGCGACCTGGTTCGAGAGTAGCTTCAAGTCCCTGACCCGTTACAGGAGTAACATATCGTCGCAAAACATGCTCTTGCTCGTAATCTTCTACCTCAACGCTTCCATCAATCTGTGTAGTGGCTACCTCATTTTCAGTGAGCAGAATCCCAAATCTATGGTCGGAGGCTACATTGGTATACGTCATAGAAGCGCTTACCACCCCTGAATTGCCATTGGAAGATATCGTAGAGGAAACATCGATGTTTACAGGCGAAGTTTCCATCATACGCTCATTGACTCGAATCACCCACTGGGGCAATCCTAGAAACCGATACTGCTCACCAGGATAGCTCACTCGATCAATAAGAGAAGCTGGTTTGCCATCATAACCACCGAAAGTACTTTCCATATCTATACCTGCTTGGGTTATTAAACTAGGTTCACCTGGAAATGGCTGCCCCAAAAAAGGAGTGTGTACCGCAACCGCTAAAACCCGGCCGGGATTATTAGATAGAATGGATTCTACCTCACGATGACCATCAGGACAGTTAGGACAACGCACTCCTGTCAACTCCTCCATAAGCACCACTTTATCTTGAGCATTCGGAATAGTTGAGGTGATGTAGGTGGTATCCGATAACGTTTCCGCTTCATCTAAAATAACGGCAGGACCTTCCTCTTCACATGAGGAGATGATCAGAAACAACAAGGAAGCAAACAATAAAGGCGTAAAACGATTAAAATGCATTAGAAACTAGTTACTAGGTTAACACGAAATCCGTTAAAGGCGGGTTCATAACGGCATACCCCTCCAGTACATACAATTCCGGCAACTTGCTTGGCGTAGTTTAACGATAAGCGATGTTGTTTTTCCGTATACGACATAAATATGGAGTAATAATGTATACCAGACTTAGAGCCTTCTTGAGATACACTCAAGACATTCGGACCGGTTTGAAGATTCCACATATCCGAAATGGCAAAGGAGAGCTTAGGAGGTAAGTTCAACTGAACCATTCCATAGACCCACTGACCGAAGTCATCGACCGTATGCTGATATTGCAATTCGTATTTCATAGATACTTTCCGCGAGATACGGTTGGTCCAACGAAAGAAAGGTGAGTAGACAAAGGTCTGAGCAAGGCCTTCGCCTTCATAGAATAATCGGTTATACATAGTGTAATACATACCATATAGCCCCTTCCACTTTTTAGAGTGTTTCCATTCTACGTCGAGATAGACCTCTTTAAACAAAAGCGCTCCTTCTGCTTTACCGCTGTTTAATCCCGAAATGCTTCCTCGAGCGTACAATAGGTCATTGATAAAGTCGCCCGGAGTAGCCCCTAGATCATGAATCTGACTGTAGGTTCCGTGCAGCGACATTGATTTATTCATCTTCCAGTTTACATCGAGCGATAGTCCCATCTCGCGTATTTCTTGAGAGGCTGGCTGGTAACGCGCAGGAAGACGAAGTGACAATTGACGATTTGCAGGTGGCAGGAAGTTTATTGCAGAATTTAAAATAGTTTCCCCTCCCAATGGATTACTTCGAGATTGAAAATTATCGGTGCGCTTAAAGAGCAAGGTAGCCCCAAGTCCCGGTTTAGCATAAGAAACGGTAGTAAAAAGAGCACTTCCCGCATCGAGCTGTAACGGCTCGGTCAGACTCACAAGCTGTAAATCTTTTGACTTCCAAGCCCCTTCAAGATACCACCCCCATCGTTTATGATTAAGCTGATTGTACGCTGAAAAAGCATAACTATTATACGTAGGTAAGAATCGTTCGTCAAGCGGATAACTATTGATTATGGCTACTATGGCATCCATCGATTCTTGATCGAGCGTACGATTGACCGCAGCAATCCCCGAGGACATGTTCCAATCCTTTTCTTTTCCAAAACTTTGGAAACTCTTCAACTCAGTGGCAGCAATGACCGAACGATCCATTCCAAGTCGCTGCTTGCGCATCCCAGCCATACCCTTAATCGAGAATGCTTCAGAGATCTTGTAATCTGTTCGCACACCCACTAAAGCATCATCAATACCTAAGGCACGATCTTCATAAGCACGGAAAATAAGCCCACTACCAAGCTGATCGTAAATGTAACCTCCTGTGATTTCTAAGTTGTTGACTGTCTTTCTCAGATGAAATCGGCCAATACCAAATCCCGTGTAGGCTTCTCTACCTGGATTAAACAAATTGGAATGCAAAAACCCATCGAGTCGAACACTCGCATCAAAGTCCCACTCTGGATTAGCATAATTTACGGTTAGCCATGCGTCAACGCTCGATTTTAAATTATCATACTGCGCCGTATTCGATGCACCAATCAAAGAATCTCTTACGTAATAGTCATTTCGAATCTCTAAATCACCATAGATTGTACCCTGTCCGAACATGATCGATACTGACAAAACCGAAACCAATAGCAGAGCTGATGTAAGTGCAAAGCGTCGCATAAACTAAATTAGAATATGAATGTACAATGTTTATCGCTCCTTTCCCACGGTTTACGAAGTGGATGACCCAATGGAAAACTTGGCATTGACTTTGTACCTTAACAGCCGCTTACATTTAAAATTTACAAACTATGGCTTCAATCGTAAAAGCATTACTCTGTGTAACCCTTGTACTCAGTACTAGCGGACTGCACGCACAAACCATAACATCAACGAAACTTAAAGACGGGGACAATAAAGAGGTCGACTTAAAAACCTATGCTGATAATGGAAAGATCACTGTGCTATGCTTTTGGGCCACATGGTGCGCTCCCTGTAAAACAGAACTTAAAACCATTGCCGAAGACTTCTATGCGGATTGGCAAGATCTATACGACGTCGAACTCATAGCAATATCTATCGATGATCAGCGAAATGTTGAACGTGCTAAAAGTTATGTAGCCGGTGAAGATTGGCCTTTTGAGGTACTCTATGACCGCAACTCAGATACAAAACGAAGCCTTGGTTGGCAAACGGTACCATTTACCATTGTCTTAGACAAAAATGGAGAGGTGGCCTACAAGCATACTGGATATAATGCTGGAGATGAATACGCCCTAGAAGAAGAGCTTGCCCGAATCGCAGAGGAATAAGAAGAGAAATCTCTTTTTTATCGCACAAAGGATTGCGTCTTCACAAGCGTAGATCCTTGTAGAACTTGCACGAAATACATGGTAGCAGGCAAATCGCGAACATCAAGTGTGAGCATACCATTGCATGATGCACTCTTTACTTGATTTCCAAGTAAGTCGTAGATGTTGACCGTAAGGCGGGCGTCATTCGTTGCGGATAACTGTACATAGCCATTAACCACTGATAGATCCACATCTTCTTCGGTTAAGATATCCGATACGCTTGTAGCAAAGGAAGGGTCATTATTTACAGCAAAACTTAACGTTTGTACAGATCCTGCGCTATCTGAAACATCCCATACGAGTAGTTCAACAGCGCCATCGCCGGAAAAACCATTCGTTATAAAGTGAAGGTCAAGTCTAGAGGAATCACCCGGTGCAATAGGAAGCATTTCACGACCACTAATAGAAGGCACTGCGCAATTGATATTATCGCAAATGGAAGAACCCGTCCAACGAGCTGCAGGAAAATCGTCAACAATTCTCAACCACGCTGTAGTAACAGTGTCCATGCCACTGTTATATAGGGTGTTCTTTAACACGATTTCAAAATCTTCAGAATATGTCTCTACATCATAGGTAAGGCGCTCGAAAGTTATTTGAGCAAGAACCGTTGTATGAAGCATTACAGAAATAAGAAATGACAGGTATTGAAGGCGCATAAACTTGGTGTTATTGTTAAAAAATTGTTATTTTTCCTAACTGAAATATACAATTAATGAAAAACTTTTTTACTCTATTATCGCTTGGTCTTTGTACCAGTGCCGTAATGGCTCAGGGAATTCCTGTAAGCCAGAATGCAAGTAATCGGAATGCCCTTCTTGAAGAATTCACAGGAGTCAATTGTCAGTTTTGCCCTGACGGACATCGAATCGCTGATGAGTTGGTTGCTGCTAACCCAGGACGAGTTGTTGCCGTTAACGTTCACTCGGGATCTTACGCTAACGACGCTACTGACTTTAGAATTCAAGATGGTGAAAGCTTAGACAATACATTCTCAATCAGCGGATACCCTACAGGTGTTGTAAGCCGAGCACAAGGAAATACTACTTCTAGCCGAGGCGCATGGGCAGGTCAAGTTGCACCGATTCTTGGAGAAACTTCTTACGTAAACCTTGGTATGCAAGC
>JBMHCE010000017.1:0-3623 GCA_049890075.1 Chitinophagales bacterium
ATATAAATCGTCAATCATTTGGTGGGCACGATAAGAACCATCTAAGACAAACTGAACCATGGTAGCCTCTTTAGGCGAAAGTTTATCTTTTATAGGGGCCAATGCAATGTGGGCATAGTTTTTTACCTGTCGGATAGGCTCTTTTAAATCATGGGACACGGCATAGGTAAATTGGCGCAACTCCTCATTGGCTTTTTCCAACTTTACATTGGCTTCTTCTGTGAGTCGGGCTTGGGCTAGTAAAGCTTCTTGGTGGTCACGCTCACGTTGTAACGTTTCGATTTCGCGATCTTTTTCCTTGGATTCAAATTGCATTTGAAGTTCAGAAATTCGGCGTTCACGCTTTTCAATTTCTCGAGCCCCTACAATTTCTAATAAGTCCTTGGCATGGGCTAGGGCAATACTAGGTTTCCCCTGATTTTGGTAAAACTCGAGAGCCCTCTTGAGAATCAACTCACGATGTACCGGTTGGAATTTATCGGCAATAGCTAGGCAGTGCTTTATATGTATCTCGGCTTGACTTGCACTTCCTATTTTTTCGTAGGCTTCAGAAAGATGAAATCGTAATCTTAGGCTAGTGAGCTTAGCTCCAGTTCTTTCTTGTTCTGCAAGAGAGGTCTCAAAATGCTCTATAGCAGACCTGAAATTGTTAAGCCTGTACTCAACAAGACCAAGATAGTGGCTTATTCTAGGCATTGATATACCCTGAGCACTTGCTTCCTTAGCAAGTCGATTTAAGCCATTCCTCGCCTCTAGTTCTGAGTTTACATAAGCAAGGCACCTATAGCGATTTGCCTTTATGCTTAACTCTGATGTGACCGCCTGTATTCCTTTGCCAGAGTCTAATGCCTTAGAATAAAACTTTAAAGCTTTATCGTAATCTTTTCTGTTATCATATATGACAGCAATATTATTGTATGTAGCAGCCGCCAATGAATTTTCTAGAAAGTCAGATTCAATAACACCAAAATAGGAATCTAAGGCGAGTTCCTCATGTCCAAGATTTCTGTGGCAAGTTCCTATTGTCATTTGTAAAGAGTTTTTCAACTCAAAATTATCCCCGACAACTTCAAGTGCCTTTTTACACTCTTCGATTGCTTTCTCAAACTCACGAGTATGGAAAAAACAAAATGCTATATATTTTAAGGCTAGAGCTTGATGCATGGCATCAGCCGCCTCTTCAGCTGCTCTGTGGTAGGCCTTGCTTTTCTTGAGACCCTCAATTTGATCTGCAACAATAACCGCTTCCACCTCGTCTCGCAACCGATCGAGTAGCGCACTACTATTATGGATATTAAGCGCATTGGCCATAAATCAAACACATTATTAAAAAGGATATACGTAAAATCTTGGTCTTGGTTACACTGTTAGGCTAATAAAGCCAACGCATGGGCACGTTTTGCCCGGCTGACTGGAAGCATTTTACCATCGTAGAGCAGAATTGACTGATCACTATGTATGTATCGATGTACAAAAGCCTTGTTAACAAGATAGCTTTGATGAATTCGAACAAAGTCGATACTTGCAATAGTGTTCTCAAGCCACTTTAATGTTTTTGAAATGCACAATTCTCTGCCATTTTGCAGGCGGATATGTGCGTAGTTGTTATCTGCCCTGCAATACACGATATCTGTTAGATTTAAAAACTCAACACCCTCAAGCGAGTTTATAGCTAACCGTGTTTTTAAATTCTGCTGACTCACCATAGCCATTACTCGATCTAGGCATACTTGAAAATCTTGTTGATCCAAAGGCTTTAGCAAGTAGTCCATGGCCCCTTGGCGTATAGCTTCAAGCATAAAATCATCATGCCCCGTTATAAACACGATTGGATGTTGAATGCATCCTTGTTGGGTCAAGTACTCAAAAGCGTTTCCATCGGGTAGGGAGATGTCTAAAAATTCCGCATGAAAGGCATATCGACTTGCATTGTAGTAAGCCTCTTCAATGGATTTGGATAAAATAATGTTTGTCTCAGAAGACCCACATTGCTTCATCATATGATGGAACAAGGCACGAGCGTGAACTTCATCTTCTAATAAATGAAATAAATAGGGCATTTGTTAAGGTTTAAAGTGTAATACAATATGGCTTCCTTTTTTACTTGAAAAAATCCGCAACGCAATGGACCAATGGGTGTGGGCATTGTATAGCTCCATACGCTCCTGATTAAGCTGCATGCCCATTCCTCCTGTGCTCTTGTGAGCTGAGAAAGTGCCTGAAGTAAATCCAGGACCGTTATCTTGTATATGTACAAATAGCCCCCCTAGCCCTGACCTCACGTTGACATGAATCATTCCAGTAATATCTTTAACCGCGTGCTTTACCGCATTTTCAATATAGGGCTGAATCATAAACACCGGGACGACATAAGCAGAGATTAAGGACTCACTCAGGCTGCATTGTAAGGAAAACGTAAAGCCAATACGAAGCGCTTCCAATTCCAAGTAGCTTTGGATGAACTCCAATTCTTTATCTAGAGTAGTCTCTTGAGACTTTGAAAGACGCATCATTTGACGAAGCACCCTGCTGTATTTTGCTAAATAATCCGAGGCCAACTCCTTTTGGGTATTGAGTACAAAAAACTGAATACTGTTTAATGCATTGCTTAGGAAATGTGCAGACATTAGGGAAGAGTTCGTAATCTCAAAAAGGTTCTCTTCCTTCCTACTATTTATTGAAAAAACTTGTTCTTGGTCGGCTATCTTCATCACCGCGTTAACATCCTTTTCAGTTATATATTGAGAAGAAGGGGATGCTGTACTCAATCCAACATAATTGTTTTTTAGAGTATATGATTTTAGCGATTTCTTTACTGACGGACAACTATTTCTTTGAGATAGTTTAAGTGTTGTAATTAGCTTAAAACATTTCGTCATTCCCCATTTTATACCCGAAATGAGATGCAAATCATAACACTGTTGAGCAAATTGTAAAGCAGAATTGTAATCATCCTGAACTAAAAATGCCTTTGCTTGAACATAATAAGTTCGAGCCTTGTAAAAATTACTTAGTTCGTTTTCTTGAGCCAATTTCACCATCTTTGATAGTGATGATGAGATGGTGTTATTAATATCAATTTCATTTGAAACCTGAAATCTGTTAAAGTCAATTAAGTTCAGGTAAACATCGTCTCCGAGACTTTCCTGAGCCATGATGTATGCTCTGTTCAAAAGTGAATTAGCCTCTTTTTGGAAACCACAAGAGTTCAAAACCATTGCCGTACCATTTATTGCTAAAATTTTTTTTCTAACATTCGATGCTAATCTTATTGAACGATCGTAAAGTTTTAAGCTACTTAAGCGTAATCCTAAATAACGTAACATGAGGGAGCGAATCATTAATATTTCGTCATAACGATACATATCGAATTGATCTCTTGAGAGAATAAGTAGCCTATCATTAATGGCCATCGATCTCTCGAGATTCAAATCATAAAACTCCTGCATCATGTTTAACATACTTATCTCAAATATGGTATCATCATCCAATTCCCGTTGTTGGGCCTCAGCAATCACCTGCTTTACCTCATGATGGTTGTTATACGAGTGTTTAGAGAGGGCCTTTAGCAACTCATTCACGGTGTATGATGAGTAATCTGTTGTTTGTTTTGATTTCATGGT
>JBMHCE010000018.1:0-3737 GCA_049890075.1 Chitinophagales bacterium
ATATAAATCGTCAATCATTTGGTGGGCACGATAAGAACCATCTAAGACAAACTGAACCATGGTAGCCTCTTTAGGCGAAAGTTTATCTTTTATAGGGGCCAATGCAATGTGGGCATAGTTTTTTACCTGTCGGATAGGCTCCTTTAAATCATGGGACACGGCATAGGTAAATTGGCGCAACTCCTCATTGGCTTTTTCCAACTTTACATTGGCTTCTTCTGTGAGTCGGGCTTGGGCAAGTAAAGCTTCTTGGTGGTCACGCTCACGTTGAAGTGTTTCGATTTCGCGATCTTTTTCCTTGGATTCAAATTGCATTTGAAGTTCAGAGATTCGGCGCTCACGCTTCTCAATTTCTCGAGCCCCTACGATTTCTAATAGGTCCTTGGCATGGGCCAGGGCAATACTAGGATTCCCCTGGTTTTGGTAAAAATCAAGAGCTCGTTTAATAACTAACTCTTTATGAATTGGTTGAAGCTCCTTACAAACTTCTAATGAATCTTTTATTAACTCCTCCGCTTGGGCAATTTGGTCTGTATGCTCATACACATGAGACAAATGAAAAGAAATCCTCAGTTTGTCAATAATGTGTCCAGCTTTGTTGACCAATCTAAGAGCTTCTTCCAAGTGAGATCTACAATGAACAAACTCTTTTAGTTCAAAATAATAAAGCCCTAAATATTGATGACTTCTTGATTCGGCAATTGTATTGTTGCACTTTTGACTAAGTGACAACGACTCATCGAGCATTATTTTTGATTCGTTGTAGTCTTTTAAGCTCAACAAGCATCTACCAATGTTTCCTAAAATGAATGGATAATTTGGAGAGGCTTTGTCTTCCATGTGTTGTAAAGCCTTTTTGTAAAACTTTAGAGCTTTGTCAAACTCTTCTTTTGTATCATATATTACCGCCAAATTATTGTAGGAACCCGCTAGTACTTCAGGAGAATCACCAGGATACGATACAGCTTCTGTTAAAGTTTGTATGCTCTCCTCAATCCGACCAAGGTGGCGCAAAACCATCCCTGTAAAACTCAACATAGATTGAACAATTCCCGATAAGTCATTTTGATAAGCCACTTCCTTAGCACTGTTTCCAAACGTCAGAGCTTTGTCGAGTTCACGTCTATGAAAAAAACAAAATGCTATATATTTTAAGGCAAGAGCTTGATGCATGGCATCAGCTGCCTCTTCAGCTGCTCTGTGGTAGGCCTTGCTTTTCTTGAGACCCTCAATCTGATCTGCAACAATTACCGCTTCCACCTCGTCTCGCAACCGATCGAGTAGCGCACTACTATTATGGATATTAAGCGCATTGGCCATAAATCAAACACATTATCAAAAAGGATATACGTAAAATCTTGGTCTTGGTTACACTGTTAGGCTAATAAAGCCAACGCATGGGCACGTTTTGCCCGGCTGACTGGAAGCATTTTACCATCGTAGAGCAGAATTGACTGATCACTATGTACATATCGATGTACAAAAGCCTTGTTAACAAGATAGCTTTGATGAATTCGGACAAAGTCGATACTTGCAATAGTGTTCTCAAGCCACTTTAATGTTTTTGAAATGCACAATTCTCTGCCATTTTGCAAACGGACATGTGCGTAGTTGTTATCTGCCCTGCAATACACAATATCTGTTAGATTTAAAAACTCAACACCCTCAAGCGAGTTAATCGCTAACCGTGTTTTCAAACTTTGCTGATTCACCATAGCCATTACTCGATCTAGGCATACTTGAAAATCTTGTTGATCCAAAGGCTTTAGTAAGTAGTCCATGGCCCCTTGGCGTATAGCTTCGAGCATAAAATCATCATGCCCCGTTATAAATACGATTGGTTGTTGAATTCGACCTTGTTGGGTCAAGTACTCAAAAGCGTTTCCATCAGGCAGGGAGATGTCTAAAAATTCCGCATGAAAGGCATATCGACTTGCATTGTAGTGAGCCTCTTCAATGGATTTTGATAAGATAATGTTTGTCTCAGAAGATCCACATTTCTTCATCATATGATGGAACAAGGAACGTGCGTGAACTTCATCTTCTAATAAATGAAATAGATAGGGCATTTGTTAAGGTTTAAAGTGTAATACAATATGGCTTCCTTTTTTACTTGAAAAAATTCGCAAGGCAATGGACCAATGGGTGTGGGCATTGTATAGCTCCATACGCTCCTGATTAAGCTGCATACCCATTCCTCCTTTGCTCTTGTCAGCTGAGAAAGTGCTTGAAGTAAATCCAGGACCGTTGTCTTGTATATGTACAAATAGCCCCCCTAGCCCTGGTCTCACGTTGACATGAATCATTCCAGTAATATCTTTAACCGCGTGCTTTACCGCGTTTTCTATATAAGGTTGAATCATAAACACCGGGACAACATATCCAGAGATTAAGGACTCACTCAGGCTGCATTGTAAGGAAAACGTAAAGCCAATACGAAGCGCTTCCAATTCCAAGTAGCTTTGGATAAACTCCAATTCTTTATCGAGAGTAGTCTCTTGGGACTTTGAAAGACGCATCATTTGACGAAGCACTCTGCTATATTTTGCTAGGTAGTCCGAGGCCAACTCCTTTTGGGTATTGAGTACAAAAAACTGAATACTGTTTAATGCATTGCTTAGGAAATGTGCAGACATTAATGAGGAATTCGCATTATGGTTTCTTATTCCAATATAGTTTGAGATCATCTCGGTCACACGATTATCATATTCTAATTTCATTAGTCTGCTTGTTTGGGATTCTGCATTAGCTAAAATGCGGTTACCATAAGGAAATGAGTTTAGTCCGAGATTGGCATTCATCAATATCTCACCTTGAATTTCCCCCAAGGCAATATCAGAAATCAGCTTTAAATCTTTGATCTTCAAAAGCCTTTTTAACAACTCAGGCTTTTTGTAATTGAAAACATCTTTTTCAACAATCAACTTTTTTAAAGTCTCATGTATCTTTCTAGTGTCCTTTAATGCAATATGAGCGTCCAATTGCAAAATCTTAAACTTGCAGTAACCCAGCTTTATGGAAGCATTGTTTAGAAATTTAAGTCCTTTCTTCACCAACATTAAAGCACTGTCGATTTCACCGGCTTCAATTTTTAGGTGAGCTAAATAATATACTTTCCATAAGTCAAACAGATGGTTTATCTCTGAACCATGTACAACGGTCGTGGTATATTGATTGTAATTCTTGGGATTAAAATCGGCAACAAATAGCTCGCTGTAGTTTATTAAAAACATCACCCAATCTCGATATTGCTCAGAGCCGACGTGTCCCGATATTTTTAATGCGCGTCGAAATGTTTCTAAGGCCTTTTCATAGAAACCATAAGTAAATAGGGCCATTCCTTGAGAAACAACAGCATAAAATGCCCTAAACTTAGATTCAGCTACATATTCACTTTTTTGAGCAAAATGATATGACTGATCAACATCATTCGTCAAACGAAAACAAATAGAGTATGAGCTAAAAAGCCTAGACATTCTGTTTGAATCCAGCTCATATCGCTTTGAGATTTGACCTAGTTTAACGAACGCAGCCTCCAAGTCATATTGGTATATATCATGTGTAAGGTCGGCAAACATAAACTCTACTCTATTCATATCATCCAATTCCCGTTGTTGGGCCTCAGCAATCACCTGCTTTACCTCATGATGGTTGTTATACGAGTGTTTAGAGAGGGCCTTTAGCAACTCATTCACGGTGTATGATGAGTAATCTGTTGTTTGTTTTGATTTCATGGT
>JBMHCE010000019.1:0-76864 GCA_049890075.1 Chitinophagales bacterium
TGACAAGATTAAAGAAAATCTATCCTATTGGAAGGACAACCCGTCTGACACCGAATCTCTTTGAGGTCATCCCAGGATTTAGCCGTGCTTAAAGGTTAGACGCATGCCCTTGACACGATCATTAACTACTCCCCCACTGTAGACGCACGATCCATTTACATAGGTTGCGGCTATGCTGCTTGAGAAACTTTGATGTTCAAAGGGTGACCAATTGCATTGGTGAAGGATATTGGCCTTGTCGACAAGGTAGTTTTTCTTAGGATCAACTAATACCAGATCGGCAAAATAGCCCTCGCGTAGGTATCCACGGTTTTCTACGTGATAAAGGTCAGCCGGAGCATGACACATTTTGTCGACCATCATTTCTAAACTCAGTCTACCCTCCTTAACATGATCGAGCATAAGCAACAAGCTATGCTGAATTAGCGGAAGGCCACTGGGCGCCTGACCATATGGAAGTTGTTTTTCCTCCCAAGTGTGGGGAGCATGGTCAGTGGCAATAACATCGAGCCTACCATCATGAAGGGCCTGCCACAATGCCTTACGGTCTGCACTTGACTTAACTGCAGGATTACATTGTATCTGAGTGCCTAAGCGAGCATAATCATCATCGCAAAATGTCAAGTGATGCACACATACCTCTGCCGTCAAATGCTTTTCTTTACGAGGAATAGAATTGGTAAACAAATCCAACTCATCTGCTGTCGTCAAATGCAGTATATGCAGCCTCGTACCGTATTGTTTCGCTAGGCTTGCTGCCTTAGATGATGACAGATAGCACGCTTCGTGGTTCCGAATGATAGGGTGTTGGCGCACATCCACTGTCTTTCCGTCTCGAAAAGCTTCTTCTCTGTTTTTACGCACTGTCCCTTCATCTTCGCAATGCGTGGCAATTAAACCAGGAAAGGCCTTAAAATAGCTTTCAAGGGTTCCTGGGTCATCGACCAACATGTTTCCAGTAGAACTCCCCATAAAGAGCTTTAATCCGCAAACATGCCTTAAATCTGTACGCATTACTTCTTCATAGTTATCATTAGCTCCTCCCATGTAGAAAGAATAGTTAGCTGGTGAAACCTTGCTCGCTACCTGATACTTCTCCTCTAGACGTTCCTGAGTAGTCGTAGTGGGATTGGTATTGGGCATTTCCATAAAAGATGTCGTGCCCCCGGCTACTGCGGCTCTTGATTCACTAGCTATACAAGCTTTATGGGTATACCCCGGCTCCCTAAAATGCACTTGGTCATCAATAACACCAGGCATAAGGATTAAACCCTCAGCTTGTATCTCCTCAACAGCATGAGAAGTATTGATCGTGGAATCTATGCGTTCGATACGACCATTTTTCACGAGTAGATCGCCTTCAAACTGCTTGCCTTCATTTATGATTAATGCGTTTTTAAATAGTTTTTGAGCCATGGGATTTAATCGATTTAGTCGATTGGAAAGGTACACATTCCTTCAATTGTGTACTTTACACTCTATGCATAATGTGGACTTTCTAATTGTTGGTATTTACTTGATTGCAATGTTTGTCATCGGCATTCTCATGAAAGGAAAAGCAGGTCAAAGTATCACCTCTTATTTTGTAGCTGACCGAAGTCTTCCTGGATGGTGGGTCGGTTTATCCATCCTTGCTACCACATTTGCTGCCGACACCCCCTTAGCCGTTACGGGACTCACCGCAAACGGAGGCGTACAAGCCAATTGGTTTTGGTGGAGTTGGGTAATCGGATACATCATGGTAGCTATTGTTATGGCTAAGCGTTGGCGCCGTGCGAAGGTGTTAACCGATGTTGAGTTCATAGAGCTGCGTTATGAGGGAGCTGCAGCTTCCGTTCTCAGGGCATTTAAGGCCCTGTTTCTCGGCATCCTACTCAATGGTTTTATTCTAGGATGGGTAATCACTGCAATGACGAAAATTGCCGATCCATTTATTGAGTGGTCCACTTTAAGTCCATCGCTCTTTGATGCGTTTAGCTACTGGCCTTCATGGCTCTTAATCAATGACTTAAACACTACCATCACCGTAATGGTCGTACTATTCATTGTTATGGTATATTCCGCCGCTGGGGGAATTAGAGGAGTAATCCTTACCGATCTCTTTCAGTTTGCTCTTGCTATGGGAACGGCCATACTCTTTGCCTACTTTGCCGTAGACTATGTCGGTGGACTAGGTGCAATGCATGAGGGTCTCGCGCAGTTAAAAGGGAATTCCTACAACGATTTTACCAATATTTTACCCAGTGTAGACTCTGCGCTCATGCCTTTTCAGCTTTTTATCATTTATGTCCTCATCCAATGGTGGGTGCGTTACGACAGTGATGGAACGGGTTACATTGCCCAACGCTTTCAGACAGCCCGAGATGACCAGGCAGCAAAACAGGGCGGCTTATGGTTTGCCATTGGTTTTGCAGCGTTACGAGCTTGGCCCTGGATCATTGTTGCCCTCTGTTCTGTCGTAGTCTTTCCTCACTTGGAGGATCCTGAGATGGGTTATCCATTAATGATGAAAAAAGTCCTTCCCATAGGTCTTCTAGGGCTGACCTTTACAAGCTTACTTGCCGCATTCATGTCTACTGTTGACACCCATCTTAACTGGGGTGCAAGCTATTTAGTAAACGATATCTACCTGCGCTTCATAAGGCCCAACGCCAGTTCAAGACAAGCCATCTATGCTAGTCGCCTTGCTGTTGTCTTAATCTTTTTAATCGCTGTGATTTTCGCTTCACAGATGACTTCGATAAGTGGGGCCTGGGTGTTTTTCATCAATGCCGCTTCAGGACTAGGAATCGCACAACTTCTCCGTTGGCTCTGGTGGCGGGCCAATGCATGGACTGAAATCTCAGCCCTTTCCACAGGATGTATCACAACGGTCGCTTTACAGCAAGGCATCTACCCTATCACAAGTTTACCTTCTGAGTATCACCTCGTTATCGTTGCGGGCATTACACTGATTGTGTGCTTAGTCGTTACTTGTTTAACTCCTGCTCCTTCACCAACATTGATTAAAGCCTTTCAATCCAAAACAAGTCCCATCGGTTTTTGGCCTTCCACAAACGTTAATCAGCCTTCAATCAAGAGATATATTAAGGATATTACCTTAGCCCTCGGCGCAGCCTATGGCATACTCTTTGGCATTGGCTATTGCCTGATGCTTCATTGGCTGCTGGGGTGTCTTTGCCTAGTCCTTGGTATGCTGTGTACGTATGCGCTGATTCAATCTCACGGAATAGAGAAGAAAACACAATCTTTGTGAAAAGTCTTTATATGTCTTTTAATCAAGTTTCTCTAACGATTTGTCTTTGTTTCATAGGATGTAGCAATCTATTTGGACAGTCTCAATATGTTCCACTCAATACATCTACGTATGATGTTGTAAACCGCCTTGATATAAAGTATGGGCGAATGATTGATCAGTTTCATACCAGCCAAAAGCCCTACACGCGTCGATCGATTGCCACACTAAGCGCCACATTGGAAGAGCAAAATCTACGCAATCGCGATTTACGCCTTGATTTTGATCTCGATTACCTGATCAAAGACAATCCAGATTGGCAAGATTCGCTACGCATAACTCATGGTCCATTAGCCAAAGTCTTCTATACGTATGAAAATGCTATGATGAGTGCAGAAGGAGAGGATTTCTACGTTCAGGCCAATCCCGTACTCGACTTTCGTCTTGGGTATGAAGGAGCTAGCGACCAAAAAATAAAGCTGGTAAACACTCGAGGAGCATCCTTGCGCTTTGACATAAAAAAGCGGCTTGGTGCCTACGTATACATTGGGGAGAACCAACAGCTGATGTTTGATTACATCAATCGCTTTCGGGATCAAGGGCAGCGTGATTTTATGGTTGGTGAAGGATATTACAAAGAGTATCGTGGTACAGGAACCGACTATTTTACTCCAAGAGGATACATTACAGCCAATGCATTAGATCACATAGACTTTCAATTTGGCTACGATAAACATTTTTGGGGCAACGGGATCCGGTCATTGTTCCTATCCGACCAAAGTAATGCCTACCTCTTCTTTAAAATGCAGACGCGATTCTGGAAAGTAAGCTACACCAACCTCTTCACCGAGTTTATCCATCAATACAACCGTGGGGCTGATCGACTCTTAGATAAAAAATATGGCGCCTTTCATCATCTTAATATCCATGCGACTGACTGGTTAGATATCGGATTGTTCGAAGGTATTGTGATGACGCGTAGCAATCAGTTTGAACTCCACTACCTCACTCCTATTATCTTTTATCGTGCCGTAGAACAGGACTTAGGTTCACCAGACAATGCCTTTATCGGAATAGACTATAAAGTCAATTTCTTTGAAACAGCACAAGTATATGGTCAATTCTTGCTCGATGAGTTCAACTTCGCAGAGATACGAGCTAGAAACGGTTGGTGGGCTAATAAGTTTGCAATTCAGACCGGCGTAAAATACATTGATGCCTTTGGTGTTCCGTTTTTGGATTTACAGGTTGAGCATAATTTAGCCCGTCCCTATGTTTATACCCATAGCACGCCAGGACAAACCGCTTTGGCTAACTACACCCATTATAACCAAAGCATTGCGCACCCACTTGGTGCCAATTTCAATGAACTACTAGGTATAGGCCGTTATCGACTAACACCCCAATTAGGATTTGAATTACATTATATGTGGGCTAAGCAGGGATTAGACACCGCTAATTCTCATTGGGGTAGCTCACTCTTTCCTGAGACGAATGCCAATACCGTTGAGCAGGTATATCAAAATAGCACTGGACAAGGGGATCTTAACACTATTCATCATGCAAGAGGTGTTATTCGCTACAACCCGTGGCATAACCTTTACATAGAAGTCGATCTCGGATGGAGACGACAGGTAAGCGCATTAACAGATAATGACTTTAATGATTTTTACCTCATGGGAGGCCTAAGATGGAATGTGGGTCGTAGAAACTATATCTTCTAACGCGCCTTAATCATCATAAAGGAAAGAAGCTGCGCTAAAGATTCCTTAAGGTTTTCTCTTCGAATAATCTTATCTAGAAATCCCTTCTCTAAGAGGAATTCAGCACGCTGAAATCCTTCGGGAAGATCTTGCTTAATCGTCTCCTTGACCACGCGAGGACCTGCAAAAGCAATCAATGCCCCTGGCTCACTTACATTGACATCACCCAACATAGCAAAAGATGCTGTTACCCCTCCAGTTGTTGGATCGGTTAACAATGAAATGTAGGGCAATCCAGCCTGAGACAATTCGTTGAGCTTTGCCGTAATCTTAATCATCTGCATTAAGCTATTACCAGCTTCCATCATACGAGCACCCCCTGATTTAGAGATAATGATACATGGTAGTTTATTCTCGATACAGAAGTCAATTCCGCGCGCCATACGCTCACCAACCACTGATCCCATAGATCCACCGATAAACCGGAAATCCATAGCCGCAATCAGTACTCGCCTTCCCTCCATACGACCTACAGCAACCTGCACAGCCTCGTTGGCATCTGTTTTACCAAACGCTTGCTTCAGTCGCTCTTCATAAGGCTTTAAGTCCTCAAACTGCAGCGCATTCTTTGGTTGAACCTCGTTAAAGTATGTTTTATAACGTGGCGTGTCGAATAAGATGGAGAAGTAATCTTTCGGTGCTATGCGATCATGAAAACCACAACTTCCACAAACCCAAAGGTTAGCCTCGTGTTCTGACATAGGAGCCTGTTCCCCGCAAGCACTACACTTGTGCCACAAGCCTTCCGGCATCTCTTTTTTATTGTCTGTCGGGGTTTGAATACCCTTTTGATCACGCGAAAACCAACCCATTGTATCTATGCTATTGTTACGTCGTCACTCAAATATACATCTTGTACGGCTTGCAACAAGTCTACACCTTCAGCAAAAGGCTTTTGGAAGGCTTTTCGGCCAAGAATGAGTCCCATACCTCCTGCACGCTTATTAACGATAGCCGTTTCAACTGCTTCCGCCAAGTCAGATGCGCCAGATGAAGCACCTCCTGAGTTGATCAAACCGACTCTTCCTTTGTAGCAGTTTAACACTTGATATCTACAAAGGTCAATTGGGTTATCTGAACACAATTTATCATACATATCAGGATGCGTTTTTCCATGACCGACTGCTTTGAATCCGCCGTTATTAGTAGGCATCTTTTGCTTGATGATATCCGCTTGAATCGTGACGCCAATATGATTCGCTTGTCCCGTTAAGTCGGCAGACGTATGATAGTCTACACCGTCTACTTTGAACGAACCATTTCTTGTATAACACCACAGAATGGTAAACATTCCAAGACGGTGTGCTTCTTCGAAGGCCGCAGCTACTTCAAGAATCTGTCGGCGCGTGTTTTCGGAACCGAAGTAAATCGTAGCACCAATCCCAGCAGCCCCCATATTCCATGCATCTTGGACTTTACCAAACATCACTTGGTCATAGCTGTTAGGATATGAAATCAATTCATTGTGATTGATTTTAACAATGAATGGAATTTTGTGAGCGTAGCGTCTAGACATGGAAGCTAATACACCAAATGATGAGGCCACTCCATTACATCCTGACTCTACAGCGAGATCAAGAATTCCCTTTGGATCGAAGTATAAAGGATTGGGAGAGAAACTAGAACCAGCTGTGTGCTCGAGTCCTTGGTCTACCGGTAGAATCCCGATGTATCCCGTTCCACCCATTCTACCTGTATCAAACAATTGCTGTAATGATCGCAGTGTTTGGGGATTACGATTGCTTAGGACCCACTGTTCATCAACATGGTCTTTTCCTGGAAGATGAATATCAGCTTTGGACACCGCGGGTGAATTGAAATCCAAAAGAGCCGCAGCTTTCTCGGCACCTAATAGTTCGGTTATTTTGTTACGCATGGTTTTTTTGATTTCGAACGAAATTAAGGAAAGCCCCTGTACTTTCTTAGTATTTATAGTCAAGACTGTGTGGACATTGTGGATATCAGAGCACACCTATTGAGCATGTCCTCTCCGAAGGTAGTTTGGCATACGATTTTACAATTTCGTGGAGTTCACTATACGGTAAAATCTTCATTTTGTTTGAACCGAAAATTCTTGACACTCTTGAAAACTTTACCCTCGTTGATGTTCTTTATATAGTTGAATAATTGAAGATCAAATTTATTTAGTTGATAGATCTTCTTTCTTTGAGATTCAGACAATGGTTTATGAAATTCTTTTGGCGTCTTCTTGCGAATAACCATTTCAGGTTTCAAAGACAATCCTGAAATTTCCTGAAACAGATTTAGAAAGGCGCCATACTCATCCGTTGTACCGCAGTGTATCGGCAAGCTTTCAATTGCATGGACGATGGATTTAAACTCCTCTTCTGTTACTGGCTCTGGATCTGCAATTTTTCGACCCAATAAAAACTTACATTGATAGTCTTGGGTTTCTTTATTATTTGCATAGGCCATGAGATTCTTTGGCAGAGGAAATAATCTTGAAAGAATTGCAGCCTTAGAACTTCCTCGCTTACCATCTAAAACATGGTATTGAAAATTGAATTCGGATCGAAGACGATCTGCAGGGTCTCGTGCCAGCATAAAAATGTTTTTCTTCGAAAAACTAGTCGCACCTGATTCAGCAAAAATTTCAGGCATCTTGAACCTGCGATCAACTCTAGAAAAATCAACATGCTTAATATGCGTATGACCTACACGTTCTGTCAAATGCGTTGGCTTGTTTCTCTCTTCTTTTGAAGTCTTTATCGATTCCTTCAGCAAACCAACAAAAGTAGATCCACCCACTTTGGGGATATGGATAAAAATGTTTGGGCGCTTTGAAGAAAAAAACTGGAACATCAGAAACTACTTACGACTATTTACCTCAACTACAAGACCCATTACCTCTGATTTATTTAACACGGCGTGAGAGAACTGATGAGGTATATACACTATGTCACCAGCATTCTGGGTACAAGTGTATACCTTTTCAACCCTTTTGAGGAGCTGCGAAAATTCCTTAGTAAACCAATCCTTCATGTGGTTACCAGGACCGTATTGTAGTCTACATTGTTGAAGCTCTCTAAAACCCTTTGGAGCATCCCTTTCATGCGCATCATAAAAGATCCAATGCTTGACTCCTGATTGAAGAATATTGAAGGCGTCTCTATGTACATGAGGTAAGGTGCCTGCATCTTTTACAGAATGAAAGAAAAAGAATCGATGAATATCACTTTTTTTGAATAACTGATTGGGTAATTCAATATCCTTGAGAAACAGCTTCTGTTTGGCAGGAGCATACTTTTCTAACGTTAGCGTACTTTTTCCTTCAAAGCGCTCAAAATAATCCTTCAGCGATTGTGTCTCTCTCGAGAAAGCCGGCCTAGAATCCCTTACGATCTTGCACTGGTATGAACCAAATTGGTTTATAATGTAATTCTTGTCCCACTTTTCAAACAATGGCCAGTTGCTTGCACCAGACCTTATTATTGCAGGTAACCTTGGATCAAAATGCCTTGAAGTAAATTCATCCACGCCATGACACAAGTCAAAATCCTTTACTGAAACCGAACTTTTTTTTGAAAAAAAACCAAACACGGAATAAATGTATAAAACCAAAAGGGAAATAATTACCAAAACCTCATCGGTGGATTTTATCCATCCACTAGTTACCAATGGTTTTCCATCTACTCAAAAGACTATCGTCTGCGTTTGAGGCCGCGTCGGAAGGCGGGTTTACCGCGATTGGGTAGCATTTTAATCTTACCATCCATGCGATCTCTATCCTGCGCTGACATCTTGTTTGAATGCCCGTGATACTCTTTTACTTTATCACCAAGCAGGAGTTCTATTTTACGCCAGAAGTCCTTATCATGAACCGTACAAAGAGTAAATGCCTTTCCTTCTTTTCCCGCTCTACCTGTCCTTCCAACCCTATGAATGTATGCTTCCGGTTCATTAGGAACATCGTAATTGATTACACAGGAGAGATTACTTATATCGATACCACGAGAAGCTACATCGGTTGCCACAAGAATTTTGCACTTTCCATCCTTAAAGTTCTTTAGCGCCTTTTGTCGGGCACTTTGTGTCTTATCACCGTGTAAGGCTAGGACGCTTTTTTGTTTTCCTTTGAGATAGCGCTCAAGTTTATCTGCCCCAATTTTTGTACGAGTAAAAATCAGGCAATCTTCGATACCCTCATATTCTAGAAGCTCTAGCGTAGTTTCTCGTTTTTTATTGGCCACTGTGTAAAGCACCACATCATCCACCTTCTCTGCTGTGGTCGATTCTGGGCTTACCTCAACCCGCACAGGTTTATGTAACATATGTTGCGAAAGTTGGAGAACATCAGGGGACATTGTTGCACTAAAAAAGAGCGTTTGACGAACTTTGGGGAGCATTCTAACAATCCGAGTCATATCCTTGGTAAAGCCCATATCCATCATTCGATCCGCTTCATCTAGGACAAGAACCTGAACTTGGCTTAAATCCAAGATTTTCATTTGATTTAAATCCAATAAACGACCAGGAGTGGCGATGATCAAGGCAACTCCGCGCTTAATCTTATTGATTTGCTTTCGCTTGGGTATACCGCCAAAGACAGTAGCCATTTGAAGCTTCATCTCCTTTGAAAAGAGCTTTATATTATCCTCAATCTGAAGGGCCAATTCTCTTGTCGGAGCAAGAATTAACACTGCCGGTTTTTGAGGAGTGGTATTCTCGGGGGCCTTTTCTCTTCCCAAGAGACGCTGAAGAATCGGCAAACTAAATGCTGCTGTTTTTCCTGTACCCGTCTGCGCAATACCTAGGACATCTTTGTTTTCTAAAACATGTGGAATGGCTTGGCTTTGAATGGGTGTTGGATGGGTGTATCCGAGTTTGGCGATCGCCTTTTGAATGGGCTCTCCCAACTTGAGGGAAGCAAATCCATTAGACTTATTCCCGTTATTATCTGATGTATTCAACGTTCTTTATTTACAATTCCTCCACGCCTTCTCGATATCCAAAGGCGTTACTAAGGCCTCGTTGGGATACCACTTTTCATTCATGAAGTTCATAAGGTTAGCTACATCTGTAGCGCTTAAATCAGGATAACCAAGCATGACCAATGTTGAGTCTTGCGTATTGACCTTCCCGTGCTTCACGACGCAAGGTACAGAAAAGTTTGGTCGGTTATACCAATCTCCGTTATTAAGTGCAGGAAAGCCGAGGTTTCCCTCTTCATCTACTAGTCCGCCTTGACCATTATCACCGTGGCAGGATTGGCAGTTTTTTTCGTAAACAATTTGACCATCATAACGCGAATTGATATTACCCTGTTGTATTTGAATAATCACAGCGACTAAGGCAAACAGTGCAAGAAATGCTACACCCCCCAAGATAAATTTGCGCATTTTCCCACCTAAATCGCCTTCTTTGCCATCTTTTGTTTTGCCCTCTATCATGCTATTTTTCCTTTAATGTTTGTTGTAAAAAACAAATCAAGTCATCGACCTCATTATCTTCTGTACCGTCTCCCGTGACAAAGTAGGTAACGCTTTGATCGGGTGTCACCACCAGAAATGTTCCACTATGGTCAAATCCTCCAGAAGTCGGTAAATCGCTCTCTGACACACCTATTTTCAACGCATCAGCTAAACCAAAGACCTTTTCTCTGCTTCCCCTGAGAAAGTACCATGTACTTGTATCAGCTCCGTACAGCGCAGCATATTCGCGTAAGCGCTGGACATCATCTCTACGCTCATCAATGGATACAGAGACTAGCGAATACCCTTGCAGCCCCTCTAAACTCTCTTGAATACGACGCATATTCTGCGACATCTTAGGACAAATTGAGGGACAGGAGGTAAAAAAGAAATCCAAGACAACATACTGATTAGTCCAATCATCTTGTGTGATTTCTGGTTGACCAAACGCACTCTCTAAGGTAAATGATGGCAAGGGTTGTGGTCGCTCAAACGCATAGGTTGACATATCCACGGCGCATGACTTATCACAGGCAACAAGCAGCCAGCAGGATAGACATAACAAGGTTAAGTACTTTGACATCATTATACTTTACTAGACCCTCTAGAAAACAACAAACCTCCCAGCAAAAGAGTAGCCGCACCTAGCAATCCCATTCGTATCCAAAAGGGTTGCAAAGAATATTCTTTAGCATAAGCCTCTGACTCTCCTCGATAGATCGACGCTCCAGTTGTCTCGTAGTCTTCAATAGTCCTTGATTTATAAAGCGCATATTCATATTGCTTAAGTACACGTTTTGCCTCTTGAAAATGCTTATCGACTTTGTGCAGGGCAATTCGATTTTTATTTCCCATCCAAATCATTCCAGCATAAAGATTTTGCAAACTTGCATTCGCCCAAAGTCTATCATCTTTGGTCAACCCAGCGATAGTTGTATCATCAAATATGGTGCGTAACGCCCAATTACTGTCAGCAAAAAAGGCTTCGGCGTTATCCTTCCACTGCCCTATCACATCCTCACGATATTTCGAAAAGTAGGAATATGAAGCATTTCTTAGATAGGTTCTTGAAAACGGAATTCGCCCTGTATCAATAGGAATAAACACATCGGGAATAACTCCGCCACCGCCGTATACTGTGCGCCCTTCAATCAACGTAAAATACTCTGTACTGTCCTCGAGCTGGATTGCGGAAGAATCGACAATCTCTTCAGACTCAAATCGGTCAACAATCTCTAAACCATATTCATAGGCATCCTTGCCTTTGTAGGGTTTCTGAACGCATCGCCCAGACGGCATGTAATACTTACTTACTGGTAATCGCATTACGTCTCCATTGGACAGCGTAAATTCTTCTTGTACAAGGCCTTTACCAAATGTTCGTTGTCCAATAACTAGACCTCGGTCCCAATCTTGAATTGCGCCAGCAAAGATCTCGCTCGCTGAAGCAGACATACTATTCGTCAACACAACTAATTCTCCATCTTCAAAAACACCCGGACGCGTGGAGAAATAATCCTTGCGCTTTCGTTTTCGACCCTCAGTATACAGGAGTAATCGATTGTCCTCTATGCATTCATCGAGCATTTTGATGGCTTGATCTAAATATCCACCTCCGTTATTTCGAAGATCGACAATCAACTTGGTCATCCCTTGCTTCTGAAGGGATTCAATGGCGCGACTAAACTCTTCATGCGTATACGCCCCAAACATATCGACTTGCACGTAGCCTACCGATGCATCAACCATGTAGGAAAGGGAAACCGTTGGCGTGGCAATCGAGCCGCGCTGAATGGAAAGTGGAAACACTGAATCCCTTCTCATGACTGAGACATTCACCCGTGTATTTCGAGGCCCCATTAGCAGACTAACCACAGAATCTTGCGTGATTCCAATGCCTGCTACGTTTTTTCCTTCCACGGCTACTATTCGATCGGCAGACTGAATTCCCAGACGCTCGCTAGGACCTCCCCGCAAGGTATTGACCACAAAAATTGTATCCTCTAATATGGCAAACTGAATACCGATACCTTCATACCGCCCTTCAAACGATTGGCTTTCCTTCTCTGCTTCTTCTATGGAATAGTATTCACCATGCGGAATGCTTTCTACAATACCTTTTGCACCAGTCGTTTTGTACTGGTCTATATCGATGTCGTCTACAAAATTCTCCTCAATCTGAAAAAATACTTCATCGTAAAACCAACCTGTTCCATCGGTTTTAGTGGGTGCAAAAAAACCCATTCTGTAACCGAAGAGTGCTCCGAGAAGAAGGGAGGCGAACACCAAAAAGGGAATCAGTATTGTACTTGACAGACGTGACAGCATAAACTATAGGATTTCGAAGGTACAACCATGAGGTCGATATTTACATCAATTCAAACATTAACTACATTTACAAAAACTACTTTTTGACGTTTCTAGTTCAGTAGACAATGACCAAACAACGAATATATGCCCTTGCTATTCTCTTGTCCGTAGTCATGGTCGGTCTAATAGTCAATCAATCTATCCTACTTCGAAACGGTATAACACAGAGCCAAAAGGTTTTTGAGGACCAAATGAATGACGTCCTTGGTGAGGTAAGTGAAGACTTAAAACTCTACGATTATGGTCCGTACGTAAACAGTGTAGTAGATTCTGCTATGGATGCTGACAGTATCCGAAGAGATTCTCTAGTACTCGCCAACCTGCAGGCCATCTTTGACTTCACCATCTTTCTCAAGGAGGAAAAAGCAGTGCATACCTTTGAATTGGTTGGAGACAGTAGTCAAGAAGAAATGGCGATGCTCGAATTGTTACAAGAATTGAAGTCACGCAGTACGCAAAGCGTGTTAATCAACCAAGATCTTCAAGACGTATTATCCACAAAATCCGAGGATTTAACTCGTAAACGGCCAGAAGTTACCGATGAAGTGATACGGGAGTTGCTCGATGCACGATTAAACGAACGATCATTATCCATTTCGTACAAGTTAAAGTCATCAACGAGACCTTATGGTGGTATGCAGTTATCACCTTATGCCTTAGAAAATGCAAGTTATTTTGAGCGCCTTGTATTTAAAAACGAGCTGAGCGGAGAATACCACGGTAAACTTATGGTATGGGTAAACAACCGGAATCAATATGTCTGGTACCAAAACCTCGTATTCATTATTACTTCAGTTCTCCTCATCCTATTTGTTTCCGCAGGGTTTGTTTTTTCCGTTACAACTATTCTCCGTCAACGTAAAATTTCTGATTTAAAGACGGCCTTTATTAACAATATGACCCATGAGCTTAAGACCCCTGTGGCAACCATCGGCATAGCGAGTCAAATGTTACATGAAGACAACGTAATGAATGAATCAGAGAAGGTGTTAAAATATGCTGAAATCATTCGAGAAGAAAATAATCGACTCGGAAGCCATATTGAAAAGGTACTTCAAGTAGCCCAACTAGAACAAGGTTCGATCAAATTAAACATGAAGGAGGTGGATGTACATCAAATCTTGGACAAACTCGAATCAAGCTACAAACTGCGTATAGAAGCGGCCAATGGAGTCCTTATTCAAAATCGACAAGCCTCAAACCATCATATCTATGGCGATGAGCAGCATATCTACAATGTATTTTCCAATCTTTACGATAACGCCATAAAATACAGCAAGGAAAAGCTTACCCTATCAGTTACTACGAGAAGCAACCAGCAGTTTATAGAGGTTATCATTCGCGATAATGGAATTGGAATGTCATCCTCCGTACAACGGCACATATTTGATGCTTTCTTCAGAGAATCTTCCGGAAACATCCATAATGTGAAAGGATTTGGCTTAGGACTGAGCTATGTTAAGGCAATGACTGAGCGTCATCAAGGAAGTATAAGTGTTCAAAGCGAGGAGGGCCAATTCGCAGAATTTACCTTAATTTTCCCTTTAAACAACGAGAAGTAATGAATATTGACATGCAATACAGGATTCTTTTGGCAGAAGATGATCCAAACCTTGGTATGGTGCTAAAAGATTCTTTGGAACTGCACGGCCATACCGTGGAACTTTTCGAAAATGGAGAAAAGGCATGGAAATCCTTTTCAAAAGATGATTTTGATATCTGCATTTTGGATGTAATGATGCCTTTAAAGGACGGATTTACCTTAGCTAAACAGATTCGCGAAGTGGACTATCGCATCCCAATTATATTCCTAACTGCTAAGTCACTAAAGGAGGATAAAATCGCAGGATTTGAACTCGGTGCGGATGACTACATCACAAAACCCTTCGATCGAGATGAACTTCGTCTTCGCGTAGATGCAGTCATGCGACGAATTTTTCTTGAGAAGAATCCTCAGGATGAAACGCTGCATTTCGAAATTGGAGACTATACGTATGCACACGACACAAGAATTCTCTCCATCAACAATGATGAACGAAAGCTCACCACAAAAGAAGGAGACCTATTGAGGTTGTTGGCTCAAAACAAAAACAAAACATTGAACCGAGACGTGGCGCTCAAGCATATCTGGGGGAATGACAGCTACTTTACAGGGCGGAGCATGGATGTTTACGTCACCAAGCTTCGAAAGTATCTTAAAAAAGACGAACGAATAGAAATCATCAATGTGCATGGAAAGGGTTTTCGTCTCATTGAATCCATGTGATTATCGTCAAAAAGAATCAGGTGAATCAGGCGCATACAGAACGCTTACCGCTCAAGCCAGTCATCCCAGACGTCAAGCAATGGCCGTTAACCAAAACGACTACGGATCGGCTAGATTTTAAAGACCAGGTAAGAAACAGAACACTAAATGCCCTCAGGAGAAGCTTCCAAAGCTCCTCTGAACTCTATGAATTGTTAAAGAATGTAATCTATCTGGAAAAGATTAGACTTACTCAAAACCCCTGGAAAACGGACAAACAAAGTGAAGCCCTTTTTTGGGCAGACATCAAGGCGCAGATGCTAGAGCTAGAGAAACAGGAAAACCATACTTCCTGCGAACCATTAGAGGATATCTTAATCCAAATCATCAATCACTATCTGCAAGAAATTTTAAGTCGTTTTGAGCCGAGAGCCTATCGTTTTGCGCAACGAATTCTCCCCTACTTCTATGCGGGACTCCTTAAATCCGCTCCTGGACGGCGTATCCAAAAGCTATGGCGAAGTAAAGACTCCATTTATGATCGCTTCATCTTTTATGGTGACATCGATCGACTAAGAGCTCTGTCCAAAATAGGGCCGCTCATCGTTTTACCAAATCATCAATCCAACTTAGACTCGCCAACAATTGGCTATGGCATTGATCTTCTTGGCCTACCGGCGATGACATATGGTGCGGGAATCAATCTGTTTACGCTGCCATGGCTTAGCCAAAAAATGAATCAGTTGGGTGCATACAAGGTTGATCGTCGAAAAAAGAATGCTATCTATCTTGAGGTACTCAAATCGTATTCATCCGTTTGCTTGGCAAGAGGTGTTCATAGCTTGTTTTTTCCAGAAGGAACTCGCAGTCGATCAGGCACGATATCAGAGAAGCTAAAACTTGGATTATTAGGAACTGCTGTACAGACTCAAAAAGACTATGTACTTGACGAAGGAAAGGCAAATAAACCCGTTGTTATTGTACCTGTTTCCATTAACTACTCCTTTACCCTAGAGGCCGAATCGCTTATCGATCAGCACCTTAAAAAGCAAGGGCGTGAACAATATATCAAGGAAGCAAGTGTTACCGCGACATCATACCGTTTGCTATCTATTCTTTTTTCGCATCGCCATACCAAACCCGAGATACACATAGCCTTTGGCGAACCAACCGATATTTTTGGAAACAAACTTGACCAATCAGGGCAATCGCTCGATATCAGTGGAAATCATATCGACCGTGAAGAATACTTTAGACGAGGAAATGATCATGTGCACGATGACCAAAGAGATTCGGTCTATGCTCAAGATTTGGGGCAAATTGTTAAGAAAGGGTTACACGACAACAAAGTGATTTTGTCTAGTAACATCGTTGCCTTAGTCGCCTTCAACATGCTGAGAGCTTCTTTTCCCAAACTGGATTTATATGAGCTCTTACGTCTTCCTTTGGAGGATGTTTTTTGGGAGTGGGATGATTTTTTAGATACCTGTCAGCGTACCATTGATCATATACGCATCAAAGCAAGCCAAGGTGGTTGTATTCTAAGCACACAATTAAATCAATCCACTACAGCCATTGCGACTCACGGTGTAAAGCACCTTGGCATTTACAATTCAAAACGAGCGCTTCTTCGTTCTAGCGATGGCAGACTTCGTTCGCAGAGCTTGCTTCTTCTTCATTTTTATGCAAACCAAATGGAAGGCTATGTCGACAATGTATAACCAAGACATGGGTGTCGGTGTGATTGGAGCCGGTAAGTTTGGACTCGCCTTATGCAATTTGCTAGCCGAAAAACACCCGGTAAAGCTTTACAGCCGAAGGCAAGAGGATGCGGTCAGCTTTGCGTCTAATCGCCAGATCAGAGATGTATCATTACACAATAATGTGTCGTTGGAGACCGACTTGGAGAATCTCTGCCATACTTGTGAGGTTCTTATACCTGCCATTCCATCGGATAATTATCCCGAGCTCGTAAAAGCTATTCAACATACAGTCAATCCCGGTCATTTTGTTATTCATGCCACAAAAGGCTTTATTCAGAGTGACGCAAACCCGGATACCATAAGCCATCGACCGCTTACCGTAAGTGAATATTTTGAGCAGTTTACCACGGTTCGGCGTATTGGAATGCTAGCTGGTCCGAACTTATCCCATGAGATTCATCAAGGGCTTCCTGCAGGCGCAGTGATCGGCAGTCGATTCAATGAGGTGATTACAATTGGCAAAGAATTGTTTTCCTCTGATCGATTCCAAGTTTTTGGAAGCAATGACTTAGTCGCTATTGAATTAGCCGGTATTTTAAAAAATTACATTGCCATTGGAGCGGGTATTACCGAAGGACTAGCGCTAGGCTCTAATGCCCGCTCACTATACATTACGCGAGCACTCGCGGAAATCATCTACATAGCTAATCGATTGGGTGTGGCATCCACGTCATTCCTAGGTTTAGCAGGAGTTGGCGACCTCATGACGACCTGCCAAAGTCCGCTTAGTAGGAACTTTACAGTAGGCTACCGAATTGCCAAGGGAGAAACCATCGAATCCATTATCAATGACTCAATAGAAACAGTAGAGGGACTTAAAACGCTAAAACTCATTCATAATGAATGGCGTTATACTTCACGAATACCTATAGCTCAAGTATTGTATGAGATTCTTTTTGATGATAAAGATCCTAGAAGCTTAGTCGAAGTGTTTATGAGAGCTACCGGTGAAAATGATGTAGAATTTGCCCTTTAGATGAAAACCTATCCTGACGATTTACTGCAAAAACTTGATCTTCCCATCCTCGCAGAGTCTGTCACTCAAGGGTGCATAAGTGACTTAGGACGAATGGCATGGCAGGCGTATCAGCCATTGCAAACTGCAAAGGAAGCCAATGCGGTATATGACAAGATCACTGCCTACCAACACTTCAAACAAGAAGGACATAAGTTTCCCTTCGACAGATTCAAAGACATTCGACCGTCTTTGGAAAAACTAGGGATAAAAGGAATGATTCTGGAGCTATACGAGGTAGTGAATATTCTTCAAGTGGTCGAAACCATTCATCAAGTCCTAGAGCGCCTTGAGGATTGGGACAGTGAACCAACAGCACTTCATTATTTAGTCAAAGGGATAACAAGAAATGACCACCTCGCAGAAGCCATCCAAGATATTGTCAATGAGGATGGGCAAATTCGTTCAGATGCTAGCGAACATCTTGCAGAATTGCGCATTGAAAAGGCAAAACTCAGTAAGAAAATCCACAAAGTCTTTCAATCAGAGGTCAGTCGGTTGAAACGTCCGGGCTATCTGTTTGATTCCGTTGAGAGTGTGCGCAATGGGCGACGCGTCCTTGCTGTCAAAGCAGAACACAAGCGAAAAATCCAGGGTATTCTACATGATGAAAGTGAATCCGGCAAGGTAGTCTTTATTGAACCGGAGTCTTGCGTTCATCTTCACAATGATCTCTTTAGTGTTGTTCAAGCAGAACAGCGAGAAATTCAAAAACTACTAGATCGTCTTACCCAAATCATCGAAATCCAAGCAGACTATCTCGCGTTTAGCCAAGAAATTTTCGCAGAATTAGACATCATACAAAGCAAGTCATCATGGTGTGACCGCTATTCCTGCTCTATGCCAATCATTGAATCTAGGCAAGTCATGCAACTTATCGATTGCCGAAATGCCTCTTTACTTGTTAAGGAAGATGGAGACTTAGATAAAGTAATCCCCTTTGATGTTACCTTGGATAACAATCAGCGAATTCTCTTAATTAGTGGTCCCAATGCGGGAGGAAAGTCCATGACATTAAAGGCGTTAGGGCTTATACAAATGCTTATTCGATTGGGACTTCCCCTACCCTGTAGCAAAGAATCCAACATCGGACTATTCGATGGATTGTATGCAGACCTTGGCGATGACCAGTCACTTGAAAATGAACTCTCTACCTACAGCTCTAAGCTTGCTCACATGAAGTACTTCCTAGAGCACGCCTCGGCAAAAAGTTTAGTGCTTATCGATGAGTTTGGTTCCGGGTCTGACCCAAAACTTGGTGCTGCCTTAGCAGAATCCTTATTGCTCGCGCTGTGCGAAAAAAAATGCATCGGTGTAATCACCACGCACTATGGAAACCTTAAGCAGCTAGCAAGTCACCATCAACACATCATCAATGGCTCCATGCATTTTGATGAAACAAGCCTTAGCCCAACGTACCGACTTCTTCTGGGCAAACCAGGAGCATCCTACACCTTCGAGATTGCCAAACGCATGGCCATTCCACCTGACATCATTGAAGAGGCAAAACAACGCGTAGACCATCGTGATTTAACCTTCGATGAAACCATTCACAGTTTAGAAATGGAGCGCCGACAACACCAAAAGGAGCATGCAGAGCTTCAGCGGCAACAGGAAGAGTATCAGCAATTGCTAAAGACCATGACTAAACAACTTCAACAGGTAGAAGCGCAATATGCAGGACTCAAAGAAGAACGCTTAAGTTTAGAAAGTCATCAAGACAAGATTATTCAGGACAAGCTGAACGCACTGTTAAAAGACATTCATAAGGAAGAAAGCGCTAAAGCAAAGGCTGATCAATTACAAGATCTTGTTAAACGGCGTGCAAAGATTCGTAAGCAGCAAAGTAAATCAACAAATACCTCTACTCCACTTCAGTTTTCCGTTGGAGATCAGGTACGGCACAAAGCCACTAATCAGGAAGGCGAAGTCCTTGAAATACGCGGCCGTAAAGCGATTGTAAATATCAGTGATCGCCGTGCTGAGATCGCTATGAAAGATTTGGAATTGAGTGGTGTAAGTAAGACAGAGGCACAAAAGCCATTTGTGCGCAAACCGATTCGCAAGTCACCAACGTTAGATCCTGAACTAGATATACGAGGAATGACAAAAATCGAGGCCATAGATACCGTTGAGCTCTATTTGACCCATGCCAAAGCCATGCAGGCAGAAAGAGTACGCATCATCCATGGAAAAGGTCAGGGAGTGCTCAGACAAGCTGTATTACAGGCGCTTAGAAGTCAGAAAAAACATATTGAAAGCTACCAGCACCCAGAGGAAAAAGATGGCGGACGAGGCGTAATGCTTGTACAATTTTCAAAAAGCTAGGATGGAGTTATATGTTCGGTTTGCCCAAGGAAAGACGCCGTTCTTCCTTCAGCCTTTAGGAAACGAAGACTCCGTTTTTGTTTTCCATCAATCATCTATTTCAAATAGCACATTGCAGGTCGACTTTCAAGCCATACCATTTATTGCTAGAGAAAACAGCTGGACTACCTTGCATGGGCAGGCCATTGCACTCGATGAGGTGACACAATATTGGCCAACGAACATAAAGCTCAAGAGCAATGACACATTAACTACACCACAGGACTCCTACGAAAACTATGTAGCAAAAAGTGTTGAGGCGCTCAATCAAGGCCCTTTAAAAAAAATTGTAGCCGCTCGAAAGGTCCGAATCGGTGCTGTTCAGCCTTCAGCAAAGGTATTCCAAGCACTATGTATGCAGTATCCCCATGCTAACGTGTTTGCATGGTGGAATGAAGGCTCTTGCTGGATGGGGGCATCACCAGAATTGTTATTGGAAACGACTAAAAATGCTAGTGGCGAATTAATGTATTCCACAGATGCCCTTGCTGGAACTCAAGTAGCCTCAGCAAATAATGATTTATCCCGTCCATGGACCGCCAAAGAAGTCGAAGAACATCAATTGGTAACTGATGGCATTGTACAAGATTTAACGGCTTTCGGTGCTGCACAAATTACGCCAAGCCCATTAACCAATAAAAGAGCGGGCCACTTGTTTCATCGATTTCAGTCTATATCCTTTCAAACTGAAAATCCAGAGGGGATTTTGGATTGTCTTCATCCAACCGCTGCGCTTTGTGGTCTTCCGAGAACGGACGCACGCCAATGGATTGTAGACCATGAAGGACAATCAAGAGCCTTCTACGGTGGATACTTTGCCCTACGATACCATAAAGCGTGCTATGCGTGGGTTAACTTACGCAGTGCTGAATTCTTTGACAATTGCACTGTATTGCATGTAGGAGCAGGCCTTACCAAAGATTCAAGTCCTAGAGATGAGTGGTTGGAGACTAAAGAAAAAACCCAAACAATGCTCAAGGTGTTACATTCGTAGAACCAAATCACGAGGAAGGGGTAAGCCATGGCAAACAAACCAACGCACAATACCAGCAAAACACATGTTGCTGATCTCGTATACGTCTTAGAAAAGCTAGGAGTTCAGCGTATTATGCTATCTCCTGGTTCGCGCTCAGCACCTTTAGTTATTGCCCTAGAGCGCTCGGAAGGCATTGAGTGTATGACGATTACTGATGAACGATGCGCTGCCTTTTTTGCTTTGGGTGTCGCTCTAGCGCGAGGCGAAGCAGTCGGAATGGTTTGTACGAGTGGCAGTGCACCGCTCAACTACAGCCCAGCTCTTGCCGAAGCTTTCTACCAGCATGTTCCCCTGATTGCATTAACCGCTGATCGTCCGAATGAGTGGATTGACCAAGGTGAAAACCAAAGCATCAATCAAACAGGTATCTATTCCAATTTCATAAAGGCCTCCTTTCAACTCCCAGTGGAAGTACACACCCAGGCCGACAGATGGTACTCATCTCGTATGGTTTCTCAGGCGATTAATACCTCTCAAAGGGCACCAAAAGGTCCTGTACACATCAATATACCGCTGCGTGAACCGCTCTACGACCTTGCGCCATACGACAATAGTACCCTTCCAAAGGTTATTGAAGAAATCTACCCAACCGCGTCAATTGACGCAACTACCATGGTAAGCGACGAAGAGCTAGCCTCACTTCAGGGTAAGCGAATCGGTATTATTCTTGGGTCTCACTCCCCTTCAAACACCCTGAAATCAATCATTGAGGAGATTGCATCGCGGCAAGATGTCCTCGTTATGCACGAAACCTTAGCCAATGTAACCTGTACTTCAGGAATCGCTTTAGTTGATCCATTGATAGAATATATCCACGAGAATAAGGCCTACCATTTGCTCCCTGACCTTGTGATCACTATGGGAAATGCCGTGGTGTCTAAAAAACTTAAGTTCTTGTTTAAGCAACAAAACATTGAACACTGGCATATTACGCCAAGCCCAATGTATTGGGACCGGTTTCAATCCCTAACGAAAGTCATTGTGGCCAAGCCTTCGGACTTTCTTCATTTCCTAGATAATAATTTGCCAGAATCCAACAGCTATTCGGAAGGTAAATCGATTTGTCATTCCATCGAAAAACAATGTCTGGCACTACGCGACAATACAATCAACCAAGTGGATGATTCAGTAGATTACCGCGTATACCAAGTATTATCAAAGCATATTCAGCCCAAGACCAACATATTTTGGGGCAATAGCACACCCGTGCGTTACGCCGGGCTTTTTGTTTGGAATAACCAACATCACTATGGGAATCGAGGCGTTAGCGGAATCGATGGGCAGGTCAGCACTGCTGTTGGGTTTGCCAGTCAAACTGACGAACTATGTCTTTGTGTTACAGGAGACCTAGCCATGCTATACGATTCCAATGCACTGTGGCAAATTAATATGCCAGCAAACTTTAGGCTTCTCGTAATCGATAATGGTGGTGGAAACATCTTTAACATTATTCCTGGCCCTGACAAGCACCCCTCAGTAAATCATCGTTTCACCTCGCCACATAATGTAGCAATCCATCAATTACTCCAAGCCCTTGGTGTAGAAAGCCGTGAAGGAAGAGCTAACCAGGACACCTCATCTCTTAACGCAGATATGGAATGGCTACTCGATTCTTCAAAAAATGCCAGAGGGCTTGTGGTCCACACGGATGGCGAGCAAAGTGCTGCAGTACTCAAGCAGTATTTCGCTGAGGTGAAAAATTTACAGGAAAAAGATCACTAAGGCCTTACATGGTCTTATTTTCACGTTGTGAACCAAACCAAATCATGGATTCAAGCGGCTCGACTGAGAACCTTACCCCTAGGGTTGTCCTGTGTTCTTGTAGGAGGAGCTTGTGCCTTCTCAGCTAATGCTTTTGAAGTCCTTCCCTTCGTTCTTTGCCTGTTGACGGCTTCGGGATTACAGATTCTGTCGAATTTTGCCAACGACCTAGGTGATGCCGTAAAAGGGAGTGATGACAATCGAAGTGGCGAAATGCGCACCGTGGCTACAGGACTGATACAACAAAGTCAAATGCGACGTGCCATTTTGATCACAAGTGCCATAGTTTTTCTTTTGGGTTCTGCATTAATCTTTATTGCATTTAAAAGCATACCGATTATTGTGGCGTTCTATCTGCTTGGAGGACTATCCATTTGGAGTGCTATAAATTATACCATGGGAGAAAATGCCTATGGCTACAAAGCGCTTGGAGATGTCTTTGTCTTTTTGTTTTTCGGTCTTGTAGGTACTCTTGGCACCTACTACAGCATGGCCCACTCCTTGCCTCTTGATTTACTCCTACCCGCTTCAGGGACAGGTCTTTTAGCTGTATCGGTGCTCCACTTAAACAACATGAGAGATCGGGAGGAAGACTTAAAGCATGATAAACGCACAATTGCAGGCTATCTTGGGCATGAACGATCAAAAATATACTTCGCCCTTCTTTCTTTGATTCCTTTCGCGCTCTTCGGCACCTATGCACTGCAGCATGGCTTTGAAAACCCACAGTATATCTTTTTAGTCCCCCTACCAATCATCGCGAAAAACATCCGAACCGTACTCAAAAATTCCGATCCAAGCCAACTTGATGGACTGCTCAAAGTCAATGCATTAAGCAGCTTTGTGCTTGCACTCTTATTTTTGGTAGGAAATATATGGCTCGGATAAGTCCTTTTACTCTTTCTGCTCGTCGATATGACATGAAACTAAAGCGTCCTGCTGGGACGTCGAGAGGCATACTACATCAGAAAATGACCTATTTTCTCTGCCTTGAATTCCAAGACAATGTATACTGGGGTGAGGCCGGTGTTTTCCCCAACCTAAGTCCTGAAGCAGGCCCTGATTTTGAACAGAAACTAAGTGATTTAATTAAGGAGGCCAACGCCGACCAACACATTCCCAAGGCTGCCGAGTGTCAGCACCTTCCTTCTGTAGCATTTGCCTTAGAACAGATTGAAATGGCACTAAAATATAGCCACCATGCTGGGAAACATCATTTTTGCACCTACGACACCCCGTTTAATCAATCAAAAACAGGCATTCCCATTAACGGTCTCATCTGGATGGGTGATGCAGGCTTTATGCAAGAACAGATTGATAGCAAGTTATATCAGGGGTTTTCTTGCCTTAAAATGAAAATTGGAGCAATCGATTGGACTAAGGAAATTGAACTGCTCAAGGGAATACGCTCAAGATATAGTGCAGAGACCCTTACCCTGCGTGTAGATGCTAATGGGGCCTTTGCACCAAAAAACGCCTTATCCAAGCTTGAGGAGTTATCTCAATTGGACATTCATTCGATTGAACAGCCTATACGACAAGGGCAGTGGGATGCTATGGCCACGCTGTGCAAAAAATCACCCATTCCTATCGCCTTAGACGAGGAGTTAATCGGTGTAACCGAGCTTGAAGACAAAAAAGACCTTCTGCGAACCATTCAGCCCCACTATCTCATTTTTAAACCCACTCTGTTGGGAGGATTTGAGGCTTGCGAAGAATGGATACGCCTTGCCAAGCCGTTATCCATTGCGTATTGGCCAACGTCAGCGCTTGAGTCCAATCTAGGCCTTCATGCCATAGCGCAGTGGGCAGGACACTTAAATCTATCGATACCCCAAGGATTAGGAACGGGCGGTATGTATGTCGACAACATTACAACCCCACTAGCAATTCAAGGTGAAGACCTATGGCTACGGGATACCTTATCTTGGGATAGTCAACAATTTGATTCCATCTATGCTTCACCTTCGCTTTGACAAAGAAGATTGGCAGTGGCAAGACGCCTTTGCGAAGTCCGAGAAGTCGCTCGCTTCTTGGGAAAAGCATGTATATCAGAGGCTACAGTCATTTTTGGATCCTTCTGTAGAGCAATTTTCCTTTCAAACTTCGGGGTCGACGGGAAAACCTAAGACAATCTCCATACACCGAACGCAGATTGTAGCGAGTGCTCAGGCTTCCTTAGCATTCTTTAAACTTAGACCAGGTCAACGAGTGTTACTCTGCCTCTCTACAGAACGTATCGGAGGTTGCATGCTGCTCTTTCGGGCGATTATCGGGCAACTAGATGTTATTGTAACGGAACCAAGTCGGTCTGTGCATTGTGAAACGCCTGTTGACTTCACCTCCCTTATTCCCTTACAGTTTCATGCCCTACGTGAAAACAATCCAGAGCAGTTTAACCAATTGGGCACCATCTTGCTTGGAGGAAGCCCGATTGACCAAGACACCGAATCCTATATTCAGAGCATGGATAATGAGGTATATCAAAGCTTTGGCATGACAGAGAGCGTAAGCCATATCGCCCTGCGGAAGGTTGGATATGAATCGGCCTATACCTGCCTACCCGATGTCTCTATAGCGAAAGGTGACCAAGATGAACTTATGATTCATGCTCCTTCGATTACCGGGCAAGAAGTCCTAAGAACAAAGGATGTCGTTAGTCTAATCAATGACAAACAGTTTCTCTGGAAAGGCCGGCTTGACTTTATCATTAACTCGGGAGGAGTAAAGATATGTCCAGAGGAGGTTGAAGCACGTTGCGCCCAACACATAGCTGAGCCTCACATTGTCTCTTCCATTCCTGATAAAGCCTTAGGTAGTGTCGTTGTGCTCTGTATTGAGTTATGTGATGAGCAGTCGCTAGACCGTATTCAGCAAGTGCTTGATACTATTGATTTCCCTAAATATTATCGACCAAAGAAAGTCCTTAGAATACCTAAGATTCCTCGCTTAGACAATGGTAAAATCAATAGACTGGCTGTGAAGGAATTTCTTCAAAAATCCTAAAGGCTAGAGGTTTTTCGATAACACGTGGTGCATATAGTCGCGCCACTTATCAATTACCGATTGCATGTCTTCTGGTAAGGGACAATCGTAGAGCACATACTCCCCTGTTCTCGGATGATGAAAGCCCAATTCTTTAGCGTGTAAGGCTTGCCTTGGACAGAGCTGAAAAGCGTTATGGACAAAGGCTTTGTACTTCGCATATACCGTGCCTTTACGAATTCTATCGCCACCATATTTCTCATCATTAAACAAGGGATGGCCAATGGATTCCATATGCACCCGGATTTGGTGGGTTCGCCCTGTTTCTAATCGACATTCGACTAGCGAGACATAGCCAAAGCGTTCGATGGTTTTGTAATGGGTAACCGCGTGCTTACCATGACTTCCGTCTTTGTAGATTCGATATACCTTTTCATTGCGCAAATCCCGGCCAATATTCCCTTCAATACGGCCTTCGTCCTCTGTTTCACCCCATACTAAGGCATAGTATCTACGATGGGTCGTACGATCAAAAAACTGCTGTGCGAGTTCTTTCATACCCAATGGCGTTTTGGCTACCACCATAACACCCGAGGTATTTTTATCTAGGCGATGGACAATTCCTGCTCTACTGGCGTCTGCTTTTGCTGATTCTTCATCCTTGTTGACATACTCATTTTGCTGAGTAGGAAGATTTTTATAGCGATACATCAGCGCATTGACCAGCGTGCCCGTCCAATTACCCACGCCAGGGTGCACAACAAGTCCTGCTGGTTTATTGATTAAAAGAACATCATCATCCTCAAACATCACGTCAAGAGGGATATCCTCGGGAATCAGGGTTTCATCGGGTCGATATCTTGGAAAGTCAATCCTTACAACATCTTTTGGACGCACCTTGTAGTTTGCCTTGACCTCATTGCCGTTTACCCAAACGCTTTTCGCTTCGATGGCCTGCTGAATGCGACTTCTAGAGACCTTATACATGAGATTAAGTAGAAACTTATCGACTCGAAGCGGTTCTTGATTACCTGCCGCTTGAACCTCAAAGGTTTCCATAGCTTCTGGATATGCCTTATCTCCTGCCATACTGCGAAAGTAGGAGTTTTAACCAAAGTAAGTTGATTTGAGCTTAAGGCTTGTACGTCTCAATGTACTGACCTCCTACAACGAGCAACATTTCATAAATGTCTTCTGGGTAGAGAATCTCACTCTTTCGGACAGTGACTCGACCATCTCCTGAAGTCACTTCACGCGTTCGCAACTTACCGAATTCTTTGACTTTAAGCTTTTCGGAAAACATCACCTTACCTTCTGAATCAAACTGGGTGATCTTTAGCGTAACTGTAGGTTTTAACTTAAATCGGACATCTTTAGGATTAATCGTCCACTTTCCACCGCGTCCTGTGATGTTCACATCGATGCGCACAAAATAATCCAAATCACTGTGTCTATTACGAGCAGCCTTTAACAAGTCCACGGGCATTCCCTCTAACTCACCATTCATGCCAAGAGAAGTAACCTCTTTGCCTTTCTTGTTGACTTTGTAGACACACTCTGTAGGCACACCGAGTACTTCTTCAGCAACATACTCTAAGTAATCCTTAACAGAATCCACAAGAGACATTGGAAAGACGGGAGACTCCGAATATCCATTCAAAAAACTGCGATCATTGACAGAGATAGAGATATCACTCATTAACTCTTCATCCATCTTAAACATAATGTAGTGAATACCTGCCTTTTCCCCATCCTCTTGGGCCATTACGGGTGTGGCAAACATGGTCACAAATAGCAGCAGTAATGCTGAAGCAATAGATTGAATAGTATTCATAAAATTGATTTTATTGTTTGGCTAATTCTCCTTTCAAAAAGTCGATAACCTTAACCTCTGTAGCATCGACCTCCCGGTAAACGGACAAGTGCCAGCTCAGCCAATCGGCCACATGAATAAGGTAGAGAGCACGCTCCATATCGTTATTTCCTTTAGCGTGAATCTCTGTTATAGAATCGCAGTACTCTGCGATAATCGTTTTGTTAATTTCCATTCGGACTTGATTCCGCGAATAATCTGAATCTTTTCTCAGTAGAATCACAGCCCAATCCTCTTTTTTCTGACGCCATCCAACGAGTTCATTATGATTCATTTCAGGAATCACGTGATGCCAACACAACATCTTTCCATTCTCATTGATTTGCTGACGAAAGCGAATCGCGACCGATTCCATAGAATCTTCTGAGTATAGAATTGGAATCTTTGTATAAAGCTTCCCGGCAAGTGACTTTGTGTATTCGTCAATAGAAGCTTGCTCTTCATCGAGTAGAACCATAGAAGACTGTAGTTCATCGAGCTTACTCGCTGAAATTTGGCCGACATGCTTTAGGATGTAGAGTTGTTGAACAAAACTATACCCAAGACAAGCGCGAGGAGGCTTGCCACCTGGAACGGTTATCACATCATAGCCCTTAGCTTCACAATGTGCTTTCACCTTACCGCCTGAGGTAATTCCAATGATTTGAGCGCCGGCTGCCTCAGCGAGCGCCATGGATTCCAACGTCTCTTCTGTGTTTCCGCTGTAGCTCGAGACAATGACTAGGCTTTTCTCATTGATATAACCTGGAATTGTATACCCTTTTGAAACATTAAAAGGAACTGACATCTCCGTCTGGCACAAATCATAGATAAGATTAGCACCAAAACCTGATCCTCCAAGACCACAAACGGTGATGTTTTGAAAATCAGAGTAGTTGTGGATGAATGTATAGCTCGATCCAATGGCATTGGCTTCGCGCAATTGATCGGTAAAGTCTTGAATAAGTTGTTTCATAGTTATGGTATTAAAGTAATGTTTGATTACTGCCCAAAGGTAGTAGAAAACTCAACGAAAAACTAAGGAAACTACCCTATTGATTATGCACAAAGGAAAGGGAATAGTTTTGTAAAAAATTGAAACATAACCTTGGTACCATAGGAGAACGATGGGCTCAGTTATACCTGAGGCAAGTAGGCATTCTGCCTATTGATCAAAACGTGCGGTTCCGCAGCAGTGAAATCGACATTATAGGACTTGAAAAGGATTGCATAGTGTTTATTGAAGTCAAAACCCGACGGTCAACTCGATACGGATGGCCAGAACGCGCTGTTGATTATCGAAAGCAAGCCCATATGGTTCAAGTAGCTCGATTTTACTGTGATGACATTCAGTGGTCGGCTGCTACGCGCTTTGATGTCATTGCGCTTTCTCTATCGGGTCACATACTTTCAATTTATCATATACGGGATGCCTTTTACCCCAATTTGAATTAACATCTATTTACTCGCAATAATCCAGTCATCCGCTTGGAACAAACTGTATGGCACGGAAGTTAAATCAACAGATTCGTCATACATGGTTACCGCCTCGTTTCCATTTATTGAACATCGACAGGTAACATAGACTGCAACGTCACGATCTTCGGTATGCTTGATATCCTCTTTGAGCATTTGTGCAAACTGCCATGTCATATCCGGAAGACAAAACACTTTGGCCAACTGTTTATCGGTTAGATAATCTGCTGCATTGATGCGTTGGCGAACGCCTGTTTCACTATCCACGACTTCAAAAAAACTTGGATACTCTGCCGACTTAGCGCGCAGCATCATCCGCCAAGACATTTTATGTCCCTCTTCTGTGTAGGTGACGTCCCCTGGCATAAGGTGGTGCCTCAACGGCAACAGAATATTCAGGATTAAAAAAGATAAAAGAACAACCAACATAGATCTAGACAAGGGTGGATCGTCTCTCGCCTCTTCTGGGACTCGAGTTGGGAAAAATCGGCGTTGAATTTGTTCAGGAGGGAAAAACAAGACCATAGATCCAATCATCATGTAGGGAAAGATTCCTATTTGGAAAATGATGCTATTGGCCAAATGAAATCCCAAAGCCAGCACGACACCGAACCATCGCGTTCGTCTCCATAGCAACATAGGAATAATCAAACCATCAAAAAATATCCCACCATAGGCCAGTAATTTAGGAAGCCAAGGTGCCTGTAAGGAAGGCCCAATAATGGGAAGGCCCGCTTTGGCCTTCATCCATATCTCAAGGGGTTTAGCCGCAAGCCAGTCAGGATAAAGTTTGTTTAATGAGGCATAGGTGTAGACAATCAATAAGAGGGCAATTAGGGTATAACGGGCCCACTTCCCTATGGTATTGGAAGACTTGACCCTCTTAGCACGCGCATCCAAGGACAATGCTCTATGCACGGGCATTAACATCATTAAAAACAACAGCAAAACCATGAGGTAGTAATGGTTATTGTAGCTTGCCTTTTGCATCAGATAGACATAGGTCCACAAGAAAAAATATGCAGTAACCGAAATCCTGTAGAAGAATCCGAGCATAACTCCTAAGCCAAAGATCCCCATGATTATAAATACATAGAGCATCCCGTCACCCTCTAAGGGCTGAAGAAAATCAAAGGGGCGGTGTACAAAATGAAATTTAGGCTCAATAAAGGCCTTACGCACCCAACCCGTAGCGATGGCTCCCCAAGCCTCAACGACTAAGAGAAGTCCAAAGACTATGCGCCACAAAGCCATAGGAATGATCGATTCCTTTCCCTGTTTAACGTCTTGCCATATTGTTGTTACCCATTGCATAATCCGCTTATCAAAAGTAGCCATAAAAAAACCCCGCCGAAGCAGGGTTCATTAATCATTTTAACGGTTTGATTTTAGTAAAGCATATAGCCAAAGGTTACTCCTGGACGAATGTTGAGAATGGAAGTTCCACCTGAGAACTGTCCGCCGACGCCTGTTCCTACATCCATTGTGATTCGATCACCAATCGCCTTCTGAAAACCAAGAGAAGCACCTGCCATTCCCGCAGTGCTTGATCCACCTCCAGTGTAAATGGCTAAACCGCCATATCCACCAACATAAAAACCACTTACCGCCTCTGAACCTGTTAGATAGGCTCTCACCTCCGGGGTAAAACTCATCATGGTTCCAGAATAAAAGGCAAAGTTTAACGTAGTGTTTAAGGAAAGCGTGTTGTTTAGCCCATACTCAAAACCAAGACCCATATCCCAAGCTGATGAAGAGGCGGTCACCGTACCTAACAACGGAACGGATACCGAGGCACGCTGATAATCCAATCCAATAGGTTTGAATTTCACAATGCTTTGCGCACTCGCAGTGACTACAAATCCTGCAAGCAAAAAAGAAAGAATAACATTTTTCATATACCTAGTTTTCATAGAAGTTAGGTAAAAACAATGTTAACAGCGTCCAAGTGCCGACGATCTTTACTCACAGACCGTGTCAATCTGTTCAACCATATCTACACTCCTCAATCGTTGATAATGGCATTTATAGACTCCAAAAGTTCTCTAAAGTCTCAATATCTTTAATGCATGACGTCAGAACAACGCAAGGCCCTCCGCGAGCATCTTCACTCCCTTGGGCAATACCTTTGACATCGATAAGAAAACTTTCGATGTAAGAGAAAAAGAACGCTTATCCATGCAAAATGGCTTTTGGGATGATCCAAAAAAAGCAGAGTCCATTATGCAAGCAATGCGCAAAGACAAGTATTGGATTGACTTGTACAACGTAGTCGTGTCCTCGCTTGATGATGCCGAAGTACTTCAAGAATTTTATAGTGCTGGCGAAAGCACCGAAGAAGAAGTAAAAGAAGCCTTCGCATTGGCCAAAAACCAATTGGATGAGTTGGAGTTCAAGTCGACCCTCAGTAAAGAAGAAGATAGCCTACACGCTATCCTCGAGATTAATGCCGGTGCTGGTGGAACAGAGTCCAATGACTGGGCAGCCATGATTCTACGCATGTATACCATGTGGGCGGAAAACAATGGCTTTAAGGTGACTACCCTCGATACACGCGATGGTGAAGTGGCAGGGATTAAATCCGTTTCCCTTGAGATTCAAGGCGAGTTTGCCTATGGTCAGCTAAAAGGTGAGAACGGAGTCCATCGATTAGTGCGTATTTCGCCATTTGACTCTAGTGGACGACGACACACCTCCTTTGCCGCGGTATTTGTCTATCCCGTTGTTGATGATACCATAGAAATTGAGGTAAATCCTTCCGATCTTGATTGGGATACCTTCCGTGCATCGGGCGCTGGGGGGCAGCACATCAACAAAGTGGAAACAGCAGTTCGTGTCAGGCATAAGCCTTCTGGACTTGTTGTAGAATGTCAGGATAGCCGTTCTCAACACGGCAACCGCGAAACCGCGCTAAAGATGCTCAAATCAAAACTCTATGAATTAGAGATACAAAAACAAAATGAAGCACGAGCTGAAATCGAAGCAGGAAAAATGAAAATCGAATGGGGATCTCAGATAAGAAATTACGTCCTACACCCCTATAAGCTCGTCAAAGACACACGATCTAACCATGAAACCTCTCAAGCACAAAAGGTATTAGACGGAGAACTCAATCCGTTTATTAAATCCTATTTACTTCACGGAAAAAAATAGTCGTTATGCCCATGCACCAAGTTGTCACCTTATCTCAGTTTATTGCAGAAGAGCAAGCCAAGCATCCTGAATCCTCAGGGAATCTCTCCCGAATTTTTCGCGACATTAAACTAGCTGCTAAGATTGTTAACCGAGATGTTCGAAAAGCCGGTCTTGTTGATATTCTAGGAGAACATGGCACGATGAACATTCAAGGAGAAGAGGTAAAGAAGCTCGACGTAATTGCCAATGATATATTTATTGACTCGCTGAGTCAATCCGGCGATATCTGTGCCATTCTATCCGAAGAAGAAGACGATTTTCGTCCTGTAAACACCCCAGCCGGTAAACAGGGAAAATATATTATTGCCATCGACCCTATGGATGGTTCCTCAAACATTGATGCCAATGTGACGATTGGTACCATCTTTTCGATATGGAAAAGACAGAGTCCACTTGGAAGTGAGGTTACCCTAGACGACTGTTTACAGGCAGGCAATGAGCAGGTTGCTGCCGGCTATGTAGTCTATGGTTCGTCTACTATGTTGGTCTATACCACGGGAAGTGGCGTCAATGGATTTACCCTTGATGTTAGTATCGGTGATTTCTGTCTATCCCATCCCAATATGACTACGCCACCCATGGGGCAAATTTGCTCGATCAACTCGGGTAATTACCGCTCATTTTCTGAGGGAATGCAGGAATACATTGACTATACTAACAACAAGGGCTATACGGGACGATATATCGGATCATTTGTCGCTGACTTTCACCGCAATATGGTTAAAGGGGGAATCTACCTCTACCCTGCTACCGAAAAGTCGCCTAACGGAAAACTTAGGTTGTTATATGAATGTAATCCGATGGCCTTTTTGATTGAACAAGCAGGAGGTATTGCCACAACAGGAAAGATTAGAGTACTTGATATTAAGCCCACTGATCTCCACCAACGTATCCCATTAATTATTGGATCAAAAGACATGGTGGAAGAAGCTTTGCGCATTGCACACCCAAACCGCTAAGACCAAAGCCCCTATGCCCCACGCCGAACTGCCCCCTTCGTTAACATCACTTATCCGAGTCCTGGAGTCCAATGAGATATCATCTTGTGCGAAGCTCAGATCTGTGCTGACGGAGGCTGACATTAAGGCTGAGGAGGTAATTCCTTGGGCCAATTATGACCATCCCCTCGAGGATAGTTATGGCAGAAAAATGGTATATGAAACCAAGTGTTTCGAAATTATGGTCATGTCCTGGAATCCAGGTGATATGTCAGCAATTCATGATCATGGAAATACCCAATGGGGCTGCGTGCAGGTATTTGGCCAAGCAGAACACGCTACCTTCAAGGTCGATGAAGAGACGATCCATACATTAAGTAGAGAAACACTCACATCTGGACAAATCATCCATGTAAATCACTCGCTTGTGCACCAAATGGGCAATAATGGAAACCAGCCTTTTCTCAGCCTGCACGTTTATGGAATAGACCAGGTTGAAAACACCTCACCACAAAGCGTTACATCTGACTCAACGCTTTACTATGCCTACGAATCATCGATAGCCAAAGTAAGTGGCGGTGCATTCTTTGCATTACCACAAGAATGCATTGACAGCAAGAATAGAGGCCCCAAGGCTGACTTTCCCACATTTATTAGGGACTACACCGAAACCGTCAAACGATTGCGAGTCACTCATATGGCAAAGGGCTCATGCTCCACGAGTGAAACCTATCTAGCGCTAAAGGAAGATTTGTATAATTCTTCTCATTTGGAGTTACTCAAGGGGAATCTTGAACAACATATCGATGAAAATGGACACTGCAAAAACTCCGTCTGGTGGAAAATACTCTATAAGGAAATTCAGGCTTGGTCTATGCTAAAAGATTGGATAGATGGAGAAGAAAATGCTGAAGATTCCTTTCATGATTACGCAGCAATGTATGATGCATTAATAGGTAATCCATGCCTAGAGGACTTTATGGCAAATTATATCTCTATGGTGTTTAAGCAGTTTGTAGAAGATCCAGAGACCAAAACCTTTTTATCCCTTGGATGTGGCACTGGACTAATTGAAGAATATATTCTCGAAAACCACGGAATATCAAAGGAAAACCTATTTGGCTTTGACCTTTCCAATGCCATGGTGGATATAGCCAAAACCCGTATCCAAGCAGAACCAGGCGATGTATTAGACCTCGACCCCGCAATTGCCCAATGGGATATAGCCTTTACTGGCCTCAATGTTCTCCACTATGTAGATCATGAGCTCTTTGAAGAGTCGATCCAGCGCACGGCATCCATCGTTCGACCGGGAGGGTTTTTCTTTGGAGACTTTATTACGCCCGATCATATTCGCTGGTACCCTAACCTTATGACATCATCTGATTCAACCATTCTATCGCTTAGGACACCGCAGTTAAAGGAATCAGGAGGGAGAATGTATATGGAATCTCATATCGTCAATCTTGATTTTTCTCGCGACACCGTCTTTATCAATGATGCGGGAAGTCATTTACGCCATCTTCCTGCCATGCACCGAGTACGTGCATTGTTTGAAAAATATTTTACCGGCTCTGTTCATTTGTATGACGCCTATTCACTGCAAGAGATTGCCTCTCATGCGGACTCGTGTGCTTCAACGCGCTACTTCATTGTTGCTAGAAAAAAAGTGTAATGCTGACGTTGTCAAAACATAACGGCATTCGTCTCTTGAGTTTGACACTTGGTTTACTCTACTCCATTTACATCATATATTGGCACGAAGTCTATGTTGAAATGGCTGTTCACCAGCTTGAACGCATTGGGCTTGATGCCTTTAATTCGAAGGTTATGAAGGTAGTTTTAGGCATTTGCTGCTTGCTATGTCTAGTTGTTGCATGGCGAATTCATTGGCAATACAAGTCTAATCGTCGCGCGCCAATAACATTGCATGGACTCATAGCATTCACGCTTTTAGTAGGTCTTTGGATGACGGCCCACACCCTCGTGCTGTTAGAAATGAATGTTGAGTTGATCCATGTGCCGATGTATGCTATTCTTGCCGTCTTTTTGTACTTCGCCTTTCGAAACTGGACAATGATAGTGCTTATAGCACTGCCCATTATGCTCTATGATGAATGGTATCAATACATTGTTTTACATGCCCATTATGAAACCTACTACTCGTTTAACGATGTGATGTGTGATGTGCTGGGTTTAGCGGTTGGATTGCTGATACTGGCTGTTTTTGGATTCTATCCCCAACGAAGACGCTTACATCCCGTGGAGTGGATCTACCTTACCGCATGTTGCCTATCTACTCTCTACCTAGTATGGCTTTGGTATAGGGGCTACCTCATAGGATATCAAGCCGACCGTCTTCCGCATACCACGTTTGTCTTTAATCAGTTGTTAAATCCAGCCCAGTTGTGGCAGATTCATACCTATACCTTTAAAGAATACATGGTGCTGAAACCCATAATGGGGGTAAGTGTAGTCTTTGGTACTTGCCTTGTCTTGTGTTTGACAGGACTATTCTTCCGAGAAAGTTCTTTTCAAAGCCGTTAATCGCCATGAAAGAATGAGCCATGGACTGGCAGACCCAACATTTTCCTGACGCAATCTATCAGCTAATGCATGGGAAATCTCATGTCGATTGGATAAGCAAACCCCTTGAAGATCTACCCATTCAAAGACGGTATCTCCCTCACCATGTAGCGCGATAAGCCCCAACGGCTCATATATCGAAGAATCGCGATTAAAACTGGATGAACATAGAGAGAAGCCTTCAGGAAGACTGTCGACAATATAAAAGGTATCCTGACCTTCAGTCATTTCGCCACCTGTCAGACCCGCAATATGAAACAAATGCTCCTGATATGAACTTAGGGAATCTAACATTGAGTTAGACACCTCACTGAGGCCATTGGGTGCGGAATCCATCTTGTGTGTTCGTGTCCATTCAATGGTAACTTGTGTATTGGCTTCGGCTACCTTGAGTAATTGGTCTATGCTGAGACTAGAGGTTGTCATGTCGTTCCAAAGCATGACATCCTCTACCGAAACGCCATACATTCTGCAAATACTATACAACGTTTCACCCTGCTGCACACGATGGAAGCCTTCAAAAGATTCAGCTTGATCGGAAGTTTCGCAGTTGAGCAACACGGTATCGCCGATACTTAACCCATTAGTAACTAACGCATCATTGCAATCCATAACGAGATGGATATCGACGGCATGCATCCGAGCTATACTGTACAGCGTTTGCCCCTCTTCTGCAACATGGAATTGGCCTAGCCCATTTTGACTATAACCAACAACAGCAAAAGCGATACTTAACAAATAGGTAAAACATCGTCGTAACATCTTCATTCTTTGCTTTAATTTAGTTGATATAATTCATCTTTTCATGGGAAAATCCTTTCAGCTACAATGGCTTCCAATCTTTTGTGTTCTGTCGATTGCAGTGCTATTTACCACAATAGGATGTAATGGTTCCCAAGAAAAATTAGACGACAATCCTGGTCAAGAACAAACCATCGCTACAGCTGATAGTCTAGTATACCGAATAACGATTGACGACGAGATTAATCCTTCGGTTTCGCGCTTAGTTCGACGAGGGATTGAGGAGGCTAAAAAACGGGAGGCCGACTACTTGTTTATCGAGTTAGAGACCTATGGAGGTCTTGTCGTAGATGCCGATGACATACGCACCGATTTGCTAAACTGCCCCATTCCTGTGATTATCTATATTCAAAACAACGCAGCATCTGCCGGTGCATTGATATCCTTAGCTTGCGACTCTATATACATGAATCCATCAGCAACCATTGGTGCTGCAGCTGTAGTGGACCAAACAGGAGAGGTACAAGCAGAAAAATACCAGTCCTACATGCGTGGAAAAATGCGAGCGACTGCTGAAGCTAATGGACGCAATCCAGCGATAGCTGAGGGAATGGTCGACCCAAGTATTGTAGTCCCTGGCATCTCAGACTCCTCAAAGATTATCACGTTAACTGCCCAAGAGGCTACAAGTGAAGCGATAAACTTTTGTGAGGGCATAGCCCCTGATGCGGATTCGGCGTTACGGCTAGCCGGCCTCGGAGAATACACAGTACAAAATCATGTTCCAACGTCTACCGATAATGTGATTGGTTTCTTTGTGCGTCCAGTTGTATCCTCTCTATTGCTCGCACTGATTGTTATTGGTATTGTTTTGGAGTTTAAAACCCCGGGGGTTGGCTTGTTTATCGTGATAAGCCTGGTAGCGGCTGTACTCTACTTCCTTCCCCTATATTATGAAGGCCTTGCAGCAAATTGGGAAATAGCCCTCTTTCTCCTAGGACTAGTGCTCTTGGCTATTGAGGTTTTTGTCATACCAGGGTTTGGAGTATTTGGCATTATCGGCTTTACCCTGGTTGCTTGTGGTCTTGGATTGGCTATGGTACAAAATCTGGACAAGGAGTCCTATGAGTTTACCCTTAAAACCTCTCCTTCTGCCATCATAAGGCCCTTTTTACTTGTTGCATCCGTAGTTATTCTTGGATTCATCAGTGCCATATTTCTCCTAGGAAAAGGAATACAGACCTCGTATCTATCCAAACGCTTGACCGTTGAGTCTGTCCAAAGCAAGGAGGAAGGATATGTGGTCGGTAGAGCCCACGAACTCATTAAATTAAAAGGTAAAGAGGGACATACGATATCCATGCTTCGACCAATGGGAAAAGTAGAGATTGATGGAAAATCCTATCATGCGCGATGCGAGCAGGGATACCTTGATTCCGGGACTCCTATACGGGTAGATTCAATTAATGGTGCCACATTACTCGTTTCAAAATCAACCGATGACTAGCCGATTTCCTGTTATAGTGTGCATACCTTCTCGCTATCACTCTCGACGATTACCCGGTAAGGCATTACTTAATCTTGGAAATGGCACCGTTATCCAAGGTGTTTACAGACAGGCCGCTCTATCAACCTTTCGGACATTAGTTATTACCGATCACCCTTCTATAGTGCGCAGCATTGAATCCATTGAAGGTGAAGTAGTATATCGAAGGCAAAAAGCAAGCAATGGAAGCCATCGAATCTTCAATTATCTCTCAGAAAACAAGGAGAGTCTTGATCCAAACACAGTTATCGTCAATGTTCAAGGCGATGAGCCTTTAGTAAATCCTCGAAATATAAAGCGATTGGTCGAGAGCTTTACACATACTGATACCTGCATCGCCTCATTATACGGTGATCCAGTACCTCCTGAGCATTATGAAAGCGCTCATCGAGTGAAGGTCCAGATCACCAATGGTTTAGCAACCACTTTTGAGCGCATAGTTGATCAAGATGTTACACCATGGTACAAACACATCGGAATCTATGCCTTTCGTTGGAAAACATTAAAGGAGCTGATGCAGTTGCCGCCTAGCGAACGCGAGGTCAAGTTGTCGCTTGAGCAACTGCGATGGATGGACAATGGCTATAACATAAGGATGGTCGAAGGTCTTACAAATGGATTTTCCATTGATACCGCTGCAGATATCATTGAAGCCCGAAATTTCATAAATTCATAGTATGGCGGAGACGGAAAATGTACCTATTGTATTCCTTAAAGGAGCGCGCATCTATCAAGGTGACAATCTGATTTTGCATCAGGTTGATTTCCATATTGATCGAGGAGAGTTTGTTTATCTGATTGGGAAAACGGGTACAGGTAAATCATCCTTGATGAAAACCCTCTATGGCGACTTGCCCCTGAAAACAGGTCAAGGCATGGTCAACTCCTTTAGCTTACCTACGCTCAAGAAAAAAGAAATCCCCTTTTTACGACGATCGCTAGGCATCATATTTCAAGACTTTCAATTGCTGACTGACCGTAGTGTCGAAGACAACCTAATGTTTGTTCTTTATGCTACTGAATGGACCGATAAGATCGCAATGAAAGAACGTATTCATGAAGTACTCAGTGCGGTAAGGCTTCATGGAAAAGAATATAAGAGACCTTACGAGCTATCCGGTGGCGAACAACAACGACTGGTTTTGGCACGCGCAATGCTTAACAGGCCTGAGCTAATCATAGCTGATGAGCCGACAGGAAATCTCGATCCCGATACGTCTCGCGAAATCATGGAACTTCTCTTTGAAATCAATAAAAACGAAAAGACCGCTTTTCTTATGGCTACCCATGATTACACACTCATTGAGCGCTTTCCTGCTCGTGTAGTCCAATGTGCTGACGAAACAATTAGTGAAAATCTTGACCTCTAGTCCCCTAATGTAGACGATGACAACGCAAGGTCTTTCCATTGTTATACCTCAATACAGCCAAGAGGTTGTCTCCCTTCTTGATCGACTAGAAACCTGCATACCAAACCATCTACTCTATGAGTTTATCGTGGCCAATGATAACGACAATGCTTCCTATCCTCAGACAAAAGAGTGGCTTACGAAGCGAGGCTTCCACTACGTACAGAATCCAAAGAATATTGGACGGGCAAAAAACCGCAATCAACTAGCTAAGGCAAGCCAATATGATTTGCTATTATTCATAGATGAAGATATGATGCCAAAAAACTCCGTGTTTATCGAGCGCTATCTGAATGCTCTAGACGAGAGTGACGTAGTAGTTGGTGGGCATATCTACGAAGAAAACAGCCCTAAATCTCCCTATCGCCTTCATTGGAAGTATGGCAGTACGATTGAAGCAAAAGCTAGTTCAAACGCAGCGAATAGAAGCTTTTCGTCTGCTGTTTTTGGCATAAAGAAGTCCTGCTTTCAATCGGTTTCATTTGAGTCATCCATACAAGATTATGGGCACGAAGATTCATTGTTTGGCGCATCGCTCGATCAGCACAATTATACCATTCAATTTATCGATGAACCCTGTTATCACCTAGGACTTCACTCCAATACGACCTTTGTTTCTCGGAGCCATACCGCCATCCAAACGCTATATCAAATCGAAACAACCATTGACAACCCTGCAAGCCACAAACTGACTAGACTTCAAAGAACTTATGCCACGCGCAAAAGAAGTATTTCAGGACGGATTGTACTTCAAGGTATTCAGATAGCGAGACCCCTTTGGAAATGGATGGCAATTCAATGGTCTTCAGTACCTGCCTTACAACTCTATAAACTCAGCTGCTACTGCCATCTTAAGCAGATGCGCTAGAGGTTATACTTCAACAGGCATTGGTCGGGTCTCCATGTTTACAGGCAAGACCTTCGACACTCCGGGCTCAGCCATGGTAACACCATACATTACATTAACATTCACCATGGTTTGTTTATTATGCGTAACCAGAATGAATTGAGTTTCCTTGCTGTAATGACGAATCAAGGAGTTAAATTTTTGAATATTGCGATCATCTAATGGAGCATCCACCTCGTCAAAAATGCAAAACGGAGCTGGCTTTAATCGATACATTGAGAATAACAACGCAGTAGCCGTTAATGTCTTTTCACCTCCTGACAATTGATCGATTACTACAGGTTTTTTGCCTTTTGGCTTTGCTTTAATCGTGATTTTAGATTCCAATGGATCTTCAGGGTTTTCTAACACAAGATCACACTTATCTCCAGGCTCGAAGAGTGTTTGGAAGGTTTCGATAAAGTACTCACGAATTTGCACAAAAGCCTCATTAAATCGAATGGTTGCCTCCTTCTCTATCGCAGCTATAGTTTGCGTTAGATCATCGCGAGCAGCAAGCATATCATCTCGTTGCTGGGTAATAAAAGCATATCGCCCTTCCATCGCCTCATAGGCCTCAACTGCCATCGGATTTACATCTCCGAACTTCTGAATGCGTTGAGCCAAGGATTCCTCCTGAGCTAATAGACTTTGACAACGTTCTTCGCTAACGTCCTTTACCTCTGAATCCTCATCACTCGCCTCAGGTTCAATCTTCAGCGGTTCAGACCACTTGGCTTCATAGGCCTTTGCCAAACTATCTTGCTGGGCAATTAATGCATCCTTTTTCAAGGAGTTGCTGTCGAGCTCTGCATCAAGCTGCAATCGGATTCGCTCCGCTTTTCGCAAGTCTTCCTCTAAGGCAAGCACCGCGTCACGCTGGGCGTAAAAAGCACTCTCTTCTTCACTAAGGCCTGCATTCGCTTCTGTGTACTGTGCTACTGCTTTTTGCAAAGCATCTTCTTGCTTGGACAAATCCTTTTCAATAGCATCGACCTCGAGTTGAAGCTGAATACCCTTTTCCTTTCGGGCATCAATTCTCGCCTGCCTTTGCTCTGTAAAGTTTTTTCTAAGCGTTAATTCGCCTTGAATGCGATCACATTCGGATTCCGCAGCCATAAGGCTTTGCTGGGCAGCATAGTAGGTCTCTCTGCTTTGCTGCACCAATAGCTCGGCTTCTGACACCTTTTGTTGGAGTGCAATTACCTCCGCATCAGGGCTCCCTGATTTTTTCAAACTTTCGTACAGGGCTAGAAGCTCTTTTTCTTGTTTGACCAAATCGCTCAAGCTACTGGATATCGCGGACTTCCGATCGGCATCAGCTTGAGAAACCCTTTGTATCTGCTCGAGCTCCAAGGTGACCTTGACTTTATCCTGTTCCAATTGCTGAGCCTTATCTCTGAACTCATCTAAAGATAACTCCAATCGACTGTGCGTCAGTTTACCCTGTTGAACTTTTAACTCGTCCAAATGGTCTTCTAACTCCTGAATGCGCTTTTTCCCCTTCTTAACCTCCTTTTCAAGTTTTTCAATCTGCTGTTTACGGCCTGTTCTTTTGCCTTCGAATAATCCAATGGATCCTCCTTGTATAACAGAATGCATAGCTGACCACTTGCCATCTTGGCTAATCAAGTTAAATTTCGAGTATTTCTTTAGTAAAGCAGGGACATCAGCTTGATCTTCTGTTCTGATGAAATAGGTTTTGTCCAACAGCCATGAAATGACCTGGTTGTACATGGAATCCACTCGAACAACATCCGTCGCGGCGATAAGATTAGCATCTAACACAGGAGGACTGGATTTAAACCCTTTGATTTGATCCATGACAATAAACTGAGCCCTACCCTTAGCACTTTTCGAAAGAATCGAAACCGCCTCCCAAGCCTCTGCCTCATTGCGCACTATGTAATGATTGAGGTATGCACTTAATGCTTGCTCAACAGCAATACGATAGTCTTTTTCAACTTCTAGAACGTCAGAAACCAGAGGGATATCGCTCCCCCAGTTTGCACTTTTTGTGAGATACTTTATAGACTCTGGATAGCCCTCTAAGTTCTGTACCATGGACTTTAGCAATTGCACCTCATTTTGTGATCGATCAAAGGCTCGATTAGCCTGAGAAAGTCTCAATTCTGCGTGTTGTGTAGCCGTTTGGTTATCATCCAACTGCTTGGTCAAGCTTTCTTCTTTAGCCTCCTCTTTAGCCAACACCTTGTTATTGGATACAATCGATTTTTCAAGAGCTTCTAAAGCTGCTGTTAATTCCTTTTCTCGGAGTGACCGTTCAGCATGATTGGTGGCAATTAATTCAGATTCTTTTTCAAAATCTTCCCGACGAACTTTTGTCAATTGAAGGTCTTGTTCTGCCTTACTCAAGGCATTTACATATTCCAAAGCACGCTGCTGTGCTTGAGCCGCTTCCTGCTTAATCGAAAACAAATTGGACTCCTCCTTCTTAAATTTCCCTGATTTTGTCTCTACCGTTGTACGTTGGACATTTGCTTCCTCCGTTTTGACTTGAAGTGTTTTGGCTAATTCTAAGGCGTCCTTTTTGGATTGCTCCATTTCCAGCTGATCGGACTCTACCGACTGATTAGCCTGACGCCATTGGTTTTGACGGTTTACCAAACGCTCCTTTAGGATTTCCCGATTCTTTTCAATTTCCTTGACTTGTTCCTGCAAGACATTTGCAGAAGATTGCTTGTCTTTTAATGCATTGGATGCTTTGTCCAAGGACTGGTTCTCCAACTCAATACTCTTTTTTAGCTTCGCCATGGAGGCTAAGGCCGCACTGGATGCTTCGAGCTTTGAGGCCCGCTCTGTAACAAAGGCATCGATCGATTGCTGGATTAAAAACCACTCGACTTGATGTCTTTCTGTAGAAACCTCCTGATAGGAAGCCTTCCACTTACGGTATTTTTTTGCTCGACGCGCCTGCTGTTCAAGGACCTTCATATTAGACTCAATCTCCAATAAAATGTCCTCAATACGCTCTAAATCTTGTGCTGTTCCCTTTAACTTATTATTTGCCTCCTTTCGACGCATTCTGAAGTGCTGAACTCCAGCGGCTTGTTCTATCAACGCTCGACGCGCATTGTTTCGATCCTGTAACAGGTCATCCACCATACCCAACTCAATGATGGCATACAAGTCATTGGAAATTCCACTGCCACGCAGCAAATCATGAATATCTTTTAAGCGACAAGTTGTACCGTTAATCTGATAGGTACTCTCACCACTTCGATACAATCTACGACTGATGGCAACTTCATTAAACTGCAGGGGAAGAATATTTTTAGTATTGCTAAACACAATGGTGACCTCTGCAAGCCCTGATGCTTTGCGTGTCTTGGAACCACTAAAAATCAACGATGCCATTCGGTCGAGCCGAAGATTCGCAATACGTTGCTCGCCCAAGACCCATCGTATCGCATCTACCACATTGGATTTCCCACAGCCATTCGGACCAACAATAGCAGTAACCCCTTCATTCACATGAACGATGGTCTTATCAGCAAAGCTTTTAAATCCCTTTATTTCAAGTCGGTCGAGACGCATTGGCAATCAGATTCTTCTACAGAAGGAGTATGAATATCGGTATAAAATGATAATCTAAAGAATTGTATTTTCAACGTATGGATAACTGGTTATACTACATTGTGGTAGCGGGATTTTTTGCCATTAGCCAGGTGATGGAAAAGCGGCGAAAACAGGCAAAAAAAGAAGGGCAATCTATGGCTCCGCCAACACAAACCAAAACCGCAAAACCATCTCAGAAACCCCAAAGAAAAAGACCAACAAACACGCCAGATACGCTGGACGATGTATTAGCTGAAATGCTGGGAATACCCAAACGAAAAAAGCCGGCAAAACAACAGGCACCAAAATCTACCAAGCCAAGCACTAATACAACGTCGCCGACGCAGAAGAACACTCCGACTCCATCGTTCAAATCCAGTGTACCAACACAAGCAAAGCCCAATACACAAGCACAGACTACTCAAGAAGAGCCATACTCAGCGTATGCTAAGTATGATAAACCAAAATCTGTAGCAGATGAGCGAAAGGCACCGAACAATCAAATTAGTTCAACGAAAACGGGATCGGTTAACCTTCGGCAGGCTGTGATTTATCAGACGATTCTTGAACGGAAGTATTCGTAGCAGTGCCATCATTAGTTGGTTCGCCAGTTGATTCCTCTGCAGATAATGTCTCAGGGCTGTTAGTCCCTTTTGTATCCTCTTGAATTCCACCCTGATTTGATGACTCCTTTACCGTGGATGACGGTTCATTTCTTGCCATCTGTTTCTTAAGCTTGCTCAATGTTTTCTCTATATCTGCCTTCTTCTTAGCGATTTCAGCGATTTCATCTTCTAACATCCGAAGCTTGGTCTCATGAAGCTTCATTTGAAAAACCTGATCAGTCTTTTCCAGCGCTTCACGGTGATACTTTGCATTACGCTGCACGCGCTCAAGGGCTTTTGTGACACCTCCTACAATTCGATTTAAATCATCAATTCGCTTGGAGTTGCGCGCCATATCCTCATCACGCCGAGAATTCTTCACTTTGTCAAACGCAGCATCAAGTGTTGCCTTGAGCTCATTGCGATCAGACTTTGTCAACTTTTCTTGCTTCCATAATTCGTGAATCGCCTTTAACTCATTAAAAAGGATATTTCGCTGTGTTTTTCCTTCCTCGATTTTTGCAGTAACCTCTTCGATCTTTGCCAGGACATTCTTTTTTCCCTCAACTGAAGCTATCTCTAGTTTCCGTTTATCTTCTTTACGCAGCGCTTTTAAGACATCAAACATGACATCCACGCGTGCCTTGAATTCATCGGTTATTGATCGCGGTAGATGGTTTTCTTTGGCGAAAGCGAAAAATTTATCCCAAAACGCCTTACAGGATTCAAAGTGCTGACGATCAAAAGCATCCATTTGGGCCAAGGTTGATTCTAAGTGCTCCACTTCTTGGTTGTAGACAGATAGCAAACGCTCTCTAACCAAAAGCGTAGCCCAATTCAGCTCAATTTGTCGAACCTTTCCGACATCCCGAGTTTTCCAATGCTCGGGTAACAGATGTTCATGCTGGCTGTCGCGCACTACCTCGTCAAAGGGAGCCGGCAATTCTACCGCTGGATCCAGATTAATCCATTGATCAAGTTTATCTTCGAGAAGGTCTTCGTTTTCATAGGCAAAGAGATTTATCTTAAGGTCCTTGGCAAGAAATTCTACCGCAACACGGGAATTCTCTTTATTGGGAAGATCACATCGGATTTGGTAACGCAGATTCATAGGAAAAGGTCAACTCGCTAAATATCGCGACATTATGAATTTTGAATATTTCTCAAAGTTAACGAAAACACCTACTATACATACAACACCCGGATGTCAAAGTCACGAAGAATTTGTACGTCCCTACCGAGATTTATTGAAAACAAGTCGTAAGACCTACACGTTGAGTGCGGTAATGATTTTGCTCTACAATCTTGAAGACAAGGCAGTGATCCCGTGCATTAAGCGAAGCAAACGCCCTGGTGACAAACACAGCGGGCAAATCGGTTTACCTGGAGGTAGAAAAGACCCCATTGACAAGGACTTATGGCATACCGCTAATCGAGAGTGTCAAGAAGAAGTTGGACTCAATCATAATCCTCAATACATTAACCAACTCACCCCTGTGCAGATTCCCGTAAGTGGCTATGAGATTCACCCCTATATTGCATTAAGCCAGCAAAATATACCATGGAAGGTTGATTCCAGTGAAGTCGAAAGCTTACATTTTATCGAGGTCAACGATTTGATGAATACAACAATCCAACAACACGCAGTAGAAGTTGAGTATTTGAGCCATGCCATAGAAGTACCTGCCTTTTCTATCGATGATATGGTGATATGGGGCGCAACGGCAATGATTCTCGCGGAGTTTAAGGATTGGGTTGTTCTTCAGGAAAGGGCAATAGGTACGGCATAGGCCCACCACATCCCGCCTCCCTTCGGGGAAGATCTTGTTTACATTTTATATTGTCAAGATAGAATGAGTATTGTCCCAGGGACATTAACTAATTTGACTATGTAATTGATTATTTGCTTTTATGAATTTCGCCAAATGGTATAACCAATCAAATATTCGGACTGTCCTGGACAAACATTCCGTGAGTTACAACCTTAGTGGCAATGGACCACACGTATTGTGTATTCATGGATTTCCCTCTTCTTCTTGGGATTTTGCTCCCCTATGGCATGCCCTAAGCAAACACTTTACAGTGATTGCACCTGATTTGATCGGACTTGGGAATTCAGGAAAACCCTCGGGCCCAATATCCATCAAACTCCAAGCGGATGCTATTGAGGATTTAATGATACAGTTAGATGCCCACGAAGTACATATTCTTGCCCACGATTTAGGTGATACAATAGCCCAAGAACTTTTGGCAAGACAACTTGATGGTCTTTCCAAGATTCGATGGACATCCTGTGCGCTTATGAATGGAGGATTATTTCCAGAAACTCATCGCCCTCTTTTTATTCAAAAAGTCTTGCTATCTCCGCTAGGAAGTATAGTTGTACATGCCATGACTAAGCGTGTTTTTAAAAAGAACATGTATAAAATCTTTAGTTCGGCAAATCCACCAAGTGATGACTTTATTGAGAACACATGGAATATCACTAATTCAAACAATGGTAGATCAATGATTCCAAAACTCATCCAGTACATCAAGGAACGAAAGGAAAATCGAGCACGCTGGGTAGATGCCCTATCGAAAGCTAGTATTCCTCTGAGATTGATTCTTGGTGAGGATGACCCAATTTCAGGAAGACACTTAGCCATTCGATACCGCGAGCTTGTTCCTAATGCGGATATTGATATGATACCTTGTTGTGGTCATTATCCCCATATTGAAAAGCCCGAAACAGTGCTGAAGAGTTTTCTGGACTTTCATGGTTTAGAATCGATTTAGGCCCACCACATCCCGCCTCCCTTCGGGGAAGATCTTGTTTACATTTCACAATGTCAAGACATAATAAGTAAGTAGTCTTCCTACCCTAGAATTTGGTGTCTTATACCTAGTCAAAAGCGACTCTCACCCCTAAAAATCCTCGGATACCTTGATTCGGTGCAAAAACATACGAAGGGTCAAAAGTCAATGCATTGGGATTATCGGCAGTAGGAATAGCTTGACCATTAGCATCAAACTGAACTTGACGATCAAAGGGATCAAAAGAACGAGCAATGCTATTGTCAGGTGGTCGGTAATTGAGTAAATTCTTTACACCACCATAGATTTCCCAGCGCTTTCCAAACCCTTTAGTCACTTGAACATTCTGCAAACTCCACCAAGGAGAATACTCAGGTCGATCATCTAAGTCACCTAAAAGTGGCAGGCGCATAGGACCATAGAGCGTTCCTGTATAATCAAGCGATAGGTCAATACGCCACCATTCATAGCTCAAACGCCATATCCCTTGAAACTGCTCGGTAAGTATTTGGCGCGTGCGAAGTCCGTTCTCAAAAGTTGATACATCCATCAGCGTTCCCCCAATTCGTGCACTGAATCCAGATTCTGTAGTAAGGTCTATATTACAGGACAGCCCCTTAGACAGGGCGTATCCTTCTAAATTATCATAGATGATTTTATTGGGATCCGTATCGTAGTCTGGAAGAATCTGATTGGTAAAATGCGTGAAAAATCCAGTAAAATCAAAGCTTAAAAAGTATCCCTTGCTCGAATAAATGCGTTCCACTAGATTAATGTTTGCATTCCAAGAAGTTTCTGGCCGTAACTCCGAAGCAAACTCAACCGTCCTCGCTCCAGTAAGTGCAGCATGATCTTCAGTAAACACATTGGCTGCGCGATACCCATTACCTGCACTAAGGCGAATGACATGCTTTCTGTTTTCAGAAAGCCATTTATAGTTTATTCTAGGACTAAGAATACTGCCGTGCACTGAGTTATAGTCATATCGAAGCCCTAGCAAAAAAGAATGTTGAGGATGTATATCCAGCTCATTTTGAATAAATAGACCGGGCAGATGAATGGTAGAAGGTTGATTGCCCGCCACGCCCTGAGTAGCGACCGTATTATCGTCAAAATGTGTCATACGGTACGTTATACCTGTAAGCAACTCATTACCCGAAAGCCTTTTGCGCCAAGTTAATTGGCCAAAAGCCACCGACTGGTCAGCCAGATAAACCGTATTTCCGTAGACTGAGTTCTGGTGGTGACCGTTTGCACTAAAACGAAGCTTTACCTCCTCACGACAAGCAAACTGGTAAACACCCAGCGCTTCCCAACGGCTTGTATAGATACTTTCTCCATACACCGCATCACCTCCTCGAAAGCTCTTATTCCAATCCATTTCACCTCCCCATCGGTCTTCATACACATAGCGTCCTGCTAGTGAAAACTCCCTGCCCTTGTTTCGTTTAAAGCGGAACTTTTTAAAAACCGATACACGTTGTTGCAGGCTTACATCGGTAAATCCATCATCATTTTTATCTAATGGCAATTGATAATTGAAATAGTTAACGCCTAAAAGCGCATCCACCTTCTCTCCTATGGCAAATCGCCCACCAAGATCCATATTAACCTCTGCCCAACTCGTAGCCAAAACATCCGCAGTAAAACGATTGGCTTGTAATGGATTCTTTGTAATAATATTAATCAAACCTCCTACCGCTTCCGAGCCATACAACGTCGACGCTGGTCCTTTAACAACTTCGATACGTTCAACTAGGGATTGTGGAATTCCGGTCAGACCATAAACGGTCGATAAACCACTTACAATGGGCATTCCATCAATCAACACCATAGTATATGGCCCTTCTAAACCATTGATGTGAATATCTCCTGTATTGCACACATTACAATTAAGTTGAGGACGAACACCATTTACATTTTGCAACGATTCGTAAAGAGAGGGCGTAGGATTTGATTTGAAATAGGAGGCCGAATACACTTCAACAGGAACGGGACTATTCATTCTTGAAACAGGCCTTAGGTTTCCTGAGATTACTATATCCTCTAAACTCCCTTCCTCTGGTTGTAGATTGATATTGATATCACTACAATCACCGTCTAATCGAACAACGACCTCCTGGGTAACAAAACCTAGGTAGGATACCAGAAGGGTAACTTGTGAATGACTCGTTAGACGAATTTCAAACTTACCTTCAGCATCACCTAATAATCGCAAACTATCTTCTTGGACTATAATTGTTGGGTAAGCTAAGGGATCACCTTGGACGGTTACCTGCCCCGTGCATATAGCCTCTTGTGCCGAAAGCCTCGAAAAACAGAGCACAAAGAAAAATGTAAACAAAAAACGACCTAGCCACTTCATTGAAATGGTGAAAGTAAGACTACAAATACGTTTTCAAGTACTACACGATTGAAAACAAAGCAACTCTTGACGCAAGCATTGTCACATAATCCATTTTTTCTTGGATTATGCATTCAGTTCAGAAAACATTTCTTTAGGCCAATACCTCTTCGACCTTTTGAGCAGCGTCTTTTAACTGAATCACAGGATATACTTTAAGGCCTGATTGATCAATGATTTCTTTAGCTTCAGCGGCATTAGTTCCTTGAAGGCGGACAATGATAGGCACTGGGATGTTCCCAATAGATTTATAGGCGTCAACGATTCCTTGAGCCACTCGATCGCAACGTACGATTCCTCCAAAAATATTTACCAGAATCGCCTTTACATTGGGATCTTTCAAAATGATTCGAAATGCTGTTTCAACCCGCTTAGCATCGGCAGTTCCTCCTACATCAAGGAAATTCGCAGGTTCTTGACCGGCAATCTTAATCATGTCCATAGTAGCCATAGCAAGCCCTGCTCCGTTCACCATGCAGCCAACATTGCCGTCTAGCTTTACATAACTTAAGCCAACTTCTCCTGCTTCTACTTCTGTTGGATCTTCTTCTAGAACATCTCGCATTTCAGCTAATTCTTTTTGTCGAAACAGCCCATTACCATCTAAGCTAATCTTGCCATCCACAGCGATCACCGCCTCATCAGAGGCGATCAAACAAGGATTAATTTCGACAAGTGAAGCATCACTTGATACATAAGCCTTGTAAACGCTCGAAAGGAACTTACACATGTTTTTGAATGCCTGTCCCGATAGGCCGAGATTAAATGCCATTTTTCGAACCTGAAAGCCTTGTAAACCTACATTGGGATCAATCCATTCCTTACAGACTTTCTCCGGAGTGGATTCAGCAACTTCTTCAATATCCATTCCGCCTTCGGTGGAATAGATAAAGCACAATTGTCCTTTCGCTCGATCGAGAAGAAGGGAAACATAAAATTCACGGATTTCATGTTCACCAGGATAGTAAACGTCTTGAGCAATCAAAACTTTACGAACTAGCTTACCCGCAGGACCTGTTTGGCGGTTGACGATGGTCATTCCAAGAATCTCATCGACAATGCCTTCTACTTTATCAATTCCTTTTGCAAGCTTAACGCCACCGGCCTTTCCACGACCACCAGCATGCACCTGCGCCTTAACAACATACCAAGACGTCCCCGTCTCATCGGTAAGCTTTTGCGCTGCAGCCATAGCGTCTGAAGTACTTTCAATCATCACCCCTTCTTGGATGCGCGCTCCATATTTCTTTAAGAGGTTTTTTGCTTGGTATTCGTGTAAGTTCATAGTATCCGTTTAATTCTCTGGTTGACTCTCTAGTAAATTTCATTGTAAAGCAACGGATTTGCAAGGAAAGAATAGTTTTTTTTAGAGAGAAATCATCCACAACTATTGTACAAATTGTATACTTCGTATTTTTCAGCATGCTCAGCGCTCAAAACATTCACAAATCATATAAAACACTCTCCGTTCTTAATGGAGTTGACATGGCTATAGAAGCCAAAGAGGTGGTTAGTATTGTGGGTAGTTCAGGTGCTGGGAAAAGCACCCTTCTCCAAATTCTAGGAACCCTTGAAAAGCCCGATCAAGGCGAAGTTACTTTTGAAGGGAAGCGTATATCATCCCTCAGTGGCAAGGAATTAGCTCGATTTCGGAATGAAAAGATCGGCTTCGTCTTTCAGTTTCACCACCTGCTTCCCGAATTTTCCGCCCTTGAAAATGTCTGTATTCCAGCGATGCTGCAAGGCATCTCACAGAAAAAAGCATCGTTTCGCGCTTCCGAGTTACTTGAGAAAATGGGGTTGTTAGAGCGTATTACACATCGTCCTTCGGAGTTATCAGGAGGCGAACAACAGCGTGTTGCCGTAGCAAGGGCGCTAATGAATAATCCAGCTATTGTCTTTGCCGATGAGCCCTCAGGAAATCTCGATGCTGAAACGAGTGAAGAGTTACATGATTTATTTTTCTCCTTACGTGCCAGCGAAGAACAAAGCTTTGTTATTGTAACTCATGACCTGGACTTCGCAAAGAAAGCGGACCGTATGCTCACTTTAGACAAGGGAAAACTCGTTTAAACTTAGAGCAGAATAATCTTCTTCATTCTGCGTAACCAGATATAAGACCTTTAAACAGTATGATTCACGAAAAACCCTCTACCAACGCTCGAGAGCTCTTGAGAAAATATTGGGGGTTTTCATCGTTCAGACCATTACAAGAAGATATTATTCGCGATGTAGTCCAAGGAAAGGACGTACTCGGAATCATGACTACCGGTGGAGGAAAATCGCTCACCTATCAAATCAGCGGTTTATTGCGACCAGGACTTTGTATTGTTGTGAGCCCTTTGATTTCTCTGATGATCGATCAGTTTGAGGTGCTCAAAAAACGAGGCATTCCCAGTGTTATGATTCACAGTGGGATGACAGCCCGACAAATTGAAAATGCATGGAGCAGTATTCAGTTCAACAAAACCAAATTCGTCTTTCTATCCCCTGAACGGTTACAAACAAAAACCTTTAAAGCGCTATATCCTAAACTAACCATAGGGTTACTTGTCGTCGATGAAGCCCATTGTATTTCCGAATGGGGACACGATTTCCGACCATCTTATCTCAAAATTGGACTCATACGTCAGTTCCAAGATTCCTACCCCACTCTGGGACTTACGGCGACCGCTACACCACAGGTAGCCCAGGACATCAAGGATTTTTTAAAACTGCGTAACTCGGTGCTCCACCAAACCAGTTTTTCCCGTCCAAACTTAGCTTTTCAAGTAATCAATGAAGCCAACAAGTACAATTGCTTATTAGAAAAACTTATTGACTCCAAAAAACAACGCACGATTATTTTCGTCCGCAATCGAAGAAAATGCTATCAAATTGCTTCGTTCTTGCAGCAACACAATATTGAAGCAAAGTATTACCATGCAGGTTTGTCTAATGCTGCTCGAGATGCCATACAATATGAATGGACCCAAAACAAAATCGATGTAATGGTCGCGACCAATGCCTTTGGAATGGGTATAGACAAGGCCGATGTGCGACAAGTTATCCATCTTGATGTCCCCCCTAGTATTGAAGCATACTACCAAGAGGCCGGCCGAGCAGGAAGAGATCGTTTACCTGCAAAGTCAATGATTATTTGTTCGAGAGAGGATTTACGCGATGCGCTCGAGCAACAAACTAATAACAAAGTAGCACCTGCAGACATCAAAAAAGTCTACCATTATTTCTGCCTACACCATGGTATTGCAGAAGGCCAAGGCCAATTCAAACCCTATCCATTACCTCTTGACATACTGATTCAAAAGACTTCCCTATCTCCCTTAAAAGTCTACAGCTCGTTACAATGGTTGGAACGCTGGGGATTGCTCCATCTCGCAACCAATGAATACAGCCATCATAAAGTTAAAGTCATCACATCACGCGAAAACCTCTACAAAATGCAGGTAGAGAGCGAAGATTATAGAGTGGTAATTGACTATTTGTTAAGAAACTATCCCAATATATTCCGAGATTTCCAGCCGATTGACCTCAAGCGCATGGCCAAGGAAATTCAGGGTAATGAAGCACGAATCCTCAAACTTCTTGAGCGGCTACATACTTATGATTGTGTTGATTTTCATCGAGGGATCGAGGGGAATTCTGTGACCTTACGAATGCCCCGAATTGCTACGGTCAACTTACCTATCAATGCCGCTGAAATGAAACGCCACTTCAGCCATCAAGCCTACCAACTAAGGCAGATGGTCGATTACATTGCCAATGATCGCCTATGTCGCCAGCGCATGCTATGTAGCTATTTTGGAGAAGAACTACAGCAAGATTGTCAAGAATGTGATGCTTGTAAACCAACAAGTAGACCCTCGGTATCCCCTGCATTAAAGAGTCATTGGATACAACGGATTAAAACCCTGACCCAAAAGCCTCATTCTTTGGTCTTTGTGTTAAGTCATTTCGAAGCGGACGAACGCCCCGAAGCCAAAGAGCTCTTCCATGAGCTTTGTCAACGCGGTGAGTTGTATCAGGCTGGAGCCAATACGTTTACCTCAATACCTCAAAGCTAATGGGGCAGAATTCACATAAAAAGCCCACTTGTTGTATTGCGATCACCAATAACTACAGGTATGACCAAAGAGTTCAGAAGGTTGTGAGATACCTTGTATCCCTTGGATATCATATCACCGTTATTGGAAGAAACTTTCCCGCATTGACCCAGGAGGATATTGACTCTATTCATCCCGATCATCATGATTCTGTTTCTGTCAACTTACTTTCTCTGAAGCATGCTAAGGGGTGGCGGTTTTATCTTGAGTATAACTGGAAACTCTATCGGCTATTGCGCAAACAGCATTTTGATGTTTATCTAGCCAATGACTTGGATACAATTCTTGGAGTATATCATGGAAGTTCGCGTCATGCTAAACGAATCTTTGATGCCCATGAATGGTTTGAAGAAGTAGATGAATTGCAAACAAAACCCTTCGTACGGTGGGTTTGGAAGACCATAGCTAATCGATACATCCCAAAATTCACCCATTGCTACACGGTAAACCAATGGCTGGCAGACACCTTTTCAAAAGCATATTCGAAGAACTTTGCTGTGGTCAGAAACGTACCCATGCATAGCCACCGCAATGAAGCGTTGCCCATGTCCATTGAGCATACTCTACCTATAGATTTTATCCTTTACCAAGGGGTTATCAATTCCGGAAGAGGGTTAGATCAGGTGATTTCTGCATGGACAAAAGATCTACCACCTCTCGTTATTGCAGGATATGGAGATGAAGTTGATCATCTGAAGACGCTGGCGCATCAACAGGGCAAATCCAATCAAATTATGTGGTTAGGACGAATCAACCCAAACATACTTCCGAGCATTACCCAAAAGGCTCAGCTCGGCTTGCATCTCCTTGATACAACATCCAAAAATTATCGGTTTTCCCTTGCCAACAAATGCTTTGAGTATATGCATGCCGGCATTCCTATGCTTACGGTTAGAACTCCCATACATGAAATGCTTTACGAAAAAGCACCCTACTTTTTAATGCTTGATGACCTTCAGCCGGAGCACATAGCTCAAGGCATCCAAGATTGTCTTGGATCCGAAGCACAGCAAGCCATGCGCAATGCCGCCAACCATGCACAAGAAAACTTTACTTGGGTCAATGAATGCAAGCAATTAGAAGCTTTGTACGGCCTTTGATACCCTCTTTTATCTTGTGAATAGTTGGTGGATTGTTGGTGTATTTCTTAGGGCTAGATTTCTGCATTTAATCTTACCTTTTCACCATGAAATGTACATTCTATGGACACGCTTGTTTTCTCCTTGATACAGGCAAGCACAAAATTCTTTTTGATCCGTTTATTCGGGGCAATGAAAAAGCTTCACATGTCGATGTAGATGCGATTGAGGCGGACTTTATCCTGCTTTCACATGGTCATGTAGACCACATTGCCGAAACAGAAGAGATAGCCAAGCGCTGCGGAGCCACCGTAGTATCCAATTATGAGGTAGCCATGTATTTTGGCGCAAAAGAGTGCCAAATCCATCCAATGAATCATGGAGGCAGTTGGTCCTTTGACTTTGGACGTGTGCACTATGTCCAAGCAGTGCATACCTCCTCCCTGCCCGATGGGAGTTATGGGGGGCAACCCGGTGGATTTGTCATTGAATTTGATGACATGCTATTTTATTATAGCGGGGATACAGCGGTCACCCTTGACATGACCTTGATACCTGAAATGATCGGACCTATCGATTTTTCAGTATTACCTATTGGTGGAAACTTTACGATGGATCATAATGGAGCCATAAAAACTTCCGAGCTGGTTCAGTGCAAGCGTGTACTAGGCATCCATTTCGATACGTTTGGTTACATAGAGGTTAATCACGACGTGGTTAAGGCAGATTTCAAAGAAGCAGGAATTGACTTTACTATGCTAGCCATTGGCGAGAGCATGAATATCTAAAACCGAGAGGAAAACAAATTATACCATGGGAAGAGTTATTGCGATAACCAATCAAAAAGGAGGCGTAGGAAAAACATCCTCAGCAATCAATCTTGCTGCGAGTCTAGCCATTCTAGAAAAGAAGACGTTAATCATCGATGCCGATCCGCAAGCTAATGCAACCTCAGGCATTGGAGTTAATCCAAAGGAGGTTAACCATGGACTGTATGAATGCCTTGTCGGCGATGCTACCATTCAAGATGCGATTTTGTCTACGGAAACACCTCACCTAGACATTCTACCATCCCATGTAGATTTAGTTGGGGCTGAGATCGAATTGATCAATGTTCCCTCCCGTGAACGAATCATAGCAAAACTGATTGACAGTGTAAAGGAGACTTATGATTACATTATCATTGACTGCTCTCCTTCCCTTGGGTTAATCACGGTGAATGCGCTTGCTGCCGCAGATTCCGTAATCATACCCGTCCAAGCGGAATATTTTGCTTTAGAAGGACTGGGTAAATTGCTCAATACGATTAAGATCGTTCAGAAACGAATCAATGCAGACTTACAAATCGAAGGAATCTTAATCACTATGTTCGACCAAAGGCTGCGATTAGCAAACGATGTAAACCAAGAGGTCCGTAAGCATTTTGAAGAGCTCGTTTTTGAAACAATTATTCACCGAAACACTCGTATAGGAGAGGCGCCGTCCGTAGGTAAACCTGTGATATTGTTTGATGCAAGCTCTAAAGGGGCTCAAGACTATCTAAACTTAGCAAGAGAAATCTTGGTCAAGCATGGTCAAATGAATGCGGCCGTTGCGAGTTAACCACAAGAATCAGAAACTATGGCAAACGGAAAAAGAGAAGCAATGGGAAAAGGCATTCGTGCCTTGTTATCTGATATAGGTGAGACTCCGGGTACAAGTTCGGTAGGTAGTTTATCCGGCCAATCTAAGAGAATGGGAGAGGTGCTCAACATTCCTATTCTTGAAATCAAGGTCAATCCATTTCAGCCACGAGTCGAATTTGACGATGAAAAACTTGAAGAATTAGCGGAATCTATTCGAATTCATGGCGTAGTGCAGCCCCTTACCGTGCGAAGAGAGCCCAACGGAGCTATCGAGCTTATCGCCGGAGAACGAAGACTTCGTGCATCCAAGCTAGCCGGCCTTTTAGAAGTACCTTGTTATGTGCGAAGCGCCAATGATCAGGAATCGCTCGAGATTGCACTCATTGAAAACATACAGCGTGAAGATCTCAATGCCCTTGAAGTAGGGCGCAGCTATGAACGACTTATCGAAGAATGTTCGCTAACCCATGAGGAGTTATCCCAACGACTAGGTAAAAAGCGCGCAACGATTAGTAATTATCTCCGCCTTCTAAAACTTCCGCCTGATGTGCAGAGCGCGTTAAGTGATCAGCGAATTTCAATGGGTCATGCTCGTGCATTAGCTGGTTTAGATGATGTCTTACTCCAGCTCGACCTTTTACATGAAATTCTCAGTGACAACTTATCCGTGCGTGAAGTAGAGCGCCGCATTGCCAGTTTAGCCAAGCGTAAACCCAAAGCGAAAAACAAAAAGAAATCGCCTTCGTTCAAGGCAATGGAAGAAAAACTTTCCTCACAATGGAGTACTCGTGTTCGCCTTAACCAAAAGGCAAATGGATCAGGTGAGATGAGCGTTTATTTTCACAATGAAGAGGATTTACAGCGTATTCTTGACTTGTTACAATAATCTTGACATGAGGGCCGCCGTACGCAACAAGCTTAGCCCACTGCTTATATGCCTATTCTTGATGTCCTTGGGCGCCAATGCACAATCAAGCATAGAAGACACTACCACATTAGATCATGATAGCCTGCTTAATCTATCGGAAAAAACGGATAATAACTCCCACAATCCTAAAGATTTCAAGCGTGCAATTCTTTGGGCAAGTACATTACCCGGAGCAGGACAGGCATACAATGAAAAATATTGGAAAATGCCTATTGTGTATGGTGGTCTTGGAGGAGTAACCTATTGGCTAGTCAGCGGTGTCAAAGATTTTCGATGCTATCGAGGGGCCATAAGGGCATTAAATGACGACAACCCAAACAATGACCTTGGATGCAATGGATTTACATCCTCTAGTGCACTCCAACTCAAACGAGAAGCTAGCCGAAGACAAATTGATTATGGTGTACTCCTACTGAGCTTAGGTTATGCCCTTCAGATAATGGATGCTGTTGTCGATGCTAGATTAAGTCACTTTTACATCGATGACGATCTTTTGCTAACATGGAACCCCATAGTTCTTCCCAGCGCAATTGGAACGCCAATCGTGGGATTATCTGTATCATTACATCTAGAGTAAGTTTTAAACTATGCGTGTCGCGTTAATTGGTTATGGAAAAATGGGGAAAGCCCTTCACAACACTCTTGAAAAACAGGGGCATACAGTGGGCTTTATCCATGAGTCTCAAGATGCTATACAGCCCTCAAATGAACTTTTATCTTGTGATGTGGCTATAGAATTCACTGGCCCAGAAAATGCTATCCCAAACTTAATCTTCTGCGCAGAACATGGACTACCCGTGGTATCTGGGACTACAGGCTGGCTTGACCAATGGAGCTTTTTACAAGCTGAACAGGAAAGGTTTCAGGCAAAAATCCTTTACGGTAGCAACTTTAGTTTAGGTGTCCAATTGTTTTTGGAAGCCGCCAAGAACTTAGCCCAGCTTATGAAGGATCGCGGTGATTTCAATTTACACCTAGAAGAAACCCATCATCTAGAGAAAAAAGACGCTCCCAGTGGCACGGCAATAAGCCTATTTAATGCCTTGAAGCAAGGTGACTCATCGCTTATTCAGTGGTCATTAGACAATGAAAAGCCCCCTAACACAACTGGGGATGCGACCACCATAAAAGCCTATCGACAAGAGGGCGTCATTGGGAACCATCAAGCCATATGGGATGGATCCATTGATTACATAAAACTTGAACACCACGCTAAAAGTCGGCAAGGCTTTGTACAAGGAGCAATTGATTCAGCAGCATGGTTGATTCAGCAGCCCAGCCCTGGATTGTATTCTGTTCGCGATGTATTGGGATTGACGTAAATTCAAAACATGATTTCAACTATCATATTACTTTTTTTGACTGCCGGCTACCTCGCTGGGATGTATCGCTTTTTTGAGCAGGCTGGTTACAAAGGTTATCTTGCCCTTATTCCCGTATACAGAGCGTGGATTTTGCTCAATCATTTTAACAAGCGCAAATGGTGGATTGTATTTGCCATTCTGCCTGGATTTAGTTTGTTTTTGTACGCGCATTTGATAGGAGAAATTTGTGACGGCTATCGCAAGTATTCCTTTTGGGAACACAACGGAGCAGTGCTCTTTGGTTGGGTCCTCCTGCCCTATTGGGGCTGGTCAAAAGACGTTTCATATCATGGCATTGGCGGTGTTGCTGAAGGAGTAAGGCGTCCTGTACGCAATAAAGGGCGAGAATGGGCAGATGCTATATTGTTTGCCGTTTTTGCTGCGTATTTTATCCGTACATTTTTCATCGAATTGTACACGATTCCAACCTCCTCCATGGAGGACAGTTTATTGGTGGGTGACTTTTTATTTGTAAGTAAAATGCATTATGGCCCACGAGTTCCCCAAACTCCAATTGCCTTTCCTCTTGTACATCATACGTTTCCCAAGATTCTTGGAGGTGGGCAGGCATACTTCTCCAAGCCACAACTCCCCTATTATCGATTGCCAGGTTTTCAGGATATAAAGAGGAATGATTTAGTCGTCTTTAATTTTCCCGCGAACGACACGCTTACTATGGAATTCCAAAGTCAAGTGACCTATTATCAGCTTGTCCGGCAAGCATACTACGATCCAGCAAACGGGATTACTTCATGGGATCAAGCACGCAATGCCATCGAACAAAATTTCCGGGTAATAAGCAGGCCTGTAGACAAACGCGAGAACTACATCAAGCGCTGTGTGGGAGTTGCCGGCGATACATTATCCATCCGAAATGACACCTTGTTTATCGATGGTCAAGTCGCCTATGAGCCAGAGCATGTGCAATACTCCTATCGTATCAAACGAACCGATGACTTTAGTGTCCAAAAACTTATAGATGCTAATATTTATTATAATCGCAATGCACCAAATGGTGGTCACGAAATCATGGAAACAGCAGATGGACATGTGCAGTTTAATGCATCAAAAGACAATTTGGAAGCCTTATGCCAAACCATGGACTGCGAATTGAATCCACCCAAACGCGTTGACTTCGAAGCCTTTATGAAAAGAACCGCACAAGGTACTTGGGAGGCAGAATCGGCGCTGAAGTACTATCCACACAATGAACGCTTTGGGGAGCGCTTTGGATTATCAAACTATGGCCCCATTGTTATTCCCGCAAAAGGCATGACCGTTAACCTGCAAGACAGCCTCAACTTTGCTTTGTACAAACGAGTTATCGAAGCCTATGAGGGACACACTTTACGTCGTAAGGCTGGAAACATAATCACAATTGATGGACAGGAGCAAGACTCCTACACCTTCGAAATGGACTATTACTGGATGATGGGAGATAATCGACATGGCAGCCAGGATAGCCGATTTTGGGGCTTTGTCCCAGAAGATCACATCGTTGGAAAAGCCTGGTTTGTCTTGTTTTCCTTGAATGCTGACCAAAACTGGTTTACTGGCAAAAAAGTACGATGGAACCGGTTCTTCCTTCCTATCCACTGGAGGTTAGCAGGATAATGCCTCAATCGTCCAATACAATATGAATTCCCTGTTCAAAGGGATTAAAGACATCAAGTAATGCCTTTGTATTGTGGTTTTTCTTCGCCACAAGGGAAAGCGTCGATGCAAAACGCTCCTGTAAAATTCCTGCAGGTTGTATCATACGAATCAACTCATCCCAATGCTTGAGCATTTCAGGATGGTTTTGTTTTAGATGACGTTTTGTCTTTTGAAGAAGTGTAGCATTCAACTTATTCATTTTTGACCAAGCGCCAACGTAGGCCTTTCCTAGTCCATCTTCCATAGCACGCGCATAGTCCGACAACTCCTCGCCTTTTTCATACCAAAATGTTTGAGCATCCTTAATGGGTGTTAGTTCTTCCTCAAATGTTTTTTCGAGATAGGCGTCCTGCCATGCAAGGTCTCCCTGAATCAAAGATTCCCAAGAAACGTCATATTCTTGGGCTAACTCAACCGCACGTTGAGAAACCATAATGCACTGATCCCGTAACAATACCTGAGGATAATGGACATTCAGCGTGGTAAATGCAGGGGCAAGCTGCAACCAATAGGCAACTTCACTTGGACCTCCGACAAAGGAGATGTTGGGCAAAACCACTTGCTGATACAATGGGCGTAATGCAACATTGGGACTAAATTGCTCTGGATTTTGTTCGCATTGCGCGGACCAATATTCGACCTGACTTTGATTCTTTTTATCGAGTTCAACACGCTGTCTCAACCCATTTTCGAAATAAAAAAGATTCGTTTCTCGAACGTGAAGCGGCATGGAAAACGCCGCAAAAACCCCTTCATCTGACTCCTTTACCGCGCTCTGCAAGCTATTATTTCTTAACTCGTTGAGCATGATGGGCAAAAACAACTTTTTTAGCCGATAATCATCAGCATTGATCACGATAAGCTCTTCATCTTGAAAGAGTTGATATAGAGCCATTTGCCACAGAGAAGCATAGGTTACATCCTCTTTGGTCTTCCAAACGTCAAGTTGATCGTTGAGCTCTTGCAATGCTTCACTAGACAACGACGCCTTAGCTACACGCATTACTTCATCAATCGCATACTCAAGTCCGTCCGTAGACATTCTGCCCACCGCGTTACCCTGCTCATGATTCCACTGCACGGTTTGACCTTCCCAATGAATATGATTTATCTCCTCAAAGTCATGGTCTTCACTACCCATCCAAAACACGGGATACACTGGATTTTCGTGACTGGATAATGTTCTAGCGGCCTTTATTGCACTCAATGCCTTGTAATACAAATACCTAGGACCAAAAAACAAACAGGATTGATGCGCGGTGCATACAGTAAACGCATGATCATGGATTAAATCATCAATAGCTCGTTTTGCCTTGCTACCTGCCTGACATTGATTTGCCTGTTCTTTAAGGACTTCAACTAGCAATTCTCTATTCCACTGAACCTGTTTTGCCTGGTGTAATCCTAATCGAGCACCGTCCTCATCCGGTGTCACAAGGGGTAGCGATAGACTACCATTGAAATATGCCTCCAAGAGAGGTGTTGAATAGGCCGTGTGCCTTGGCAATCGAAGAAGAGACTTCGTCATGATTAGACCATTTCACCACGTAATGAAAAGGCATCTGCCTCGGTAATCTTCACCTGAATCATTTGCCCCACAGGAGCATACTTATCACCGGTTTGAATGAAAATATCATTATCTACTTCTGGTGAATCCCATTGACTTCTTCCAATTGCATTGCCATCGGCATCTACTTCATCAACAAGCGCAGTAATGGTTTGACCTACATGTTTTTGGTTATGGTTGTACGAGATTCCCTCCTGAACTTCCATAACATGAGATGCCCGCTCTGCTTTAACCTCCTGTGGAACATCATCCTCTAGCTTATGCCCATGAGTACCTTCTTCATGCGAATAGGTAAATACTCCTAGCCTATTGAATTGCATCTCTTCGATAAAATCAATCAATTGGTCATGATCTGCTTCTGTTTCTCCCGGATACCCAACAAGCATGGTCGTTCGTAAACATATCTCAGGATGTATTTCACGTATACGAGCAATCAGCTCTCTAGATTTTTCTTGAGTAATGTTTCTTCGCATCCTGCGCAAGACATCATTACTTGCATGCTGCAAGGGCATATCTAAGTAATCACAAACAACCTTTTCGTTGCGAATAACTTCTATAACGTCAATCGGAAACTGACTAGGATAAGCATAATGTAATCGGAGCCAATGCAGCCCTTCGATTTGCGCCAAACGCTGGACTAATTCAGCGAGCACTCTCTTTTTATATAAATCCAATCCATAGAAAGTCAACTCCTGAGCGATGAGCATCACTTCCTTGACGCCTTTCGATACCCAATGTTTGATCTCATGCTCGATTTCTTCCATTGGACGGCTTATATGCTTACCCCGCATGAGTGGAATTGCGCAGAAACCGCAAGTTCGATTACATCCTTCTGAGATTTTTACGTAGGCATAGTGGGAAGGTGTCGTCAAGCGCTTACTGCCTAACAAATCCTTACGATAATCCACGTTAAACTCCTCTAATAGCAACGGCAACTCCACCGTTCCAAAGAAGCCATCAACTTCAGGAAGTTCTTGGATAAGATCATCGCGATATCGCTGAGATAGGCATCCGGTGACATAGAGTTTTTCAATCTCGCCAGCCTTCTTACGCTCAACTTGGTGGAGAATTGTCTCAACACTTTCTTCTTTTGCCAAATCGATAAAACCACAGGTGTTGACCACAACGATATCATGGTCGTCGCGCATTTCACTCGCCGCAGCAAGGCCTGCATGATTTAACTGCCCGAGTAACACCTCTGAATCGGAGAGATTTTTGGAGCATCCAAGGGTAATAACATTGACTCGCTTTTGCATATTTATTGATTGACAGGCGTCATTATAAAGAACAAAGGTCGTAAAAGTCTTCCATTCCATGGTTTATCCACCTTATTGCCGAGGATAACTGCTTCCGCATTTTTTACAAAAAGGAACTTATTTTTACAATTCGATGTTTTACACCTATGAGCAATTCGAATAAACGCATATCAGGGTTTTCTAAAATGTCCAAGCGAGAAAAAATCACTTGGATGGCTCAAAACATCTTATACACCAATCCTATTGATCTAGCCAAAGACTTTGCACAGTTTTGGCATGACAATGTAGAGCATCAAAAAGTTTTTGAAGGCTTCTCAGAAAATACCATCTCAAACTTTCATTTGCCCTTCGGTCTTGCTCCTAATTTTGTTATCAATGGGAAGGATTATGCTATTCCCATGGTCATTGAGGAAAGTTCAGTGGTGGCAGCCTGTTCCCACGCAGCTAAATTTTGGGCTGAGCGCGGAGGATTTAAGACTTCCATTATCAATACAACCAAAGTAGGTCATGTACACTTCCTGTTTGAAGGTGATCCTCACGAAATGGAAGGAGCATTCCAGCGCATGCGACCAGCATTGCTTGAAGCAGTCAAGGACCTTACAGCCAACATGGAAAAAAGAGGCGGAGGCATAAAAGACCTCTTCCTCAAGGATAAGACAGACGATATTCCAAACTATTATCAGCTTGAAGGACACTTTGATACAGTAGATTCCATGGGAGCAAACTTTATCAATAGCATTCTTGAAGCATGGTCTGAAGTGTTAGTTCATAGTATACAAGAAGATGCATCACTCAATGAGTCATCGCGTGAGGCAGAAGTCATTATGTCCATTCTATCCAACTACACTCCTGACTGCAGAGTGCGAGCAGAAGTTTCTTGCCCAGTGGATGATCTCGGACACTTCAAACAAGGAGAAATATCTCCAAAGCAGTTCGCCAAACGATTTGCCTATGCCGTTGCCATGGCGGAATGTGACCCATATCGCGCAACTACGCACAACAAAGGCATTATGAACGGCATTGATGCGGTTATTCTAGCTACAGGTAACGATTTTAGAGCGGTAGAAGCAGGTGCACATGCATACGCATCAAGAAATGGACAGTATAGCAGCCTTACACATTGCAGTGTAGAGGATGGGCAGTTCCGCTTCTTTATTGAGCTACCGCTTGCCATTGGAACCGTTGGCGGATTAACCAAACTTCACCCACTAGCCAAAAAGTCATTAGAAATCCTTGGACAACCAAGCGCTGAAGAGCTTATGCAGATTGTGGCAACCGTTGGACTTGCTCAGAACTTTGGTGCGGTTAAAGCGCTTACTACAAGCGGAATTCAAGCTGGGCACATGAAGATGCACTTAACCAATATCTTGAATTCGTTAAAGGCAACTACGCAACAGACAGAAGCCGCCGTAGAGTACTTTAAAGACAAAGTAGTTTCCTACAGCGCGGTTCGCGCCTACCTCCTCGAACACGACAATGGCTAATACACCAACACAATCTACTCAACGTGGTAATGGAAAACTACTTATCACAGGTGAGTATCTTGTATTGGATGGAGCCTTAAGCCTTGCACTACCTGTTTCATTAGGACAAAGCCTAGAATTCGTTTACAACGAAGAAGCATGTGACATACTTGTCTGGAAGAGCCTAGACCACAGAGGACAAGAGTGGGTTGATAAAACCTTTAGTAAATCAGCAAAACCATCTTATACATCGCGGGATGAACAATCCTTTCACACCTTACTTGCCAATACAGTATTTCAAGACGAAAAACTAGCTGGAGTAACTTGTCACTTAGAGTTTGACCGCCAATGGGGCCTCGGATCCTCATCCACATTGATCCATTGCTTAGCAAGCCATTACCAATGCAACCCTTACGAACTATCCTCTAAAAGCTTCGGGGGATCAGGCTATGATATTGCCTGTGCAGGACATCGAACACCAATTCTTTATCAGCGCAACCTTCAAGAACCTTTTTCACCTCATGTCCAGGAAGCTAAATGGTCGCCCAATTTCACTGATCAAGTATACTTTATCTACTTAGGACAAAAACAAAACTCAAGAGAGGCAATCGCCCAATACAAGCATTTAGCTCTATCGGAGAAACCGATAGAGGCCATGAATGAACTTACTAAATCAATGAACAACAGCACTAGCTTTGATGAGACCGCTTATCTGATTCAACAGCATGAACACCTCATGGCTTCTGTGTTAAAAACACCTTGTTTAGATGACAAGATTTGGCGAGATTCAACCATTGTTTCTAAAAGCCTTGGCGCATGGGGAGGTGACTTTTGCATGGTATTGTTTCAAGGCCCAATGGATGATTTAAAAAACATCGCATCTCGGCATGGCCTCCATACAGTACTTCCCTGGTCGTATTTTAGCTTTGAATCTTCTAAACCTTCTGTTTCAAGTACCTTTATCTCATGATCCTTACACAATCATACTCAACCGCTTGGAAAAGCCCCTCTAACATCGCATTGGTCAAGTATTGGGGTAAGTTTGGAAGACAATATCCAAGCAATCCATCGGTTAGCTTTACCCTGTCTGAGGCCTACAGTACCCTTAATATGAAGGTTAGTCCAGCAGATAGCTTATCATGCCAATTGGAGTTTCATGGTCAGCGGGAGGCCGCCTTTGAAGAACGCATTTTTCGATTTCTCCAGAGTATTAAAGATGACTATCCTTGGCTGGAAAACGCATCGATTAGCATGCAGTCTACCAATAGCTTTCCTCATTCTGCGGGGATTGCATCCTCTGCTTCAGCCATGTCAGCCTTAGCTCTATGTTTAGTTGATGTCGATATGCAAATTCATCAACAAACTTGGACGGACAGCTCCAGCTTTCGACAAAAAGCAAGCGTAGTAGCGCGTTTAGCCTCAGGAAGTGCTTCACGATCTGTATATCCCCTGCTCGCTCGTTGGGGAATCTCTACAGCTTCCAATAATGGGTCCAATGAATATGCAGAGTATGCCGGAGAAGGTATACACTCTATGTTCAGTGATTATAAAAACTCTATACTCATCCTTTCAAGTGCTACCAAATCAGTATCTAGTAGCGCAGGTCATCAATTGATGGAAGGCAACCGCTTTGCTGATGTGCGATTTAAGCAAGCGAACGAGAACCTTGAGCAATTACTCCGTGCGATGTCAACGGGTGATATGACAGAGTTTATTCGAATTGTCGAAGAAGAAGCGCTCACGCTACATGCACTAATGATGACTTCCAATCCCTCTTATATCTTGATGGAGCCACAGACCATTGAGGCCATTCGAGCGATTCGTGCCTTCCGCAGGGAGAGTAGTATTCCTGTTTGCTTCACCTTAGATGCTGGACCAAACATTCACATGCTCTACCCTACTTCCTTCTCAAGTCAAGTAGAGACATGGAGAGATGCCGTGTTGCGGCCGTTGTGTGAAGAGGGACGAATTATCGAAGACCATGTTGGCCAAGGTCCCGAGCGACTTGCATCCTAACGTATTATGATGGAACGGTATCCCGGTAAGATTTTATTGTTTGGTGAATACTTGGTGCTCGATAACCATATGGGCTTAGCATCCCCTCTGTCTTCTACATATTGCGCCTTAACAGATGAAATCAATCCGGCTAACACACTACCTCAAAACCTATCCATCTCGGATATAATGAAGGATTGGATAGCCTATTGTACTGATCATGACTTATCCTACATAAATCAAGCGGATTGGGCCAAGGATGTAGACCAGACACTATCGCTTCATTCCAACATACCGATTGGCTATGGCCTAGGAAGTTCAGGCGCTTTGACAGCGTGTATCTATGCCCGATACGGCGAGAAGACAAATGATCAAAATGAGACGAGGAAACGCCTTGCGCAAATGGAGAGTTTCTTCCACGGAAAAAGTTCAGGAATTGACCCTTGGGTTTCGTTTTCAAAGCAAAGCTGGTTGTTCCAAGGTAAGACGCTGCATGCAGTGAATGAAGACAAAATTGCTGCCTTTACAGATGATTGTGTTTTAATCGACAGTGGTATAGCACGAAATACAAAATCACTGGTAGCACGTTTTCAGATGGAGCGCAAACAGATGAAGGGATGGGATGAAATGGTTGAGGTATCCAATGCACTTGCTCAGTCCTTTACCGCAAACCCCACTAGTCCTATTAATATCCAAGAATCTTTGCATCGCCTGAGCGTGCTTCAACGTCGCGATATGTCTTGGCTAATTCCAGAAACCATTCAAGGCCTTTGGGACGAAGTCTTGGCTACAGGAAATGCCATGAAGCTCTGTGGTGCTGGTGGCGGAGGGTACTTTTTGCTACATGATCCTGTAAGGCAATATGATGACCTAATTGCCAAACATAACCTTACAGCAAGAAAGCTGTAGACAACCGCCAAGTTGAATCTATTCCACGTCGATTAGGACGGGCATCATCATGTAGACATTCTTTTGAGGAATCTTGTGATGAATCATAAAAGGTAAAGTACTTGAGACATAATCTCCGATAGACTCAACAAGCTTTACCTCATCTTCTAAGTCTTGTGAATTCATAAGTAAGCTCAAGCCATCGATTTCTTTTCCAGGATAGGCTTTTAGAGAGACATTCTCATCCAGTTCTGCTTCCTTAATGCAATGGCTTAATGCCTGATCTAATCCGCCTATTTCATCAATCAATCCAATCTCAAGGGCTTGGCGTCCTGTATACACTCGACCTTGGGCAATTTCGCGTACACGATCCATCGATATAGATCGCCCCCCAGAGACCCTAGTTAAAAACAAATCATAAGTTGAATTAACGCCATCTTGGATCACATCACGTTCAAAGTCGGAAAAGGGCTGTGTGATGCCATTCATGGTCGCATGGTCATGCAGCAAAATAGTATCGGTCGTAACACCTAGATATTCTTCAAGCGGTACAGTTACATTGGGAATAATTCCAAATACGCCTATAGAACCCGTGATAGCATTAGATTCTGAGTAAATGTAATCCCCACCACAAGCCATATAGTACCCTCCTGAAGCGGCTACATCTCCTATGGAGATAATTAGTGGCTTAACCTCTGATAAGGCATTAATCTCCTGCCACATCACTTCACTAGCAAGGGCACTCCCCCCTCCACTATTGATACGCAGCACAACTCCTTTTACCTTTTCATTCTTTCGAAGAGTATTAAAAATATCAGCAAACTTATCTCCTCCTATTTCCTCTCTGCTACCCTTTCCATCAACTATTGATCCTTGAGCGTACACGATAGCAATATGTTCCTCTTCTTCCTCGTCAACGGCAAGAATTTTATCGGTGTAGTATTGCCCAAGGCTTACTTCTTGGACTTCTTCTTCGTCTTTCCCAGTGCTAGACAAGATATAATCCTCAAAAGCAAACCTTGGCTCGACAGCATCAAGGAGAGAAGCCGCGAGCAGTGCTCTAGGATTACGTAGGGTAAGTTGATCAAAAGCGCTATCCAATGCACCTGCCTGGATCTTGCGAGAAGCAGCTACATCTTCTGCGTACACGGAATACATTCCTTGCAAGATCTCGCGATACTGCGCCTTGTTTTCCGGACTTGATTGATTTTGCACGAAGGGTTCTACAGCACTCTTAAAGGCATTGTCATCCGGACGAAAAACTTGAATATCCATGTTCAGCTTGGATTGCAGTAACTCGCCAAAATAGGTCAGCTCCGCACCAAACCCCCTCATTAACACATAGCCTTCAGCATTCATTGAAAATCGATTAGCCACGGATGCCAAGTAATACCCTCGCTGGGTCACTACATCACCGTAGGCGAAAACTTCCTTGCCTTTTTCTTGAAAACGCTCTAGCGCCCGCCGCACTTCACGTATTGAAGCATACCCGTTGGGGCAATCCCCCACCTTAAGTATAATTCCTGCAATTCGATCATCATTACTTGCCGAATCAATAAGTCGCAGCATGTCGTGTAATCCTACGTTGGCCTGGGCATCAAAAACTGCACCGAGGCTACCTGGAGTAGCGGTATTCTCAGACCACTCTTTTGTGATATCTAACACGAGGAAGCTTCCCTCCTTAACTGGGCTTTCTGCACCACAACTTCTCAGTAGCAGCACCATGACGATCAAAACAACAACGAATAAAACAGATAGTAATCGGGAAAGCATGTTTCCCACCATTACAGGGCCTACAGACCGCCAAAACCCAGTTGATTTCCCTTGTATTGACATAACGCTATATTTGGTTTATGCTCCAAGATACAGGGATAATATCTTTTCTTTTGGTGGGATCCAATCTAGGCAATCCCTTAGCGCAAATCGATCGTGGCTATGATTTAGTCTCTGAACGATGTGGCCAGATTCTACACCGCACTGCATGTCACAAGACACAACCTTGGGGCTATAAGGATCAACCCATCTTTTATAATGAAATATGGACAGTAAAGACAAGGCTTGAGCCATCTAAACTTCTCGAAAACCTTAAAAGAATAGAGGTTGAATGTGGAAGGCAGCCAAGGTCCAAGTGGTACGCCAGAGAGCTCGATATCGATATTCTCTTTTATGACCAGCACATCGTGCAGCTTCCCAACCTTACCATACCCCATCCATGGCACCACAAAAGGTTGTTTAGCCTGAAACTTATGCAGGAGGCTGAACCTAATTTTAGCCACCCTGTCTTTGGAAAGACCTCTGAAACACTCATTAAATCCTTGTCAAAAATCGTACATTGATAAGACATCATAGTTATGAGACACCTCACCATCTTTTTTATTACAGGATTGCTCGCACATCATGTGCTCTATGCACAATCGGAAGAACTATCGAGGAACACAGGCCCAGACTACAGCTTCAATACCATTCAACGTATTGACGTTGACCCGGTTAACCCCTACAGAACCTGGAATGTATCGCTAGGATTTGGACTCGCCCATCCGGGAACTGATGTTCGCTATCGAAATATTTTTGGAGCTCGACTGCCAAGAAATGAAAACCAATACAGCCTTTCTATTCGGGCTACAAAGATGTTTTCCGCGGGTTTTGGACTGCGTGCAGAAATCAAGCACAGCCGTGTGCAAGGAGTGATTGACTCCCTTGTCCAACGCAATCGCAACCTTACTGATATCATAGCTAGCGGACTAGGAGATGGTTACTATTTTTCAAGTCCTGTAACGCAAGCAGGCATTCATGTGTATTGGAATGTTAGCAACAGTGCCTTTAGCATGAACCGGCACTTACACGCCAAGGCAGCCGGCCAAGTAATGAGGGAAAGAAAGTTCAGCTTTTATCTGTTTAGCGGGTTGGCTATGGCCTGGTACGCACCAAGCTTCTATGACTTAGATGACAATCCAATCTCAAGCCTACGCAGTACTCCTCTTCAGCTTGAGGCGACCTCTCAAGTCGTCTTACCCGTCGGTTTTGGGACTAAGTTTAAGCTTTCCAAAATGCTAGACCTTGGTTTTGAATACGGCATAAACTACCTATTTGGGGATAACCTTGATGGCTTTGTATATGATTTTCCCGGCCAAAAACGCAACGATCACTACAGCAACCTAGACATAAACCTCACCCTTAAGCTTGGCAAAAGGGGAAATGGGAAGGAACACATGGAATGGGTTCAACCTATACAAACCGTGCTTGATGATATAGAGGCCCTTAATCAAGACATGAACCGTTTAAAATCAGATGTAGATGGAGACGGTGTTTCCGATTATTTTGATCGCGACACGGAAACTGCTGAAGGCAGTCCAGTAAATCCTGATGGGACGCTACGAGATTCAGATAATGATGGCATTCCAGATGATGCTGATCTTGAGCCGTTTAGCGATTATCAAGTGGAGGTGGATGAGTTTGGCCGAGCATTGGACGACGACAAAGATGGTGTACCCAACCATAAAGATTTAGCAAGTAATACGCCTGCAGGAAGCGTTGTTAACTTTCAAGGCATTCCGATTCAAACCGATGGTGGATCAAGCATTGGTATAGGAAATCGCTTACCCTCCATTTACTTTGAGTTTAATGCGAGCACGATTCTCACATCATACCATGATGAGCTATTGACCATTGCCATGACCATCAAAGATTTTCCAGATGTATCATGGGAAGTAAGAGGATTCTGCGATGCGACTGGCGATGCCCTGATTAATGATAAGCTTGCTTCAGAGCGCATTCAATCTGTAATTAATCATCTATCAGAAAACTACCAAATCGATGAGTCGACTTTTCAACCCATAATCATTGGAAACAAGGAGACGAATTCACCATATAACGCAATCAATCGCAGGGTTGATATTGTGCCGCTAACCAACTAATTTCTCTAATAAAATTTAATACTATGAACACCATGAAATCCCTATTTACAATCGTTTTGATCGTATGCTGCACCTCTACCATGTTTGCTAAAGACATTGAACCGGTAGCAGAAGATAATCCTTCAAAAGATCTCTATGTCACCATTACAAACTCCTCTGATTGTGACATCTTTTACCTCTATGTTTCACCAGAATCTTCAGGGGATTGGGAAGAAGATGTATTAGATGAAGATGTTTTATTGGCCGGCGAATCCATCAAAATCAATCTCTATGGCTATGAAGAATGTTTGTTTGATATTAAAGCCGTCTATGCAACTGATGATGAAGAAATTGATATGGGCGTTAATGTTTGCCTAGAAGACGTCAATTTCTATGGATATGATGTGGACTGCTCAATTGATGGACTCTATGTCGATATATCCAACAATACGTCAGTAGATATATGGTACCTCTACATGTCTCCACAATCGTCTGATTCATGGGAAGAGGATGTCCTTGGAGAAGACGTTTTATTGGCTGGAGATGAATTTACTGTAGATCTCGTGGGCTATGATGAGTGCATCTGGGATTTTAAAGCAGTATTTGCCGATGAGGAAGAAGTTGAGCTTTACGAAGTCAATGTCTGTGAGGAGAATGTGACCTTTTACGAGTAGAATAGTTTAAGCAGACCGTAAGTGCCATAAAGCAATACCGGCAGAGACGCTGACATTTAAACTATGCTTGATTCCGTATTGAGGAATTTCCAAAGCTTGGTCACATAGTGCAAGTAGGTCAGGGCGTATACCATCCACCTCGTTACCGACGATGAGTAATGATTGGTCAGGCGCCTTAAAATCATGAAGATTAATGGACTGGTGGCATTGTTCAAGAGCAAGAATGGTAAATCCCTCTTGTTTTAGGGTCTTTAGCGCATCGATAGTATCATCTTGGCTTAGATATTCCCAAGAAACCTCTTGTTCTGCACCTATAGCAGACTTTCGAATCTCCTTATGAGGGGGCTTAGGACATATTCCTGAGAGATAGACTTTTTCAATGGCTAAGGCATCGGACGTACGGAAAATAGCCCCTACATTATGCCCACTTCGCACATTATCCAATAATACCCTAATCGAGCGCTCAGCACGTGGTCTCGCCTTGTGTTCGATGGCTAATTCTTGAATCGTCTTTTTACTTATGTTCATATAACCCTTTTAAGCTATTGAAAACACGTGATGTGAAGCGTACATTTATACTATGGCCAAAGAAAAGAAAGTTACGCCATTAATGAAGCAATATGGGCAGATTAAAGCTCAATATGCTGATGCCATACTCCTTTTTAGGGTGGGTGACTTCTATGAGACTTTTGGTGAGGATGCTAAGCGGGCCGCTAAAGTGCTAGGTATTGTTGAGACCAAAAGAAACAATGGGTCAGCAAGTGAAACGGCCTTGGCGGGATTTCCCCACCATGCCTTAAAGACCTACTTACCCAAGCTGGTTAAAGCGGGTTGTCGCGTTGCAATATGCGAGCAACTTGAAGAACCTTCCAAAGCCAAAAAGATTGTACGTCGTGGCGTGACCGAGATGATTACTCCAGGAATTACATTAGGAGAAGATCTTCTTGAATCGCAAGAAAACAACTATCTCGCTGCCATTCATCTTGACAAACAAAAGGCCTCCTTGGCTTTCGTAGATATTAGCACAGGAGAGTTTTATGTGACATCAGGGGATTTAGGCTACATCCAGAGTCTTTTAGATAGCACGTCCCCTGCAGAAATCCTGGTATCCAAGGACCAGCATACCCTCTTTGAAACCACTTTTGGCCAGCAATTCTATGTCTATCCTCTAAATGATTGGTTGTTTGATGCATCCAGTGGAGAAAGAAAACTACTCGACCATTTCGGCACCAAAAACCTCAAAGCCTTTTCGCTTGAAGGAGAAGATGACTTAATCATGGTATGCGGTGTTATCATCGACTATCTCCATCAAAGCAAGCATCCTAATCTTGGCCAATGTCAGTCTATTCACCGACTGTATGCTGATTCACGTATGCATTTGGATGACTTTACGATGCGCAACCTTGAAATTCTGTATTCGCCCCATGTTGATGGAAAAAGTTTATTTGAGGTTATTAACCATTGTGTTAGTCCAATGGGCGCCAGGAAGCTTCGAAGCTTCTTTACATTTCCACTCATAGACAAGGCGCAAATTGACCAGCGACTTGAACAAGTAGCCGTATTCGTTGAGGATGAGCCACTCAGAGAAAAGATTACCTTATTGCTTGCAAGCCTCAATGATATCGAGCGTTTGGGCAGTAGAATACCTTCCAATCGAGTAACGCCAAGGGATATGCTAAAGCTTGCTTCGGCCAGTGCCACCCTGCAAGAAATCAAAGATTGCCTGAGCCAATCCAAGCATACTGTATTTAAGGAAAGCATTGCGCGAATTAATCCATGTACTGCCTTAGCAGAAGAAATCAATAAGACCATTGACCCTGAAGTGCCTGTAAACTGGCAAAAGGGCCCGGTGATTCTACAAGGGATTAATCCAGCACTCGATGAATGGAAAGAAATCGCACAAAACAGCAAGGCCAAGCTTGAAGAAATCCGCCAGCGGGAGGCCGATGCTACAGGAATAACCTCTCTAAAAATCGGCTTTAACAATGTCTTTGGCTACTACATCGAAGTGCGCAATACCCACAAAGACTTAGTGCCTGAGGATTGGATTCGAAGACAAACCTTAACCGGTAGTGAGCGATACATTACCGAAGAGCTCAAAGTGTTTGAAGAAAAAATTCTTAAAGCCAGCCATGAAATCGAGCAGCTTGAGTCCCAACTCTTCCGCCAATTGGTAGATACAGCTCAAGCCTATGTCAAAGCTTGGTTAAGCACGACTGCAGTTGTTGCTGAATTAGACGTATATCGGGGTTTTGGTCAATTAGCTAGCGATAAAAATTATTGTAAGCCAACGGTACATACTGGAAATGCAATTCACATTCAAGAGGGACGCCACCCGGTTATTGAAGCCTGCCTTCCCCATAACGAGACCTATGTACCCAATTCGGTGCGCCTTGACCGAACGAGTTGTCAAATCATGATGATTACCGGTCCCAATATGTCGGGTAAATCAGCCGTCCTTAGGCAAACTGCACTCATAACTTTTCTCGCTCACATTGGATGCTATGTCCCTGCAAAAGAAGCAGACATCGCCATTACCACACGCATTTTTAGTCGCGTTGGAGCAAGTGATAACTTAGCTCGGGGAGAATCGACCTTTATGGTCGAGATGACTGAGACCGCTCGAATTCTCCATCAGATTGACGATCACAGCCTGATCCTGCTTGATGAAATTGGAAGAGGTACCTCAACCTTTGATGGCGTATCCATTGCTTGGGGGCTCGCAGAATACCTGCATAAGCATTCAAGTAAGCCAAAGACCTTGTTTGCCACCCACTATCATGAGCTCAATCAATTGGCCGATGAGTTTGAGCGCATCCAGAATTATCATATTGAGATTAAGGAAGTGAAGGATAATATTCTCTTCCTAAGAAACTTGATTCCCGGTGGAAGCGCGCACAGCTTTGGAATACATGTCGCCCAGTTAGCGGGTATACCACAAGAATTAATTACGCGGGCTAAGGTTATTTTAGCACAGCTTGAAGGACAACGTGCATCAGAAGATCCTGTCGTGATTCAGCAGCCCAGCGCCATGCAACTCACGATGTTTAGTCCAGAACACCCAGGACTCAAAAAACTCGGCGATACACTTAACGAACTTGATGTTGACTCGCTAACTCCGCTTGATGCATTGATTCTTATCCAGCAATGGAAAAATGATCTAAATAAGTAAGCCTTAGATTGTTTACTCTTCGAGGTTTTCTACCAATTCCATCAGCCCCTCCAAGCTTGGAAGCACTCCATCGGCTAAGCCCCACTCGGGTCGATCCATCTCATCCTTAGCAGGAACGACAACACAGGCCATACGCGCTGCTTTGGCTGCAATCATACCATTCACAGAATCTTCGAGAACGAGGCATTGAAGTGGATCCACACGGAGGTAGTCTGCCGCAGCCAAAAAGACTCCTGGATGGGGTTTTCCATGGGATTCAAATTCTGCCGAATAGATGACGCGCATGTACTTTTTTAACCCAAGGATCTCCACCGCCGTTTGAATAAGCGCTAAATGGGATGACGAGGCGACTGCCATCGGGATTTGTTGATCCTGTAAATAGGCACACACTTCATCTACTCCAGGCATTTTGTTGGCTAACCCTTCTTTGATAATTGCTTCTTGCATTTTAGACAGCACTTCCGCTTGGATTTCATCGCGATCAACCTCCACATTAAAATGCTGAGCCCAATGCATTATGACCTCATCTATTCGAAGGCCTACCGATTGCATTAAGTCTTTTTCTGTCACAGGCATTCCATGACGACTAAAGACATCTATCTCTACGCGCTTCCATATCGGCTCCGAGTTAATGAGTAAGCCGTCCAAATCGAATATTACTGCTTTTATCATGCGTACAAATGTCTTACTTTTTAGGCGACTTCTTCTTCAAATGTTGCGGCCTTCGGATTAAGCAAGAGTTTGATTAGACCGACGACTACTAGCAAACAGATAAACAAGGCTGGTATACCCCCAATATTTGACATAATGCGTATTCCATCAATACTTGAGAATACAAGAAGTGTTAAGGCTACCGTACCCACCAAAACGCCCCATACGACTTTAAGCCATAGCTTGGGCTCCGGACTTTCAGGAGAGATACCATTCGAACAGAGTCCGCTCATAGCCGATGTATTGGAATCTGCTGCCGTGACATAAGATAAAAAGGCTGTGAGTAACAAGATAAGTCCCGTAATGGTCGCCAACGGCAGTCCATCAAAGATGCTAAACAAGGCATCTCCGGGATTTCCGGATGATTGAATCATGTTAAAGATGTTTCCGTTCATCGCTTGATCTAACTGAATAGAGGTTGATGAAAGGACCGATAACCAAAGAATAACTGTAATCGATGGAAGGACTAGATTAACAAGAATAACCTGTCGCACCGTATACCCTA